>JAXMBX010000003.1:0-202642 GCA_046349635.1 Planctomycetales bacterium
GCGCTCCACCGCATGGTCCCGGAACTGATCCCCGTCTGCGAGGAGGAAGCCGTCCGCTTCGCCTGCAATGCCGTCGTCGTCGGCAAGGATGTCTTCCTGAACACCGGCTGCCCCCGGCTGGAAGAAGATCTCCGCGGTCGTGGTTACACTCCCCACGCGACGGATTTGTCGGAGTTCCTCAAATCGGGGGGGAGTGCGAAGTGCCTGACCCTCCGGCTGGACGGGGAAGAAGCTGCCGCCTGGAGAACCTGATCCCCCCGTCCGGCGCTCCGATTTTCCCGGCAGGTCCGTTTGCGCAAGCTATGATTGTGAAGGTGCTTCCAGCGTCTTCTTCCGACGCTCCCCCACTTGGAATATGCTTGACATTGCAGTTTTAAACCCGGATGATCTTCAGTGTCGGAACACCAACGGACTCGCCAGTTTGACGCTCGCAAGGGCTTCTGGGGCCACGGTTTTCCATCCACAGGATGGGAAACGTCGGGCCTTGGCAAAGTCACTCCGTTTGCTGTTTTGACACTACCTGTTTCTTCGATTTTGGACCGGTTTTGACCCGTTCGATCCGGACGGCACATACTTCGGTCATACTATCGATGCACAGACTTCCTGATTGATTGACGCTCCCTGATTGATTGACGGGTGAATCCAGTACGAAGGACTCGACATCCATGAATGCTCCTCAACGACGCATCGATATCGAAGAAATCGACGATGTCACCGTAGCCAGGTTCGTCGACAAGAAAATTCTCGACGAAGCCAACATCCAGATCATCGGGAACCAGCTTTTCGGCATGGTGGACGCCGACGGACGCAAGAAAATCGTCCTCGACTTCACCAACGTCGAATATCTCTCCAGTGCCGCTCTCGGCAAGCTCATCACCCTGGACAAGAAGGTCAAAGCCGCCAAGGGAAAGCTCAGGCTCTGCAATATCCGCCCGGATATCTATGAGGTGTTCGCCATCACCCGCCTCAATAAACTGTTCGACATCCGGGATTCGCAGGAACAGGCCCTGAATGGAATATAAAACCGTACGGCATCTGAACCGTACGGAATCTTAACCCCTGATTCTCTTGTCCCTCACCACTCACACACGGTTGCACGCGGTCATTTCGAGGTCTCATTCCACAGGCAAAGATTGCCGTCACCAATGAAGTCACGACGTTTCTCATGGCTCTGATCGAAGAGTTTCGGATCCGGATTCCCAGCGATACCGCGGCGGGCCACTCCGTTCAGGAGCGGATCGTCAGCCGTTTGGAGGAGTTGCAATACTCTTCGCGCGACGTCTTCGGTGTCCGCCTGGCCCTTGAAGAAGCCCTCGTCAACGCCATCAAGCACGGCAACCGCATGGATCGCAATAAGCACGTGGACGTCTTCTGCCAGATCCACGACGGCTTGGTCCACATCGAAATCGAGGATCAAGGCCCCGGCTTCAAGCCGGCGGACATTCCCGATCCCACCAGTGACGAAAATCTGGAACGACCCGGCGGACGGGGAATCCTCCTGATGCGCTCCTTCATGAGCCTCGTCGAGTACAACGATCGCGGCAACAAGATCGTCCTCGAAAAGGAAAAAGAGACCGAAACCGCCGCCGACTGACGGTATCTGGGGGCGCCGGCCACCGGACATCTTATCCCCTCGCCCCTTGTCGGAGAGGGGGGTCCGAAGGACCGGGTGAGGGGGCGAAACAAACGTCTCTGAGCTTACCTCCCCCCTTTTTTTCTACCGTCCACCCTCTACACTCTCCCCCGCAGTGCGCGGGCAGCCGATCAGGTAAATTGTCGGCATCATGATCGCATACGGCCCCAGGTGGTCGAACTGTCCCGCCTCCCAGTCGTATTCCGTCGCTCCCACCTCTTCCGCCAATTGACGCAGTTCCTCAGGTTTATACGTCCGCATCACGGAGACTGCCCCGTCCCACATCATGATCATCGGAGCGATCGGGATCAGATAGGTGAAAATAAACCGCGCCGGCGTCAGTTTACCGACCTTCGGAGTCAGGAAAATCGACCGCCGGATCGCATCCAGCAGGATCACCGTCAGCATCCGCCATGACCGTTCGAGCGGCTCAAACGTCGCAATCGGCTGTCGCTTCTTCGCGGCATCCGCCAGGATCAGCTTCACCTGCTCCGGACGAAAGTGATGCAACGCCGTAAACAGCGTCCGTACCCCGGTCAGTTCCTCCGGCACGTCAAAGGCGCTCGTCGATTCATACCGCGCCTTGACCGCTCCTCCCCCGTCCGCTTCACTCCGTTCGAACGCCTCCTTGTTCGGATACAGGTCCGTCAGCAACACTTCGACCGGGATCTTCAGGTTCTTCGTCAGGATCTGCTGGACTTCCAGCAGCGGACCACCGGCCCCCGAGCACAGATCCACGATCCGCCGCGTCTCCACCTTGCCGAACACCCCTTTCAGGTGCTTGGCGATGGAACGATTCAGCGATCGGCGCATCGGCTCGGACAGGCCGAATCGCAGGTGATCGGTGATGAAGTCACGAAACACGGACGGGAGCCACGGTTGATCTTCCCACTCGAACAGATGTAACCGCCGCACCCGCGCCTCCTTTCGCGGGAGCCGACTAGTCGGCCCCCTCTTCATCCATCCCCAGATCTCTGACAAAATGCGGTTGGAGATTCCGACCGATCTGCGATCGTTCCGCAACCGCCTTTCGTCCAGAGCATTTTGTCAAAACTTATGCGGCCGGACAAAATGCGGTTGGAGATTCCGACCGATCTGCGATCGTTCCGCAACCGCCTTTCGTCCAGAGCATTTTGTCAAAACTCAGTGCAACTTCATCTGGCAGGACACCCCACCCGCCGCCGGAACGT
This sequence comes from Planctomycetales bacterium, assembly GCA_046349635.1. GTDB lineage: Bacteria > Planctomycetota > Planctomycetia > Planctomycetales > Planctomycetaceae > JAXMBX01. The sequence continues at coordinate 2,824 of JAXMBX010000003.1, forward strand.
ACGAGTTCTTGGTGTAATCCATTACCATCCGGTCGGCACTGAACCGCCACCCCAGCGTCCGGATTCCCCGTTTCATCCGCGAAATCCACTTCTGGGGCAGATCGTCATGATCCCGGTCGTAGAACATTGGAATCACTTCACTCGTCAGCGTCTTGAACAACGCCTCCGAATCCCGCTTGTCCTGCACTTCCTGCTGGGCGTGCGTCCGGCCGTTGCCGATCGCAAAGCCGTTGGTCCCGTCGTAAGCTTCCGCCCACCATCCGTCGAGAATGGACAGGTTCAGGATGCCGTTCAACACGACCTTCTGGCCGCTTGTCCCGGAAGCCTCGAGCGGACGGCGTGGATTGTTCAGCCACACGTCCACCCCCTGCACCAGATGCCGCGCCAGGTTGATGTCGTAATTCTCCAGGAACACGACTTTCCCCAGGAAAGGTTTCTGCTGCGATAACTTCATGATCCGCTGCAGGATCTTCTTTCCGGGCTCGTCCGCCGGGTGCGATTTCCCCCCGAACACGATCTGAATCGGATGATCGGGATCGTTCACCAGCTTGGCGAGAGTGTCCGGATCGAACAGCACCAGGTCCGCCCGTTTGTACGGGGCGAACCGCCGTGCGAATCCAATCGTCAGCACCCGCGGATCCAGCGCGTTCTTGAACGCCGCCGTGATCTCATCCGGGTCATTCCGCCGTTTCGACTCCTGTTCCAGGTGTTCACGGGCATACAGGATCAGGTTGTTCTTCAATGACTGGTGCGTCTCCCACAGTTCCCCTGAGGACACAGTCTCGAAGTTCTCCCACACCTCCTGCTCGCCGTTTTTCAAATGCCAGTTGAGCGGCAGCACGCGGTCGTACAGCAGCTTCATCTGCCCCGCGAGCCACGTCGGGACGTGCACACCGTTGGTGATATGCCCGATCGGAATCTCTTCCTCTCCGCGCCACGGCCACAGCGTGGACCACATACGGCGGCTCACCACCCCGTGCAGGTTGGACACGGCATTCGCATACCGGCTCAGTTTGAACGCCAAAACCGTCATGCAGAACGTTTCGTTCGGATTTTGCGGCTCCACCCGCCCCAAAGCCATCAATCCGTCCGGGCTGAGGTCTCTTCCCGTAGTGCGCGCCAGGTGTTCTCGATCAAGTCGTAGGAACCGGTCGTCCGGCCGGGACCGGCGTGTGCGTCGTAAAGCAAGCTGCCGCTGCCGTCTCACGCAACGCCTCGTCAAACGAAATCTCGTCTTCTTTCATCCGCGTCCGGATCACTTCCAGCCCGGCAAAGGCGGGGAGGACCTTCGTTCATGTGGATCACCCCCGGCTGGATTCCCATCGCCGCTCGGCGCCGCGGACCCCACCAACTCCGAGGATCAATTCCTGGCGGATGCGGACTCGCTGATCACCGCCGTACAGCCTTGCCGTCAGGCGACGATCTTCCGGGCTGTTCTGCGGCACGTCCGCTGGAGTCGAGCAGGTACAAAGTGATCCGTCCCACCTTCACCCGCTACACTCGCGGTGTGGATCGTCCCGGTGCGGGTGTTGATCGAGATGACGACCTGTTTCCCCGGTCGAGCCGCCGGCGCCACCGGTATCGACTTGATATCCAGATCGTTGTACGACTCCTGCTGCCAACATCTTTGTCGACCTGCTGCTGGAAGTATCCTTCGTGATACAGCAGACCGATCGCGATCAGCGGAATCCCCAGGTCGGAGGGCGCTCTTCAGGTGATCCCCCGCCAGGATTCCCAGACCGCCCGAGTAAATCGCAAGCGATTCGTGAATCCCGAACCTGCGGAGAAATACGCCACGGGACGCCGCTCCCAGCACCCCCACGTGCTTGCTGGCCCATGTATCCATGGACGCCATGTATTCCTGCCACCGACGGTACGCGTAGTTGATGCGCGGATGCAGCACCAGTTCCAGCGCCCGCTGTTCCAGCGACGCAGGTGTGACCTTCAATAACCGGACCGTTGCGGGTGGTCAGACCACAACTCGGGGTCGATCTCGCGGAAAATCTGTGTGACTTCCGGATGCCAGCACCACCACAGGTTCTGACTCAGGTCGACCAGTCGGTTACAGATGTTTTCTCTGCGGCATGGATCCATTCCCTGTGATTTGTTGAAATCGTTCTGCACACAGCCGCTCGCTCGCTGACGGAACCGTCACAACTTCTGGAACGCGACCGCCGTTGCGCCAGAAATGTTCAACCGGTCCAATCACGCAGTATAACGGACCTGACGCGAAGTTCGAGTCTCCCCGCAGTTTCCACGCCCGAAATGTCGCCGGAAGTTGCCCTGCTTCGCGAAATCTTTACGCAATGCGCAATCTCAGAGGGAGGACTTTTGACCGTCACCCGGACTTCCCGGTCAGAGACTCCAGCCACTCCGCCGGGTTCTCCGGCTCTTCTATTCTCAACCTTGAGACCGCCCCGTCGCGCAAGCGTCCGCTGATGTTAAAGGACTGCTCCAGGTCCGTTTTCGAAAGTGATTCTCCGCCTCCCCGCCGTCCCCCGGCGAAGGATAACACGGGGGCTTTCACCAGCCCCGCCAGCGTGGGAATGTCCCCCACGTCCTTAAGAATCCCTGTCACCATGCTTCCGATCAACTGACCCACATAAGGCGTCTCCGAGACATAACTCGCCAACCCGTTCCACACCCCTACGCTCGCTACTCCCTCGGCAAAAATCCCGGCACTCAACGCACACACCCCACCCTGCTCCAGGCCGATCAACATCCGCGGCACTTCGGACGCGACCTTCCACTCCTCGATCACCTTTAGTAGCCGCAAAGCATCCCAGGTCCAGCCACCCAGCAACGGCTTCCCGCTCCACAATCCCCACTCGGCCGTGTTGTGGTCCGCGGCGCTGGCGATCTGGTTGTTCGCGGGGGACAGTTCCCCGACCCCGCGCGGATTCAGCACGGCGATATTCCATTTCCTCTGCAACATCTCCGTGACGACCGGATGCTTGCGCGTCTCTGCAAACTTTTCCAAATGCACCACAATCCCCACGGGCAAGCCTTTTCCCCGGCGCGATGGATGCACAGACTTCCAGCCCCGGCTCCGATTGATACCACACCCGTACGAATTTCGGGTCAGCGTGCCGCCCAATCCGGACGCAGCGGAGCTGCCGCCGAAGATCCCACCGGAAAACCGCCGAATAGCTTGTCTCAGAATCTCTTTCTTCTTCTCGCACCACGCCGCATTCTGTCCCTTGTCTGCCGGCGGTTGATTCTTCGCAGCAAGGTCCCGGCCGACCTGCCAGAAGGCGGCAGCGTCACGAAATCCTCTGGCCGCGATCCTTCCGGAAAACACCGCAGTTGCTCTCGGTCCTCCAGTTCCAGTTTCGGCTCGGGAATCGGGGATCCATCCCCTGTCCCCTTGAGTTGCAGTGTCATCCAGCCATACATCGCCTCCCGCATCGGCTGGCTGTAATCGTGTCCCGACTCGAAAATCGCATGCTTCAGCTTCGTCCCCGCCTGGTACAGGTCGTAGATCGGTTGGACGTTGCGCAGGCTCCCCGTCGCCTCCTTCACCGAGAATTGCACCGCATCCCGCGTCGCATTGACCACCATCAATGCCCGGGGGGCCGTCAGCGACAGAATTCCCGCCTCTTCGGTCCACCGGACCGCCCCCGGCACGACCTCGCACATGCAGCACGCTACCCCCAGGTACACGCTGTAGCTTCCCACCGAACAAACCGGAACCACGCATTTGATCCGCTCGTCAAATGCCCCCACGTACATCGACTGGTTCCCTCCCCCGCTCGCCCCCGTCACCCCAATCTTCTCCCCATCCACCTCCGGACGGGTCTGCAGGTAATCCACGGCTCGCATGTTTTCAAACACTTGGATCGCCGACAGGCAGTACCCCGTCGGAACCAGCGTCGCTGCCGTGAGAGAGCCGTGATATTCCCCCAGCTTCGTCCCGACCGCCCGGTCCCCCGCACCGAATGCATCCACCGCCAGCACGAAGAATCCCAGCTTCGCCAGCCCCTGGCAACGCGACTGCACCACCGGATCCTGTTTCGCCCCCGCCCAGTGCCCATGCACGTTCAACACCGCGGCCACCTTCTTTTGCGAATTCCGGCCCGGCTTGTCGGGGACATAAGCGAGTGCGGTCATCCACACATCCGGCATCGTCTCCAGCAAGAGCTTCTCAACCCGGTAGCCGTCACGCTGCACGGTCGCCAGAGTTTTGACGCGTGGTTTTTCCGCCCCTTGGGGAAATCCACCCCACGCCGCGAGCAGCTTTTGTCGGAGCTCCGTTTTCGAGCGTTCCCATTCCGGGAGGGAACCAGCCGGGCACGGGATTTTTTTCGCCGTTGCGAACTCAGTCCGCACAAGCCGCAGATAATCTCCGGACCGCGCCGCGGTCGAAGTCAGATCGGTCATCGAAGTACACTCTTACAGCGGATAGCGTTTAAAACTTGCCGCGGATTTTCCGCACGCAACGCCCGCAAGTGTACCAAGACCGGTGCTGAAAGGCTCGCAGAAAACGGCCTTCCGAAACCACCCCACCGCTTCCGACGGACGCCCCTGTGCCAGGTACCAGAAACCCCAGTCCGCCGCCATCTCTCCCTGATAACCCCGCGGCCATTCTTTTTCCGGTCGGGCTTCTTCTGGTTCTAATCCCAGCAGTTCCACATACCGCCGCGTGATCGTCTCGATCGTGAATTCCCGAGAGACCAGATCCCATCCCGCACGGACCATTCCGCGCCGCAGTTCGACGCTTCGCAACTGCCGCAACGCCTTTCGCCAGTCATCGGTATGCCGACACAGGAATCCGTTTTCTCCCGACTTCAGAATCTCCTCATACGCTGGGATTGCCCCCGCCAGGGGAATCGCCCCCAACGCCATCCCTTGCACCAGCCGGTTGCTCGACTTTGCCAACTGTTGCGGCGTCGATCCCGTGGGAATCAGGCAGGCATCCGCCACTCTTAACACCTGGCTTGCCTCTTCCGGTGACCAGGGCGCCGTCGCCTCCGGATGGTTCGACACCGTTGTCAGTTCCAGATCCTGAAACTCCTGCTCGCGCAGAATGTCCCGGATTTCCCCCAGCGTTTCCCAGTGCGCCCCCTGCCCGATCCATGCCAGCTTCAAATGCTTCGTCCGATCCGGCACCCGCTCCGCCAGTTCTACCTCCGTCAGCAGTTCTTCAACCGCATCCGGAATGACAGCCGTCGGAACCTGCAAATGACACTCCCGATACTTCTTCGCCAGATATTCTGAAGTGCAGATCAATTGATCCACGTGATTAACGATCTCACTCTCCGGATACAGATCGCATTCCGAGAAACAAACCTTCACGCTTCGCTTTCGGAGTGTTTGAGCAAACGCTTGCGCCCGCGGTCCCCGCACCGTCTCCAGAATCACCACATCCCCGGCCGCGAACAGAGTCGATTCCGCCAGTGGAACGGGATCATGCCACGGCAGATCGTACCGCTGCACGTCCTGAGGCGGTCCCACCAGGATCTGCGAGTCATATCCCTGTCGCAGCAGTTCTTCATGGATCCGGTGTCCATGAATCCGTGAACTTCCCGTCGCCCGGCTTCCGAACAGCACCCAGTGGAGAGTCATTCCTTCTCCTCCTGAGTCCCCAGCGTCGGATAGGGAACCCCGTTTGTCAGCCAATCCTCCACGCGCGCCACGAGGGCCACCATCCGGGGCCGATCCGCGGCGGACAGCCGCAATGATTTCCCCACGGTCATGTAGGGCAACCATCGCAACGCCTGTCCGATCAGCGGACCATGTTCGGCGACCGTCGCCGGAAAGAATTTTCGCGTGACAAATTCCAGCCGCCGCGCGGAGTTGATCTCTCCCGCCGTCAACAGTTGCAACGTCGCTTTCACCAGCGCTAACCTCAGTTGCTGAACTTCTTCCCGGATCAAATCGGCTCTGTTTTCTCGCTGACTCAGTGTTTGCCACGCCCTGATGTGCGTCGGCAGCCAGCCCCCCAGCATTCGCATCGGATCGGAACTCATCGACCCCGCATACCGCCGATAATACGCCCCCACTTCCGGGATCGAAACCAGCAACCCTCCCTGCAGCGCGATCCGCAACCACAGGTCCCAATCCTCGCACGCCGGAAACGAGGCATCAAAGCCCCCCGCCTGGAACACCAACTCCCGCGGCACAAGATACGCATGCACCGGCCCCAGGTTTCGCGTGATCAATCCCGGCAGAAACGCCTGCTCCAATGGCTGATCCAGCACCGGTACCAGATCCCGCTCCGCCCCCTCGGAAAACGTGGCGTACCGCATCAATATCGTCGCGCCGGGTTTGGCATTCGCCCCCCGCATCAGCCATTCATACGCCCGCTCATGCAGCAGATCATCCGCATCCAGAAAATGCAGAAACGTACCTCGCGCCTCACGGCAACCGGTATTCCGTGCTCCGGAAAGTCCCCGGTTCTGCTGCGTCACCAGTCGCAATCGCGGCTCACTCGCAAACAGATTCTGGGCGACTCGCTCCGTTTCATCTGTCGACCCATCGTTGACGAGAATTCCTTCCCAATCAGCGAACGTCTGCCGCCGCAACGTCTCCACCACCTCCGGCAGAAACCGCGCCTGGTTGTAACACGGAATAATCGTACTGATCTTCGGTTGAGTCATTCTCGCCGTATCAAACTAGCCCCAAGCGCCACAACTTTTTGCGCGATTCGACAAAAGGCCTTGCGCGAAAAAGAGTTGGCGACCATGATGATCTTGTCTTCAAAACCCTCAAGGGGAGATCACGCATGGAACACCAACTCTTCCGACAGATTCTCGACCTGTTACGACGGCTTGGCAAGGGACGCAGACGTCCCCGCGATCAGTTTTCCGACGACGAGATCCTGCGCGTCTGGTTCTGGGCCGTCCTGCACGACCGTCCCGTGGCCTGGGCCTGTCAGCCTTGCAACTGGCCTAGTCATGCCCGCCGCAGAAAATTTCCTTCCGATACCACTCTGTCACGTCGTCTGCGAACAGATCGCGTGAAAGAACTCCTGAAGGCCTGTGAAACAGAGGTTCTCCAGACTCAGGGGCACTCGCTGTTATGGCGTGTGGATGGCAAACCACTCGTTATCGGAGCCTGTTCCAAAGATCGCCAGGCAGGCTATGGTCGCGCGGCCGGAGCCATGGCCTGCGGCTACAAGATTCACGCGGTTTTCAGCGGGAATTTCGCCATTGCCGGCTGGCGAGTCGCCCCCATGAACAAAGATGAGCGAGTCATGGCTCGAAGACTGCTGCGAGAGGCGAAGCTTCAAGGATACGTGCTGGGAGACGCGAACTACGATTCGAATGCACTCCACGAAGTCTGCCGGATGCGCGACGGTCTGCAACTCATCACACCCCGTCGCGGAGGCAAGTCCGGTTCTTCCCGGCTGGGGCACCGCCGCCACAGTCCGGCGCGATTACGATGCATTGAATTGATGGAAGGCCCTTCTGGTTTCGGAAGGTCGTTATACGAAGAACGCTTTTCGATCGAACGGGACTTCGCACACCTGAGCAATTGGGGAGGCGGGCTGACGCATCTGCCTCCGTGGGCTCGGACGTATCGGCGTGTACACCGCTGGGTGCAGGCCAAACTGCTCCTGACCGCTCTCAAACGCCAAAACCACTTAACGACTTAGGACGATTCATGCAAAAAGTTGTGCCGCTCCGGGCTAGTTCACAAGCGACCGCCGAGAGTCGACTTGAAGAGGCTCCCATGACTTCGTCACCCAGGTAGGTCGAGGTACGACCAACCTGGGCTACCCGAAGGAGGAGAATTCGACTCCATGACGGTTCAGGGGTGGGGTTGGGGATGGTAGACTGATCCGTCTGGGAAGACTGGTTCGACTGTGCAGGGGTTGGGTCGGAGCCGAGTTTGAGTTTCAGGCTGGATCGGGTTCGATCCGGGGATTGCTTCGCCGATATGTGGAAGGACGGAAATCGTCTTCCACGCACACTTAAGAGGATACAGGAAGCGGAATGGCACAGACGCGACTGCAGGGGATTTTCACTCCGAATCTGGTTCCGTTGGATGCGAACGGGGAGATCAACGAAGGGGAACTCCGGCGTTATACGGAGTGGCTGATCGAACGGGGGGTGCATGGGCTGTACCCGAACGGTTCGACGGGGGAATTCACGCGGTTCACGGTGGAGGAACGGCGTCGGATCATTGAGATCATGGCGGACCAGGTGCGGGGGCGAGTGCCGATCCTGGCTGGGGCGGCGGAAGCGAACGTCAAGGAGACGTTGCGGGCGTGCGAGCATTATCACCGTTTGGGGGCGCGGGCGGTGGCGATCGTGGCGCCGTTCTACTACAAGCTGAGTCCGGCGTCGGTGTATGCGTACTTCAAGGAGATCGGCGACAACACGCCGATCGACGTGACGCTGTACAACCCCAGTTCGATCAAAATCGATCGCCGGATCATCGCCCCCGGGTTCGGAATGGCCCCCAGCCCCCGGAACAGCACCTTTTCAATCTCTTCATGATTGCGGCCCGTTCTTGTTCTTCGGCAATCAGAAGACCCTCCGGATCGATGAACCGCAACCGGCACCCCACCGCTAGGCACTCCGGATGTTGATCCAGATATTCCGCTTGCTTTTGCAGGCGTTCCGGATCCGCCACGTCATCCGCGTCCATCACCGCGACATAGTCCCCCGCCTGCCGAAACCCAAGATCTTCGCCGCCGCCGGCCCCGCGTTCTCCTGTCGGAAAAAATGAATCCGTTCATCTTCGCGTCCCAGTTTTTCCAGAATCGAAATCGTCTGGTCCGTCGAGCCGTCATCCACGATCAGGAACTCGAAATCCCTAAAACTTTGCCCCAGGATGCTCCGGACCGCTTCCTCCAGGTACTTTTCCCCGTTGTAGACCGACATCACCACACTGATCCGCGGTGTATCTTGCATCGAACTCATCGGCCCGCCAGTCCGATCTTCTCAAACACCATCTCGAACCGCTTATGCCACGTATGTTCTTCCCGTGCCCGCTTCAGTCCTGCCTGCCGGATTTCTTCCCGCTCCTGCTCGTGCTTCAGGTAATACCGCGCCTTCTCAACCAGCTCTTCCCCATCCCGAAACATCACGATTTCTTTTCCCGGTTCGAAGAACTCCGCCAATTCGTCGAACTCCTCCACCAGGTAAAACGCCCCGCTCATTGTCGCTTCAAAATCCCGCAACCGGACCTGCTTGATCTGTTCCGCCGGATTCTCCGCAATCAGCCCCACCGAAGTGAACCCCAGGCTGATCTTGCTCCGGCTGTACATTCGGACCAGTTCCTCATCGCTCAACGGTCCCCCGCAATACTCCGCCGGAACCAGCGTTTGCCCTGCGGACGTCTGCCCCAGAATCGCCCGCTTCAATCTCCGCGCCGCTGACTTCCACCCCGGCTCGGGTGTTCTCTGCTCTATCCAGTTCGGCCCCCAAACCCGCGCCGAGACCCCCTCCTCGATCAACTTGCCAATCAGCCCCGGTCGATTCCCGTACGCCTGCCCCACGAACGTCACGTCGTATTCCTGCGGCACGTCATACGGTTTGTAAATATCTGGGTTCGCCGCCTCCTGGCAGTAAATCGGATTCGCCCCCAGCCTGCGGTAATCCTCCAGCCGGAACTTCTCGGGCACCAGGCAATAATCGAACGCCGGCGCAATCTCCGCGACCAGATCCAGTTGGAACGAGGCGTTGCAGTACCAGTTGACCGTCGGCACCCCCTGCCCGGAGATTCGCCGGATCGTCTCCGGCAATACATTCCCGCTATAGAGATAGCTGAAGAACAGGTCCAGCGGCTTGTTCGCATGCGCGGCCAGCACCTGCCGCCACAGTTCTTCGCTGAATCGCGGGCGATGAACCCTGATGTAGTCCATCTGTACCGGGTCCGCCAGGTTCACGTGCCGCATCGTTTCCGACCAGTCAAAGTCGAATTCGACCACCTCATGCCCCAGGTCGATCAGCGGTCGGACGAGGTTCTCATGCCACAATCGCGACTGTGGCAATCCCTCCGCATTCGGCGACGATGCAACGGCGACAAATATTCTCATGCCAGCGCTCGACCCATCGCACCCGCGCACGCGGAATTATTATGCCTCACACAATGCAGTTGGTGACCACATTGGAGGCCGCAAACAGTGAGAAAGCGGACTTCGTCCAGAGCATTGTGTGAGAAAAAAATCAGTACTGATACAAATCCCAGCCCCGGCCCCGGAACCGCGCCCCGATCATCCGTCGGTGCGGCATGAAACCACGGTTCCGCAGCATGTTCTGGATTCGCAATGGCAACTGCTTCCGCATCGTCTGCAGCATCAGTTCCCACTGCCGGTAGGGTTTCCCTCCATGCTTGTAAAACACCTGCTCCGCCTCATCCAGATACACTTGAATCTGCGACGTCTTCTGCAGCGGATGGACTCGGAACCCCGCCAGCGGCGTCCCCACGGTATACAACTCCGTCTCCTTGTAGAATCGTGCCCACAAGTCGAAGTCCCCCGCCATTTTCAGCGATGCATCGACGCACCCTCCGACCTTCTCCCACAGCGACCGTCGCCAGAATGTCGACTCTTGCTGGATCCAGTCCTGCCCCCCCTTGAACCGCGGCGACAGGTTCTCCCCCCGGAAAAATCCCTTCCGCGTGAATCCTTCGTTGTAATTGCAGTTCACAAACCGGCTGTCCTTGTCCGCGATCAGCGGGAAACGCGATGTGATCCACTGCACCTGCGGAAAGCTCGCGAAAATCTCCGCCACGATCGACAGGTTCCCGTTCACGTACAGGTCGTCGCTGTTGATCCACGCCATGATGTCGCCCGTGCTTCGGGCGAATCCCTTGTTGATCGCGTCGTACTGCCCCCCATCGGGCTCGCTCACCCACGTCGTGATCTTGTCGGCGTACTTCTTGATGATGTCCACGCTCCCGTCCGTGGACCCCCCATCAATGACGATGTATTCCAGGTTCGGATATTCCTGGTTGACGACCGACTGGATCGTCTCTTCCAGAAACAGCCCCTGATTGAACGACGGGGTCACAATTGAGATCTTCGGATCGCCGAGATTGCGCTTGACCATGGACTTGGGCTCCTCACCCAACAGAAAACTCTAGGAATTATTCTTCAACGTTGTTTTGAAACTGAGGACTTCCTTTAACACTGCTGGACTTCCCATGAGAGCCGTGGGCGAATCGTCCCTTCCCGCGTCCAGACCCCGCCTACTTCCTGCTCCGGATCGACCAGCGTCAACGCGAGGACATTCACCACCCATGCGAAACTTTGTTGGTGAGCCGTCCGGCAGTTGAGAGAAACGTAATAACGACCCGCATTCACGAGATCCGCCGGAATCGTGCAACGGGTCACGTATTCCCCCGGCGTCCGCCGCGCATCGATCCCATTCAGATCCACGTCATACGTCTCAAACACCGGCGTGTTCTCCGCCGTCGTCAGCACAAACCCGATCCGGCAGTTGGCGATCTCTTCGTGAACGCGATACTTCAATTCAATCTGAAACGGTTCCTTCGTGCTCAGTTCCGTCGTCACATCTCCCCGCGAATTCAGCACGGATGCCGACTGGAAGCTGAATTCCTTCACCCCCGGATTCGAAACCCCGTCCGGCCATTCCACCGTCCCCGTGACCGACGTATTCCGGCTTAGGTATTCATCCACGACTTCGCTGGACGGACCCGACCGCACGATCTGGCCGTGATCCAGCCACACCACCCGGCTGCACAGCCGCGCCACGCTGTTCAGGTTGTGGCTTACAAACAGAATCGTCCGCCCGGTCTGGGAGATTGTGTTCATCTTCCCCATGCACTTCGCCTGGAAATTCACGTCCCCCACCGCCAGCACTTCATCCACGATCAGGATCTCGGGCTGCAAGTGCGCCGCCACCGCAAACGCCAGCCGCACATACATCCCGCTCGAGTACCGTTTCACCGGCGTGTCCAGAAACTTGTCGATCTCCGCGAACGCCACGATCTCATCCAGGTTCCGCCGGATCTCCGCCTGGCTCATCCCCAGGATCGCTCCGTTGAGAAAAATATTTTCCCGCCCGGTCAGTTCCGGATGAAACCCCGTCCCCACTTCCAGCAGGCTTCCTACCCGCCCCCGGATCTCGATCCGCCCCGACGTCGGCTCGGTGATCCGTGACAGGATCTTCAGCAGCGTGCTTTTGCCCGCCCCGTTCCGTCCGATGACACCGACCACTTCCCCCTGCCCCACATCGAAACTCAGATCCTTGAGCGCCCAGAATTCCTGCATTCCGCGCGGAGCATTGCCGGAAGTTCCATTCGGCTCCGAGACTCTCTTAGGAGCCAGGCCGACTGCCTGTTTAACTCGGTCGATCAGCCCGTACTGCGGCCCGCGGGTCCCCAGGTAGTACCGCTTGCTCACCTCTTCGATTTTGATCGCCTGAAGGACCATCGCCGTTGCAATTACCTCACACAAAATGCAGTTGGTGGGCAGACTTGAGTAACGAACTTTCGCATGACGAACACCGTCCAGAGCATTTTGTGACCTGAAAAACTAGACCACGTCTGCGAACTTACGTTCCACCCACCGGAAATACAGAATCCCCGTCCACATCACCCCGCCGGTAAACGCCAGGCTCCACAGCAGACCCACCAGCGACGGTGCCGGCCCCCCCATCATTCCCCACCGGAATCCGTCAATCAGCGCCGAGTTCGGAATCAGGTCATACAGCCAACGCCATTTTTCGGGGACGCGTGCAGAAGAGTAAAACACCGGGCACAGAAACATCCCCAACTGCATCGCGAACGGCACGATCTGGCGAATGTCCCGATACAGTGAATTGAGCGCCGACATCCAGATCCCGATCGCCAAAGCCTGCAGGCTCAAGAGAAACACAAACAGCGGCGCCAACACGATCGCAAATCCCGGCTGGCACGGCAGGAAAAACATCAGCCCGATCAGGATCACAACCCCCACCGCGAAATCCGTGTACGCCGGCAACAGACTCGACGCGGGCAGAATGATCCGCGGAAAATACACCTTCGTGATCAGCGCCTGGCTCGCCACCACGCTCTCGCTCGCCGTCGTCACCGTATTCGAATACAGACGCCACAGGATCAGACCCGAGAACATGATCAGCGCCTGCGAGATCGGGCTGTAGTTCTGCACGTCATACAGCCGCAGGAACCCCAGGAACAACAGCGTCGTCAACGCCGGCTGCAGGATCACCCACACGATCCCCGCCAGCGTCTGCTTGTAGCGAACCTTCAAGTCCCTTAACGCGACAATCCAGAACAACTCCCGGTACGCCCAGATCTCATCCCAGGGAATCGCCGCGCGCCCCTGCGCATCAATCACGGTGACTTTGGTTTCGGGAGAAGTTGGATTCACGAGAGGATTTTCAAAGAGGAAGATTCGGATGGGTGGCGTTAGCCACAAGCGGCGAATTCAAATCGACATGGGTGGAATGCCTACATCGCTGCACAGCAGCAGGGTAGGCATGATTTTTTTGTGAGCGATCATCGTCCGGGCACACCTCCGGCCCGTGGGTGACGAACTCAAATCGGACAAAACTGCCTCGATCTGTTTGTTCCGGACCCTCCAAATCGGTCGTTGCAGGCCAGTCTACAAGTCGCCGGAAGGCTGATCCATAAGTCTCAAACCATTCTGCGGACAGAGACTTATGAAAATTCCGCCGTGCCGCCCCTGCCGGTCGCAACAGTCCTGACGACTGCGCGCTCCGATCGCGCAACACCAACGGCTACAACCTCATACGCCGCCCAGCCCCGTTTCGCCAGCGCGCGCAGGAAATTCCCGGAACATTATGCCCCGCGAATCCTTGGATTCCCGGTGGCCCGGATTTCTAAATCCGGGCGGCGCAGCCGCAGGAGATAGCCGCACAGTGTTGAATCAGAACAAATCCTAGGCGACGGATGGCCCCGTCTTAACCCGCATCCGGCCCGGAGGGTTTTTCCGCCACCTGGTACATCGTCGGCAGCGTCCCCGCTCCGTTGGACCGCAGTTCAGAGTTCGACCCCGCTGACAGCGAGAACTGGTACGGTCTCCCCTCCAGTTCATATTCAATCAGCATCGGGTATGAAACCTCGAACACCGTCGAAGTGCCGGGCTTCAAGGTGAACTTCGGACTCCATTCCGTAAACGGCCCCTTCACCCGGTACGTCCAGTCGCTCTTGGTTTTGTTCGCCAGCTTGAGCGCCGGCGCCGCATACTTCGCCACCAGTCGTGAATCCTGCCAGGAGAGAGCCGACACCCGCAGCTTCGTGATCCCATACTCCAGGTCCGGAATCGCCACGCGTGAGGCCGGCCCCGCCGCGGTGAATTCCTTCCATCCCGCCGTAATCACCTTCTCGAAAGCTTTCGCGTCGATGCTCTTCGACTTCGCGGGAAAATCCTGCGCCAGTTTCGCATCCAGCTTGATGTCCGGATTTCCGGACCAGTCGAACACCAGCGTCGGCGGGTGCCCCTGTTTCCGGAGCAGTTCCAGCGTCGCCGGCTGACGCACCGAGGACGAAATCGTCGCCAGCGGTTTCCAGCCCGTCGGATTGTCCGGCGTCCGGTACGCCATCAGCACTTTCAGGTCCGGCAGGAACAGTTCCAGCCGCGACCCCTTCTCTCCTTCTTTGGAAACTTTCAGCGGATTCACTTGCAGCGGTTCACTCAACGCCAGTTCAGACGTCAGCTCCACCTTGTTTCCCTGCGGCAGGTCCGGAATCGCCTTCCCCACCGTCGCCGGGTCGGTCAGCGCCGCGAGAGATTTGGCCGGCGTATCCAGCACGTTGATCTTCGCGATCCCGGCATCCACCAGCAGCTTCGTCATGGAGTTCAGGATCTTCGGCGCGAAGCCCACTTGCAGATCCGCCGTTTGGGGGATGTCCGCCAGTTTCGGTCCCAGCGGTTCCGACCACTTCGGTTCCTTCGGCGTTTTGCTCGCATCCACGCTTCCCAATGTTGCCCCCAGGACCAGTGTCACACCTTTGGAATCTGTTGAGACATCTTCCGCCCAGGTCATGACCTGCGGAGCTGCGATCGGCAGCGGCCACACCCCCGACAGCACTCGGTCGAACTGGCTGAATTCCATCCGGTCTTCAAACTGCTGCAGCATCGACGGCACGACCGACGTCACCTGGGACTCGATCCGCCCCTTGCTGCTCCACATTCCGCTCACCAGGCCGTCATAGACCCGGTCCTGGGTCATCCCGATTCCGCGCGTTGAGATCCCCGACGGCCCACCGACCGCCCAGTTGTCGTCCGGAATCGTGAACTGCGTCCCCACCAGCCGCAGCTTGATCTTCCCTTTCTCGACTTCGGGACGTACCACGATGTTCACCCAGACCGGGCGCACGTGCCCGATCGAGATTCCCATCGGCCCGGCCGACGCGGAGCGCGGTCCCCCCGAAATGAATGTCGAACCGATCACCAGTTGGATGTTCCGCAGGCCGATCTGCAGCAGCAAGTCGTCTTTTCCCCGCGCTTTAATCACCACCCGATGCAGCTTTGCCGAGTATGAAATATTTGAGAACGTCACATTGAACGACCGTCCCGAAGCGGAGGTCGTATCGGAAATATTGTTCAAATAGCCCGACAAGGATTCTTCCGGCACCATTCCTGGAACCGCGTCCGACATCGCCGAGAGCATGTCATTCCCCAGCCGGATCGAGACCGCCCGCGGCAAATACATCGCCGGCTGGAACGGCCGATCCGAAGCATGCCCCGCAAACGGTGCCGCCGGCACATTCACCACCGAGGGCGCGTTCAGGACGTTATCCTCTTCCGCAATCGACTTCGGATTCATCAGCCAGCGGTACAATTCATCCCGGCTGTACACGTTCCGCCAGATCCCGTGCCCTTCCCGCGCGAACTCCGTATAGATCGGCTGTCCCCCCGCTTTCCGGATCGCTTCCACGATCTTCCGCGACTCGTCCACCTTGATGATGTTGTCCAGCGCCCCGTGAAACGCCCACGTCCGGACGTTCTTCAGTTTTTCTCCCCACGAGTCATCTCCGCCTCCTGCCAACGGCACGATCGAGGCCCACTTGTTCGGAGCCGCCGCCCCCCACGACCACACTCCATACCCACCCATCGACCAACCCGTCAGCGTGATCTTTTGCGGATCGAGCTGATATTGTTCCGTCACTTCATCCAGAATTTTCATCGCCCGCTTGGAGTCCGGCGAATCCGCCCCCCAGCGTTTCAGGATCTGTCCGTTGGTCTCTTCGCATTGCGGGAAGATCACCACAAACGGAAACGTCTGTTCCCGCTCTTTGACATACGGGCCCAGGCCCACCGTTGTCTGCAGCAGACCGTCGCTGCCGCATTCCCCCGCCCCGTGCAGGTACATGATCGCGGGCCATTTCTTCGCGGGAGAGTAATCCGCCGGCAGGAACAGCACGTATTTATGCAGTCCCCCCTGCTCATCCTTATAAACCTTGACGATGAATCCCTTTTCCGCCCCCCCTGCAATCCCTGGGCCTGGGTTTCAGCGGCCATTCCTGTCAGGAACAAACCGCACACCAGCGCCAGAATCAACCGTGGCTTGCTCGTCAATTGGATCATGGAACTCCCTACCATTTCCTGTCTGCCTTCTTCTTGGCTGCGCTTCCAATTACTCTCAAGACGCCCCTGCTCGAAATTATGACCAGAATGCTTGAGAATTTCCCCCCTGCGCGGACAATCACGTTTGATCAACCTTCTCCCCCCCGAGGGAGAAGGTGGCCGCAGGCCGGATGAGGGGGCGGTTCAAACGTCTCTGTGTGAATTTCACCGATTCCTTCATATAAATAATTCTCGTCGTCAGACTTCCGCAGGAGCCTCACCGTGCTGGCAGGACAGATCGTTGCCCCTCGAAAAATCGAACTCGTCGAAACCCCCGAACCGGTCCTCCCCCCGAAATCCGAAAATGCCGACGGTTCCGGCGACATCATTTTCCAGCCCGAAATCACCTGCCTCTGCGGGTCGGACCTTCCATTTTTCGATGATGACTTCGATGGCGATCCGGTTTCCTATCCTCGCCAGTTAGGCCATTCCCTCCACGAAATGGTCGGCACCGTCACCGCCACCAACGGCAAACGCTTCAAGGTTGGCGAAAAAGTTCTCACCGTCCCCGTCTATCAGGTCGGCCTTTTCGAACGCTACCGCGTGAGCGAAAACCGGGCCATCCACATCGACACGCGCGTCCCCGCGGAGCAGGCGATGCTCGCCCAGCCTCTCGGCACCGTCATCTTCGGCCTGAAAAAACTCCCCCGCATCATGGATCTGGATATCGCCGTCGTCGGCCAGGGACCGATCGGCCATCTCTTCAACCTCTGCCTCCGCAATCTCGGCGCCCGCAAGATCATTGGCATCGACCTTATCAAGTCCCGCCTCGCTCTCAGCAAGCACCACGGTGCCACCCACACCATCTGCTCCTCCGAGACCGATCCGGTCGAAGCGGTCAAGTCGATCACCGATGGCAAGATGCCCGATATCGTCATCGAAGCGGTCGGCCATAAGGCCCAGGCTCTCAATCTCGCCATCAGCCTCAGCCGCCTTGCCGGCCAGATCCTCTACTTCGGCGTTCCCCCTCTCAAGGTCAACGACATCAACATGTACGAGATGTTCGTCAAGAACATCACCCTCTACACCACCGTCAACCCCGACTTTGCCCGTGATTTCCCCCTCGCCATGCAGTGGATCGGCGAAGGCCGCGTGGACGTCTCCAAACTCATTACCCACCGTTATGAATTGAAACAGATCCAGCAGGCGTTCGAATGTTTCCGCGACCGTGCCGAAGGAGCCTTGAAAGTCCTCGTCCGCTTCCCCGCCGCCGGCGACTGGAAATAAAAACTCTGGGTGGCCCGGCCAGATTGGCCGGGTGCCGTCAGGCACAAGAAGCCGCGCAGTTCGGGAGTGATCGCCACTAAACTGTTTTTGAATCACAAATAAATCACCATGGCCTCAAACATCGTCGGCATCGGCACCGATATCGTGGAAGTCGTCCGCATCGGCCAGATGATCGAAAAGCACGGCGAACTCTTTATCAACCGTGTCTATACCGATCAGGAGATCGCCTATTGCCAGCGTCGCAAGGAATATCTCCAGCACTACGCCGGTCGTTGGGCCGCCAAGGAAGCGGTCATGAAGACCCTCGGCACAGGCTGGTCCCGCGACGTCGGCTGGAAAGACATCGAAGTTACCACCGAACTCTCCGGCGCCCCCACGATCAAAATCCACGGCGCCGCCCGCGACATCATGGAACAACTGGAAATCACCCGCATCTTGATCAGTATCTCGCACTGTCGCTCCTATGCGACCGCCACCGCCCTCGCCTTCGGCGAGTAACTGGCTTCTTGTAGGTCAGGCTGTGCCTGACGTCCTGCCACAATACTTTTAGAACGACTTTCGAATTTCAGACAACTCTCTGAAGGATATGAACGTGACGACTCCTCTCGCTGACCGCCTCGCCGCTTACGCCTCTCACCTCTCCTATGAACAGATCCCCGATCGGACCCGCCACGAAGTCCGCCGCCGCGTTATCGACTCCCTCGCCTGTGCCGCCGGCGCCTGGCAGGCCGATGCCGTGAAGGTCGCCCGCAAAGTCGCTTCACGCGTCCAGTCCACTCAGCGCTTCCTCGGCGGAGCGCACACCACCAGCCCCGATCTTGCCGCCTTCGTCAACGGCATCCACTTCCGCTACCTCGACTACAACGACACCTACCTCTCCCTCGAACCCGCTCACCCCAGCGATAACCTCGCCGCCGTCTTCGCCGCCGCCGAAGCCGCCGACCGCGACGGCAAGGCCATCATCACCGCCGGCGTCCTCGCCTACGAAATCCAGTGCCGCATGTGCGACGCCGCCAGCATTCGCGCCCAGGGCTGGGACCACGTCACCTACGGTGCCTTCTCCACCTCAGCCGCCGCTGCGAAACTCCTCGGCCTTTCGACCGAACAGATCCTCCAGGCCCTGAACCTCGCCGGTACCCCTAATACGGCCCTTCGACAGACCCGTGCGGGCGAACTCTCCGAATGGAAAGGCTGTGCCTTCGCCAACGCCTCCCGCAACGGCGTCTTCTCCGCCCTCCTCGCCGCGGAAGGCCTCACCGGCCCCGCTCCGATCTTCGAAGGGGAAATGGGCTTCTTCAAACAGGTCTCCCGCAAGCCGTATGACCTCCCCAAACTCGGCGGCTTCGAGTCCGAAAAGGAATTTATGATCGATAAGACCTCGATCAAGTTCTGGCCCGCCGAATACCACTCTCAAAGCTCCATCCACGCCGCCCTCGAACTTCGCCAGAAAATCGGCGACCTCAGCAAACTGGAACGACTCGACATCTACTCCTTCGATGCCGCCGTGGACATCATCGGCAAGGACCCGGAAAAATGGCGTCCCAAGACCCGCGAAACCGCTGACCACAGTCTCCCCTACTGCACCGCCGTCGCCCTCGTGGACGGCAACGTCACTCTCGAATCCTTCAGCGACGCCCGCCTCAAGGATGAGTCCCTCCTCGCTCTCGTGGCGAAGATCAAGATCCTCCGCGATTCCGGCCTCACCGCCCGTTATCCCAAGGGGATCCCCAACCGCCTCGTGGCAGTCCTCAAGGATGGCACGCAGATCACCTGCGAAAACGAATTCCCCCGCGGCCATGACCAGAACCCCATGACCGATGCCGAAGTCACCGAGAAATTTGAGCGCATGACCGCGAAAATCCTGGATCAATCCGCCCGCACCAAGGTCCTCGACACGTGCTGGAAACTCGACTCCCTCTCCCACATCAGCGACCTCTTTAAATTCTTTCCCAAGGCTTGAAATCACACCTCGTTGTGAGAGGGGAGGCCTTTTCTTCACCCTCTCCCCCCCGAGGGAGAGGGCAGGGTGAGGGGGCGCAACAAGCGTCTCTGATCTCTAACATTTTGAGTTGAGGAATCAGATGAACTGTGGCGGCCTCATCCTCTGCGGCGGCAAAAGCTCCCGCATGGGGACTTCCAAGGCCTGGCTGAAGTTCGGCGACGAAACCTCCCTCGCCCGCGTCGTCCGCATCCTCCAACCTCTGGTCTCACCGATTGTCGTCGTCGCTGCCCAGGATCAGGATCTCCCCGCACTCCCGCCGGACATCCGCATCCTCCGGGATGAATTCGACTCTCAAGGCCCCCTCGCTGGACTCGCGGTCGGCCTTCAGGCGCTGCAACCCCACGTTCCCGCCGCTTACTGCAGCTCCTGCGATGTCCCGCTCCTGCAACCCGCTTTCGTGCAGCTCCTCTTCTCGCGCCTCGCCGATCACGATGCCGTTGTCGTCCGCGCGGAAACCTACTGGCACCCCCTCACCGCGATCTATCGCACCTCGCTGGGGGATCGGGCTCGTTCGCTGGTCGAGCAGAATCAGCTCCGCGTCGTCGGCTTATACGAGCAGCAGGACATTCTCCCCATCCCTGTGGCCGATGTCCGCGCTGTTGATCCCGAACTCCTCTCCCTCCGCAACCTCAACACCCCCGAAGACTACGCCACCGCCCTCGAAATCTTTCCAGACTCCACCCCTCAACCTGATGTCCCCACCCACGTCTCGACCTGTCCCTCAATCTCCTGCTCCAACTCGTCAATCACTTGCTCATCACTCACTCGCTGCCGTCTCTCCACCAGTGCCGCCAGTTCTTGCTCAAGAATCGGACTGCGCTCCGGCAACGGAAACTTTCTCAGCGTCTCCCCGCTGATCTCCAGATGCACACCCCGCCGCTTCGCAAACGTCTCAAACCATCGGCGCGCATAGGAGGAATTCAACACTCCGCACAACGCCCTCAACGGCATCCCCTCTCTTTCCCGCGCCACAATCACATGGCACGAGAACCCCACGACCGCACGCTGCTCTGTGGAGACAAATTGCGGTTGCTTCCCCATCTGCACCGCCACAATCCTCGGTTGCACAAACAAGCCGCTCCTCTCGTGGCCAATGCAGATGCCACCATCCGATTTTCCCCTGCTTCACTTCCCGCCGCGCTTCCAGCACCGGGCGAAACCGTTCCAGATGCCGTGCAATTACAGGGATCTCATTCAGGTCCGGCGCCGTCTTCCCGGTCAGATACAGAATCTGTTTCGTCGCATCAACCGGTTCCCGGTAACGCCCCACTTTCGCCGTCTCCCAGTACGGCCGCAGGAAGCCGCTCTTTCCCCGTCACTCAGCTTCAGCTCCGCCACCTCGTCCGCGGACAGCACGAACACCCCCGTACCCGCCGCCCTAACTCCGGAAACATCGCCGCCTGCCGTTTACTGATCGTCGGCGGATTTTCCGCCACCCCTGCCGCACTTCAAACGATTCTTCCAGTCTTCGCCTTGCAGTCCCGCTCCTCACTCCGATGCGGAATCAACTGCCCCCCGTGATACAACTCCCGCTGGTCATACTCCGCGACCCGCCAAGTCACATCCCCCGTCGTTCGCGGCTCATCCCCTCCCAGCGATCCCCACACTTCCCGCGGAGAATCGCCACGCCGACGCGCTTGGGAAATCTGACACACCCGACAACGAGGCTCCTCACCGATTCGCTTCTTCCGAGCCAGAACACATGATGCCGCCCTTGCACGTCAGCAAACACCGGCCACTGATCGAAATCGACAATTTGCAACAGATCCGTCTCAGCCCGCAACCGCCCGATGAGTTTCGCGCCCCCCGGCTGTGCGTCCAATAGCTGTTTACCACGAAACACAGCAACCCCATTGGATGCAGCAGATCCAGGCTGCGGTGCAGAAAGTAATACCACAGGTCCATCCGCGCCTGCCGCCATTTCTTCCCCAGCGGCGTCCCTGCGATCTCCTCGAACTGCTCCTTCGCATCCTTCTCGCGGCGATAGGGCGGATTCCCGATGATCAGGTCAAATCCCCCCTGCCGCCGCGCTCTGAAATTCCCGCCCCCAATCCAGCCCGGGACTTCTTCCCGCACCTTGATCCTCGCTTGAGAACCCCGCACCCAGCACGCATCCCCCGCGACCACATGACAGGCATCCCCGGCCCTCATCGCCCCACGTAGGTTTTTCTCCGCTTCTGAATCGCTGCGGCGTCTCGATCCGCACCGCACAGAGTCCAGCTGATTCTTTGGGAGAGTTCAGCCCGATCCATTTCGCACTCTGTTCGAGAAACACTCCCGCCCCGCACGCCGGATCGAGAATGTTCAGTGTCTGCTTCGAATGCTGCTCAACACTCCGCTCATTCAGCAGCATTTCCAGTGACACCCGCACCATCCACTCCGCCAGTTCCACAGGCGTGTAATACACCCCATGCGCGCGCCGCAAGGCTTGTGAGGTGTCTGAGGAGGGCGAAGTTTCAGCCATCTGCGTCCAGTCGCGAAATTCGGGAAAACTTTCGCAGACATTCTACAGAACAAACGCCGTTTTACGCTGTCACAAGTCCCTCACAAAATGCGATTCGTGATCAGGAGGAGGTCTGCAACTTCTGGAAATCGCACTTCGTCCCGAGCATTCTGTGAGTTGGAATTAGTACCGGTACTCCAATCCCATCCCCGTCGCCTGCGGGTTCTGCATCGTGTAAGGCACCACCTGCCACGAATACGTCTCTTCAAAGTGCCGCTTGCCGATCGTTTTGCCGATGATCAACCCGAACGCCGCCCCGAACACCACGTCCGACAGATACTGGTCTTGCAGGTCGATCGTGCTCCAGCTGATCAAGCCCGCAAGCGCATACGCCGGCAGTCCCATCTTCCAGCCGTAGTACTCTTCCAGCACTGCCGCCATCGCGAAGCTCGTCGCCGCCTCTTCGGAGGGGAACCCGTAATGTCCGTCATACAGGCCGTCGCTGGGGCGTTGCGTATCCGTCAGCAGCTTGATCAGCCACGCTCCCCCGCCCGAAAACTTATACGCACTGAACAACGCCAGCGCCAGGCTGTGCATATCCTCGTCCTGGTTTCTCAGGCTCATGTAGTAAAACAACGACAACGCCGGGAACTGCACCGGGAATTCCCCCATCAGTTCCAGCGTTTCAGACAGCCCGTTCCACCGCTTGGGATGCTCCGCCACGTTGTCGGCGACCGGACCATCCAGAAATTCTGACGTCAGCACCGTTCCGCCAATCGCCATCCCCAGATACGCCCAGTTTCGCCACTGGACCAAAGCCTGGAAGTCGGAGTTGAATACCCCGAACAGGTTGCTCACATCTTCGTGAAAGCTGAATCGGGGGTACACATCCTCGTAGGGGCCCCCTTCCGGAATCGGGTAGTTCCCCTCCGGGACCGGCATCACCATCGGGCTTCCCATCTGCGGATTTCCCACCGGCCCGCCGGATTCCGGGACGGGAGTCAAGCTTTTTGTCATGGGCGGTGGCAATTGGGGGCCGGGACCGCCATTCACCTGAAACACCTGCGCTTCCCCGGAAACCAGGAACAGGCCCGCCGAATCCTCGGGCTTTCGCCCCGGCCACAGCCGCACGCGGCTCAACCGTTCCGTCAACCAGAACGGCTCCGCTTCCACTCGGATCTGGGCCGGTCGATAGGCGACCGCATGCTGCACAGGTCGTCGTTCCCCCTCCATTTTCAGGGAGTGATCGGGGCCGATCTGCACGGTTCCCTGCCGGGCCGCCGAACTCAGTTGGCACCCCACTAGACTCGGTAGCAACCCGAGGAACACCAGCACCGTGATGTTTCGCACGAAAGAAGTCATACGTAATCCGTACGGAGCCCGCCGCGACCTCAGGCGACCGTTGGAAATTCTGGGTCAGGATTCTTTGAGAGAGTGAGAGAGGAGAGGCTGGGGGTTATATCTTCAGCCGTAATTTTCTCAAACACCAATTCACCCAGCGAAACGCCCAATCCCCCCGTAATTAACGGTGAATTCATAGAAATCCTGCCATTCTGATTCCTTGGCAACGGATTTCGAATACCGTAATGTACGGTCTCTTTCGCGCAATCGTGCCCCCGCAATCCAGTCTCCAGCTTTCCTATCTCATTTATCTTCTCTTCGGAAGGATTGCACCGTGAGTCCTCAGACTGCTGAGTCGATCAAAGTCTTGGAAGAAAACGTCAATGCGGTTCTCTTGGGCAAGCCCACGACCGTCCGTTTGGCCCTTGTCTCCATGTTGGCACAAGGTCATATTCTCATTGAAGATGCGCCCGGTGTTGGCAAGACGGTCCTCGCGAAATCGCTCGCCCGCAGCTTGAACTGCGAGTTTCGCCGCCTCCAATGCACCCCCGACCTCCTCCCCAGCGACATCGTGGGCTCCAGCATCTTTCTCCCCAACAAGGGAACCTTCGAGTTCCGCAAAGGCCCGGTCTTCACGAACATCCTCCTCGCGGATGAAATCAACCGCGCCACCCCCCGCACTCAGAGTGCTCTGCTGGAAGCGATGAGCGAAGGCCAGGTTTCCATCGAAGGGGAGACCCACATTCTCCCTTTCCCGTTTCTGGTCATCGCCACCCAGAACCCTTTCGAATTCGAAGGGACTTATCCCCTCCCCGAAAACCAGTTGGACCGCTTTCTCGTCTGCCTGGAAATAGGCTATCCCGACCGCTCCATCGAACGGGACGTCCTCAAGTCCCACCGCGTCGGGGAACCCTTCGAACAACTGAAACCGGTCCTTTCCGGCGAAAAATTCGTCGAATTGCAGTCCCAGGTCCGGGAAGTCAAGGTGGATGACGCCCTCAGCGACTATCTGCTGGATATCGTGGAAGCCACCCGCGCCCATGATGAGATCGAACTCGGGATCAGCACCCGCGGTGCGCTCGCTTATTACCGTGCCGTCCAGGCCTGGGCCCTCGTCGATGGGCGCGACTATGTCATCCCCGATGACATCAAGACCCTCGCCGGTCCGGTGATGGCCCACCGCCTCATCTGTCGGGGACTGATTCAGGAAGGGCAGCGCCGCCGCTCCATGGATCTCGTCCGACGCATCCTCGACAACATCCGGGTTCCTTACTAGATCGCCTTGCGTTTAGCTGTAGCGTCTGTCGCGGTAAAAAACTCGGCAAAATCGTCGATTGGGACGCGACGCTAAAGCGCCACGCGCTCGAGGGACGTCTGAAGGTCGGCAGGGACTCTAGGCGTTCCCCCCCTCGCCCCTTGTCGGAGAGGGGCCGGGGGTGAGGGGTAGACAGTAAACGTCGCCAAGTCTCAGTTTTTGCAGGAAATAGAGAGGAAATCTCAATTTCCCCCTGCTATGATTGAGGGACGAATAAGACGCTGCGCAGTCGAAAATTATCGAACTTTTCGACCGCTTGGGGACGCAGTTGATGAACAGGATTGTTCACTCGTGATCTTCGAGGAGGAAAAGGAATTCTACGATGAGCCAGATCACCCGGACGTGTGCTTCCCTCTCCCTTTTCACCGCGGTTTTGTTGGGGTGGGCCTGTAGTTCGACCTGCGCCGCGGACCCTCAACCTCCCGCTTCCAACCACCTCGCCAAAGCCGCGAATCCCTGGTTGCGCGGACAGGCCTCCAGTCCCGTTGATTGGTCCATCTGGTCCCCCGAAGCCTTCGACCGTGCCCGTCGGGAAAACAAGCCCGTCTTCGTCATGATCGGTTATCCCGCCTGTCCCGGTTTTCGCGCCATGCAGCGCCGCATCCTCGCCGCACCGCAGGTCGCTCAGTTCCTGAACACTCGCTTTGTCAACATCCTCGTCGATCGCGAGGAACGCCCCGAACTCAATGACATCTACCTCGTCGCCCTCGAAACCTATTTCGAAGCCACCGGCTCCTCGCAAAAAGGGGGCTGGCCCATTTCCATGTTCCTCACCCCCGAAGGCAAACCGCTCGGCGGCGGAACCTATTTCTCTCTCGACGAATCTCCCGAACGTGCCGGCATCATCACCGTTCTCAAACGCATCTCCTCCGGCTGGGAAGCGCATCGTGATGACATGCTCCGTACCGCCGAGGAATTGACCCGCGGCACCCGCAAAAATCTGCAGCTCACCCCCCCTCCCTCGACCGAGGAATCCCCTGATTGGACGCAGGATCTCGTCTCCTCGCTCCTCCCGGATCTCTGGCAGGACTACGATGTCGAATCCTTCGGGTTTGGAACCGCGCCGGGCTTCTCCGCCAAGTTTCCTCTTCCGGCCCGCCTGCTGGCCATGCAAACTCTCTTTGCTCAATCCGGCCAGGCCGACGATCCTCGTTTGCTCCGCACGCTGGATGCCCTGTTGAATGGGGCCCTCTGCGATCAACTCGGAGGAGGCTTCCACCATCACTGCCATGATGCCGAATGGAAACTCCCCGCCTTTGAAAAAACGCTCACCGACAACCTCCAGCTCGCCCAGGCCTTCACCACCGCATACCGCCGCACGAATCTCGCGAAATATCGCCACGCTGCGGAGCAGGCCGTCGCCTTTGTCCTTCAGGACCTCGCCGCCCAGGACGGAGGTCTCTACGCCTCACTGGGGGACGAAACTCCGCGCGGCGAACGGAATTACTACGTCTGGACCCGCGAGGAAATCCAGGAGACCCTGACCCCCGAGGAATTCGCGATCTGCCGCCGGGTGTATGGCATCAATGATTCCCCCAACTTCGGCCGCTACTACACCCTCCGCAAAGTTCAGCCTCTGTCTGAAATCGTCGCGGAATTGAATCTCACCCAGGAGCAGGGAGAACTCCGCCTCGAACAGGCCCGCCGCAAACTTCTGGAAGCTCGACGTCAACGGACCGGCCCCTCCCGTGATGAAAAAATTCTCGCCTCGGCGAACGGTCTCGCGGTTCGCTGCCTCACCATCTGCGGCATGGGGCTCAACCACCCCGAATACGTCCGCCATGCCGAGAAAACCGCCCTCTTTCTACTGACCAATCTCCGGGATGATCGGGGCCGCCTCCGGCATGCTCTCCAGAACGGGGAACTCACCTCCAGCAGTTATCTTGAGGACTATGCCTTCACCATCGACGGCCTCCTCACTCTCTATCAGGCCACCTCGCAAGAGAAATGGCTCAACGCCGCCCAGCGACTCATGGAAGAACAGGTCGGCTATTTCATCGACGAACTGCACGGCGGATTCTTCGCCACTTCCCGCGATCACGAAGACCTGCTCCTCAAGTACAAGCCCTGGCAGGAAGGAACCCTCCCCAGTGGTAACAGCGTCTCATTGCAGAACCTGATCCGTCTCTCCGCCCTTACCTCCCTCCCCCAGTGGGAGCAGCGCGCCAAAGCGACGGCCGATGCTCTCTGGCCCACCGTCAGCAAGAGTCCTCGCCTGACCGCCAACTTCCTCGTCGCGGTCCGTGATCTGGAGGAGCATCTCAATTCAGACCATGCGTATCGTCTCACCAAGGCCGACGGCACCCGCCGTATCGTCACCCTCGCCGCGAACAAGCAGCCCGCCGATGGCGATGTCCCCCCTCCCAGGAAAGTCCGCCCCGGCCCCAAACACGTGGCCGCCACCGTCTACTTCTCGACTGACCGCCTCCCCGCCGGCAAGCAGGTCCCCTTTGTGGTCCGCCTGAAGATCAAGGAACCCTGGCACATCAACGCCAACGACCCCGGCAATGAATTCAACGTCAAAACGGAAGTCACGTTGACCTCAAAATCGAAAACCAAATTGGTCAAAATGTCCTATCCCAAGGGAGAAAAATTCCAGCCTGAGGGAATCAATGAACCCAGCCTCGTCTATTCCGGAACGGTCGATTTCCGCGGCGTACTCGATGTTCCCGCCGCTGCCGGTGGAAAACCCGAAGAGCTGAAACTCTCTGTCTCCTTTCAGTGCTGCAACGACAGGGAATGCCTCCGCCCTCAGACATTGGAATTGGTGCAGCAGGTGGAAGTCGCTCCCGAAGGAGAGCCGGTTAAGAAAATCAATGCTCCTCTCTTCGCTCCGCCAGCAAAACGCCCCGCACAATAACAGACATTTGGATTCGTGACCCTGCCATGGACGCGGCCTCGTCAATCATACTGCTGCTGTCTTAATCTCTGGAGATGGACCCCCTGAAGATGAACAACGTGATGGAGTACAGTTCGGCGAAACGGATTTCCCCCGCCCCCTCCTTTCCTGTGAGGAGACTCGTTTTTAGTGTTTCTCTCCTGGCCGTGTGCCTCTTTTCCCTCCCTGGCGTCTCGGCGGCTGAAAATCTCGGCGTGAAAGTCCCCGAGGGGTTCAAGGTCGAACTCTACGCCGATGACAATCTCGCCCACGATATTTATTCCATGACCATCGACGCCAAAGGCCGCGTCGTCGTCTCCGGTCAGGGTTACGTCCGCATCCTCATCGACAAGGATAACGACGGCAAGGCGGACTCCTATCAGCAGTTCGTCAGCGGCCCCGCCACAGGCGCCCAGGGGATGTATTTCCACGGCCCCGACCTCTTTTGTTCCGGCGATGCCGGCCTCATCCGCTATATCGACGCTAATAAGGACGACCGCTCGATGGCCCCCCCGAGATCTTTCTGAAAATCAAGACCGG
Source organism: Planctomycetales bacterium (assembly GCA_046349635.1). Lineage (GTDB taxonomy): Bacteria > Planctomycetota > Planctomycetia > Planctomycetales > Planctomycetaceae > JAXMBX01. The sequence continues at coordinate 31,080 of JAXMBX010000003.1, forward strand.
CAGCGAACACAACGCCCACGCCATCCGCCGCGGTGCCGATGGCTGGTGGTATGTCATCGCCGGCAACACCGCCGAGGTCAACGCCGGGTACGCCACCCTTCCCACCTCGCCGGTCAAGAACCCCGAGCATGGTGTCATCCTTCGATTGAAGCCCGACCTCTCCGGAGGGGAAATCTTCGCCCACGGTTTCCGCAACGCCTATGACTTCGCCTTCAGCGCCCTGGGAGACATCTTCAGCTTCGACAGCGATGATGAGCGGGATGTCTCTCTCCCCTGGTATCGCCCCACGCGCGTTTTTCACGTCCTCAGTGGTTCGCACCAGGGCTGGATCTCCAAGCGGTTGGAAACGCCCCGACCACTTTATGGACATGCCCCCGGTCATTGCGCCTTTGGACGTGGCTCTCCCACCGGCGTCGCCTGTTACCGCCATCCCCACTTCCCCGAAAAATATCACGGTGCCCTCTTCATTCAGGACTGGACCTTCGGCAGAGTCCGGGCCCTTCCCATGGAACGTGCCGGGGCCACCTGGAAGTCCGAACCGATTGAATTCATGACTGCCGAAGGGGATTTCGGCTTTGCACCAACCGATGTCGAAGTCGGTCCCGATGGCAGCCTCTTCGTCTGCATCGGGGGGCGCGGCACTCGGGGCAGCGTCTTCCGCATCACTTGTCCCGAACGCAAGCTCACCGAACTTGCCGCCGTCCCTGCCGATATCCCCGGCCAGGTCGACTTGTGTCTCAATCAGCCCGATCCTCTCAGCAGTTGGGCGCGCTCGCGCTGGCAGCCTGTCGCCAAGACTGGGGCCCCGTTCCCTTTGTCGACGCCGCCAAAAGCGAGGAGCGGACCGTCGAACAGCGGATCCGTGCCATCGAAATCCTCACCGAAATGTTCACCGGCATTCCCCCGATCTCGTCCCCAAGCTCCTGGCGGCCTCCGCCCCGGAAATCCGCGCCCGCACCCTCTGGTCCCTGCAGACCCTCGGCCCACAGGACTCGCCCTCCTGATGTCATCCTGAAGTTAAGCCAGGATTCCGACCAGCTCGTTCGCCGCCAGTTGTTTGAGTGTCTCACCCGCCATCCGGTCACGACCGCCGATCCCGTCCTCGCGGAGAGTTTCGAACATGGCCTCGGTTCGGAATCGCGCTTCGTCGGCCAGACCGCCGCTCATGCCCTTCGGGCCGCTCCGGAGGAAATGTTGCAGGCCATCGGCGTCCTGGTCCGCAAAAGCTCCTGGCAGACCGCGCTCATGTTCGCCTATGCCCAGTATCTCCGTCAGCAGTATCTCCAGCCCGGCGTGAATGCCTACGCCGTCGAGATGGGGCGTCGCGTTCTCGAAGGTCAGCATCCCGCCGCCGTGAAACTGCAAGCCGTCCGTCTCATTCAACTCGGCCTGGGAGACCTCGGCATGTACGATAATCTCGCCGCCGTCACACGTGGCTACACCTCTCCCTACGATCTCCGCGGTTTCGAACGCGAACTGGATCCCGTTCGCGTCACCTTGGGGCAGATCTTCCCCACAGGCGACAAACTTCTCGATCAGGAACTCGCCCGCACCGCCGCCGTCCTTGGACTGCTGAATCCCAAGTTTCTGGACCAGGTCTTGAAGCAGATCACCTCCGAAACTTCCCCCACGGACGACATTCACTATCTCGTCGTGGCGGGCCGTCTCCCTGTCCCGCGTAATATCGCCGCACGGCAGGCCACCGCCGCCGCCCTCGTGAATATTGACCCCAAGATCACCGCCCGGAAAATGGCCCTCGACTCCAACTGGTCGGACCGTATCACCGAAATGTTCAATCAGCTCGTCGATCTCGACCCGGAGCTCCCTGACGAAATTCTCAAGCAGAAGAACTTCGGTACTCCGGGGCATATTCTCCTTCTGGGAAAGACTCCTCCCGATAAACTCCCCCAGGCCATCGCGAAGTTCACCGCCCAGGCCAAGGCCAACGAAGACTATACCTGGACGAATGACGTCGTGTTCCTCATTGGTTCCGTGGACTCTCCCGAGAACCGCGCCCAGTTGCGCACCCTGTACGACAACCTCGCCGTCCGGAACGCTGCCCTCATTTCGCTCGGGAATCGCCCGGAGGCCGCGGATCGGGAGAAATTCGTCGAAGGGCTCGATTCCGCGCAGCTTGAAGTTCTCACAGCGTCGCTGGGGGCATTGGAAAAACTCCCTGCCAGTGGTGACGCTGCCGAAAACGTGATGCTCGTCCGCACCCTGCGCCGTCTCGGCACCGACAAATCGGAATTCCCTCTCCGGGATCGCGTTGTCCAGTTGCTGGAGCGGAACACCGGCAAGCAGTTCCCCTACTACCCCGGACCGCAAGGCGCCGTCCCCCAGCCTGAGGCCGTGAAAGCCTGGACCGATTGGGCTATGGAGGCCTTCCCGCAGCAGGCCGCATCAGGCCTCTCCGGAGGCTCCGAAGCCGACGTCAAGGAGGTCAAACGCCTCCTCGCCGTCGTCCCCTGGGAAATGGGGAACGCCGAGCGCGGCCGCAAGGTCTTCGAAACCCGCGCCTGCCATCAGTGCCACATGGGGCAACGCGCCCTCGGCCCGGACCTCGCGGGCGTCACCGGTCGCTTCTCGCGCGAGGATCTGCTGAACGCCATCATCCTCCCCAATCGGGACGTCTCTTCACGCTACCACACCACCATGATCGAGACGGCACAGGGAAAAGTTTATTCCGGTCTCATCGTCTATGAATCCGTCGACGGCATCCTGATGCGGAATTCCACCAATCAGACCTTCCGCTTTGAAGCCAATGAGATCACCGCCCGCCGTAAGCTCAGCACCTCCCTGATGCCCACCGGTCTCTTGAAGGACGCCACGCCCGAGCAGGTTGCTGACCTCGTTGCCTACTTGCACACTCTCAAGCCCAAGCCCATGGCCCAACTCCCTCCCCCCGACCAGAACTGAACTCTGTTCAATGACGAGTTTGGATGGCCCATACGCCGGTACTCCGGCGTATGGGCGCGAAGCACAAGAGGTCTTCTTCGATGATGGCACAGGTCGCGGGTGGCTGGTGTCAACGTGTACTCACCTTAGCCCCCGGTCCGTCCAAGAGTCTCTTGTCCCAACGTCGTCTCTCGTTTGCTGGGTGCCACTGCCGAAGCCGCGCAGCGGTTCAGCAGCGCCCGCGATTTGACAATGCTCGCTTGGAACGGGGGCAACCGTACCGAGCGTCTCTCGATGGTGGAGGAGTCCTGGCCTACAGGATGTTTGCCCGATTCACTCTTCCCCCAACTGCCGGATCAAATCCGCAATCTCCCGGTGCGTCGCCTGCGATTGCGTAATCACCAGCCGTCCCGGCAATGTCTGAATCGTCCCCGTCGGCAACTCGGCGTAGTGGAACATCTCCAGCATCGACAGCGACGCGTGCCCCAAAGCAACCGTCAGGTTCGCCATCGCATTCCCCATCAACGCCATCTCCTTGGCGTTGATCGTTGAACTCTCCGTTTTGGCCGCGTCCGGTGACGTGGGGGGCGTTGCAGGCTTGCTCGTTCCATCCGCCGTCGTGATGACCACTCCCAGGTCGCTGACTGCCGACTGCAGCCCGCTTTCCGCCAGCGATTTCAACATCCCCGTCGGGACCGCCACCCCCTTCAGTTGATCGCCGAAGTCGTTGATCTGTGACCGCCAGCTCCACGGGCGAATCGACTTCCGGATCAACTCCGCCAACTGCTCGGGCTTGATCTCTTTCAGGTGCTTCACGGAATACACCCGCGTCTCTTTCTGCGCCAGCGCTTGAGTCCGTGTCGTGATCACAACCCCGTTTTCTTCGACCAGAAAGTCAAACGCGAGCCCCTGCGTATACGCAATCGGCATCCCTCCCTCGTCTTCACCGAATGTTTGAGGCAACGAGCCCAATGCCAGTTGCAAGACGCTTTCGATGCTCCCTTCCTTCACGTTCATATATTCCAGGTCCACTTCCATCTCCAGCAGTTGCTTCAGCGGCGCCACCTCTTCGGAATCGTCATCCTCTTTGGCTTCCTTCGGAGCCGCAGGTTTCGTTTCCGCAGGTTTCTCCGCTGCCGGAGCCGTTGCAGGCGCAGAGCCTGGTGCCGTTGTGGGGGCCGTTACCGGGGCAGTCGCAGGCGGCGCGACTGAAACCGCAGGGGCCGCCGCCGCGGGAATAGCAGGCACAACCACGGGGGCTACAGCCGCAGGCGCGGCTGGAGGAGCCGCCGCCGGAGCCGACGCTGCGACAGGAGCGATTGTGATCGCGGGAGGGACCGACGTGACGACCGGGGCCGGAGTAGAACTCCCCTCGTCGTTGTTCCCCTTTGATTTCGGCTGATGGGCCACCGCAACATCCGGCCCCATCATCCACGCAAACGTCGTCACATCCATCCGGATCGACAACTGGTGCTTTGCATGCAACTGCTCCAGGATCTCTTTGACGGAGGCCTGCTTCCGGTCACCAAAATCCAGGTTCGCTGGCGTCTGCAGTTTCGATTCCACCGCTTTTCGGCGGGCCGTAAGGGAGAGTGATCCGGCCGTGAGAGGCACTGCCGGCTTGGCCACAGAATTCGCGGGAACCGCAGCACTCGGCAAAGTCGCCGGCACGACTTTCTTCTTTTCGTCCCCCCGAACCACCCCCACCGCCAACAGACACACCACCACACTCAGCGCAGCAGATTTCATTGTTGTTCCTCCGTGATTGATCCAGTCTCCATCGCCATACGCGACACCAGATCCTACCCCATCCCCTTCCACCCCCGCGATATCAAAATCCTCTAAAACCTTAAGAACTTAGTAAGGCCATTTATTACGATACCCCCCACCCCGCACAAAATGCGGTTGGTGGTCTGGACAGGTTCACACAGGGCTGGAAACTCTCTTCGTCCAGAGCATTTTGTGCCCATTAACTCAGTACACCGCAAAAATCCGCGTCGGCCCTCCACTTCCGCTCCGCACCTTCACCGGCGCGACAAACACATAAAACCCCTTCGCCGGTAACCCCTCCAGCCGGGCCACGTTCTCCAGTCCGTACCGCCCCGCCTTGTTGACCACGTGATGCACGATGAAATCCTTCGACATTCCATAATCGATACTCAGCGTGTCGATCCCCACCCCTTTCACGTTCCGCTCGTTGACCAGGAACCGCGCCGCTTCCTCGGAATAGCCGGGGAAATGCATCTCCCCCATCACATCCTGGTTCTTGTACCGCGGATAGTTATTCCAATGCGCTCCCCAACCGGTCTGCAGAAACACCACCGCTCCGTTCGGAATTGTCCCGTTTGTTTTCTCCCAACGGCGGATCTCGTCCACCGTCAGCCGGTAATCCGGGCTTTCTCCCACCGGACCCGTCACGTCGATCACCACACCGGGGGCAAAAAAATCTTCCGCCGCCATCTCGTCCACGGACTTCTGGTTCTTCTCGAAATGGTTCGGCGCATCCAGATGCGTCCCCAGATGTTCCGGAGTGTAAAACGCCTTCGACAGCACCCCGTTTTTTTCGATCGTCGCGATTGTCTTCAAATGGAATGGCTCATAGTTCTTCGCCGGCCAGAACGGATTCTTCTCGTCGAGCGTCCATGTCAGATCCACGATCTTCAGTTTCCCCATAGCCAGATCCGCCAGCGTCGGCTCTTTCTCCAGAGTCCCGGATTTCTCCGCGGCCCCGTTCGTTTCTGACAGAAAAGTCATCCCTGCCAGGCTCAAGCCCAGCAACCCCATCATCGCCACGAGCGCAGTTCGCATGGATCTTTCCTCCTGAAATCGTTTCCCCGCGGTTTCTGTAATCTTTGCTTCGATCCTGGATCGCATCAATTTCATGTGTAGCATTTGTCGCGGCGATAATCTCGGTAAAAAGTTTGATTTTGACGCGACGCCAATGCGTTACACGCTCTGGCTCAGTGGATTCAGGCCGACAACAAAATTACCACACTGGATTTTGCCTGTGAAAATCAAATTCTCTCCCTGCGGATTCTTAACCGGGGATTTTGTAAGTTCCTGGAAGTTGCACCCCTCGCGTGCGACCTCTACCATGACAGGGAGTGGATCATCCAAAAGATCCTCTCCGCCTCGCTCCTGAAAAGTCACGTTCAGCTTTGATTCCTGGAGAACTCTCATGGCCGATGAAGTCGACATCACCGTCATTGGAAACTACCTGCACGTCAGCGTCACCGGCAAACTAACCGCCGACTTCTACAAGGAATTCGTTCCCATGATCGAGGAGCAGATCAAGAACAACGGCAAGGTGCGCATTCTCTTCGAAATGCACGATTTCCACGGCTGGACCGCCGGCGCCCTCTGGGAAGACCTCAAGTTCGACTTCAAGCACGCCAAAGACATCGAACGGCTTGCCGTCGTCGGAGAATCCAAGTGGGAACAGGGCATGGCGACCTTCTGCAAGCCCTTCACCTCCGCCAAAATCCAGTACTTCGACGTCAGCAAATTGGCCGACGCCCAGGCTTGGATCGAAGAGAAATAGCCCCAAGTGAGTACGGTTAAATAAGAACGCATCCAAAGGCCTTCTCCCCTTGTGGGAGAAGGTGGCCGCGCAGCGGACGGATGAGGGGTAGGATCTAAGCGTCTCTGATCTCTGAGCACCTGCCGCAGGGCGCAGCCTCCATGCCCCGTCTCTTCCTTGGCAATTTCGACTTCGAACACGAACTCGCCGGGCGCCCGCGCACGAACCTCGATCAGAATCTGAAAGACATCAATCGCAGCCTCGCCTCCACCTGGCTCGCGATCGCGGAACCGGACGACCTCATCCTCGTCGAAGATCCCCCCGATCGGCCCCTCCCTCATCCCTTCATCACCCCGGCGGAACTCCACCGCGCCAAAGACTTCCCCCTCACCCCCTGGGGCTGGACCCCGGCCATGGTTGCGTTCGCCGAGAAACATAACCTCCGCGCGCACCACCCTCCCCTCGATGTCGTCCGCCGCGTCAACTCTCGCCAGTTCCGCTTTCAGTTGGAGCAGGAATTCAACATCGCTCCCGATGGCGCAACCGAAATCCATTCCCTCGATCAACTCACGGATCTCATCGATCGCCTCGAAGCCACTGACCTCTGGATTCTGAAAGCCAACTACGGCATGTCCGGACGCGAACGTCTCACCGGCCGCGGCCCGCACATTCCCCCGCAACTCCCCGGCTGGACCGCCCGCCGCCTTAAAGAACAACAGGTCCTCATCTTCGAGCCCCTGCTCAAGAATGAAGGAGAAATCGGCGTCCAGTTCGATATTCCCGAGTCCGGCGACCCGCAACTCATCGGCCTCACCGGCCTTGTCTCCAGCCCGCAAGGAGGTTTTTCGGTCAGCTATTTCGGCCCCGATTCACTCTTCACCGCCTGGCACCCCACCCTTCCCCTCTGGCACGACATCGCCCGCCGCGTCCAGGCAGAAGGTTACTTTGGTCCCCTCGGACTCGATGCCATGCGTTACAAAACCCTTGACGACGAGATCCACATCCGCCCCCTGCAGGATCTCAACGTCCGCTTCACGATGGGCCGCCTTGCCCTCGGCTGGCGACGCCTCCTCGAACCGGACGAGTCTGCCATGTGGTCTCACGGTGTCGAGCCTTCGACGGCCCCTCACTCCACGCTGGAGCGGATGAATTCCTTGCTCCACCACCACGGCCGCGCCCCGTTCCGTGTCGTCATCTCCTCCCCTGACCTGGGCCGGCAATTCTCCCCCTGGTCCCTCCTCGCCAGGAAGTGATGCCCCATCTCGCTATTGTTTGTGGCTCAGATCATCGCGCCTGACGTCACTGCCGTTTAATCTCAACCGGGCACGACTCCGTCAAACGGCGTCGTCACGTCATCCAGCCCCTTTGTGTGAAATGTCGCCGTCCCGTGAAAGCTATATTGCGAAACCAGAGTCACCTCGGCCTTATACTTTGATTTGATCCCGTTCGCCGTTCCTGTGCCGTGAATCGTCATCACGTTCCCTTTCACCGTCCCGTGGCTGTCATAGAAGAACTTGATCGCCCCTTTTCCCATCAGAGGTCCCGAAACTTTTTTCCCATCCTGGTTCAGATCCAGAAAGATGTTCACATTCCCGTTGATCTGCCAGTACCAGTCGAAATTGGCAGGCGGCGTTGAGGCGGGAACGACCCGACTTACTTCCGCCGCAACAGCTCCCCCGGCTCCGTTCAAAAATGCCCGCGCCTCCAGGCGCTCCGAGATGTTCCCCAATCCTGCTCCTCTTTTTCGCCGCCGCAGATCTTTTCGCCAGAAAGCCATGGTTGCCTCCGAGGAGTTGAGAGTGTCATAATCCTATCTCTCCAGCATAAAGATCACCTCGCGTCGCGCCCATGCCGAACTTGGGATGCGACATTGTTCGAAGAGGCTTTTGGCGAGATTCACCAGGTCCAACCCGGGAGATGTCACCAGGGAAAACGTGCGGCGACTATTTCAACTCGTCACCATCTGTCCCCACCGCTGCATCAAGTTCTCCCCTTCCTCCCCTCTTTCGCCTGCAAACAAGAATCAGGAAACGGCTGCCTAATCCTCGTCATCATCCAGATGCGGATTCGCGCCGGACATGAACTGCGAACGCCGTTGCCCCCGCTCCTCATATCCGTCCGCGGGCGGCCTCGGAAACCGGTTCCGCAGGCAATGTCCCACCAGCAGCCCGATCGGCCGTCCAAACAGCAATCCCATCACGCTCCCGAACAGCGTACCCAACGCCAGCACCAGCGCAAAGAACCCGTATGCCAGCGGCCCGGCATGGATCAACGCATAAAAGCTCATCCGAAACTGTCCCCGGGTGATGGGCGTGGCGTGCGCCAGTTGATTCCCTCCCCGCATCAGTCCCACGAACAACCCGATCACCATCAAGAACGCCGGAATCACCCCCGTCGCCATCATCGTGACGTAAAATCCTCTGTCCCCATACACTCCGACGGGGTCATACAGCATCCGGATCACATTCTCATCGCACGCCAGACTCTCCCCCAGCGGATGCCAATCCCGATGGGCTTCCCATTTCGCCAATGCATCCCGGAACTTCTGGTCGTCGGCCATCGACTCATAATCTTCCCACTTGGGCTTCGGCTCGACCAACCGGATGAGAGTCTGCCGTTTCAGTTTGCCGCTCATCAGCATCGAGCGGATCTTGCTCATCTTGCTCATGCTGATGATCTTCGATTTCCCCATCTGAATCTCGACGTACATCCCCGTCTCAAGTTCCGCGGGAGCATCCACATCAAAGAGAATCTTCTTCTCAGGCGGTGCCAACTTCGGCTCCACCGGCTTCGGCAGATTCACCATTGGCACCGACTTGGAGGTCTCCACCGCATCGCTCAACGCCGACAGGAAATCGTCATCGTCACCAACTGCCTTTTTCTGCCCCCCAGCCTGTTTTTGCCCCCCGGCCTGTTTTAGACCGCGCTCTTTTTCGTTCGGCTTCGCTGTGGCTTTCGGCGCACTCCCCGGTGTCACTCTGGGGGCAGGACTCGCCGCGGATTTCGGCGTTGTTCGGGGCACGATCTCTGCCGCCACCACCAGCATCACCCCGCCGCAGCCGTCTCCTTTGCAGCGGACCTTTTTCCCCGCCGCCTCGTCCGGACACCGGTATTTTTTCCGCACCCCGGACAAACTACGTCAATCATCTTGATCTCCGCCGCACGGTGAGGACGACCTATAGACTGCGTCTGAAATGTTTAGTAATAATTAACGCATGAATCTATCCACGGTTTAAGAGACATGCAAAGCAATTCTGATAGAACATAGGACATTGCAGTCACCGAATAGCCAGGACTTCCCCTCACGCATGCACGCGCTGATCCCGATGCTGAAACTGTCCTCGCGCGACACTGCTCTCGCAGCATTCGGTCCAATCCCCCGGAACTTCTTTCCGCGACCCGATCTGGACGCTGACATTCCCCTCCCCCTACGCTATGATGAATAGATCAACAATAGTCGATGTTTGGTCGTTCAATGGCGCGCGTTTCACGGCGAGGATTCTGATGCGGGGCATCTCTCATTTTTCACAGGCCGGTCGATTTTCTCGGGCGAAAGCCTGCCTGGTTCTGATGGTGGTGGTCTCTCTGGCCCTGCCCCCCTGGCAGTCCACGCACGCCGCCCACAAGCCCTCCGACCCGGCGAAATCCACCCCGAAAAAGGTCTCCGAGATCGCTCCCCGTCACCCCAGGATCCCCGCCGCCAGACCGGGGGCCACTCTCACCAACCCTATCGACCTCCTCCTGCAGCCTTACTTTGAGCAACACAAATTCACACCTCCCGCCGTCGTGAGTGACCGGGTCTACGCCCGCCGCGTCTACCTCGACCTCATCGGCCTCCTCCCCACCCCCGCACAGTTAGCTGCTTTTGAAGCGGACCAGAGTCCCGACAAGCGCGAAAAACTCGTCGATCAAATCCTCGCGGACAACGAAGCCTATGCGATCCACTGGCTCAGCTTCTGGAACGATGCCCTCCGCAACGACTACCGCGGCACGGGCTACATCGACGGGGGCCGCAAGTCGATCACCGGCTGGCTGTATAACGCCCTCCTCAAGAATGTCCCTTATGACCAGTTCGTCCGCGAACTCGTCTCTCCTGTTCCGGAATCCGAAGGCTTCGTGAAAGGGATCGTGTGGCGCGGTGTCGTCAATGCCAGCCAGGTCCCCCCCGTGCAGGCCGCCCAGAACATCGGCCAGGTCTTCATGGGGATCAATCTTAAGTGCGCTTCCTGCCACGACAGTTTCATCAGCAGTTGGAAACTGACCGATGCGTACGGACTCGCCGGGGTGTTTTCGGAGCAACCTCTCGAAATCCATCATTGTGATGCCCCCACGAAAAAATTCGCGACGCAGAAATTCCTCTACAAGGAACTGGGCGAAATCGACGAAAAGGCTTCTCGCGCGGAACGGATGAAGCAACTGGCCGCGATCATCACCAACCCCCAGAACGGCCAGCTCACCCGCACGATGGTCAACCGCCTCTGGGCCCGCTTCCTCGGTCACGGCATCATCGATCCGGTCGATGAAATGGAAGACGATCCCTGGAATCAGGATCTGCTCGACTGGCTGGCGGCCGATCTCTCCGACCACCGTTACGATCTCAAGCACACCATGAAGCAGATCGTCACCTCCCGCGCGTATCAACTCCCCTCCGTCGGCGTGGATGAACAGGCCACCGCCTACGTGTTCCGGGGGCCCAGCGTGAAGCGGCTGAGTTCCGAGCAGTTCATGGATGCCCTCGCCCAGGTCGCCGGACCGTGGGATGTCACCGACGCTTCCAATCTGAAGTACCCCACCCTCCCGCCGAAAAGGAAAACCCAAACCGGTCCCGCAATCCGCGTTGACTCTTCCCTGGCAGCCGGGGGAAAACCCGCTCCGCATCGCCCTCACGACCGCCGATCCGCTGCAACTCGCCCTCGGACGAACGAACCGGGAGCAGGTGGTCACCAGCCGGCCGCAGGCGGCCACCACGCTCGAAGCTCTCGAACTCACCAATGGGGGGGAACTCGCCAAACAACTCGCCCGAGGCGCCGACCGCTGGCTGGAACGCTCCAAAAACGAACCCTGCGGCCTGATCCCGCAGTTGTATCTGTTCTCCCTGGGACGCCTGCCGACCTCGGAAGAGGCGCACATGGCGGAGCAGCTCGTCGGTTCCCCCCCGCAGAAACAGGGGATCGAAGACCTCCTCTGGGTGCTCGTCATGCTCCCCGAATTTCAGTTGATTTTGTGATCCTCTTCCCATGAGGAGCGACAGAATGTGTCACTGCAATCCGTACTCTCAAACCTGACTTTTCTCTCTGCGACGGGCCACCCTCTCTGCGACCGGCCACCAGGGAGAGCAAAACAGATCCATCGAATCATGAACACTTTCGACCGCCGCGATTTTCTCAAATCCGCCTCCGCCGCCACGCTCGCCGCGTTGAGCGCCGGCTACCCGCATCTGGCATTCGGAAATGAAGAGGCGAAAAAAGAAGCTGGGAAGAAGGAAAAAATCACCCCCACCGCGGATACCGTCATCCTCCTGTGGATGGGGGGCGGGATGGCCCACACCGAAACCTTCGACCCCAAGCGCTACACCCCCTTTGAAAAGGGGATGAACCCCGACACGGTGTTGAGCACGTTCCCCAGCATCGATACCTCCGTCGACAACATCAAGATCTCGCAGGGGCTGGAAAACATCGCGCGGATCATGGACCGGGCGACCCTCATCCGCACGTACCAGGCGGGGGACCTCGGCAAAATCCTCCACTCCCGGCACCAATACCACTGGCATACGGGCTATGCCCCTCCGCAGACGGTCGCCATGCCGCACCTGGGGAGCGTCATCTCCCGCACGCTGGGGCCGGTCAATTCCGCCGTCCCCGCCTTCATCGACATCGGCCAGTCCTACGACAACGGCGAAGGGGAAGAACTCAAGGCGTTCCATACCGCCGGTTTCCTGGGGAGCGAATTCGGTCCCTTCCTGATCCCTTATCCGGCACAGGCCATCGACACCATCCGTCCCCCGCAGGGGATGACCACCGCCCGCTTCCAGAGCCGCTACAAGGCGTACCAGCAGGCGGTCAAAAACAGTCCCATCGGCCAGCACGGGAGTGACCATCAGCGGGCCTCGTTGCTCCGCTCCCTGGAGAATGCGGACAGGCTGCTGAATTCTCCCTCGGCAAAAGCCTTCGACCTGACCCTCGAGCCCAAAGAATCCTACGACAAGTACAACACCGGACGCTTCGGGCTCGGCTGCCTGCTCGCCCGCCGGTTGACGGAAGTCGGCGCCCGGTTCATCGAGGTCACCACGGAATACGTCCCCTTTAAGCACTGGGACACCCACGACAACGGCAACACCCGCCTGAAGGATCTCAAGCCCGAAATTGACCGCCCGATCGCCCAGTTGATCCTCGACCTCGAAGCGCGGGGGCTTCTGAACCGGACGCTGGTCGTCATCGCCAGCGAGTTCAGCCGGGACATGATGCTCGAAGGGCGTCCCGACAACAAAGTCCCCGATCAAGTGGAAGTCCCCAAGTCGATCGAGAGTTTGAAGTACTACGGCATGCACCGCCACTTCACCGGCGCCGGAAGCGTGGTGATGTGGGGGGGCGGCATGAAGAAAGGCTACCTCTACGGCAAGACCGCGGACGAACGTCCCTGCAAGTTGCTCGAAAAGCCCGTGCTGATCGAAGACCTGCACGCGACCATTTACCGGGCGCTGGGCATCCCCGCCGACCTCGCCTATGAATACGAACGCCGTCCAGTCTACGTCACCCGCGACGGCCACGGCAAAGCCATCAAGGAACTGTTTGGAACCTAGAGCCCTGCGAACTTCGTCCAGAGCATTTTGTGGAAAAAGAAGAATCATGATTCGAGCAAATCACTACGACGGAGCGTTCGAAGATTACCTCAGACGGGTTCGCATTCCGCACGTCAGCGTCGATGAAGCCCGCCGGGCGCTGTTGGGGGATGCTTCCCTCAAGTCGATGGACTTCATTGTCTCTCCGCCCGGCGCCGACCAGAACCTGCTGGTGGACATCAAGGGAAGGAAATTTCCCTCAGGTGGCGCAACACGGGGCGAGACAGGGGGCCAGACCAGCGGCAAGACCGGCGGTACCTGCTGGGAGAACTGGGTCACGGAAGACGACATCACCAGCCTCCTCAAATGGCAGGAGGTCTTCGGCCCGGGGTTCCGCTCACTGCTGGTCTTCGCCTACGACGTCCTTCATCCCCGGTATCACGCCCGCTTTCCGGAACTGCACGCCTGGCGCGGACGGCATTACGCCTACTTCGGCGTCTGGGTGGATGAATATGCGGTTGAAATGCGCGAGCGCTCCGCGTCCTGGCAGACCCGGACGCTCCCCCGCAAAATCTTTCGCGAACTCAGCGCCCCCATCCGCCAGTTCTTGAATCCCGGAAATCCTGCGACAGTTCACACAGCGGGCACTCGCGCCGCTCCCACGAATTTGTTCAGCGAGAGTCTCCAGGCGAATGAATCGATCCCCTTCTGAAGATCCTCGCGCGAATGATCACGGCGAAGACCAGGGACGCGTGCAGCAAATTGCAAAGTCCGTTCTCGCCCGGTTTCCCGGCAGAATCGGACCAACAGACAGCGAACGATCGATCGCGACTCTGGCAGTGCGAGAGTCGACCTACGAAACCACCTTCTGCACCTTCGGAAGAACGGTAACCCCGTCGTTTTGAAACACGTCGTGCTGGAAGTGCGGCGGGTTGTGCAGCGGAATCATCTTGGGAGCGTGCGAAATCGGTTCCGGGGATGCAATTCGCCGCCCCGCTTTGAACATCTGCCAGTTCGCCCCCTGCGTGGCGGCCTTCGTGAGCGTCAGCATCGTTTCTTCCCAGATGTCTTCCGGGATCGCCAGCCGGGTGGAAATCACCCCGAGCATGAAGAAGTTCAGGCTCTTCAGGCATTTGGCGCGGAGCGTCACGTCTGTCCCGTCGAACCAGGTCAGCCGCGGATCCGGTTGCATTTCGGGGGGTTGATCCGCCGTCGCCGAATGGACGTTCGGTTTCCGCCACAGGCGGTTAAAGAGTCCCGTCCCCTGTTCCGCCAGAAACGGCAGATGTTTCAGTCCTTCGTACCCTTCGAACGCCAGCAGCAGATCGACGTTTCCGTGTCCGCACAGCGGGGAGTGCAATTGATCCCCGATCCGGACCTGGCACGAGACGGACCCGTACCGCCGGCTCAAGCCGTGGATTTCGCTCTTCTTGACGTTGAAGTCCGCCAGCAGGGCCGCCTCGGCGAGAATGTCACCCGCCAGCACGACCCCTTGTCCTCCCAGGCCGACGATCTGGATGGTCAGCGGGATGCCGTTTGCGGCTGAGGATTCCATGGGCGGATCTCCACGAGGTTGGGAACGTTCACAGCTTGAGGAGCGAGCGCCCCTTCAGGACACGATTGCACGCACAACGTGCAGCCGACGCACAGGTCGTGATTGATTTTCGGTGCCAGGAAACCGTTGATCTCCTGGCGATCGATCGCCACGCAGCCCACTTTGAAGCATTCGCCGCAGCCGGTGCACGCATCGGCGTTCAGGTGGGCTTGCTGCTTGAGAGGCTTCGGCTTCAGCAGCAGGCACGGCGCCCGGCTGATGACGACCGACGGGCCGTCGAAGTCGAGCGCTTCACGCAGCGTCGCTTCGCTCTCTTCCAGGTTGTAAGGGTCGATCACCTTGATCCAGTGAATCCCCAGCGCCTCGATCAGCTTTTCGAGGTTCACCCCGGGATTCTTCTCACCGGAGGCGGAGGGTCCGTTGCCGGGGTGCCCCTGCAGACCGGTCATCGCGGTCGTGGAATTGTCCATGACCAGGACGGTGGAATGCCCCTTGTTGTAAACCAGGTCCAGCAGCGGGGCGATTCCGGAGTGCAGCAGCGTCCCGTCGCCGATGATCGCAAGCACTTTCCCGCGGGACGTTTCGCCAAGCGCCTTCTGCATCCCCAGTGACGTGCTGATCCCCGCCCCCATGCAGACCACGCTGTCGATCGCATTCCAGGGATCCATCGCCCCCATCGTGTAGCAGCCGATATCCCCGGCCACCTGCACCCCCAGCCGGGCGATCGCCGTGTACACCCCCAGATACTGGCAACCCGGGCAGATCCGCGGGGCACGCCCCGCGATTTCCGGGTCCCCTTTTTCCAGCGGCTGCGGCGCGCGCTGTTCGACGCTTTTCTTGATGCGCGTGGGAGTCAGTTCGCCCACCCGCGGCAGCCATTCCGTGCCGATGAGAGAAATCCCCATCGCCAGGATCTGTTCCGAGAGGAACGGGTCCAGTTCTTCGACCACCATCACGGCGTCTACTTCGGACGCGAATTTCTGAATCAGTTTTTTCGGCAGCGGGAACGTCTGGCCCAGTTTCAGGAGCGACGCTTCCGGAAACGCTTCCCGGACGTAGTTGTAAGTGACGCCGGAGGTGATGATCCCCAGCGTGCGGTCCCGGATCTCGATCTTGTTGTAAGCAGCCGTCTCGCCGTGCTCGGCCAGTTTGAGCAGTCTTTCTTCCAGCACGATGTGCCGCGAAACCGCCTGCCGGGGGAGCAGAACGTACTTGTCGAAATCCCTCTGGAAGCCGCTCACTTTGCGCTTTTCCTTCGGGGCGGCGCCGAGCTCGACCACCGTCTTTGAGTGGCACAGCCGGGTCGTCATTCGCATCAGGACCGGCGTGTCGAATTGTTCGCTCAACTCGAACGCAATCGGCATCATGTCTTTGGCCTCCTGGCTGTCGGAGGCTTCCAGCATCGGGATCTTCGCGGCCCGGGCGTAATGCCGGCTGTCCTGTTCGTTCTGCGAACTGTTCGCGGAGGGATCGTCCCCCACGGCAATCACCAGTCCCCCGTTCACGCCCGTATAGGCGGAGGAGAACAGCGGATCCGCGGCGACGTTCAGCCCCACGTGCTTCATGGCGACCAGCGCCCGTGCGCCCGCGAATGAAGCCCCCAGCGCCACTTCGTAGGCCACTTTCTCGTTGACTGACCACATCGCTTCGATGCCCGCATAGGTCGTCAGCGTTTCCAGGATCTCCGTACAGGGAGTGCCGGGATAGCTCGTGGCAACGCTTACGCCGCTTTCATAAGCGCCGCGCGCAATCGCTTGATTTCCAGAGAGCAAAAACCGAGAGCGTCGCATCAGCATGAGCGTGTCACATCCTGTTCGAGGACCTCAGAGGCGGTCCGAATCACCGCAGTCCGGTCGATGAAAGAAAGCATCTGCGTCAGCACGTTCCCCGGTCCAATTTCGAGGAACGTATCTGATTTGCGGCGGCGGAGATTTTCGAGCGTACCCTGCCAGAACACGGGACGATCCAGGAAATCCCCCAGAAAATCGCGGATTTCCTCAGCCGAGCGCAACAGGCCGTCATCTGTTTCCTGACCCGAAAGGCCTGCCAAAAACGGGAACGCCGGTTCCGACCAGGAGACTTGGGAAAGCTTTTCTCGCAGCTTCGCCGACACGTCCCGCATCAGCGGTGTGTGCAGCGCTCGGTCGGTCGGCAAACGCTTGGCTCGTTTCGCGCCCAATCGGCTCGCTTCTGAAAGGATTTGATCGATTTCAGTCAAATCCCCACCCAGGACCACCTGCTCCTGCGAGTTCCAATTCGCGATGCTCACACGGGGGGTCAGCAGCGACTGGACCACACTCTTGTCGAGCCCCAGCACGACCCCCATCCCTTCGGTTCGTCCGAGAGCATGCGCTTCGAGCAATTCTTCGACGTGCGTCACCAGTTCGAGGCCGGTCTGGAAATCGAACACCCCCGCCGTAAATGCAGCGGCCCAGCACCCCAGGCTGTGTCCCGCGACGGCCGTCGGTTGATACCCCTGATCCCGTAACACCGCCCCGTACGCACAGTCCAGGACGTAAATCACCTGGGCTTCCTGGCGGGCCGGAACCACCTTGCGACCGGAGCCTTCCAGGCAGACTTCACGGAGGTCATAACCGAGCCGACTCTGGGCTTCGGAAATCAGAGCATCCGCCGTTGGAAACTGGCCGAACAGGTCGTGTCCCATCCCGACGTAACGGCAACCCAGTCCGGGGAACAGCCAGATCGTCCCGTTCACGACAGAAGATTTTTCGGCGCTCGTGTGTGAAGGATTCGTGAATGTTTGGGGCGCAAATTCAACAACCATCCCCGTCGGTTCGGACGGCGAGAACGCGTGCGCGGGCACGCTCGTGTGGTTGACAATGCGCATATGTGTCGTGCTCGTAATGAGCCGTTAGCACGACACCAAATCCTCCGACAGGCGCCATGGAGAGAATTCGAGGCAATCTTCCTGCTGCCCGACCGAGCTGACCATTCCTGAAGGCGTGCGCTCTATCACAGGCCTTTCAGCTCTCAAGGGGAGATCTGAGAAACGGTGCCAACTCCTTTGACTGGCATCAGTTTACAGAAAGAGGGCGATTTTCGAAAGCTGCGAATTCTAATTTGTCGGTAATTTGGAGTCGTATTCCCGGTTTAAAGAAAAGAACGTAATTCGTTGTACACAAGGGATCTACAGAGAGTCTGCGGCGTCCAATGGGTGGTCGTCAGGCGATCACCTCGCCGTCAGGCTCTCGGGTTGGGGGACCGTCTCCAATCGCGCTTAAGGAATTTGGTTCTGTTCGCGACCGGGGTGAGGCAACAACAACCGTCGATTCGGCCTGCTTTGCCGCGTCCCGGAAAGTCGAACACGTCGCAGAATTCATCGAATTGCGCTCAGGTTCGCAACGAGTTTCATTTTCCTTTCGGGTGCATTCGTGACAGCCAGCAGAGATTTCGACACCGTCACACCGCTGGCAGTTTGCCCAACCGGAAAGGTGAGCTTGGCATTAAGGTTCATCCCCAGCGGTCCCTTCCTGGCAGTTCAGTTTCCGCTAAAATTCCTTTAAGATGCAGCCGTCAAAGTCACCATCTCCGTCAAGCTCGCCGGTAAGGAAGCGCGCATGGTCCAGGCATTGAGCGAACTGCAGCAGAAACAGATTCAACAGGCTGAAGAATTACTTTTCTCCGGTCCGCAAAAGGAAGGCTTCGCGAAGGAGCTGTACTTCGGCAAGTTCCAGGACAAGGCGCTCTTCCCCTATCCCCAGCCCACTCCCCAGGAACGGGAAATTGGAGACGCCGCCGTCCGGGAAGTTCGCGCGTTCTGCGACAATCACATCGACGCCGCCAAAATCGACCAGGAGGCCTTGATTCCCGACTCTGTTGTCCACGGACTGGGTGAGATCGGCGTCCTCGGGATGACGATCGATCCCAAATACGGCGGCCGGGGACTCTCCCAGCAGAACTATTGCCGCGTCATGGAAGTCATCGGCGGACACTGCGCAGCAACCGCGGTCTTTGTGAATGCGCATCACTCCATCGGCCTCCGCGCGCTCGAGTTGTTCGGCACCGAGGAACAGAAACGACGCTGGATGCGCCCCGTCGCCTCCGGGGAACAACTCGCCGCCTTTGCGCTGACAGAGACCGAAGCCGGCTCCGACGCCTCCAATGTCCAGACCCGCGCCACCCCCACTCCGGACGGCAAGGGATACATCCTCAACGGCGGCAAACGGTACATTACCAACGGCGCCATCGCCGGCGTTCTGAGCGTCATGGCCCGCACACCCGACCCCAGCTCACCTGAGGGGAAGATCAGTTGCTTCCTCGTCACTCCCGACATGCCCGGCTTTGAAGTCCTCGAAGCCCGGATGTCGAAAGTCGGCATCCGCGGGACCGCCACCGCCCGCCTCGCTTTCCGGGAGATGTTCGTCCCCCGCGAAAACTTGCTCGGCGCCCTCGGCAAGGGCTTGCGCGTCGCCCTCACCGTGCTGGACTACGGGCGGATCACGTTCGGCGCCAGTTGCACTGGGGCGGCGAAGTTCTGCGTCGATAAGGCCCTCGAGCATGCACGCACCCGGCGGCAATTCGGCAAGGCCCTCGGCGAATTCGACCAGGTGAAGCAAAAGCTTGCCTGGATGGCGGCTGAGACCTTCGCCATGGAGAGCGCGACCTATCACACCGCCGCCCTTCTCGACAGCCATGCGGAAGACTTCATGCTCGAAACCGCCATGCTCAAGGTCTTCGCCAGCGATGCCCTCTGGCGGATCGTCAATGACACCCTGCAGATCTACGGCGGCAAGGGGTTCTTCACCGACGAGCCTTTGGAACGGATGATGCGCGACGCCCGCCTCAACCAGATTGGTGAAGGGGCGAATGACGTCCTCCGCTCCTTCATCGCCATGGTCGGCCTGCGTGGTGTCGGACTGAAACTCCAGGAACTGATGAAGAAGCCCTGGAAAGTCCTCCAGGTCTTCTCCATTCCCACCCCGCTGATTCCCGTCGCCCATCCCCGTCTTCAGTCCTCGGCCATTCGTCTGGGGCGCCAAGTGAAGCAATTCGCCCGTGCCTGTCAGCGCGCCTTGATGCTGCATCGCGAGTCGATTCTGGACCGCCAACTCGTTCAGGCCCGGCTGGGAGACGCCGCCACGGAATTGTTCGTCAGTTCCTGCGTTTATGCACGGCTTTCGGGGATGCTCCAACGGGGGGCGGTCGTCAACGCTGCCGTGGAGTTGCAGATCCAGACCGGACTCTACTACCTCCAGTTGGCCGAAAGCCGCAATATTCAGCGATTCCGCGAACTTAAACATCCGAATCTCGATGAGGAAACAACCAGGCTGTCGGATCTCTGGACCGGGCTGAAATAATGCCGGATTGCCGCATAAACCGCCCCCCCGCTTGAGTATTTTCCGGAAACTTGCAGGATTACAGAAACGTGCTTGCAACGGTTCCGGTAGGCCGTAAAGCTGGAGAGGATCGGCGGTCGCCGATTCTTGCGATGTGCCCCCTTCCGACCTGCCCCCTTGCGACGGGCCGGAGTGTGGTTCGCGGTGACCTTCATCTCTCCTTCATCAAATTGTGGAACATCGGCAGCGTGACGGAGTAGTCTGCATCCCGCTGACAAGTCCGTCTCAAAGCGTCTTTCAAATACAATGTCATCGTAGATCAGTATCCATTGGGTCAACGGGTATCGGCGTATGAATGAAACGTGGATCTGCTATCTGGATAATCAGGAATTCGGTCCGATCAGCCGTCAGGAACTGCTGGAGCTGATCCAGGAAGGGACTGTCCCCCGGGGAACATACATCCGCAGGCCCACCGATACCTCCTGGTCCACGATCGAACAGGTCTTCGGGAATGTCCCTCTTCGTTCGGCCCTCCCCGAGCCGCAGCCCGCGACCGCTCCCTCGGCGGAGTCCCGGATGTTTTCCGACTCCCCCACGATGGTGAATGCCCCGTCACTCACCACCTTCGAAGCCTTTGAGGAAGGCTGGTACTGGCATTCGCTGGGCGAGACTTTCGGACCGGTTCCCCTCGAAAACCTCGTCGGCATGGCGGAGCGCGGGCAGTTGCTCGCCGACGACTACATCCGCATGGGGGACAAGGGGGAATGGACCAAGGCCGGCACGGTCGAAGCGCTCTTCCCGTCGTCCCGGTCTTTCGTTGATGGGCCGAATCTCCGTGCTTCCACTCCTCCTCCTGCCACCCCGGCAATTCCTCCCCCGGCTGTTCCGTCAGCCGCCGTCCTTTCCGACGAAACCAAGCTCCTCCAGCAGCTCCTGGAATTACTGCAGCAGAATCCGAATGTCTCGCAGTTGATGGGGAAGCCTCCCGAACAACAACACGAACAGCAATGGTACTGCATGGTAAGCGGCCAACAAATTGGCCCTCTCTCCATCGAAGCCCTCGTGCAGATGGTTCTGCAGGGGCGGGTCTTCCCCGACGACATGATTCGGCTCGGAACGAGCGGCGACTGGTTCCCCGCCTCCACGGTCGAAGATCTCTTCCCCCGGGAGTCTCCCAGCGCTGTTCGCCCTCCGATGAATTCAGCGGCTCCCGCCGATGCCCCGGGCAAGGTGGACTCGAATGCCCGCAAGGTTCCCGAGTCGGAACTGGTCATGCGCGGGCTGGAGCGCCTCTTCAAGGCCAGCGAAGAAGCCACGAAGGAATTGGCCGAGAAAGAAAAGAAACTGGCTAAGGAGAACGCAGGCAAGGACGTCTCCCTCATTCCCAAAGTCAACGATGCCCAGAAGCTGCAGGCGTCCCGCGCCGCCGCCGGGGACATCATCCAAGAACTACAGTCAGTTCGCCCTCGTGGAAGCGGGCACCGTGAAGAAATTGGCCAATTACAAGTCTCCCATTCAGATGCTCAAGGAAGACCCCAAACTGATGGCTATGGCGATTGGTGGCCTCATCTTCCTTATCTTCTTGATGTGGCTCAACGGCCTCCTCGGCTTCCTGATAATCGCCCACGCGGTTGGCCTTGGGCATTCACCCTCTCCCCCCCGAGGGAGAGGGCAGGGTGAGGGGGGCAGTTCCAATCTCCTGAGTTCTGCTCTTTCCTTCCCTCCTGTTCTCCTCTCCCCCGCGGGAGCGCAGGCTAAATTCTTCCGAATCCGGAAGATGGCGTGTGCGCACATTCCGTGCGCCCGAGCGTTACAGTCTCTCACAAAATGCGGTTGAAGTCACGTTGGATCGACGTAGCCATAGAAAACGAGTTTCGTCCGGAGCATCTGGTGAAACACGGCATCCCAGGAGGTCGCATCATGTTGTCGGTGAGAAATCTCTGTCTGTCAGTTCTCTTCAGCGGTCTTATTTCTGGTGGTCTGGTTTTTGGCGCAAGGGTACACCATGCAGGAGTTGATCAGGAAAGCGGTTTTCAGTTTACGAGGCCACACGCGGCAAGACCTCCATCAAGCTCGTTCCGCCGCCCACGGCTGCAATGTCTACTCCATCAAGTACGACGGCGTCGGGCTCCTCCGCACGCCGCCGAAAATCAAGGATCTCCCCGGCTTCCATTACGGCAACCCGGTCCTCCTATCCCTCTCCCAACCGAGTCAAAGCTCTGAATTTACGTTTGGAAATAAGACCTTCAAGTTCACCCCCAACGACGGCAAGAACTTCCTCCACGGCATCGTCCCACAGTTCCGCCTGGGACATGGAAAAAGTGACCGAAAGCCCCCGAAGCCGTCACCTTCCACACCCGCCTGGCTTTTGCCCCCGGTTCCGAGCATTACAAGCTCTTCCCGTATGAACATGTCCTCCGGCTGAACGTCCAGTTGACCGACGGCATGGTCAAGTTCGAATACATCGTCGACAACACCAACGGCGACGGTACCCTCCCCTTCGGCCTCGCCTTCCATCCCTGGTTCCTCTATCAGGGGACTCGGGCGGACACCTTCCTCACCGTCCCCGCCCCCGGACGGATGGAAGTGGACAACGGCAATCCCCCCGAACTCCTTCCCACCGGCAAAGTGCAGGACGTCACCGGCACGAAATACGACTGCCGCGCCGGACGCTCGCTGGAGAACTGGGTCGTCGATGACGTCTTCATCGGCATGACTCCCGACAAGCCCGCCGTGATCGACTTCCGCGACAAGGGACGAAAATCACCCTCAAGGCGAGCGACGCCTTTGCGCACCTGGTGGTCTACACTCCGGAAAATCAGCCCTGGTTCTGCGTCGAAAATCAGACCTGTTCGACCGATGCCCACAACCTGTATGCGAAGGGGCTGAAGGACGAATCCCACCTGCAGCTCGCTGAGCCCGGCAACACCCGCTCCGGCACCGTCGAATTCCTCATCAGTCGATAGTGACTTAGCATGGCGATACCCATCGTCGTCGCAGGGGACTTGCTCGATCAGGATGTGGCAGTCATCGTCAACTCCTGGAATCGGAATATCATTCCCTGGTGGCTGCTGGTGCCGCAGGGAGTGTCAGGTGCGATCAAAAGGCGTGGCGGCTACCGGCCGTTTCGTGAATTGGCAAAGCACGGTTCCATTCCGTTGGGTGGGGCCGTGCTAACCTCCGCGGGTAAACTCCCCTTCCAGGGAATTATTCACGTCGCGGCGATCAGCATGTGGTGGATCTCGTCGGAATCGCTGAGTCCATGGCTCCGTTCGCAACGCCATGCGGATTGTCACGGACAGAAATTTCCTTCGGTGGCGTTTCCCGCTTGGTGGGGGCGGGAACGGGAGGGGCATCGCCCGAGCGTGTTCTGCAGTGGATGCTTGACGAGATTAAAGTCGATTGAGTTTCCAGGTGAAATTCGAATCGTACGGTATGCCCCGTCAAAGTGACCTCGTAAGCTGAATTCTCATGAAACTTGGGGTGCGACAGCACAAGGTAGAATTCAAAGCGATTCCCAATTGTTTCTATTCAACCCCTCTCGACCGAACGGCGTGGGTGGCCGGGGTCAGCGGAGCGAGCCCGGAAGGCGCGCGACGCGGCTGAACAACCTGAAATCCCCCCAAAAATCACACCGTCACCCTGTCCCGGTTTTGACGGTTCCGGGAGACAGCCGGATTTTTGCACGGATTCTCTTGCCCGTAACAAACTTGAGACTTCTATAATGAACTGTTGAAACAGGGCCTCCCCGGACGTTTCTATCTCCGGACAGTCTCCTATCCCACGCAATTTTCCGTCAGCGGCAACCGGCAACCTGACGCGACAAACCGCAACCTCGGCGGACACCCCCGCAGGGAGTGAATTGCTCCTCCCGTCGCTGGCGGTCCGGTCGAAAATCTCCCCGGCTCAGCGGCTGCTGCGGCCAGACTCGAGGAAGAAACCGACGAGGAGGATGAGGAAGAGCAAAAGGTGGGGTTTTGCCAGGTGGGACTTCTGGGCAAAGTGTGCCTTCTGGCTCTCCGGAAGTGCCCTCGCGTGCCCGCATTCCGCGCTCCATTCCGCCATGATCGGCCTCTCGATCGTCATCGTGCAGGGCAACGCGGGTCTCGGGAATGTCAGTACGTTGCTCGGATTCAACGGCGACGGGACCGGTGACATCGGCATGGGGGGCGGCGGAAACGAGCTCGATACCCGGATCGACACGGGCAGCGCGGACTCCGGACCGCTGGCAGTGGAGACCAAGGCAGCATCGAGACCCTCACTCCGCAGGCCATCGCAAAACCGAACCTTCCCGTCCTGAACTCCATTCCGCAGTTGAATGCCCTCGCGGTTCGGGGACGGGCGGCACGGGGAAGAGCAAGACGCATCTGGCCGCGGTGGCGGAGTGGAAGGGGGCGGCAATGGTGCCGGTGTTCCCAATGGGATCCGGAAATTTCAACATGCCCGGCGGCGGCAAGGCCATCGTGAAGAAGTGACTGCCGCTTGGACCGTTCCCGAAGATCCCAAGCCGTTTGAAAGCTATCTGATCGTCGTGCAGGTGACTCTCCCCGCCGGTTTCGACTCTCCCCGAAGGGGCCGCCACCGAGCTGAGTGGTTGGCACGATCACTACCTCAATATCAACGGCTACACCTCGACCTACTTCCCCAAGAGCAAACAGGTCGTGGTCCGCATCGGGTGCCGAGTCGCGCGTCCGGGATACCATCCCGTGCAGTCCAAACTCCTCAAGAAAAGCAGGACCTCAAGATCGAGTTCTGATCCTCGTCTGCTTCGCTCTTACTCGCTCCACTTCCGCTGCAGCACGTGCACCTTCGCAACGTCGTGCATGTAGTGCCCATTGAGTTTCGCCGCCGCGGCCTGGAGCATGTGCTTCTTCGCTTTTTCCTTGTTCCCAGCCGCCTCCTCATACAGTCCCAGGTAGAGGTGGGCGTACATCTTCGCTTCTTCTCCCCCCTCCTTTTCCGCCGCTTTCAACACCCCCTCTTCGGTCCCCTTCCCCGCGTACAGGGCAAAAACTTCCGCCATCGGCACGCGGGTATCCCGCGCGGTATTGATCTCGATCAGCTGTTTCCGGGCCTTCTCGATCCTTCCACCCGCGCCCGCAGATGAAATGCCACGTGGCGTTCTCCACGTCATCCGGATTGACGGCCTTGTGGGATTCAAACTGCGCCCGCCCTTTCTTGAACTCTCCGGCGTAATAGTCGCTGATCCCCCGCTGCCACAGATGCGGAGCATTGGTCGGATCCAGTTCTGCCGCCTTGTCGAAGTCCTGCAGCGACTCCGCGATTTTATTCTGGCGGAACAGGTCCATCCCCCGCCGGACGAATTCCGCCGCGGTCTGCGGCTCCGCCGCTTGGATGATTCCTGCCAAGCCCATCAGTCCAATGAAGATTACGATTCTGCTGCGCATCGCTCCCCTCCCTGTCGTTCAATCTCGAAGATCTCGGCACAAAATCCGGTCGGAGATCACGTTCGATCTACTATTTTCACGAGGCCACACGTCGTACAGTGCATCTCGTGTGAGAGTCGAAATCTACTACGTAACCGTGATCAGGGCAATGTCCCGGCTGGTGCTGAACGCCGTCGTCCCACCCGCAGCCGCGATCGGCTGGAAGGTTCCATGGACGCCGTCCGTTTCATCCCAGCCGATAAACGAGATCCCCGCCGTTCCGGTGAAGCCCTGGGCAGGCTGGAACCGGAGGAACGTGTCGGAATCCCCGTCCAGCAATAGCGCGTTCCCGAGGTTAATGGTCCCGAAATCGGTCCAGGTACCCCCCGCATCAACGGTGAACTGCCACGTGCCATGCGAAGAATCCGCTCCGATGATCGCCATCCCGTTCACGCTCCCGCTGATGTCCACGTCCGTGATCCCCCCATTGGGTGCCATCCGGGCGATGATGTCCGAGACCAGCGTCCCACCGTTATTGTTATTGCTGATCCCGCTCGGAATCGAATTGAGTGTCGGCGTCCCCTGATTGTTGAGTCGCGGCGCGTCGTTCTGTGCCGTGACCACAATCTGGGCATCCTGCCGGCCTGTACTGTAAGCCGCGGCCCCCCCCGCCGAGGTGATCGCATGCAAACTGCCGTTCGCTGCGGCGTCAGACTGGTCCCACGCGACGAACGTGAACTTGGCATCCCCGTTGTAGTCCTTCTTGGGCTGATAGCGGATCCGCGTGTTGGCATCGGAAGCCAGCAGCAAGGCATTCCCGAGGCTGGTTGAGCCGAAGTTCGTCCAGTTCGCCCCGCCGTCGGTCGTGAACTGCCAAGTTCCCTTCAACTGGTTCGCACCAATGATCGCGATGCCTGACCCTGCAAAATTATCCGGGTCAACCACCGTGCCTCCGTTCGTCGTCATCCGGCTCAGCAGAACGGAAACGAGCGTCCCCGGATTCGTGTCGTCCGGTTCGTCTTCTCTGATTTGATCCAGCAACGGCAGGTTATTCGTCCGGGTCAGTCTCGGGGCTTCCTGGGTCGGATTGACAGTGATTGTGAAGAAGTCCCGCTTGATGCTGTATGCCGAGATTCCTCCAGCCTTGATGATGGATGTCTTGATGCCATTGATTCCACCGGTTTGATCCCGGGCAACAGCCACAAACGCAGCCGAACCGTTGAGATTCGCTTTTGGGGAACGAAGCGTGCCCGCGTTTGGGAATCAGACGCCAGCAGCAGCGCGGCATTCAGCCCTGTGGTTCGAAATCCGGCAGTGGATCCCATTGTCCGTACTGTATTCCCATTTTCCGTTTTGATTGATTGGCGCCCGATGATCGCGAGTCCCTGCTTAGCGGCGACGTCGGGATCGAGTATCCCTCGATTCGGTCCCATGCTGGCAATTATGTCAGCGGCAATGCACGAGTTGGAGGCAAGGGCAAGATCCTCGCCAATCGCCGGCAACGAGGGATCTCTCCGGAGTTCAAAATCGGGGCGGTGTTGGGGAGCAAACAAAGATCGTCGCCGTTGCAAGTTCCGAATCAAACGCACCATCCGTTGCCTGGTAAGTAATAACCACGGTCCCGCTGTATCGGTGCGGCTCGTACGCAATCCGCCCGTCTGGATAGAATGTCAACGAATCTCCAGGAGCCCCTCCCGCCGTGGAGATAAGGCGACACGTGAGAGGTTGGCACTTCCGCTCACATCGTTCGCCAGAATTCCGGGGGCCGCAACCGAGAGCCGGAACGTCCACATCGGTTTGATAGAAATCATTCGCGACGATCGGCTTGGGAATCGATTGCTGGAGTTTCAGCAAAGGAACATATCGTCGACTCCCGCCGATGTCCGGGTAACGACCCCCTGTCCTGGATCAAGATCGGCAGTCGCGTAAACGCCCCGTGACGAAAATCTCCCCCCACCCGTTCACCGACACCGATCGCGGATTGACGATATCGCTTTGGGATGTCCCCCGAGATGGAGGACTTCGTCGAAATCCCCGGTGAAAAGCGAGCACAAAGGCATCGGAATTTCCCCGCCGTCAGGTTGGAAGTCGTCGCCCGAAGTCGAAATCCACCGTGTTGACAAATCGTCCCGCAACATAAAGTGTGTTCGCACGATCGTAGTAGAGGGCATCCACACTATCCCCGCCGGTCGATCCATAGTTTTGTGCCCACACCGGATTACCGGTGGAATCCAGCTTCAACACGAATCCGTCATCATCTCCGTTGGAAGTGATCGTAGTAGTGGCCGACGGCCCCAGGATCTCCATGCTCCCCGCAAAATGTCCGGCGAGATAGGCATTTCCCGACGCGTCCAGTTCAAGTTCGGAGGCACGATCCGAAACGATGTTGTTCACCGTCCCCATCGTTGTGACGTAAGCGAAGCTGCCGTCGGCAGTCAATTTCACAAGGTAGCCGTCCGCTTTATCGATCGTATCTGAAGAAACGATCTTCGTTCCTTGACCGGGATCAATCGATCCCCACGAAACCTCCGGAAAAATAGACGTTTTGAGCTTTATCAACTTCGGGAATCTATGAAGGAACTTTTCTGTCTGCGGGGGGGTTAACGTTCGGCAGGTTTTTCGAGGGATTTCGTCCAGACAAAATTGCCGTCCAGATCCAGTTTCGTGATGTAAGCCTGGTCGTCGAGAGAGTTGTTGTTCACGAAGAGGTTCCCGTGCCGGGATCCATGTCCGCAGAACCGGGACAATTTCCCACTCCGGAGTAAACGCTCCCATCGCGGTCTGTTTGAATCGCATAGGGAAAAACGTCTGCGCCGTTCCATTCCCTAACGATCTGACCCAACTCAGTGTTCCCGCGTTGGTGTATTTGGCAATGAACGCCGATTGGATGGAGTCGCTTGACAGCGTGGAATTTCCCGGGCCGATGTCGAAGTCCGTTGTTCCCACAAAACTCCCGGAAACATGCAGTTCATCGAAATTGCTCAAGCTCAAGTGGATATTCGTTGTGACCCCCCCTCCGGAGATCTGTCCCGCCCATGGCCACTGATACTCCCTGTCGCGTCGTACTTCGCGATGTAATAATCCTGGGTGTTGGCACTGGTGAGATTCTTCGTTCAGCACCAGGATCGAAATCGACCGTACCGCTGAATCTCCCTGCGACGTAAACGTTCCCCAGATGATCCGTCGCGGTACGGAATATCAATATCAACGCCCGTGCTTCCCGAGCATCGGCATGCCCGAACGCCGGAGTAGGCAACGCGCGGATCTCAAGTGTTTCCAGGCCGCTTCCGGTCGGATATTTTAACCCCCCGTTTTTTCGGACCCGGCGGGCATGATCACGACTGAACAAACCTTCCAGCCAGTTGCGCAACACCATTCTGACATGCTCCCGAGAGATCGTGAGTTGAATTCCGTACGAGTTCCCTCGCGGTCACGTACCTCGAACCAGAGCTTCCTCGGGATGACCCAGGGAAATTCTTCTGAATGAGGAACGCGGGGTATTAAAAGAGCGAAGGAGGGGAATTCTTAAGGTATCCTTAGAATCGAGGCTGTGCCAGACCCTTTGCAGGATAATCCGCTCGAAAGTAGGCGAAACCGGGTCAGTCTTTCAGGCCCGCCCAATAAAAAAAACGCCGTTCCTTTTCAGGGAACGGCGTTCTTCGTTCAGGCGTCGGTTTCATGCGCATCAGCCCACCATTTGCAATTCGCCGAGTTCGACCTTCAGCCGATTACGGGCGGTATGCAGCCGGCGCTTGATCGTACCGACAGGGCTGTCGAACTGGTCGCTCATCTGCTTCAGGGACTGGCCCTCGAAGTAGAACGCGATCAGCGTCCGACGATCCAGCTCGCGGAGCTTCTCAATGCAGCCCCACAGGTTCCCCGCGGTCTCCCGCTGCAACAAACGCTGCAAAGGGTTGCTGTCCCGCGCGGTCTCGAAGGCCACCAGTTCCGCCTGTTCGTGAGAAACCACGTCAGGCCGTCGAATCGCGTGGTTGATCGACATCCGTACGGCGATCTGCTTCAGCCAGGGCGCGAACCGCGCCGGTTCGCGAAGCTGAGGCAGCTTACGCCAAGCACGCATCAACACTTCCTGGGTCACCTCGAGCGCCTCGGAACGATTCCGCAACCGACGCAACACGATCGCGAACACAATGCTCTGGAACCGGTTCGCCAGGCGGCCGAACGCGGACGCGTCACCCTCCTGCGCTTCGATCACATCCTGCAAGTACTCCGGCTCCTGTTCAGTTTCGATCTCCATGATCTTTTTTCCCGCGTCAAACGGGAAACCTTTCTATATGTGTGGAGCGCCTCTTCAGGAAGGCCTCCAGAAATCCGGGAAGAAGAAAACACCAATGATCCAGAACGAAATCCACCGGTTAAAAAGTTCCGGGGAGTTCCTTCAGGCCACCTGCATCGCCATCTCGAAGGGCTTCAAGCTGAGGTTGTCCGCGAAGACAACGGCTGAAAGCGGAAATGGCAAAGCGGCAGTGAACACGTCGGGATTCCGTTTCGGAGTCCGCCGGGCTTCTGCCGTCTCATTCAAATTGTCGTGACACAGTGGTCTTAACTGTGTAACGCTCTCTGAATGAACAGCGAGGCCTGGGCGGTAGCCGGTACGGTGGAGCTTTGCCACCGACAACGGGCTACGGACGTCCGGCGGGAGCAACGGGCCGAGTCTCTCCGTGTCAGGCAACCTGACCCCGTGGACATCGCCGTCTGCATCATTCCCGTAAAGGGTGCCGGCATTGGTTTTCCCGATTTAAGGTGTGCCGCTGCCGAGCATTCCAGGTGATGCAGATAGCCGACGACCAGGACGTTGCGAAGGTCATTGCGAATCGCGACCTGACGGGCAACATTCTGAATCTGGTTAATCTGAGCCATTGCTTCACCTCTTTTTGGTCTTGTGGCAGGCACAACATTGGGCAGTCGACGCCGGCTGTCTTCAGCCGGGGCTGCCGAGGGTGTTCTCGGCGGGAATTTTTCTTTCAAAACGACCGAGAAAAGACACCTTCACACCCCCCTAGACGCCAACTCTAGGACGGAGGTTCACTCTTTCCTACGATTTTTTTCGAACTTTTACAGCCCCAATCCCCATGAAATCTTGGAGAGGAAACCCGGCTGCAGGATCTATCTGGCTTCTGGGGAAGAACTTACGGCGTAAAGTTCGCCTGGGCTTCCAGCGTGCTGCAGAACCGGGAAATTAATTGCGCCGCCGCTTCCAGGTCATCCAGAGAGATCACTTCGACCGGGGAATGCATGTACCGGTTCGGAATCGCCACGATCCCGGTCGCCATCCCCCCCCGGCTGATCTGCATCACGTTCGCGTCATTCCCCGCCGGTTTCGCCAGCCCGGAAATCTGGTACGGAAGGTTATGCCCCTTTGCCAGTTCGACCAGCTTTTCGTGGACCGCATGGTTCACGTTCGGACCGCGGTAAATGACCGGCCCCTTCCCCAGTTTCACGTCACCATGCTGCTTCTTGTCCAACGTCGGGCAGTCGGTCGCGTGGGTCACGTCCACCGCGATTCCAATCTGCGGCTCAATCGTAAACGCACTCGTGATCGCTCCTCGCAGTCCGATCTCTTCCTGCACCGTCGAGACCGCGCTCACCGATGCCTGCGGATGCATCGAGGCGGTCAGTTGCAGCGCGCGCATCACAACCCACGCGCCGACCTTGTTATCCATCCCCGGCGCAGCCGCCAGGCCATCCCGCAACGGACGGAAACCCAGTTCAAATGTCACCGGGTCGCCGATCGCCACGACCGACTCCGCATCTGCCTTGTCCTTCGCACCGATGTCGATCCACAGGTCTTTCATTTCCGGAACGGTTTTCCGCTCGTCGGGAGTCAACAGGTGAATCGCCTTGCGGGCGATGACCCCCGGGACCGCTCCGGTTTTACCCCACACCTGCAGGTTCTGGCCGATGAGCATCTGCAGATCCCAGCCCCCAATCCCCTCGACCCACAGATACCCCTGATCGTCGATGTATTTGACCATCAGCCCGATCTGGTCGCAGTGTCCCGCCAGCATGATCCGCGGCGATCCTTCCGGATTCAGCGTGGCAATCACGTTCCCGTGCGTATCCGTTTTCACATCCTTGCAGAACCCCTTCACGAAGGAGCGGACCACGTCCTGCGCAGGCCGTTCATATCCGGAAGGACTCGGGGCGTGCAGCAGGGCTTTTAAAAAATCCAGAGAAGCAGCTTCCATGACATCTCCATAAAAAAAGGTGCGACGTTGCGCACCTTGATGAATACCGAAGTTTTGGGGAAAGGTGCGCTTACGCCCGTTCGAGCACCGTGAATTCATCCAGCGTCACCGTCGTCTCTTCCGGCACTGTCCCATCCTTCCGGAGCACGATCAAGTCCTGAAACGCCTTGTCGTCCTGGTTACGGTCGACGTGCAGCCCATTCCGACGGCGTTCCGTCCGGACGACCGTCCCCGCCACCTTGTATTCCCAGATCTTCAGTCCCACCTTCACGCGACGGGTCACCTGGATGTGATCGCCGGGGCGAAGCTCTTCATAACGGATCTGGGCAACTGTGGGCATCGTCATCCTCTCCCTGAAAACAAGACTCCTGCGACCGGAAACAAGCTTCCGTGACAGAGCAACATCCTAGCAAAGAAAACAAAGCCCAGGTTGAAACGCCGTCTGGCCTCTCACAACCCGCCCTGAACGCTGTCTTTAAGGACTCCCTGACAAAATGCGGTGGGTGATCACGCTGGATCTGCAGATCTGCGGAAAACCGCACTCCGTCAGGCATTTTGTCTGAGTTTGGCTCAGGTGATGACCTTCGCCTTGATCCACGTCATCATGCTCCGGAGCTGGGCTCCCACCTTCGATGATGTGGTTCCGTTCGCGACGGCGGGCCGCTGGAAACCGGCCTGGTTGGCCTTGTTTTCCAGAATCCACTGACAGGCGAAATCCCCGTTCTGGATTTCGGTCAGGATCTTCTTCATTTCCTTCTTGGTTTCATCCGTCACAATCCGCGGCCCACGGGTGTAATCCCCGTATTCCGCGGTGTTCGAGATGCTGTACCGCATGTAGTTCAAGCCACCCTGATACATCAGGTCGACGATCAGCTTCAGCTCGTGCATGCATTCGAAATACGCCATTTCGGGCTGATAGCCCGCTTCGACCAGCGTTTCGAACCCGGCCTTTACCAGGGCGCTCACGCCGCCGCACAGCACAACCTGTTCGCCGAACAGGTCCGTTTCGGTCTCTTCCGCGAACGTGGTTTCGATGACACCCCCACGCGTTCCGCCGATCCCCTTCGCATAGGCGAGGGCCAGTTGGCGGGCCGAGTCGAACGCCCT
The DNA here is from genome assembly GCA_046349635.1 of Planctomycetales bacterium. GTDB lineage: Bacteria > Planctomycetota > Planctomycetia > Planctomycetales > Planctomycetaceae > JAXMBX01. The sequence continues at coordinate 63,831 of JAXMBX010000003.1, forward strand.
TGATACATCGCGATCAGCGAGGGAACGCCCGCACCCTTTTCATATTCGGCACGAACCAGGTGGCCAGGGCCCCTTCGGGGCGACCAGCGCGGCGTCCGCCGGAGGCTGAACCACGCCCGAAGTGAATGTTGAATCCGTGCGAACACAACAGCAAGTTTCCCTTGGACAAGTTCGGCAGTCTCCGCGCTGTAAAGGTCCCCCTGCCCTTCGTCCGGCAGCAGGATGTTGACCAGATCTTGCCTTCGTCGCTTCGGCGAGGAGCAGCGGCTCGAACCCGTGGCTCACCGCCAGGTCGTAGTTCGGAGATCCTTTACGCTGGCCGATGATCACCCTTTGCACCCGCTGTCCGGATTCAGCGCTGAGCATGCCCCTGGCTGCCGTAGCCCAGAATGGCAATGGTCTTGTCTTTCAGGAAGAGGACAGGTCGGCATCGTCGTCGTAATAGATCTTTGCGGGCATGATGTTCTCGTTATTGGAGTCGCTACGGGTCTAAAAGGAAAAAGGAGGCCGGAAAAAGGGATTCCTTCCCGGTCGTTGGTGATTACTTCAAACGACAGCGTTGTATTTTGAATGAGTCACTGTCGCCGTGCTGGTCTTGCAAACAATAATTGATTTTGAAGCGACGCAATACAGCGTCACACGCTTAGCCTTCGTTGACGCGCGGGCCTCGGGCGAGGATTCCAGGTCCACTTCGGTCAGCTCTTCGGAACTCCGCGCGGTCCGGATCAACGCCACCCGTCCCGTCCGGACGAGTTCAATGATTCCGAACGGACGCATCACGTCGATGAACGCCTCGATCTTCCGTTCCCTGGCCGGAGATTTCGATCATCACGTGATCGGTCCCCACGTCCACGATCCGCGCCCCGGAAGATGTCCACCAGTTCGTGAACCTCGCTCCGCTTCCCGCCGATCGTGCTGACCTTGATCAGCATCAGGTCCCGTTCGACGTAAGTCTGCTTGGAGAAATCCACCACCTTTACGACCGTGACGATCTTTTCGAGCTGCTTCCGGACCTGATCCGGCGTCCGGTCGTCTCCGTTGACGACGGGCATGTCCGGACAATTCAGGGTTCTCGGTCGCGCCGACCGCCAGGCTGTCGATGTTGAACGCACGGGAGGCCAACATCCCGGAGATGTGGGCCAGGACCCCCGGCTGATTCATCACCAGCGCGGAGAGAAGATGTCGCATGTATGATTCTCGAAAGTAAGGACAGACGATTGGAATTCAGCATTCCGGAAGTCACCACGCAAGGTTCCTCCGGATGCCGTCAGTTTTGCTGGAAAATGTGATTGATTCCCAGCCTTCAGAGTTTAGTCGGGGGGACTGGACCACACAAGGATTCAGTCCCGCTTTCAGGGCAATTTCACCGTTTTGACAACCCCTTTCCGCTAAAGTTCGCCAGATTCCGAACTCTTTTTCAAAAGAAGACTTACGAATCCGGCGGCAAGTTTTTTCACCGGCCGTTTTTCCGCTACGATGGGGCAGTCTTTCTCCCCCGCAGGAACTAGCCTTCCAGTCCCGAACTCTCGGAGATCTCGTCATGCCACGGAATTGGCAGCTTTTCTCTCCGCCGATCAGGGCCGCGTGGCCGACCTCTCTCGCGATTTGCACGTATCCCCCGTCCTGGCCCAGGTCTCGTCGCCCGCGGGGTACGACCGGGCGGACGCCGCCACCACGTTTTTGACCACCAAACTCAGCGACCTCCACGAGCCGGAGCTTCTCCCCGGCGTCAGTGATGCCGCCGACCGCATCGTCGCCGCCCTGCAAGCCGGACGCCGCATCACGATCTACGGCGACTACGACGTCGATGGCGTCACCTCCATCAGCCTGTTGACCCATGTCCTGAAACTCGCCGGCGCTAAGGTCGATTACTACATCCCCAACCGCCTCGACGAAGGCTACGGCCTCAATTCCGAAGCCCTCCGGAACCTCCATAAGGAAGATCCCAACCGCCTCGTCGTGACCGTCGATTGCGGCATCACCGCCGTCGAGGAAGCCCTCCTCTGCCGGGAACTCGGGCTGGAATTGATCGTTACCGATCACCACCAGTTTGCCGACTCCCTTCCCGAAGCCGCCTGCACCTCGTCCATCCCCGTCTGGACACCGGCCATTATCCTTTCGGTGACCTCTGCGGCGTAGGGGTCGCCTTCAAGCTCGCCTGGGCGATCTGCCAAAGGCTCGGAGACGGCAAAAAAGCCTCCCCGCAGATGCGCACCTTCCTCGCGAGTGCCGTCAGTCTGGCCGCACTCCCGGCACCATCGCCGACGTCGTCCCCTCTCCGTAGCGAAAACCGCATTCTGGTCCGCTACGGCCTCGCCGGGATCAAGGAACGCTGCTCCTCGACATAAGGCCCTCCTCCAGGTCTCCGGACTCTGGGACAAACCCGAAATCCAGGCCGAAGACATCGCCTTCGCCCTCGGCCCCCGTCTGAATGCCGTCGGCCGCCTGGGACAGGCCCGCCTCGCGGTGGAACTCCTCACCGAAAACGCCGATCGCCGCGATGAGCTACGCCGCGCTGTGGGCAGGCAGAACAAGAGTCCGCCAGAAAGTCGAACGCCGCATCTTCAAGGAAGCCAGGGCAGATCGAGGCCCGCACCGATTGGCTCGGGGCTCCCCGGTCTCGTCCTGGCACATCATGAGTGGCATGCCGGAGTCATCGGCATCGTCGCCGGAAAAGGTTGCCGAACATTTCCAGGAAGCCCACCCGTTCTCGTCGCCATGAACCTCTCGGAGAACATCGGCGGGATCCCGGTACGCTTCGCCAGACCAACCTCCGCCGGACTCACCGCCTGCGCGAGACCACCTCGAAACCTTCGGCGGCCACCACGCCGCCGTCGGGCTGAAAAATCCGCGCCCGACAAGGTCGACCCCTTCCGCGACGCATTCTGCGCTATCTCTCCGATAACCACGAAGTCAACGAGCGGGATCGCGAAGTCCTCATCGATACCGGTGATTCTGGAGACCTCCCGCAGCGGGCGTGACGGAACTCGACCGCCTGGAGCCGTTCGGTTGCAGAAACCCCTTGCGTGTTCGCGCAGCGTCGGGCTCGCCGACCCCCGCAAGATGGGGAAGGCGAACGCCATCTCTCCCTCATGTTGAAGCAGCACGGCAAGAAGATGAAAGCCGTCGTTTCGGGAAAGGGGACTGGGCGGAGGAAATCGCCCGTCACCGCTGGCTCTCCTTCTGTTTCGCCCCACCCTCAACCCTTCCGCAGCCTGACCTCCGTCAACCTCCACCTCATCGACTGGAAACCGAGCGGCAACCCTTTGCCGCCATGCCTCCAGTCACGGCCAGGGTCCTCCGTAGGCGTTAAGCACGCGCCCAAAATTTTGGCTTTGACGATCGCACGTTGAACTAGTCGTAGACCAGTCGGTTGGGAACGAAGATGCGGAGTATTGCTGAGAGTATTTTGATGAAAAGAACACCGGAAAACATCGTCGGGGCGTACGACGCCAAGACCCGATTCTCGGAATTACTGGACCGTGCTGCCGGTGGTGAGGAAATCACCATTACCAAGCATGGAACTCCCGTCGCACGACTAATTCCCGTGACGGCAACGAGGCTCGCGGGCCGTCGCGAAGTCATCCGGAAAATGGGAGCTTGCCAGCCGAAACCGGCTGCGGACTGAAAGTCCAAGGAACTTGATCCTTTGAGGGGGCGGCGATGAAACCCTCGTTGATCGTTGATTGCTCCGTGACGATGGCATGGTTGTTTGATGACGAGCAAACGGCCGAAACCTCTCAGATCCAGGATCGGCTCGCTTCGGAAGCGGCGGTCGTTCCTGTCCATTGGCTACTGGAAGTCGCCAACGTGTTAGCCTTGGCCGAAAGACGCAAAAGGATTTCGGCGGCGACATCGCACGAATTTATTCAGCTTCTCAATGGGCTTGAATTCGAGATCGATCACGATTGGAAAATGGATCGGAGCAAATGTATTCCACGCTTTGTCGTACTTTTGAGGTTGACGAGTTGCTTGATGCCGCTTATCTGGAACTCGCAGTCAGGCGACAGCTTCCCCTGGCGACACTGGATGATAGTTTGAGAAAAGCTGCCAAGGCTGGGAGTCGAATTACTTGGGAAATAACGCCTTGCTGGGGAAATAACGCAGTAGCGCAGTCACCGGAACCCCTTCAAAATCGATGGGGGTGGCGATCGTTCACCCTCTCCCTCCCGAGCGTCATAGACCGAGGACATAGGTGACACCCGTTCGGGGACCTTCCAGTGCTGCAAGGGTATCGGTTTGATCCTTGGAGTCGAGATCCTCGTGTGAAGATTCAGCGTCTTTTGTACTCTCTTGCAACCCCGACCCTTGGCCGATTATGGGCCAACGGCAAGCCACCAACGTAAACGCTGCTGGACTTAATCAATTTTGGGTGGCATGCCTACATCGCGAAACAAGGTGACGCCGGCCGCGTTGACTTTGATCGATCCGAGGTCCGTATGCCCGTGATCCTGAAGATGTCCGCAAGAGTTACGTCGACGCGGAAGTTTCCCCGATCCCGTCCTGAACATCCCCTCCCTCGATGAAGAACGGTCGTCCTCGTCGGCGAGCAGGAGGCGGAAAACCACCCTCCTCAACGTCATTTCCGGGATTTCAACCCCCGATCGAAGTCATCGTCGACGGCGTGAATATCGTCCCCCTCCCCGAAGTCCTCCGCGACCGCTACCGGGCCCTCAAAATCGGCTTCGTCTTTCAGACCTTCAACCTCCTCCCTGCCTTTTCCGCCCTGGAAAACGTCCTCCTCGGGATGAGCTTTTCCGGCAAGAAAGTCGACCGTCCCCGCGCCACCGAACTTCTCAAACGGGTCGGACTGTCGCATCGTTTGAACTACTCCCCCGCCCGCATGTCCGTCGGCGAACAACAGCGGGTCGCCGTCGCCCGGGCCCTCGCCAATCACCCCACCATGCTCCTCGCCGACGAACCCACCGCCAGCGTCGACCGCGCCAATCAACAGAACATCCTGCAGTTGATTCGCGAAACCTGCCGTGAACAGGACTGTTCCCTCCTCCTCGTCACCCACTCGGCCGATGTCGCCGACCAGTTCGACCGGGTCGAAAAACTGAGTGAGTTCAATCGCGTTGGAGGTGCGGCATGAATCTCGTCACCATCGCCTGGAAGAGCATCCGCCAACGCAGTCTCGCCTCCTTCCTGACCGCCCTCAGCGTCGCCCTCGGCATCACCTTAATGGTCGCCGTTCTCGTCATCAACAGCGTCGTCGAGCGGGTCTTTAATCAGTCCTCCACGGGCTACGACCTCGTCGTCGGCGTGAAAGGCAGCCCCCTGCAACTCGTCATGAAGGCCATCTTTCATGTCGGGGGAGGCATGGAAAATATCCCCTACACCTATTACCGCGACAAGCTGCTGAAAAACCCCAAGATCAAAACCGCCATTCCCATCGCGCTCGGTGACACCACTCAGGAAGGCTCCTTCCCGATCATCGGCACCACCCCCGAGTTCTTCGCAGTCCCCTATCTCCCCGACCGCGACCTGAAAATCAGGGGGGATATTCTCCGCAAGCCGTTTGATGCCGTCGTGGGCTACGCCGTCTATCGTCAGATCGGATGGGACATCGGCAAGAAGTTCCAGCCGGTCCACGGCGTCGGCCCGGAAGCTCACGTCCACGATGACAACTTCACCGTTGTCGGCGTCATGGCCCCCACCGGAACCCCCATCGATCAGTCCGTCTTCATCAATCTGGAAGGCTTTTTCATGATCGGCGGACATGAAAAGCCCGCCGACGAAGCCGCCAAGAAAGCTGCCGACTTCGCCGAGGCCGCCGGTCTCAAGCCCTCCGCAGCCGCGCCCGCAGCCGAGAAGAAGCCCGACGCCCACGATCATCATGACCACCACCACCATCACAATATCCCCGATGAGCAGAAGGAACTGACCGCCGTCCTCTTGAAAACTCAGGCGATCACCCTCAACCCCATCGTCATTCGCGAAATCAACCAGGAACCCTATGCCCAGGCCGCCAACCCCGCCGAGCAGATCGGCTGGCTCAAGCGCCAGGTGGTCGGCAATGTCCGCACACTCATGCTGGTCATGACTTTCCTGATCATCATCGTTTCCGGCGTCGGGATCTTCGTGAGCATCTACAACTCCATGTCCGACCGCCGCAAGGAAATCGCCATCATGCGCGCCCTCGGCGCCCAGCGGGGAACCGTCTTCTCGATCATCCTTTTAGAGGCCATCCTCCTCTGCCTCGGCGGGGGAATTCTGGGAATCTGCCTCGGGCACGGCCTGGTCTTCCTCTCCGCCCCCATGGTCGAGGCCCAGACCGGCCTGATTCTTAACCCCCTGGCCTTCGAGAAGTGGGAACTGATCCTCCTCCCCATGCTCGTCGTCCTCGCCTCCCTGATCGGGATCATTCCCGGCATGACCGCCTATCGGACCGATGTCGCCCGAAATCTCACCTGAAACGGGACTTCCGCAGGGTTAAGTTAACTCCTCAAGACGGAACTTCTTACCCCGGAAATCAGACGTTCCGGGAACTTACAGACTTGACCGAACTCCAAATCGGGTATGATTGTAGGGAGAGAACCCAACACGCATCGAACGCGTTTCGTATTTGACGGTGAGGCCTTCCAGGCGGAAGGTCTGGACCGAGGCTGATCTGTCCTGGGTGGCCCATCCGCCGGTACCCCGGTGTGTGGGTGCGAAACAGAAGAGGACAGGTCAATTCGGTCTGGGTGGCCGGGGGCGAGCGGAAGCGAGCCCCGCAACGAACAACTCGGCAAATCGTTGGTACGTTTCAGGAGAAATCGAGTCGTGTCCGAGAATGCCGTGCCCGTCAGCAGTCCGACCCTCAACACCCCGTTGCCCGCGGAATTGAGTGAGCTGAATTATCGCCCCGTCCCCGTCCTGGCCCCCGTCACCCTCGTCCTGGGCTTGGCGGCCATCAGCGGCCTGGCGAATGTTCCCCTCCTGGCCTTTGGGGCGGTCGGAACCGTTTTGGGAATCCTGACGCTGCTCAAGATCAAGAAGGCGGCCGGCACTTTTGGCGGCAAGAAGATCGCCCTCACAGGCCTGATCCTCTCCTTCGTCTTTCTCGTCTCCGGAAGCGCACTCCACGCCTACAACTACGCCACCGAAGTCCCTCCCGGTTTTGAACGTCTGAACTTTTACTGGCTCGCCCGGCAGAAACCCCAGAAGGTCGATGGTCGCACCAAGGTCAATCCGGAAGCGGAAAAATGGAATGACAAGCGGATCTTTGTCAAAGGCTACATGTACCCCACCGGCAAGCTGTTCGGTCTCAAGGAATTCGTCCTCTGCAAGGACACCGGACAATGCTGCTTCGGCGGAAATCCCGCCATCGAGGACATGATCCTGGTCAATTTCAAGAACGATGTCCGGGCAGATCATCGGGAACTGACCCTTGTCAGCGTTGCAGGCACCCTCAAGACCAAGCCGGTCTATACGAACGGCCAACTGACGCAGCTTTACACGCTCGAAGCGGAATACTTCAAATAGAACGCTGTTCTCAGAGACACGTGGAACCTCTAAAGGTAATCGCACGGATGAGGAGTGTGACCGATTGGACCGCAGGTTTAATTGGTACTGTCTTGTTATGCGCCGGCTTATTCTGCGCCCGGCTGCGAGTCCGGCCTCAAAGCCCCTCCCCCCGGCTACCCCGGCCGCATCTTCGGGGCCCGCCTCGGTGACCGACACCCCTGCTCCCCCCTCTGTCTCGCAAGTGACCGACAAGAAGCCGGCTTCCACTGATAAGCCTTCCGCTAAGCCACCCGCCAGCCAGCCCGCCGCTCCCCCCGCGAAAACCCCTGCCGCTCAATCCTCCGCCTCTGCAGCGGTCGAATCTCCCCCGAAAATCGAGACGCCGAAGACCGAAACTCCCAAAACCGAAACATCGAAACCGGACACCCCGCCGCAACTCGCCGCCGCCACCCCGACCCCTCCCAAGACGACACCTGCCCCCGCCGCCAAAGACTCCAAACCGGCCCAGCCATCCGCTCCCGAGGACAACGAAGTCCGCCTCCTGGTCAAGGAAAAGACCTTCAAGAACGAGGGGAAAGTCCTCCGCGTCTCCTACGATGACATCGACCTCATCAAGGTTCTGAATCTGAAGAAACCCACTCCCAACGTCATGGATCTCATGCCCGGCTGGTTGAAATCCCTGGAAGGGAAACGGGTTCGCATGCGCGGCTTCATGTACCCCCCCTATCAGCAGGAGGGCATCGATCATTTTGTCTTTTGTCGCGATACCGGCGCCTGTTGTTTCGGGCCGAACCCCATCGTTTACTATATGATTGATGTGCGCATGAAGCCCGGCACGACCACGGACTACATTGAAAACCGTCCCTTCGACGTCGAAGGGACCTTCAGGATCAAGACCGCCGTTCTGGAAGGAACCGGCGAAGTGTACGAACTCTACCACCTCGAGCAGGCCTCGGTAGTACGCAAATAACCCCCCCCAACGGGAGCCGTTGTATGTCACCCTCCTCACAATCTCACACCCGCCAAACCCACACCCGGACCCCCATGCAGCCCCACCGCGCGCTTCCTCTTGCGATCTGTCTCGCCCTCACCATCGGACTTTTCGGTGGTCTCTCGGGCGATGCTCTTCTCGCCTGTCCTTTCTGCGGCGCCGCGTCGATGACGTTGGCCGAACAGCTTTCCACCGCGGACGCGGCCGCTCTCGTGAAGTGGAGCAGCGGACAGAAGGAAAAAGGGGACGACCCCGGCTTTACCCTCTATGAGATCGTGAAGATCACCAAGGGTGCGGAGTCCTTCAAGCAGGGGGAAAAGATCAAGATCCCCCGCTATCGCGAAGCCAAACCCGGAGACCTCTTCTTCGTCCTCGGCACAAAAGGGGAAAAGATTGACTGGGGGAGCCCGCTCGAAGTCACGGAAGCCAGTTTCAAGTACATCTCCGAAGCCCCCCCACCGACAGCACCCCGCAGAAGCGCTTGAGCTATTACCTCAAGTATCTGGAGAATCCCGACACCACGATCGCCAACGACGCCTTCGCCGAATTTGCGAACGCGCAATACAAGGACGTCGCCGCCCTCAAGAAGGAGATGTCCCCCGAAAAGCTCCGCAGTTGGATCGGCAACAAGGATGTCCCGCAGACCCGCCTGGGACTGTACGGCATGATGCTCGGCCTCTGTGGCCAGGATCAGGATGCCAAGCTCCTGGAAAAGAAGATCACCGAGAACACCGATGAGTTCCGTCTGGGGATCGACGGCATCATGGGGGGCTATCTGCTCCTCACCAAGGACCAGGGCCTTTCCGTTATCGAGAACAGCAAATTCGTCGACAGCAAGGTTCCGTTCAGTGAAACCTTTGCCGCCATGCAGGCCATCCGTTTCATCTGGACCTACGGCGATGGCACCATCTCCCCCGACCGTCTCCGCCAATCCATGCGGATGCTCCTCGAACGCCCGGAACTCACCGACCTCGTGATCGCCGACCTCGCCCGTTGGAAGGATTGGAGCATCATGAGCAAACTGATGGGAATGTACGGCCAGGGGGCCTTTGATATTCCCAGCATCAAACGCGCAATCGTCCGTTACATGCTCGTCTGCTCCAAGGATATTCCCAAGGAAAAGGACGCCAAGCCCGGACCGCACGTGGCCCTCGCCAGGAAAAACCTGGAGGAACTCCGCGCGGCCGACCAGAAAACCGTCTCCGAAGCGGAACGCTTCTACATCAGTCCTTAACAGATGGAGAGCGGTTTCCTCCTGTTCCTCGACCCTCCTCGCTGGTAAACTGGATCTCGTGGGCCAAATTGTGTTTTTCGTCGTCTTGCGGGTCGGCCTGAGAGTTCTCAAGACATGCCCCACACACGTTTGTTGTTGAATACCTGCCTGATCGGCCTCTTCCTCTGGGCCGGATCAAATCTCGCCGTTGCGCAGCCCCCCGCCGCTGCCGAAAAAAACTCCCCCGAAAAACAATCCCCCGAAAAACAAACCGCTGAAAAACCATCGGAAGAGCAGATCGAGCAATGCCGCGATAAGGCCATGGCCTACCTGCTCACCAACATGGCCCAGGGTGACCTCAGCTATCAGGCCTTCGTGGCGATGGCGTTGTTGAAATCCGAACATGCCGGCGAGGTCCCAGAAATTCAGGCCGTCGTCGACAAGATCCTCACCCGTTTCTCGGAGACGGATTTCAACCCCACGGATGAAGACAAATACAGCACCTGCGTCTTCCTGATCACTCTCGCCAACGCCGACCGGGAAAAATACAAGCCCCAGGTCCAGATGATCACCGACTACCTCGTCCGCGAGCAGGAAGCCAACGGCTCCTGGACCTACGGACCGGCGCATGCCTACCGCGGCCGCGGTGACGTCAGTATCACGCAGTTCGTCGTTCTCGCCCTGTGGGATGCCGCCCGCTCCGGCGTCAAGATCCCCGGCAAGACCTGGGACAAGTGCGCCGAATGGCTCGTCAAGTTTCAGTTGTCCGATGGTGCCTTCTCCTATCACCCTCTCGAAACCGACACCACCAAGGAGGCGATGCACAGCATGACCGCCGCCGGGGTCAGTTCCCTGATGGTCATCCGGCTGCACCTCTATCCCCAAAGCCGAGTTCACTTCTCCCCCAACGGCGAAGTCATCCCCGTCGTCCAGCAGAAGAAGTTCGGCGTTCTGGAAACCACCCCTTCCGCCTCTGCCAATCCCGTGGCGGCACCGGACTACACTCCCAGAACCAGCCGCACCGATATCGACCGCGCCATCAGCGGGGGCATCCGCTGGCTCAACAAGCACTACACCCTCACTGATCCCACGGGTTGGAAGATCTACTACCTCTATGCCATCGAACGTCTCGCCGCCATCGGCGGGATGAAGCAACTCGGCCCGCACGACTGGTACAACGAAGGAGCCACCGTCCTCGTCACGAAGCAGAATGCCAAAGGCAGCTGGATCGACGCCGGCTGGGATACCGAAGGCAAACTCCTTCTCTCCGGTGCGGGCTTTGCCGTCATGTTTCTCAGCAAGGCCACCGCCAAGATTATCGACGCCCAGTTCGGAACCGGTCTCCTCATCGGCGGCCGCGGACTCCCCGATAACCTGAAAGATCTGCAGAACAACAACGGCTCCGTTCAGGTCCGCAAATCCAAAGGCTCCTTTGACGACTTGCTCGCCGAATTGGAAAAACCATCCAGCACGCACGTCGAGGCCGTGCAGACCGCCATCGTCGACAAGATCCTGACCGAGCGCCCGCAGGAGTTGATCAAGCAAAAAGATCGCATGAAGAAACTCGCGCGCGATCCCCGCCCGGAAGTCCGCCTCACCGCCATGTGGGCCTTGGGACGCACGAACGACCTCACCGTCGCCCCCGTCTTGATTCAGGGGCTGAAAGATCCCGATGAGTCTGTCGGCATGGAGGCCCGCAACTCCCTCCGCATTCTCAGCCGTAACCTCCGTGGCCTCAAACGCGAGATTGAGGACAAGTTTGAACCCCAGCAGGAATACAAGGTCTGGATGGAATGGTATCGTTCCATCCGCCCCTACAATGAACGTGACGATCTGATCCGCGACTGAAGCCCTTCCGTGAAACCACCGGTGAAAATTCTCTGATGTCCCGCGTCTCACATATCCCCACCGCCGACTCCAGCCTCCGGGCGACGCAATACGACCGCGTCAGTTCCGGCTTGATTGCGATCGTCTTCTGCCTGGCCTGCCTCGTGGCGGTCCTCACCATGTTCCTCTCCGGTGTGCAGTTCCAGGCCCCCAAGGTCGCCGTCCCCGTGCAACTCGCCCTCGAACCGGAAGATCCGGGCGGAACCGATGACGGCACCCCCGGCGAGTCTTTGCAGTTGGATTCCGACATGCCCCTCCGCGCGGATGCCACCACCGCGGAAAAAGTTGAAGAAGACAAATCCGACGTCAAGGACATCCTCGAAGAGGTCTCCAATCAGGACCAGGTCGTCGAAATTGATCGCAATGTTGCCGCCAATTCCTCCGCCGCTCCGGGAGAATCCAGCCCCTCCTTCGAATTCGCGACACCCGTCACCGGACGCCCCGGCAGTTCTCAGGGAACCGGCAAGAAAACCGGTTGGGGACGCGGAACCGGCAAAGGCGGCGGCTATCCCCGCGAGGAACGCTGGTTCGTCGGCTTCTCCGATACCGTCACCGTCAAGGAATACGCCCGCCAACTCGACTTCTTCCAGATCGAACTCGGCGCCCTGATGCCCGACGGCAAGATCTACTACGTCTCCAATCTCAGCGATCCCAATCCCCAGAAACGCGAAGCCACCTCCGGCAAGGATGAAAAACGCCTCTACTTCACCTGGCGCGGCGGCGGACGGCGTCTCGCCGACCTCGAACTCCTCCGAAAGGCGGGACTCAATCCGGATGAGGCGGTCGTCATGCAGTTCTACGACCCCAACACGGAAAACATGCTGGCGCAACTGGAACTCGACTACCAGAACCAGAAGGCCAATACCATCCGCCGCACCTACTTTGCCATCGAGCCCGACACCAAAGGGGGCTACCGCTTCGTCGTCACCAAGCAGATCACCTACAAGGACGTTCAGGCCGGCCGCGGCTAATCTTTCTAAACGTCTCACCTTGTAGTAGATCATCGACGCTTAGTTGTCAGGTAATTCGGGTGGCATGCCCGCACTTCAAACTAGCGTGTAGCCCCGGTTGGTCGTATCAACCGACTGTGGTGGCGCAACCAAGGGAACCCCTTCAACTCGACTCACTATTGTCTTTGGGTGAACTAGCCCGGAGGCGGTAGCGACGGGTTCCTGGATTGACCCTCTCCCCGCCTGACGCGTCTAGATGTGCGCGGCACTTGAGATCCTTCACCCTCTCCCCCCCGAGAGAGGGCAGGGTGAGGGGGCGGTCCAAGCGTCTCTGATCTGCGCTCAAGTGTCTTATCAACTGCTCTCTCACGCAACCCGCATATCTCCGCCCTCAACCTCTGCCCACCCCGCACCTCGCATCAGCCCCGCGGCAATTCGCTAACCTCCGCGCATTAGTTCTTCAAGTCCGAAAAAACAATCGCGCAGATTAATCGCTGGAACTTCCAGGGTTAATAGTGTCCAATAATCTCCACGGCATTTCTCTTTACTGCATTTCTAGATCGCATTGCGTTATCTGTAGTGTCTGTCGCGGAAGAAAACTCGGCAAAATCATCGATTTGAACGCGACACAGCCGCTTGCTCTTACGCTTAGCCCCGATCCAAACTCCTCTTCTGGAATCCCTCAGATGAATGACCAGACCCCAGCCGCGGCCGACCCCGGTGAACTGCAATTCAACGAGGCGGAATACTCTGCCCCGACCGACGCGAGGCGACCTGTACCGCCTGCAATCAGGCGATCCCCGATCAATATTTTCAGATCAACGTGATCCTCTGCGAAAAGTGCCTTACAGATCAAAACCCTCCTCACCGGCAGCGCGGTTTCCCCCGGTTCTTAAAGGCATCCCTCTTCGGACTCGCCGCCTCCTTCGGCAGGTTCTTGATTTACTTCGGTGTCCTCAAGCTCACCGGCCTGGAGATCGGCCTCATCTCCATCCTCGTCGGATACATGGTCGGGTTTGCTGTCCGGTGTGGCTCCGGCGGGCGCGGCGGCATCTGCTGTATCAACTCATGGCCGTCTGCCTCACTTATCTTGCGATCGCCGCGAGCTATTCAGCCGTACTGATTCCGGAACTGTTGACGAAGCTGAAAAACGAAGACGCCGTCGCCAGCAAACCGAAAACGCCGAGAAATCCGACAAGGCCAGGAAGGCAGTCGAAGAACGTAGCCGCCAGATACCCCCCTCGCGGACACAAGAGACGCGGACGCCAAGAACGCAGATGCGAAAACCGCGGAGAAAGACGATCCTGAACACTTGGAAAAGTTAACCCCCGTCGGATTTGTCGTCAGCATCGCCCGATCTTCGCGTTCCTGCTCGCACTCCCGATTCTCGCCGGCATCATAGCCATCGGCCTGCTGATCGTGGGGTTTGCGGCTCTGGGAAGCATTCAAGCTGAACCGCAAGGTGAACCTTGTCATCACGGGGCCACACAACGTCGGACGCACCCCAGACCAGGCCCCCGCATAATGCCTGATCCGACGCTTCATTGCCCCGCTTGTGCGACCGAACTCGCTCCCAATCTGCTGACTTGCCCCACCTGCAGTCGGTTGGTCCATTCCGATCGCCTCAAGGCCCTGGCCGATCAAGCCGCACGCCGCCACTCCCGTGGATGCCCTCATCGCCTGGCGGGAAGCGCTCGAACTGCTGCCTCCCGACACGCGGCAGTATGCCCTGATCCAGGCCAAGATCACCGCCCTCGGGCAGGTCGTGGATACCCTCGGTTCCCCACCCCCCTCCGCGGCGAAAACTACACAGGCGGGCGTCGGCAAAGCTGCCGGGGTCGGGGCCATTGCCCTGATTCTCTGGAAGTTCAAAGCCTTCCTGCTGCTGGCCCTCACCAAGGGGAAGGTGCTGCTCCTCGGCCTGACCAAGGCCAGCACTTTCTCGTCAATGATGCTCTCGTTCGGGGTCTACTGGACCATGTTCGGCTGGCCCCTCGCCTTGGGCCTCGTACTCTCGATTTATATCCACGAAATGGGGCATGTCGTCACCCTCATGCGCTACGGCGTCAAGGCGACCGCCCCCATGTTCATCCCCGGCCTGGGGGCGATCATCCGGTTGCGCCAATCCTTGGACGACCCCCGCCAGGACGCCCGTTGTGGCCTTGCCGGGCCAATCTGGGGCTTGGGGGCTGCACTCGCATCGTACCTGCTGAATCTTGCCACCGGCCGCCCCATTTTTCTCGCCATTGCCAACCTCGGGGCTCTGATCAATTTGTTCAACTTGTTGCCGTTCTCCTCCCTTGATGGCGGCCCGCGCGCCCAGTCGACCGAACACAAACCAGCGGCACGGCTACGGCGGTGCTCGGGCTAGGGGCGATCATGTCCTTCTGTGTGGGACACGAAACTGCAGGCCTCCTCGCCCTGTTGATGATCCGGAGCATTTTTACCGCCTTGACAGGCAAAGCCCCCAAAACTGCCGACCGTCCCGGATTGATCGCCTACCTCGCGCTTGGTCGCCGTGTTGACATTCATCGTCGACCGCCTCGCTCCCATGCCCCCCGCCTGACGCGCCAGATAACCCATCCGCCGACACCGTGGGGTGTGAACGGTGTTAGCCACCTTCGGCAGTTTAAATCGTTCGAGACACATCAGGAATTCGATCATGTTTCAGATCGCTGACACAACGAAAACTCGTGAGATCATCCACCTGTCAGACAAGGAGGAACTAGTCTATCTTGGACACAATGCGCAATTTGTAGAATGCGAGCTACACTTTCGGATGAAATCAAAGCGGAACTTGGTTCTCGCGTATTGCCAGTTTACCAGGTGCCAGATTGTTGCTGATGCTCCACTAAAAGGAGGGGATTTGGACGCTTTGTCAGCTCGGTGACTGTCAATTTCACGGAAAGTTCGAGGACAATCGGTTTGGCAACTGGCCTGAAGGGAATCCATTGAGCAACTGGCCTGAAGGGCATTCAAAACCTTTCGTAAACAAGTCATTTCCTGCAACTTTGTAGATTGCAACCTTCATCATTGCCAATTTTTTCGATGCGATATCCGAGACAAAACTTCAAAAAAGCTGGCCTGCTTTACTTTGGTGAATCCTATTGATGCCTGCAACGAGCTTGTGAAAAAATATTCCGATGAACCATGGTTGCAATACTGGGGGATGTCATTTGGGGAGCTATAGTTCGACAGGCAGGATCGCCACTCAGCGCGATGTCTTTTGATGCTCGACAAGTGGTCAAGTTTTACAGTAAACACGCAAGTGTAGATATAAATATTGACCAGCTACAAAGTGCGTTGTCGTCTATCAGTGGTGTTTACATGTGGCGAGTCGCCCAAGTCGACCGCCTCGCTCCCATGCCCCACGCCTGACTTGCCCGGGGCCGCGCGGCTACAAGTAGTCAACTTAACTCCCCGGGTGGCCCGGATTCTTGAATCCGCGCGGCACGCGGCCGCAGAGGTCGCCGTTGGGTCGCTGGGACGGCCCACCGTTAGCATTTCCTTCAACTGCTCTTCTGATCTACTGCTCACCCGCTCTCGCCCACAGGGCGCGGTGCCTCCTCAAACCGACGTGCCCGGGCCCTCAAATCAAGGAAACGCCCCCAATGGAGAGTTTTTTGAGAGAATGACGTCTCCGGTGTCGATTTCAGCCCAGCCCATGCGACAAATGGAAGAGCGAGGGCCCAAATCCAGCCTCGAAACGCGACACCCTCATTTTCCGCACAAGGAGCGAAACGAATCATGACAACGATCAATCCGTGGATTAACTTCAACGGAAATGCCGAGAGGAGCTTTTAACTTTTACAAGTCTGTTTTTGGGGGAGAGTTCACGCAGATCACTCGTTTCCAGGACCTGGCGAGCCCTGAATTTCCAGTCGCGGAACAAGAGGCCCACAAAATCATGCGCATTGCGCTCCCAGTGGCCAATGACGTGCCGAAGTCCTGGGACGCGTCAATGAACTCGAAAACCGATCGAAAATAGCAATCAGCGCGAACAGCAAAGCGGAAGCCCACCAAGTTATTCCACGGCCTTTCCGCCGGCGGGTCCGTCGAAATGCCGCTGGCCGACAGTCCCCTGGGGCACCTACTTTGGAATGTTCCGAGACAAATTCGGCATCGAATGGATCGTCGAGTTCGATCAAAACAATAACAATCCGCCGCCCGGGTGAGCAACCTCATCACCTCTCCCCCCGAGGGGAGAGGGCAGGGTGAGGGCCGCTCAAACGTCTCTCAGACTGCGTCGTTTCCAGTTTGACGGGTGCCACTGCCGAGGCGGACTCGCCTCAGCAGTGCAATCACTGGACAACGCCAACACCACCGGCCACAAGCAGTCCAAGCGTCTGCCCCACTACGGCAACGGCAACAACTTGATGTTCTTGTACCAGCACGCCCCGCCGTGGTCCTGCAGGCCGATGTACCCTTCCCGTGGATGATCCTTGTAAACAATGTCCGAACTTGTGGTCCGATCCGTCCGGCCGCTTGTTCGGCGCGACGAACTTCGCCAGGTCGATCGAGTTCACCTTTTCACCGTTCAGCACCACTTCAATCGTCGCGTCCTTGCTCGTGATCTCAATGTGGTTCCACTCTCCCACCGGACGCATCGCGTTTCGACCCGGCTTGGAGAGATCGTAGATCGCCCCCGTGTCGTGATAATCCGCCGTGTAGGTGTCATCGATCGCCACTTCAATCCCGTAATACCCCACGTCTTTTCCCGCCGGAGGTTTCAGCGTGCTCGTCCGCAGGAAGATCCCGCTGTTGCAATGTGCCGAAATCTTGAAATCCATCTTCAGCACGTAATTCTTGAGCGGCTCCTTGTACGTCACCATGTACGCCCCCGCCCGGTGCGGATTGATCGTCCCGTCCACAATCGGACTCTTCGGCTCGGTCCCGTTGCTGTTCATCCAGTTCGCGTAAGTCTTCCCGTCAAACAGCAGCTTCCAGCCCGCTTTCTTTTCCTCTTCGCTCAGCGTGTTGTCCGGTGTGTACTGCAATCGCTTCACCCGGATATTCCGATACCGCACGAACTGCTGCGTGAAATCACCCCGCCGTGCACCTGCAGCGCAATCCCCACCGTCGGGTGCCGCAATTCCGTCTCCTGCCAGTCGGAAATCTCTCTTCACCCCGTTGATCCACGTCGTAATATGGGGCGGATTTCCCACAATCCGCGCCCGCAGTTCGTTCCACTTGCCGTGCCATGAAAGATTCCCAGTCGCTCGGCAGCACCCGCAGCGACGGCTTCACCGGCGAAATGATCTCCTGGATCTTCGCGGGGAATCCGGGAAGTTGTAGTTCCGGATGTAGAGGGCTTTCCTCCCAGCCCTTCCCCATAAATCCCCATCACGTTCCCGTTGGAGTGATAGTCGATCATCGCCTGCCACGCCTTGCCGTCCTCCCGTGCTCCGCGGGGCCCTGGCCCGCTGTCCGGCCCGAAGTCGTTGTTCATCTCCAGCACGACTTCAAAATCGCCGAACTGTTCATCGGTGATGATGATCCCCCCGTTGCCGGGGATGTCCCGCCGCGATCCGACGATTGCCCCTTTTTCGATCACCCATTTCCGCCCGACATCCGCTTGCTCGCGCCCCTTTGTGCCCCGTCTTGGCAGCTTTGATATGCCGCCCTCGCAGCGTTGTCCGTCGAACAGCGTCTCAAAGCCGTCGTGCCCGTTCTCGGCCCGGACCCCGGTCACACAGCAGCACACGAGCGCAGCTCCCCAGCATGAAACGACACAGTTGATTCTTCACGATACGATCACCCTTTCCTCTTGCGCATCCCAGAGCATGGTTTTCTTCTGCCGGTAGCTTTCCACCGCCATCTTGATCGCCACCATTGTGGCGCACCCCAGTTCCGCGTTGCAATGGACCGTCCCCTTGCCCCGCATCACGTCAATCCAGTTGTTCTCCAGATCCCGCCGTGGCTCGACCGGAATCTTCGCTTCTTCCTTCCCGCCGTTCTTCGCCAGGAACTCCGGCAGAAGTCCCCGTTCCAGTGCAGATAAGGCTCCCTCCCAGTTCCATGTAGCCGTGCTTCCCATACGCAGTCGGGAATCCCCGCGTCATTCGTCAGCGTGCTGACCAGGAAAATCGACCATTCGCTGGGGTAATCCGCCGTCGGCATGAACATGTCCGGAATGTCCCGCCATCCTTTTCGATGTACAGTCCCGTTCGCATTCACCCGCAACGGATACTCTCCATTCGCTCCCCGCACTGTGATCAGCATCGACGCCCAGCTTGTGATACAGCAGGTCTGTCGCCACTCCGCCGTTGTATGGCCAATACTTCCGGAACCGGAAAAAGTGCTCCGGGTTCCACGCGATCTTCGGCGGCAGACCCCGTTGTGTCCCAGCCACATGTCCCAGTCGATGTAGTCTTCTCCGTCTTGTCCGGCCCGGCTGCGGGATCGATCTTCTGATGGTCTTGAACAGGCGAGACCCGGCGTTCAGACCCCGCCAGCACCCTGCGCCCATGCGCTGATCTCCGCCGTCGCGATCGCCTGGTGCCGCCTGAGCGGATCGCTCCGCCGTCCGTTCGGCCCACCTGCGTTCCATGCTCCCCGCCTTCCGCACGGCGTTCCGCAACTCCACCGCCTGTTCGACGGTGTGCGTCATCAGCTTTTCGCAATACACATGCTTCCCCGAATCGCGCATCCATCGAGATCTTCGCGTGCCAGTGGTCCGGCGTGCGATCAGGATCGCATCAATATCCTGCCGCTCCAGCAGCTTCCGGTAGTCGAGATACCCTTCCCCCTTGCAGATATTCTTCGCCGGGTCACCCGCTTCGCTCAATCGCTCACCGCGACCACTTCGATATTCTCTTCCTTTGATTTCCTGACCGGGCTCCCGACGTGCCCCGTCCCCATCCCCCACGCCGATGACCCCGATTCGGATCGGTCATTCGCACCGATCACCGGGCGGACGCCGTACTCCCCAGGAACGCCGTCCCCGCCGCCAAGAACCGAGTGGCAAGAAACGACCGCCGCGAAACAATCCGTTCGTCCATGGAGCGCTCCGGTCAGAATGTGCAAAGAGGATCTGACAAGGTATGTCTGGGTGGCATGCCCACTTCGTCTAGCACGCTGGCACGGGGTGGGCATGTGTGCGTTGACTTCAAATTGTCTTGGGAATCGCCGCTGATTCTCCGCCAGCCGTGCCCCGATTGTCAAGAGGTGAGCTGTGTTGATGCGATTCTTAACTTATTTCGGATTCGCCACCAGCACGAAAAATAAGTTGTTCGCCACGTGCAGATCAATACCCCAGCGACCTGGAAAACTCCACCAGCACCGCGAACGCGATCCCATACATAAAAATAGCCCCGTCTGAATGGCCACCTCCAACGGTGGCTTCGGCTGTCCCCACCACGGCAGATGCACCACCGCAAACCACGCCGCACTTATCACCGCGCTCACTATCCGCGATCGACTCCGCCTCAGCACGCGATACACCACCCCTCGGTACAGGATCTCTTCCGCCAGCGGAGACCCGATCAGGACATTCACCCACACCCCGGGTAACCACAACCCTCCCCAGTGGAAGTCCGTACCTCGTTGCAGGCTGAGCACGTAAGCACCACCGGCTTCCGGCCACCTCCCGCAGATTCCCCGCACCACGACAGCTCTTCAATCCGAATCCGTCCGCCAGCAGGCTGCGGTCATGCCGTCCCCGCGTACCACCGCCGGGACGATCGCTTCTTTCACCCGCACCAGTCCCCGCGCCCAATGCGTTCACGTCGAGAAATTCTCGCGGCAGGACTAAACTCGCCAGCAGCAGGTAAACGATCCACAACCCGTTCACCACCAGCAGGCAGCGCAGCAACGCGCGGCATGCAGGTCAATCGCAGGTCAGGTTCCATCGAATCAGCCATGGATATTCTTCAGCCCCCGACTACGGCCTCACCGATCGCGACCCCAACTGCGACAGCACCTCAAACGGAAGGCTCGAAACCCTTCTCTTTCCACTCCCGCGTCGTGAAGAAATTGAACGGGTAAATCCCATCCGCCCCAGCCTTCCAGAGGTGCGCTTGCCGCCTCCGATACTTCTCCGCCGTCAGGCACTGCTCGATCTTTCCCCCCTCCGCTGTTTCGATGCTCCCCCGTAAATCGGCACCTCTGTAATCAATTCCTTCCAGGGCTTGATCGGCAGGTCATATCGCTCAAACAGAAACTCCGACACCGTCAGAAAATCCACCCACCCGTTCTTCGCCCACGCCACCGGATCGCACCCGATCCTCTTCGCCGACGCATAACTCGGCGGCGTCCGGTTGTAGTCTGAAGGAATCCGCCTTCGATCACCAGCTTCCGCTTCTTCTCCCCTCAGCCTCCGCCGCAACTCATGCACCCGCTGCGCAGGTCATTCGTCGCCGCCAGCCGTTGCTCTTCTGGCGTCCCTTCTTTAAAGAACGTCGGGAACCGCTGAAAGTCCAACTCCATCCCGTCGCAGTCATAACGCCGCAATGCTTCCTCAATCAGCAGCGCCCCACAATGTGGTCCCGCACCTCCACTCGCGCGAAGTCCAGTCCCCCGCCCGCGGCAACCAGTACTCCGGATGATCCTCCCAGAACTTCGTTCGCAGAAAATCGTTCCCGTGGGCATCATTCATCCGGAATGTCAGCAGCGCCCTCCGCGCTTTCTTCGGCTTCCGCCAGAATGATCGCGCAGGATCCTCCCCACGCTCAAAGAATCCCACTGCATGTTCTTAAGCCGCTGCTTCTCCCCTGCGGGCCACTTCTCCTTTTCTTCCGCCGTGGATCTTCCCCCGCGCATCGTTCCCACCTGAGTGGGGGTAATACATCACCTGCGCATTAATGCACACCAGAATCGTATCTACCTGGCTCCCGGGATACGTCAGTTCCTCCACCGGCGTTGCGTCTTCGCCGTGATCTCCTCCGCCCCTTCGATCCCTTCTTCAGCGTCATGCACGAATCCCCATCCAGGTTGTAAATCACCCGCCGCGTCTTCGCCGCCGCCCCTTTCCCCGGTTCGTCCGCGTTCACCGCGGAAGCCGCCACCAACCCGAAAAACAAGACCACCGAAATCCAACCACTTGCCAGATTCAACATCGCCACCTCGAACATAACCAAGAAATCGCCGAGGAAGATCCCTTCCGGGATACCCGCGCCCAGCACCTCCGAAACCCCGGCGATTTCCTGCAAAGGATTGCTCTTGCCGAGATCTCCCAAACCGACCACAATCCCGCCGCATTCTGGATTTTGGGTGGCACAGGTTCCGGTACTCCGGGTACCTGTGTGCGGCAACACAAGAGCAGGATTCAAATCGACACTCGTTCCTTTTTTCTGAACTAGCCCGGAGCGGCAGCGACAGGTTCCCGGCGTTCCCATCATCTGAAACATCGCACCACCAGGTTCAGGGAGGAACTCATGGTCCGGTTCATCGTCGCCATTCTGGTAGCCCATGCGTCGCCTTCCTGGCGTCAAAACACCTCCCCGGAGCCCTCCAGCAGACCGACGTCGTCACAACAGGCCCTCGGCAACCCGACGCACGCCACCTCAGGCGATGGCATCGACCCCGACAACTTCCTCCTCGCCCATCAATACGCTTCGCCCTCTCCTGCAACTCCTCCCACGGCACACCCAGCGCTGGGTCAGTTGGCACATCGACCCCGAACCTTGGCGAAGCCGAACGCCAGCAGCAGCTTTCAATCCCGACCCTCGCCTCTTGCCCGGCATGAAGAAAGTCGTCCACGAGGACTACAACTCCTCCGGCTTTGACCGTGGCCACATGTGCCCCACGCCGATCGCGACGTCTCCACCACAGCCAGTTCCATACCACCTTCGTGATGACCAACATCATCCCGCAGTCCCCGAAGTGAATCAACGCGCTTCCTGGGAATCCCTCGAAGCCTACTGCCGCACCCTCGTCAAGCAGGGCAAGAACTCTACGTCGTCGCCGGTCCCTCCGGTGTCGGCGGCAGCGAAGAAGCAAGGCCGCGCTGGGTCATTGGCAAATCAAGTGACCGTCCCCAAGTACTGCTGGAAAGTAGTCATGGTCCTCGACAACGCCCCCGGCGATGACGCCGCCCGCGCCCGACGAGCAAGCCGTCATCTCTATCATCGCTGCCAATCAGCCCGGCGTCGGCGACTGCTGGCAACCCTTCTCCGGTTTCTCTTGGCGAAGTTGAAGAACTCACCGGCTACGACTTCTTTGACCAGGTTCCCGCGGAAATCCGCGCTTCGCTGGAAACCGCATCGACAACGGCTCCTCCCACGAAAGCCCCAACGTCGCCCGCGGCAAGTCCTCCAAAACCACCCCCGCTAAACAGACATTGGAAGCCGACGCTCGGGTAGCCCAGGTTGCCGGTACCCCGGCTACCTGGGTGACGAAGTCACAGGAGCCTCTTCAATTCGACTCACGATACCATCTGACTGAACTAGCCCGAAGCGGAAGCGCCGGGTTCTTGTCGACTCAAACGCATCCATTTCCGGACCCCCCCATGAACCCCACCACGAAACAAGACCTCACCCGCCTCGTCGCCGGCCTCCTCTACCCCAGCGAATCCGATGAGCCCTTCGAAGTCGTCGAACTCCCCCCCGGCGCCGACCCCTCTCACCCCGAAACCATCTCCAACCCCCTCGGCCTCCCCTCCGCCGGCCCCGTCAAAACCACGACCGTGGAAAAATTCTTCGCCGACATCCACGGCGGAGAACAGGACGTGCAACTCGACACTCTCGCCGCCTACCTGCGACAGAACTTCACAGACCTGACCGTCCTGAGGATAGGCAACATCAACGTCACCGTCCTGGTCTTAGGCCGCGACTCCACCGGCACTTGGGGTGGCCTCCGCACCACATCCGTCGAGACCTGAACACTTCCGTTTCTCGGGCAACCCTACACCCGCAACGGTTTCCTGAGTTTCACCCTCTCCCCCCCGAGGGAGAGGGCAGGGTGAGGGGGCGGTCCAAGCGTCTCTGAGCTCGTATCGTTTCCCGTTTGAAGCATGCCCTTCAGCTAGGTCTTGTTTCTGCAAACCGCCATCGTCTCTGTGACAATCCGTTTGATTGCAAACAGCGAATAGCACGCAAACACCATCGAGGTGATCGCAAAGCGCTCTCTCCAGGTGTGATACGCTCGCACATAATCGCGCGCGTTGTTGCGCGGTTCCCACTCAATAAACCCGCCGATGTAAGCACAATTGCTGACGACATCTCGATAAACGGAAATCCAGATCAGAGTGACGATGATGTAGATGGCGGTGAAGAACACTCCGATAAGGAGATCTTTCTTCCCAATCCTTTCTGCAACCTCTCTCGCGACTTCAAGTTTCATGAAAGCGTCTCTTCTGACTAGCCCCAAGCGGCAGCGCGGGGTTCTGTCTCCCCTCACGCCCGCTCAATCGTCCCGTCCGATGACCTCTTCCACGGCGTCCACGCAATCGCCAGCCGGTTGATCGTGATCTCCGACTTTTTCGGGGCGATCTCCACCGTCTCCACCACCAGGCTCTGCGGCTGCACCCCATCCTGCAGCTTGGCCACCTCCGCCTCCATCTCCGCGTTCAGGTCCGCCTCCCGCTGCTCGATCGCCTGCACGTTCTCCTGTGCATAGCCCACGTCCTCCCGCTCCTTCGCCACTTTCGTCGCGGCCCGGATCGAAGTCCCCGCTTTCGACATGTTCGTCGCGCTGTTCAACTTCCGTCCCATCACCGCCCCGGCGATCGACGTCACAATCGAAATCCCCGCGTTCCACATCTGCGTCGTCGCCTGCGCACTCTCCTTCTCGACTTTTTGGATCGCTTTCCGCTTCTGTTCCTGCAGCGCCGCAATCTTCGGCCCATACTTCGCCCGTAGCTTCTCCACGAGCGCGTCCCGGTCCTCCCGCAGTGCCTGCGTCAACCGCTGACGGAAGTCCCCCTCCGTCTCACCCGGGTTGGAAGTCCCCTTCGGATCCGCACACTTGCACAGTGTCATCTTGTGCAACCGGTACAGCGCATCCTTCAGCTCCGTCGTCAGCGTCGTGAATGTCTTCGGCTTCGTCAGATCCGCAGGTAACTCCGCGAACTCGCCCCCCTTCACCGGCTCCTTGTCGAGCTTGAACTCCGTGTCGATCTCCGGCGAGATCTCCTCCCACACCCCCTCCGGCAGTTCCCCCTCCACATCGATCAGCACGTGCACCTTCTGCCACACATCCACGGCCGCTGCCGCCTGTGCGAAATGCACCTGCGCCTGCCCCAGCAGCGCCGGCCGATAGACGAGCGTTTCCCCCTCCCCTAACTTTCCTTTTAACGGCACAAAGCACTCCGGAACCCCCGGCGGCAACACCGGCCGCGCGGACGCCGCCACCCCCGCTCCCGTCTTGGGCGCACTCGTTTTGGCCGCTGCACTCTGCAGCGCTTTCCGCTCCTTCATCAGCCCACTGATCTGCTCCCGCGACAACGGCCCGCGCAGGTACGACAGCGACCACCGCGTCTGGAAAATCACCGGATGATCCTCGTGCACGTTATTCAACAGGAACACCCGGTTTCCCAGCGCCGACAGCGCTTGCTCCATCTCCGCACGCGAAAACTTCGCCCCCGCCGCCGCGGACGCCCCTTCCAATCCATCCAGCACCCGAGCCTTATCCCGCTCCGTCTGCAACCGTCCAATCAACCACGTCCCCGCGTTCGACAACCCCTTGTAATCCAGGTCCACCGGGTTCTGCGTCGCCAGCACAATCCCCAATCCAAACGCCCGCGCCTGTTTCAGCAGCGTCAGCATCGGCGTCTTGCTCGGCGGGTTCGCCGTCGGCGGGAAGTACCCGAACACCTCATCCATATACAACAGCGCCCGCAGGCTCGATGTCCCTGACTGTGTCCGCATCCAGCTCAACACCTCGTTGAGCAGAATCGTCACGAAGAACATCCGCTCCGCATCCGACAGATGCGCAATCGAGAGGATCGCAAACCGCGGCTTCCCTTGAGGAGTGTAGAGCATTTTCTGAATATCGAGCGACTCCCCCTCCATCCACGTGGAGAACCCGGGCGACGCCAGCAGGTTGTTCAAGCTCATCGCAAACGCGAACCGCTCTTTCGCCGGGAAGAAATTCTCCAGGCTCACCACCCCGATCTTGTCGAACCCCGGCGATTGAATCCCCTGAATGAGCGTCCCCAGGTCCAGGTCCTGCCCCTCCCGCCATCCCTTGTCGAAAATATTCGACAGCAGGATATGCTCCCGGCTCTTGATCGGGTCCGCCTCAATCCCCAGCAAAGCCAATAACCCCGACACCGCCGCCGAGCTCTTCTCCCGGAACGCATCCGTGTTGTCCCGGATCTCCTGCGGCGGCACTGAGCACCGCAGCACCAAGTCAACGGCACCCCGATATTGCTCCCTACGGCGTGTAGATCGTGATGTCGACCGCATCCTTGAACCGCTGCACCCGCGCCCCATCCTCTCCCCAGTCCACCGGCCTTCTTCCCACAAGTCCGCCGTCCTTTGGCGTACTCCTCGGGGATTGTCCTTTGCGTGTCGCCTCCGCCGGATCGATCCACGGCTGGAAACCTCCGGCTTCAAATCCGGAAACGTCAACGGCAAGGTTTCCAGGTCCCCTTCGGATCGATGATCAACGCCGGAATCCCGTCAATCGCCGCCTCTTCGAGGAGTGACAGACACAGCCCCGTCTTTCCGCTCCCCGTCATCCCCACGCACACCGCATGCGTTGTCAGGTCTTTCGATTCATACAACAGCAGGTTGTCCAGGGTCTTCTTCTGGCCCAGGTCGTATTCCTTCCCCAGGTAAAACACCCCCAGTTTTTCGAAATCTTGCATGCTAGACCTGTCCGTTCTGTAGGTCAGGCTGTGCCTGACGTCTTCGACTCTCAAACGACCGCAACACTCACAATCGCAATTCCGCCTGCAAACGTCTCTTCCTCTTCTCGTCTTTACTAGCCCCAAGCGCTGCTTCGCGGGGTTCTCCCAAAGACCTTCTCCCCCGCGCGGGAGAAGGTGGCCGAAGGCCGGAAGAGGGGGCGGTACAAACGTCTCTGAGCTCTCTTCTCCCATCTCTCACCCACTCAACACCCGTTCCAGTGCCCGCTGATGTCGTCGTGAAAACTGCACCCGCACTTTAATTGTATTTTCCCCTGCACCGGACGCCGCCCCCTGCAGGATCTCCAGGTACGTCCGCAACTCCCCGCTGTCGATCCGAAACGGATGCCCCTCATGCACGATCCGCACCACGCTTCCTTTGGGCAGCCAGGACAGATCCCGCAGGCATTCCTCAAACGCGTCCCAGTTCCCCCGAAATATTCCGGAAACCGCAGCTCGTTCACATACACCTGAAGCAACTGATCCTTCCGCCCCACGCCGCATGGCGCACACACCACCATCTCCCCATCCCGGGCCTGCGTGGAAACCTTCTCAACAAATTCAAATCCGGTCACGGTCATAATCGATTTGTCTTCTACTTGCTACTCATGGTCAAAATGAGGGTGGCCCGGATTCTTGAATTCGGGCGGCGGCTGCAAGAGGTTGCCGCTTGATGTCTGTTATCCCTCCACCTGTATTTCTCTACTATCTACTGTTCTCCTTCTCGCCTGATCTCGCCCGAAGGGCTTCCCCTACGGCAACTTCTGAAACGTCCGGTAATGATCAAACGTGTAATACATCTCACCACCCTTCCCCGTGATGATCCGCTGCGGCCCTGGCCCCGATTGACCCGGCGTCAGCACCACCCATTCCCGGTAATACCCCTCCCCCTTCTTCGGCAACCTCCCCTCCCGGTTCTGAAAGATTGTCCCGTCGTGCGAAAACGGCAGCTTCTCCCCCTCTTTGATCCGTGCGATCTCCGGCCTCAGATCCATCTCCCCCCGATAAATCACCTTCCCATCCACATTTTTCAGCGTCAGGTTCCGGATCTTGTACGGATCCGGTACCGCGCTCACCGGCGGCTTCGGCTTCGACGGCACCTCCCCAGGCTTCTTCTCCACCTTCGGAGGCACCGCCTCATTCTTCACTGGCGGAGGTGTCTCTCGCGTCTCTTTCTCGGGGGGAGAAACCTTGGCGACCTCTTTCTCCGGCGCAATCGTCGGACTGATCGGGGCATCGATCTTCCCCGCCTGCGGAATCGGCTTCAGCTTCTGCCCCAGCCCCCAGCTGATCCCCACCACCACCAGAATCAGGACGATCACCAGCCCGATCCCGATCGAGGACTGGTCGGATTTGATACCGCTCGGATTGGACTCATCCTGGGACATGGCAGAACAGCCGGAGACAAAGTTCTGAGAGAAAACCACAAAATGCGGTTGGTGATCACGTGGGATCTGCGATTTTCAGAAAACCGCGCTTCGTCCAGAGCATTTTGTGAGAGACATGACAACCGTCGAAAACATATTTTCTGTTTCATCCCGGGCCTCGTCCAGCAGACCTTCCCATCACGCCGCATTTCCCGCCAAATTCCTGGCAAACCTTAACGCCTGCTCCGTCCGGAAAGACCTGTTTTCGCCCCCCGAATCGAGCTATACTGATTCAACACTTGCTGGCACGTTCGGACCGTCTGTTCCTCCCCTTCTCTTCCGGATGTTTCGATGTTTGTCATTCAGGATCGCCCCAATCGGCTCTGTGACGGCATCTCTCGCCGCGAATTGCTTCGCATCGGCGGCCTGAATCTCGGTGGTCTCTCCCTCGCAGGCTTGCTTGGTGCTGACAAACTCCGCGCCGCATCCCCCGTCCATAGCCCCATGTTCGGGCGAGCGAAAAACATCCTCTTCCTCTGGCTCCAGGGGGGACCACCCCAGCACGAAACCTTCGACCCCAAGCCTGACGCCCCCCTCGAAATTCGCGGCCCCTTCAAGCCCATCTCCACCAATATCCCCGGCATCCAGTTCAGCGAGCTCCTCCCCCGCACCGCCGCCATGGCGGATAAACTCGCCATCGTCCGTTCCATGGCCACCGATGACAACAACCACGACATCAGCGGCTACTGGCTCCTCACCGGCTACAAATACCTCGGTGCCACCGCCCGCGCCATCAAGCCCACTGACTGGCCCTACTTCGGCTCCATCGTCAAGATGCTCAAGCCCAGCGACACCCTCCCCCCTTTCAGTTCCGTCTGGCTGCCGGACATCATGCGACTGAACGACAACGTCCAGCCCGCCGGCCAGACCGCAGGCTTCCTCGGCAAACAGTGGGAACCCGAACGCCTCATCTGCGACCCCGCGGCCCCCAACTTCCGCGTCGAGTCCCTCTCTCTGCAGCGCGATGTCCCCGCTATGCGCTTCTCGCGGCGTGAATCCCTCCTCACCCAGGTGGAACGCCACTTCGCCCACATCGACCGCAGTTCCCTCATCGGCGAATACGACCGCCTCCAGCAGGAAGCGTTCGGCCTCTTGACCTCCGGCAAGGCCCGCAAAGCCTTCGCCCTGGACGAGGAACCCGCCCAGCTTCGCGATCGCTATGGCCGCACCCAATGGGGGCAAAGCGTACTCTTGGGTCGCCGACTCATCGAAGCCGGCGTCCGCCTCGTCCACGTCAACTGGTGTCGTGAACCCGGCGACAACGCCATCGACAACCCCATGTGGGATACCCACTCCCAGAACGAAGACCGCGTGAAAGAAGTCCTCTGCCCGCAGTTCGATCAGAGCTTCACCGCCCTCTTGGAAGACATGGACCAGCGCGGCCTCCTGCAGGAAACCCTCGTCGTCGCGATTGGAGAATTCGGTCGCACGCCCAAGATCAACAAGGTCGGCGGGCGCGACCACTGGGGTCCCGTCTTCAGTTTCGCCCTCGCCGGAGCAGGCATCGCCGGCGGCCAGGTCTACGGCTCCAGCGATAAGAACGGTGCCTATCCCGCCTCCCAGCGCGTCGAGCCTCCCGACTTCACCGCCACCATGTTCCACCTGCTCGGCATTCCGCACGAATCCACCTTCCCCGACCGGGAAGGCCGCCCCATGCATGTCACCAAAGGAGAACCCCTCTACAAACTCCTCGGCTCCCAGCCCGCCACCCCCGAGCGGACCATGCCCGGCGGCGACGTTGCCCACGCCGCCGTCTACGATCCCGCCATGCTCATCGATGGCAGCTTCGAAAGCACCGCCCCGCTCCTCCCCGCTCTCGAACTTGCCCCCTACCGCTGCTGGCAAGTGCTGGCAGGATCAGATGCAAACTCTCCTCCGGCACTGCGTGTCCTGAAGGAAAATGATCCGCGCCACAGCCGCACGGGGCAGAACCACATCCGCATCGGCTGGGAGTTTTCTGACTCCACCACACCGATCAACCTCATTGTCCCACCGAAGACGCTCCTCACGCAAAAACTCAGTTCCCCCCGCGTGGGACGCTACCGTTTCTCCGCCCACGTCACCCTCCACGGCTCCACCCGGGAATACCTGGAGCAATACTGGCTGAAACACTTCACCGCGCGCCTCGTCCTCTTCGGCTACAGGGATCTCCAGAAAGATCCCCGCGACGTCCGCGAATTCGCCTCGACGCTCCTCACCCCCACGGTTTACACCGTCGACGAATCCCCCCGCTATCAGCGTTTCGAAGCCACCGCCTCCCTTCGCAGTCAGGAAGGCGGAGCCAATGAAACCAGCAATGGCATTGGCGTCGCCGTCCTGATCGAACCCAAAACCTCCCGCCCGTTTGCGGTCCCCTCAGGCTTCGCCTGGCTCCGCATCGACGACGTCGATCTCGACTTCAACCCCCGCCCCCGCGACGAATCCGTCATGATTTAACTCTTCCGGTGATGCCAGCGCGGGGCCCTGAATTTTACCCTCTCCCCCCCGAGGGAGAGGGCAGGGTGAGGGGGCGGATCATACGTCTCTGAGTTTCGTGGTCCGGGCCTTTCACTTGCTCTCGACACAAGATCGCGGCTATTTCTCTTCCCCCTCCACATACGTCTCCTTCAACTTCCCACTTTCGTTCATCACCTGGATCTCCACCCGACCCGCTTGTGGGATCAAATTCCCCCCGTCACAATAGAGACACCATCGGGCCACCATTCCTCATCCGCTCGTTGTTTTTCTCCCCTCGCCCCTTGTGGGAGAGGGGTTGGGGGTGAGGGGTAAGAATTAATAAGGAGTGTTCTTTCATGACTTCTCGGATCGTCGTCGCTGTTCCCTTTTGCGCCGTTCTCTTCTCCCTTTCCCTCCTCCACGCCGCCACTCCCGACTGGGCCCAATGGCGCGGCCCCGATCGCACCGGCGTCTCCACCGAAACAGGACTCCTCAAATCCTGGGGATCCAAAGGACCGGAACTCCTCTGGAAAACCTCAGGCCTCGGCAAAGGCTTCTCCAGCATCGCCATCCACGACGGCAAAATCTTTACCATCGGTCGCTTCAAGGGGGATGACTACCTCATCGCCCGCAACCTCGCCGACGGCAAGGAACTCTGGAAGACGAAATTCTCCTCCGGGGCCGCCGATCCCAACGGCACCCCCGCTGTCTCCGATGGCCTCGTCTATGCCATCTCCAACTCCGGCGACCTCGTCTGCTGCAAAACTGAAGATGGCCGCAAAGTCTGGGAAAAGAACTTCGGCAAGGACTTCGGCGGCAAGATGATGTCCTCTTGGGGCTACTCCGAATCCCCCCTCGTCGACGGGGACCGTCTCATCTGTACCCCCGGCGCCCCCGATGCCATGATCGTCGCCCTCGACAAGAAAACCGGCGCCACCATCTGGAAATCAAGCATCCCCTCCCCCGGCAAGTCCGGTGCCGATGGCGCGGGCTACTCCTCCATCGTCATCAGCCATGCCTGCGGCATTAAACAATATGTCCAACTCACCGGACGCGGTGTCGTGGGCATCGCCGCCGAGGACGGTAAACCTCTCTGGGGCTACAACCGTATCGCCAACAACGTCGCGAATATCCCCACCCCCGTGATCAAGGGAGACTATGTCTTCTGCTCCACAGGCTACGGTGCCGGCAGCGCCCTCCTCAAACTCAATAAGAGCGCCGGAGGCATCACCCCCGAGGAAGTCTATTTTCTGGAAGGAAACAAACTCCAGAACCATCACGGCGGATTCGTTCTGATCGGTGACTACATCTACATGGGTGACGGCCACAACAACGGCTTTCCCACCTGTATCGAGTTCGAGACCGGGAAGCTGATGTGGGGCAAGAAACGCGGACCCGGAACCGGTTCCGCTGCCGTCGTCGCCGCCGATGGACAACTCTACTTCCGCTACGAGAGCGGCAAGATGGCCCTCATTGAGGCCACTCCCGCCAGCTACAAGCTGCACGGCACCTTCGACATCCCCAAGGGAGGCGACCCCAGCTGGTCCCACCCCGTCGTCCTCGACGGCAAGCTCTACCTCCGCGAGCAGGACAACCTGATGTGCTACGACGTGAAGGCGAAGTAAGTAACAGAAAAGAAGAATTCTCATGGCGTCCTCTTCCCCTTGGATTCTCAACCTGCAGGTCAACTCCTTCGAGGAATTCGACCAGCAGGTCGTCCAGCGCTCCCATCAGCTCCTCGTTGTCGTCGACTTCTGGGCCACCTGGTGTGGCCCCTGTCAGGAACTCGGCCCCGTCCTCGAAAAACTCGCCGTCGAATACAACGGCAAGTTCCTCCTGGTCAAAGTCGACGTCGATCAGAACCAGGAGATCGCCCAGGCCTTCGGCGTGACCAACATCCCCCAGGTCGCCGCTCTCTATCAGGGGCAGTTGGTCCATCAGTTCCAGGGAAACCTCCCTGAAGACCAGATCCGCCAATGGCTCCAGCAGATTCTCCCCAGCCCTGCCGACACCCTCGCCGCGGAGGCCCAACTTCTGGAAGAGATGGAACCGCAACAGGCGGAAGCGAAATACCGCGCCGCGCTGGAACTGAATCCGGACGAATCCCATCTCCAGATCGGCCTCGCCCGCGCCCTCCTCGCCCAGGGCCGTACCGAAGAAACCCGCTCCATCCTCGATAAACTGAACGAACGCGGCTATCTGGAACCGGAAGCCGAGCACGTCAAAGCGCAACTCGAACTGCAGTCCACCGCTGCCGAAGCGGGCGACATCACGGACCTCCGCCATTCCGTCGCCGCCTCTCCCGGCGATCTTCCGTTGCAGCTCAAACTCGCGGAAACCCTCGCCGCCCACAAGCAGTACAGTGAAGCCCTGGAACTCTGTCTCAGTCTAATTCGCAAAGACAAGGCGCAGATGCTCGACCCCGCCAAGCAGGCCATGCTCAACATCTTCCAGGTCCTCGGCCCCGCCTCAGAACTCACTCAGACCTTCCGCCGCCAACTCTCCACCCTGCTGTACTGATTCTGGGAAACAACCATGCGCCGACTCTCCCTCCTCCCTCTCTGTGTGCTACTCCTCCTCGCAACAACCCTCCGCGCCGACTCACCCCGCAATGTCGGCCCGTGGGACATCCCCACCCTCCAGCAAGTCCCCCAGGCCGAGTGGGGACCGGACGACAATGGCATCAAAGAAGTCCGCTACGCCGGCGAACCCTACCAGGGCAAACCGACGAAAGTCTTCGCCTACTACGGCAAACCCGCCGGCGACGGCCCTTTCCCCGGCATGGTCCTCGTCCACGGTGGCGGTGGCAAAGCCTTCCGCAAATGGGTGGAGCACTGGCAGGCGAGGGGCTACGCCGCCATCGCGATGGACCTCGCCGGCAACGGCCCCAACGGCCGCCTCGCTGACGGTGGCCCCGATCAATCCAACCTCATCAAGTTCCGGGAATTCACCCCCGAGCAGACCAAAGACATGTGGAGCTACCACGCCGGCGCCGCCGTCCTTCGCGCCCACTCACTTCTCGCCGCCCAACCCGGTGTCGATAAAGACCGCATCGGCGTCACCGGCATCAGTTGGGGCGGCTACCTCACCTGCATTGTTGCCGGCATCGATGCTCGCCTGAAAGTCGCCGTCCCCGTCTACGGCTGTGGCTTCCTCGGCGATAACAGCGCCTGGGTCGAAGGCAGCCTCAACAAGCTGGCCAAAGAGCAGTGCCCATTGGCTCAAACTCTTCGACCCTCCCAGTACCTCCCCTCCGTCACCTGCCCCATCCTCTTCATCAACGGCACCAATGACTTCGCCTACCCCCTCGACAGCTATCAGAAATCCTATTTCTGCGTGACGAAAGCCCCCGTCACCCTCACGATCATCCCTCGCCTCCCCCATGGCCACATCTGGACCTTCCCCGAAGTCGACACCTTCATCGACAGCCACCTCAAAGGCGGCAAACCGTTGTTCAACATCGGAATGTCTCTTTGCATCGCGGGTGACAAGGTTTGGGCTCAGCCTGTGACAGGGCCCGCCGTCAAGTCGCTCGCATCGATTAAGAAGGTGGAACTCCATTACACCACCGACACCGGACCCTGGCAGAAACGGGAGTGGAAAGTCCTGCCGGGAAAAATCGAGCCTCTCAACAATGTGAAGGACGCGTTTCAATTCGAGGGAGAACTTCCCCACAAACGCCCCATCGTCTACTACCTCAGCGTCACCGACGACCGCGGCCTCGTCACCAGCACCAAACACCAGGAAGCTACCGCACCGTAATAGGGTAGCCCGGGTTGGTCGTACTCGACCTACCCGGGTGGCGCAGCCATCGGAGCTACTTCAAATCGACCTGGATTGTCAGGGGATATCAATTCCCGGGTGGCCCGGATTCTTGAATCCGGGCTGCGAAGCAGCAAGAGGTTGCCGTTTGACATGCACCACGGCCTTCGCTTCTTTTACTAGCCCCAAGCGCCAGCGCGGGGTTCACTTCCCGTCAACTGCTCACCTGCTCTCACCCACAGGGCGTCACTGTCCCGCCGACTTCGTCCCATTGGGCGAACCGCAAATCGGCACCCCGGGGGGCAACGGCCGCGCCGCCACCGAAAAGCCCAGGTCGTGCGTCGCCGCCTGCAACCGGCGATAGATCTTGAAGCTGTCGGGATACACCCAGAACGTCATGTTCGCATCCGGCGGCGCACGCCGCAGCGCTTTCATGAACCGCGAATTCGGCTGCAACGCCTCTTCCATGCTCTCCGCGGCGACCTCCCCACTCGGGATTATTTTGAAATTCGCCACCGAGATCCGGTAATACCCCTGCCCCATCCGCGCCTGGTCCACCGAACTCATCGGCACCCGCTCCAGCACGTACTGCAGGCTGAATCCCTGGATCGGCCCCGCCACGCCGTAATGCTGCTGGTTCTTTGCCAGCCATTCCTTGTGCCGCTCTGCTTCCGTCTTCAGCCGGTCCAGCAGATCCTGAAACGGTATGAACGCCACCTTGTTGTCCACCAGTTGAAAGTGGAATTCTTCCTGCTGCTTGATCGAACGGCTGATCGGAGTCACCTTGTGCTGCAGCCGCTTCACCTTCGGCACTTCCTTCTGCAACTGCTCCAGCTCCGCCAGTAGTTGGGACAGCTCCTGCTTCCGCTCTTCAATCCCCCCCGTCGTCGGCTTCAGAACCTCCGCCGCGGATACCTTGGCCTGCGATTGATTCGCGAGCAGCGCCTTCGCCTGCGCGATCTGCTGCAACTGCTGGTGATACGTCTCCCGCATCTCTTCCGACGCGCTCAACTGTTTCCGGATCTGCTGTTCGATCGCCTGCGCCTCTTTCCCCAGCATCGCCACCTTCTGTTGAACCTCGGACGGCGGTTCCAGGTATTTCTCTTCCGCTTCTTCCTGGGCCGGTTCGTCAGCGGGTTTCGTTTCAGGCAGCGGAATAAACGGCTTCACCGCCACCTCTTCCCCTCGCTGCTCCCGCTTGGCGATTTCCCGCTGCACCGACGCTGCCGACGGAGGGGGACTTCGCCACGTGGATCCCCACCACCACGATCAGGATGATCAGGATGCCCACCATGTTCGCGATCACGTCCAGGAACGAATCCGATCCGAACTGCAGTTCTTCGCTTTTGGAACGCCGTCCCATCCGCTACTTCCCTCCCCGCTTGTTCGTCTCGAATTCCACCGTCGAGGTGATCCCCCACTGCGACAGAATTCCCTGCACTCGTGCGTAATGCTGGCCGCCTCCCCGTTCGACGTAGCATTTCGCGGACGGAATCCAGTAGAACGTGTCCGGCGGACTCCCCCACTGCGACGTGTAGTAATCGATGCCGCGCAACAGTTGTTCCGCCAGCTCATCCCGCGATTCCCCCTGCCCGATCGGAATCCCCACCTTCCCGCCGATGATCACTTCGTTCGGCGTAATCTGGACCGGCACGCTCTTCTCCAGGCCGATCGTTCCTCGTGCACCGGCTCGTCCCCACCGCTGCCGGGACATGTGCTGGTTGCGCGACGCCGCACCCCCTTCTCCTCCTCCACCCGGCGCAGCGCCGAAGATCACCGGCGAATCCGGAGTCCCTCCGCGCGGTGCGGGAGCTCCCTGGTTTTGTCCGTTCTTTCCTCCGCTCGGCTTCCGGGGCGTCTCTGGCTTGGGAGTCGCCTCCTCCGCTTGCGGGATCAGTCTCACGCCGGAATCATCCTCCTCCGGCATTTCTTCCGCTTCTTCTGCGGACGGTTCACCACCAGCCCCCGGCTGTCCCATCCCGGGTCTTCCCGGTTTCATTCCCGGACGGCCGAGGACACTACCGCGCGGACGTCTCTGCGGACCTCCCGGTCCTTGACCCTGATCAGTCCCTTCGTATGGCCCCTGCAGCGACAGCGAATCATCCCCCGGTTGGCCACCTCTCTGTTCTGCATCCTCTGTCATGCGGGGAATGTTCGGCGCTGCTTCATTCTCGGATTTCAAACTTCCCGTTCCGCGCCGTCCCCCGCGGCCTTGCACGGCTCTCCCCGGCTGAGGGACCAGCGGCCCATTCCCGTCCTCACCGCTCCCCGCACCCCCGTCTCCTCCCGCGGCACCACCCTCCGTTCCTCCATCATTCCCTAAGCCGATCGGCGCATAGTCCCCACCGTTGCCCCCTCCCGTCCCGCCGCCGGTACCGGTCCCTCCTCCCACACCTGGACCACCCGCGCCGGTTCCCGGTTCGCGAAACGGATCGCCCCCGCCGCCACCCGGCGCTCCACCTCCACCCATCCGCGGTCCTCCATCGGACCCGTCAAACGGAGATGACTCCCCGCCGGGCGATCGGCTGTTGGAGACCGGCTGTCCGCGCACTCCCCGTCCCGGCATCCGTCCTCCACCCGTAGCCCCTCCCACAGAACCACCCGCAGGTCCGCCTGTTGTCCCACCGGTCATTCCACCCGGCAATGAATCTCCCCCTCCCGCGAATTCGCCCCCTTCTTCACTTCCCCCTCGTCCGCTTCCACCGGGGCTACCCCCGGGGCTACTCCCTCGGCCACCCGCGAATCCCCCGCCATTCCCGCTTCCTCGGCTTCCCCCCAGACCGTTGCCGCCACCGCTGCGATTTCCCGGTCGGGATCCTGCCTGGATGGGAGACATCGCTTCCAGTGGATCGTTCGCCCGCTGTTCTTCCAGTTCCTCTCGCGCGTTCGCTTCATTGTTGAATGTCTTGATCTCGATCAGTTCATCCTGAAGCGCCCCCGCTCTTCCGCGCGAAGCCAACACGGAGTCCCGCGTCCGCAACGCACTTTGGATTTCCTTGACGAGCAGCGTTCGCGCCTTCGGATCCGGAGGCGGGAAATACAACGGATAATCCTCTTCCACCAGTTCATACCCGAACGGAAACCTCAACCGCGACAGATACCGCCGCGCCACGTAATACGCCACTGTTCCGCTCGGGCGCACAATCATCAGGACATACGGCGGATCTTTGGACCCCTGCTCGTCCGGTTGCAAAGCCGCCTGACCCTCCCAGTATTTGGTCAACAGGTCCGCCGCACTCAACAGCGGATTGTATTTCTCCGTGAACCCCGTCAGGTCCGGTGCTCTCAGCAGCACGTCCTCCGGCAGAATCCGGATCCCCCGCTCCGTGCATTCCAGGAAAATCGGCCGGCGCGTCGTCCCCGATTTCCCATCGTAGGGAATCAGCGCGAACTGGTTCTTGGCGTCCGCCAGTTTCTTTTTCTTCTCTTCCAACTGTTGACGAGCGTGGTCCACGTCCTCGTTCAGTTGGGTTTCTTCCTGTTTCAGTTCCTTCTGCTCACCCGCCATCGCCTGCTTCTGTTCGCGCAGCCGGGTTACCTGCAACTGCAGCGCCCGAAACGCCGCCTCCGCGGATTCCAGTTGCTGCTTTGCCTTCCGGATCTTCTCTTTCTGTGCCTCCGCCTGCTGCTGCTTTTCGTCCCGCTCCCGTTCCGCATCCAGCACCATCCGCTGCCACTTTTTCTTCGTCTCTTCGGATGGCCCCTTCGGCTTTTCAACCTTCGGCTCGGCATCGGGTGTCGGATCGGGAATCCGCAGCAGCTCCGGCTCGCTCGGCCCCCCCCTCCCATTCTTCGCAGCGCCCTGGGAGGCCAGGTGCTGGTCCACCACCCGCGCTTCGATCTGCGTCGCCGTCACCAGCAGCAACAGGATCAGCGCCCCCATCGTGCAGATCAGCACCGACAGGAACGGAAAGATCGAACTCGCTTCAGAAGCACGACGACCAGCCATAAGGGATCACGCACTCTTCAGAGGGAATGCCGTAAACCACCGGCGAGGAACGCTCGTCGGTATAATCGGAATAATCGACCTGTTTTGACGGAAGGTTGAAGAAAAGCGAGCGCAGCAGAGGAGACTTGAGAAGAGTTAACCTCCACGCGGCAGGAGTTTTAGGACGAAACCGCCCCCCCGGTCAACCCGTGATGCTCACTGTGGAGAAATAGGCGATCCAGGAAGCCCGCTGCCCCCTGTTAGCTGTGAAAATAGGAGGAATGGGGTCTGTGTGTCAGATCTCCCTTGGCACGGCCCTCAAGAGGACATGTGTGGCGGGGGCGCTCCGCAACGCGGAAGCCCCCGAAGCGAGATCGCATTGCGTTTATCTGTAGCGTCTGTCGCGTTAAAAACTTCGGACAAATCATCGATTTAGACGCGACACTAAAGCGCAACACACTCTAGGCCCGTTGGACTTCTGGAGAGGTCATCAGCCTTTCACGCTGAACAGGTTGGGTTCGAATCCCACACGGGTCGCTATGCCTTGAGAACTCGAAGCACTTCGCTCTTTGACAATTCGGCGACCAAATTCAGGCACTCATGATGTAACGGCAGCGTGCCGCCTTGCCAGGGCGGAGGTGCGGGTTCGATTCCCGCTGAGTGTTTCCGGAATTCTGTTCAATCAGCGTGTAGGAAAGCCTGGCTCAATCCGCGTGCCTTGGGAGCACGAGACCGTCGGTTCGAATCCGACCGCGCTGACTGGTAATTGAAACCGTTTCATAACCCGGTTGTGCCTGTTCTGAAGTGGTGCATTGTCGAGCACTTCTCACGCATCAGAGAGTTATGAAACATATTGAGAGATTTGATTGCGGTGGAGTCCGTGTTGGTACGGGCGGGCGGCTGTTAACCGTCGTGACGCAGGTTCGATTCCTGCCTCCGCAGCTTCCACAACAACTCTGGGAAGTCATCCGGCTGGTTGAGGAGCCTGTCTCGAAAACAGGTGGCAAGTCATTCTTGCTTGTGGGTTCGAGTCCCACGGCTTCCGCTCATACGAAAAAACTCTGCGGGGTAGTTTCTGCTGGTAGAAATGCGTGGCTTTGAACCACGCGTCCGCAGGTTCGATTCCTGCCCCCGCAATCGAGAACGTCGCAAAGAAACATTCGTTTCCCGATGCGGGACAGTCGCTGCTGGTAGTGACGCCGGGCCCTGACCCCGGAGGCGTTGGTTCGATTCCAACTCCCGCAGTTTTGTGCACAGGCCCGGGTACGCCAACTGGCCGAGCGATCCGGCTTAAAACCGGATGACTGCGGGTTCGAATCCCGCCCTGGGTACTGACGACTTCACGCGGCACGGTACGCAAACTGGCAAAGCGGCAAAGCTCAAAACTTTGTGAGGCTGTGGGTTCGACTCCCACCCGTGTCACTCTCAATTTCTGAAACTCTTCTGGGTTGCGCTCCCCACGGCGGCCTGTAACACCGTTGTCAAAAAACAAGTGGGGTGGATGACGAGAGGTTCAACTCCTTCACAACCCAATATTCTCTTCTCGCTTTCAACACACTCAGGACCAAGTGGTAGACACGCGACGCTCAGAACGTCGAGCCTCCGTGAGGGCATGGGAGTTCGAATCTCCCCGTCATTTCAAAACGCCGTCATCGAAGCTGGGCAGGTGCCCCACCGGCTCTCATAAGGCCGGACCTCCCGGTTCGATACCGGGGCCTGCAACTCTCACCGGATGCCAATATCATCCCGGCAGGCCGAGTACGCAATCTGGCAAAGCGGCCAGGTCGGGAGAGTCTGGCGGATCGCGGGTTCGACTTTCCACCTCGGTCACTCTTCGTCCTGTATGAATGATTATTTCACGCTTTTCGGCAGCGTCTGTCGCGGGATGTTTGTGTTAAATAATTGCTTATCATGACGCGACGCAAGGCGTGAAACGCTTCGATTCCATCCGACGACTGTGGTTCCGCGGAAGCCCGGCGGTTACGTGTTGTACAAAAAAATCTCACGATTGAGCCTCGGGAACTCGTCACCGCGGCCCCGCTTGTGCCAGGGAGCTGGGTTACTCCTAACTCACCAACTCAGGTTTCCCTGTTTTTAGGCGTCAGTTTTTCGACTGCTCTTCGGCCTTCGGAGCGTGCATCTTGCAAAACTCCCTCCCACAATGTCAATATCTCTGATCCTGCAAAATACCGAGAGTTTCACAGACTCGCCAAGAACCCACTCACGACGACCTGCGTCCACTCTTTTCAAGAGGTCCTCGACGTCATGAAAGAGGGTTCCGATCTGGCGTGCTGCCTAACTTGCGCGGCATTTCTTGAGAAGTGGATCGGAATTGCGCTTCACCGCGATGACGAAGAAAACCTCAAAC
Organism: Planctomycetales bacterium; assembly: GCA_046349635.1. Lineage (GTDB taxonomy): Bacteria > Planctomycetota > Planctomycetia > Planctomycetales > Planctomycetaceae > JAXMBX01. The sequence goes on from JAXMBX010000003.1 coordinate 104,034, forward strand.
ACGTACCATCCCAAGCAGCAGCCCGCGCGAGCACGCACTTTATTCACTGAAACGATGTTTCATAATATTGAAGTCGTGCAAGGCATCAGAAATTATTTCGCGCATCATCACCGCCAGGTCACATTCGACTCACCTGAAGTCGCTCAACGATGTTCTCGACTGATCGACCAGAAGCACCCGATTAGACTGATCCGATCCGACGAAAAGAGCGTTTCATGGCAGTTGGGTGGAAATACGGAAACTTCCGCAAACAATCGAGAACGCTTTTCGGTAATCGTTTCTTGGCTGTGCTGGACCATCTACGCCACTCTCCCGAACTCTCATGCGGCTTGTAACACTGAGATGGGTCGCTATTGGCCTCGCCTGCCGGAGCGGATTCAACTGATCAAAGCCGATTTCCAGAATCCGCCTGACTGACGATCTCCTGGTCGACTAAAACCCGGTCTCGCCAGAGCGCGCCTGAACGCAACGTAGAATCGCCGCCTGTTTTCGATCTCCGGCCCTTTACCCATCTTGCCTATAACCTCCTGAGAGACATAGACCATCTTCGCATGACCAGGGCAGTTGCTGTAAGGTCTTCCGCTTCTTCAAACGCGTCCGCATCCTTCCAGGCGAATACGTCGTCACTGGTCTTGGCGAGTGGTTCCACGATCAGAATGCCGCTTCCCTGCCACTTCCCGTGGCTGGTGACCGGTAAGAATGGACAAAGCGGCAATGGATCGCAGAGAGAATCTCCTGCTCAGAATCCATCACCGACCGTAAGGTCTGTGTAGTTTTTGCGGCCCAAAGACATAGTCATCTGCTCACCCTCGAGATGACCGTCTCCCCAGAGCGCGCCAAAACGAGCTTTGGCGCGTCGGCTTCCCTGATTCAATCGATCCGATTCCCCATTTACCACCCTCCCCCGGAGCAGCTACGATAGAAGTTTCCCGTAAGACTTCGACACGAGGGCATCCATGTTTCAGTTTTTTCGCTGCGGCAAGCGCCGCTCCATTCCCCGCAACAATTTCCACACTGTTGATTCCCTTGAGCAGAGGGCGCTGCTCAGTCATGGATCGGGACATGTCCACGCTGATGTCGCTCCCGCTCATGTTGCTCCACATTCGGCGACGCCTGCGAATTTCTCCGGCACTTGGACAATGCTCAATCCTAGCTTTGCCGTTCTGAAAATTGTTCAAAATGGAAAGAGCGTCACGGCTGAATTCGACTATGCGGTTATTTCTAATCCATTTGCCTTGGAAGGGAAGGTCAGCGGGACAAAACTCCATCTCGCCGGGAAAGGCACCTTTGTTGAACCGAATTCGGTCGTGACAGCCAAAATCACTCTGATCGATCCGAAACATTTTGATGGAACCGGTACGTTGAAAGTGAGCGGAAGTCCCAAAGAACACGTGCAGTGGATTGGCTTCTTGCCCTGATGTCCGGGTTGACGCTCTTACTAAGATTCGGATGAGAGATTTTGCCATCTCTCGCGGATGACCCTGTGGGCAGTTGCTTGCGGGGTCTTCCGCTTTTTTGTCTATGTCAGTCATTCGTCCGCCGTCCGAAGACCTGCCACGTACCGTCAGCATTGCAAATTCGTTGCCTCCGTGAGTAAGGCCTTTTCAAGGGGCCGGAATCAAGACGGATTCGCCACCCATGTAACAACGATCGCCTAATCATTGCGGGATGCTTTGCGATCCGCGAAGGGAGCCGCACGGTCGGTTCGGGAGTTGTGACCCAGATCCTCGGTGAATGATGTGGTCAAGACCCGTCGGCGGTGGAAAAACCGCCGACGGCATTTTCTTGAGTTAGAAGTTTGAGGTTTCCCGCGGAAAACCTCGGCTCTCGTCAGATGAGAGCTTGCAGAGCCAACCGAAGTCGCATCGCCTCGATTTCGAAATGCTGTTTGCGGGCTCGATCAATCAGTCGTTCGAGATCCAGATCGACGGGATGCACATTCGTTTCCCGAAGACTCTTTAAAACCTCCCACAAAGCCAGCTTCCCCAGCACACCCAGGGCCAGCATCTCAAACGCTTCAAACAGGCCCATTGGCTCACTCAATTGTAGTTTGAACCGGCTTGCTTTCTGCGCCACCCATCCCGACATATTTTTCCAGGGACTTTCTGTGCCCCCGATTCTTTCTTGATAAGTCCTCAAAATGTCCCGATCGGCCTCAATCTCCCGCACAATTTCCGCAGAGAAAGATGCCACGGTTGGATCCAGGCTTTGCTGACTCAAATCCTGCAACAGGCTGATGGCAAACTGTGCTCCCATCAAGTGGTCGCAAAGATAAACCTGCAGTGAATCAGTCATGGAAGTCTTTCTCCTTTGCAAACTCCCTCTCGGTAAGCATGTCTGCCCTCAATTCCTCCGACGAACCAATATCCGCTTTCAGCACCCGTGCAATCTGCCTTAATGCGTTTCGGTGGTCCTCGTCTCTGAAGGCAGCCACACAGTCACTCGGCACCCACAGGCGATAATCCCGCATATAGGCATCATTCGCGGTGAACAAGACGCAGTTGTCCGTCGTGATTCCTGTCAGGATCAGTGTCCGCGCCTGCAGGTATCTCAGCAGGGTTTCCAAAGTCGTGGCAAAAAATCCGGAATGCTTTGGTTTCAGGACGAAATAATCATCCTCATCCGGGTGGAGAATCTCCACCAGCTTCCTCCCCCTCACGCCATCTTCCAGGCAGTGATCGATCTGGGCCTGAAAATCGGACCGCCATCGACCAAAGTTGTCGTTCACATAGATCGCCGGAATTTTCTCCACACGGCATCGCCGCTTTAAATCTGCAATTTTCTCCGCCATCTCCAGCGCTCGGGGTAAAAACTCCCTCCCCTCTGGAAACTCAAGATCGTTGATGACGTCGATAATCAGCAGCACAACCGGCGAGGTGTCGGGAACATTGCCATGCAGGGTGGCGCTGGTCTTTCTCATCAGATGCCTTCCATCCCCATCTCGTCAGCCATTGATGATCTCTCCGCCGTTCGGATGCAGGACTTGCCCTGTCATATAGGCCCCGTCCTCGGAAGCCAGAAAGACATAGCAAGGCGCGACTTCAGCCGGCTCCCCCGATCGCCCCATGGGCACTTCCGAGCCAAACGACTTCACTTTCTTCGCGGGAAACGTCGCAGGAATCAACGGCGTCCAGATCGGCCCGGGAGCGACGGCGTTGACCCGAATCCCCTTGTCCACCAGTTGCATCGCCAGCGAGCGCGTGAAGGCCACGATGGCCCCCTTGGTGGCTGAGTAATCCAGCAGGTCAGGACTCCCCCGATACGCAGTCACGGATGTGGTGTTGATAATCGCGGCCCCCTCTTTCAAATGCGGCAGGACCGCCTTAACCAGGTAGAATTGCGAAAACAGGTTCGTCTGAAACGTCTTAAGGAGCTGTTTCTGGGTGATCTCCGCGATTGACTTCGCGGGATGCTGCTCCGCGGCGTTGTTCACCAGAATGTCGATTCTCTTAAAGTGTTTCACCACCTCCTTCACGGACTGCTGGCAGAATCTTTCCATCCGATATCGCCGGAAATTGTGAGGCATTCAGCCCCCATCTCTTCCACAAGCCGCTTGGTCTCTCGCGCGTCCTCGTGTTCGTTGAGATACACAATCGCCACGCTGGCCCCTTCCTGGGCAAAACTCAACGCGACCGCTCGACCGATCCCGCTGTCACCTCCCGTCACCAAAGCCACCTTCCCGGCCAGGCGGCCTTCGCGCGTATTTCGAGGGACCGAATCCGGGATGGGGTGCATCTTATATTCGAGCCCCGGTTGCCGACGCTGGGACTGGGCGGGACGAATCTGCCGCTTCGGCTTTGTTTTGGCGACCATGAGAACTTCCTTTTCAGTGAATTCCTGACAGGCAAGCGCAACCTCTTGTCGCAACGGGCAACTCTCATGCCCGGAAAAGATTTCACGGCATCACAAACAGGCGGAACTTCAAACACGCACCTGTTTAGGCATGTCGTTTGCCTTTCCCTGACTATCGCGGTTCAAAGGTTCGGTTTCTGCACGCCAGAGACATCGCCTGGGTGATTCCCGGCCAGGCTGCCTGATATCCAACCGCTCGCAATTCAATGGAATGTCCTTTCCCAGGGAGGGATCACGGCTCACCCCTCGCTGAGGATCGACTGATGGCATTGCACGCATCTTGGAAGGGGCACCTCCGACTCAGTCTCGTTTCCCTTCCACTCCAGGCCTTCACCGTAAACGCCGGCTCGTCCGGATCCGAAATCTCCTTTCATCAACTCCACAAACCCTGCAAAAACCGCATTCAATACCGCAAGTTCTGTCCTGTCCACGGCGAAGTCTCCCAGGACGAAATCGTCTCCGGCTATGAAATCGAAAAGGATCATTACGTGGTACTCGATCCGAAAGAAATTGACGCACTTCGCGACTCCAAAGACGAGTCCATCAATATCGAAGGCTTCGTTTCACCCGACACAATCGATCCTCGCTATCTGGCAGGGCAGGCATATTACCTCGTTCCCGATGGGAATGGCGGCGAGAAACCCTTTGAACTGATTCGCCGCGGCCTGGAAGAGGAGCATCTGCACGGCATCGGTCGCTTCGTCATCTCCCGCCGCCAGCGCCTCGTCCGCTTACGCGCCACGTCGAAACTCCTCCTCCTGGACGTTCTGCACTACAGCAGCGAACTCAAACCCGCCGAAGACTTCGAATCGACTCACTGACAGTTCCCGCTGCCGAGCTGCGCTCGCAAAATCCCTCATTCACGGGCTGACCATCAAACGCTTCGGCTCGCTGATTTTAAAGACGACTTCTCAGAACGCGTGTCAGGAAATTGAAGCACGCTCCAAGGGCACAAAACTTGTCATCCACCACGCGGAAAAAACGCCCCGTGTCATCAACCTGATGGACGCTCTGCAAAAAAGTCTCAAACACGTAAAAACCCCGGCTGCGAAAACCTCTCAACGGAATGTTCGCGGAGCGGCCCGCGTCACAAAACCATCCAAATCCAAGCCGGCGTCCCGCCGCAAGAAGGCTTCTTAACACCATCTCATGAAAGAGAGAAAACCATGATCTCGTTACCGGCGCTGCTCCTGCTCGTTCTGATTCTCGCCCTCATCGGTGCGGCTCCCGCCTGGCCGTATAGTCGCGACTGGGGTTATTACCCCAGCGGAGGCCTCGGCCTGGTGATTCTTGTCATCCTGCTCCTGATGCTGACGAACCGGTTGTAGTTCGTGCGGCAGAGACCATCGCCATTGCTCGCCCTCAGTATTGCACATCTCCCAACGTCCCTAAGCCGCCTGGCGGTCCCCCTCTTGACAATCTCACTAGAATCGTCCGAGAGGCATCGCCATCTCTTGCGGAGGACCCTGTGGGCAGTTGCTTGTGGGGTCTTCCGCTATTTTGCTTGCAGGCCATCCAGTCATGGCCGACCAACGCACAGAAACTTGCCATTCTGTCTCTCTGATTTGTACTGGCATTTGCTTTGCTTATCGCCCTCCTTGCTTTGCAGTGCGCTCCAGCGAAGTCTTCAGCAAGAAATGAGGGTTTATCTGGTAGGTTCCCTCATTGATTTTCTGATGATTTCACCGGAAGACGCTCCACGGTGAGAGGGGAGGCTGGCATCCGCACGGATACCACCCTCCGAATTGCGATGCCGCCCCCTTCGCACTTTTCCTGATCTCGTTTCAAGGCATGGGAGACAAATCGAAAAGCAGGCCAAAAAGTCTGGTCGATTGTTTGACCTGCGTGAGCAGTTGGTTCCTTTTTTGTTGTGGAGCGGGGGCCAACTGCTCCTTTCTATTCTTCATTATTCTTCCTCCTTCCGGGAGCAATGTTTCTCTGGAACGATATCGAAACATGGCCATTCGCCAGTTGCTGTCGCTCGCCTCACAACTCTTTCCCGGATAAAATCTTCACGTCGTTCGTTTTTCTCTCGCAGTGATCCTGAACCGCAGAATCCGATGCCCACCCCCCTACTCGTCCCTGAACTTGGTGCCGGACAACTTCCGATCCGGGTCTCCACCTGGCTCGTAGACCTGGGGGACGATGTTCTCGCCGGAGATCGCGTCGTCGAATTGGGCCTTCCCGGGATGACGTTCGACGTCTCCTCCCCCGCTTCCGGACGGCTGGTGCGGATTGAAAAATACTCCGATGCCGCCGTTCACACGGGGGACTGCCTCGGCTGGCTGGAGCAACCCGAGCCGAATTCCACCCCGAAGGAATCCGCATGAACTGGGACCAGCTCCTCGGCCATCAGCAACCCCGCGATCTTCTCCGCCGCACCCTGCAACGGAACCGATTGGCACACACCTGGCTCTTCGCGGGACCGGAAGGAATCGGCAAAAAACATTTCGCCCTCCTCGTCGCACAAAGCCTGTTTTGCGAACGGCATCCCGAAACCGATCTCGACTGCTGTGGAGCCTGCCCCGGCTGCCGTCAGGTCCTTGCCGGTTCTCACCCCGATCTGTTCGTCGTCACGCTCCCCGAAGGCAAGCGGGAACTTCCCATTGAATTGTTCCTCGGCCCGCCGGAAAAACGAGGGCGGGCGGGACTCTGTCACGACCTCAATCAGACGCCGATGTCGGGCCGCCGCAAGATCGCCATCATCGACGATGCGGACCTCCTCAACGATGCCAGCGCAAACGCGCTGCTCAAGACTCTCGAAGAACCCCCGCGAAACTCGCTGATCATTCTCGTCGCCTCGCATCCGGAAGCGATCCTCCCCACGATCCGCTCCCGCTGCCAGGTGCTGCGGTTTGCTCCTCTCTCTATTGAAGATGTGGAAAAGATTCTGCTCACCGAACAGATCACCGATGATCCCGAAGCGGCTCGACAGAGCGCCGCGCTTTCCGGGGGAAGTCTCGCCGAAGCCACGCGCCTGCTCGACCCCAGCCTGCGCAACCTGCGGACGCTGATCGACCGACAACTCGCCGCGCAACCATTCAACAGTGTGGCCCTCACCCGCGCGATCCAGGAGGAATTGGAGAATTCCCCTTCCGATGCCTCCGTGCAGCGCAACCTCATGAACTGGACCCTCCGGTTCTTCGTCTCCTTCTTTCAGGAACTGCTGTTGAAGATCACCGGGGAGGCGACTGAATTCCGCATCCCTGAAGTCGATACCCTCCTGAATCGAGTTGACCCCGACCAGATGGCCACCTTCGACATCGTCCAGGAGATCCTCGAACGGCTGATGCACGCGGAACTGGACCTTGACCAGAATGCCTCAGTCCCCCTCCTGCTCGAAGTCCTCTGCGACGACATCGGCCGGCTGCTCCGCCGCCTCCCCAAACCCTCTCAAAATGTTCCACGTGGAACATTCTGAGCGCGAAATCCCGATTTCCGGGAGTCGATCAGGGTGGCAGATGGGCAGCCCCCCCATTCAAAATGTTCCACGTGGAACATTTTGATCTCCGGGTGACCCCGGGGAAGCCGACAAGGTTCCGCCCATCCCCTCTTCCTGCTATCATAGAGCGTCTAAATCTTCGCTGACATTTCCCCCTCCGCGCGAGGGTTTTCCCCTATGAGCCAGAAGTACGTTGTCCGCTACGGCCTCTCCCGCCACCTGGGAGAATTCCTGTTCAAGGGGTCCAACCCCATCGAACGGAATACCAATGTGATCATCCGCACCGACCGCGGCGTCGAATGGGGGGAAGTCCTCTGTGCCGCCACCGATCGGACGCGCGAATACCTCGGCCTGCAATCCGATGGCGGAAACATCCTCCGCGAATCCAACATGGATGACTTTCTCGCCCGGGACCAGATCTGGCGCAAGGAACGGGACGAATTCAACGGCTGCAAGCAACTCATTGCAGAGCATAAACTTCAGATGCAACTGGTGGACGTGGAGCATCTCTTCGGCGAGGAGCGTCTGGTCTTCTACTACCTCTCCGAAAACCGGATCGACTTCCGCGAACTCGTCAAAGCCCTCGCCCGGCAGTTTCACACCCGCATCGAGATGCGCCAGATCGGCGTCCGGGATGAAGCCAAGCTCCTCGCCGATTACGGTGACTGCGGCAAGCCGGTCTGCTGCAACACCCACCTCCGCGAAATGCCCCCGGTGTCGATGAAGATGGCGAAGCTGCAGAAAGCCACTCTCGACCCCGTGAAGATCTCCGGGCGGTGCGGACGGCTCAAATGCTGCCTCCGCTATGAACACGATACCTACGAGGAATACCGCCGTGAACTTCCTCCCGTCGGGGCTTTGGTGTTAACCAAAGTCGGCCAGGGAAAAGTGGTCGGCCTCGAAATTCTCGCCCGCAAGATGGTGGTCCAGTACGAGGACAAACGCCAGGTCCTGACCGAAGAGCGCGACATCCTCACCATCGTCAGCCGGGGAAAAAAGAAGCCGAGTGACGACGAAGACCTGCCCGCGCCCGAAGAGAATTAATCACTCTTCGTTGTAGTGATATTCCGGCCTCGACACGCGGCTGATCGTCAGCAGAATCTTCGGGGCGGAGAGCGCGGCGTGATGCGGATCCAGCCGGTAAAAGTCTCCCGGTTCCAGCGGTACCCAGGACTGTGCCCGGCTTTGACGCGATTCCATGCACTGCCGCTCCAGGTCAATCCGTTCCATCTCTTCCAGGAAGACCGGGTGCCAGGTGCGGTGTCTCTGCTCGGGGGGGACATAATATTCCCGCGCCCAGCGACGAATGCGAAATTCGTCTTCGAGAGAGAGTTCGGAGTTCGCACCAGGGGACATTTCGCGGCTCGTTGGCTGGGCCTTGTCGCGGCGATTCCCTCGGCCGGCGTCAAAGCAATTCTCTGCCCCCTCCCATGGCGCGTCGTCTCATAGCATCGGACGTTTCAACCTCGGGGAACGAGTTCACCCGGGTGCCGCGCCACCATGCCCAAGATGCTCATCACCCTTGGAACCTGCAGAGTTTCGCCAGGGCGCAGCATCGCGTGAAACTTTGACGGCTCGCGCGATTATCGTGCCTACGTCCGTACAGAACCGGACATCCAGGCACTCAGAAAACCGCACACCACGACCGGCCCCCAGGCGGTCAGGTCGAGCGGGATCAACCGTGCGCTCCCCAGAAACCCGAACACAAAGTCGAGGCTCAGAACAAAGGCGGAGGCAAGGGTTGCCAGCCCTAGGTTTGTGACCAGTCCCCGGCTTTCCTTGCGGATGACCAGCGGAATCAGGAGCAGGATCAACAGCAGGTTCAGGATCGGCTTCGTGACGCGGGTGTGAATCTGGGAACTGAGGGTGCGGGTCAACGCGGATCCATAGGCGGGGCTTTGGACCCGTTCGAGCAGGTCTTTCGTGGAGAGATAGTCGAAACTGCGCTGTCCGGTCACGAGTTGTCCGAACCCGATCATCGTCCGAACAATCAACTCATCCGGAGCCTTCCCGGGCATCACTTTCCCTTTGCCATATTCCGTCAACTGCAGTTCGTCGAAGCGGGGGGAGACCCCTTTGAGATACCAGCCCGATTGTTCCGGATGTTTCGCGTTGCGGACATATTTCCCTTCCGTCGCCCGGAGGGTGGTCATTCTTTCCGCGATCTTCGGAAAGGGGAGCACGAAATCGCAATCGACAATCTTCTGCTCCTTCACGAAGTACCGGCCATTCTGGATGCCGATGCGGGACGAGTAATCGTAGGCGGGGTTGATGCGGTCCGAGGAACGATGATCCTGTCCCGGGCGGAGTTGCAGTTCGTTGGCAATCGCGGGGATGACGAATTCCTGGTCCAGCAGCAGGCAGATATTCACCGTGAGCGCTCCCAGGAGGAGCGGCCGCGCGATCCGATAGGTGGTAATCCCCGCCGACAGGACCGGATTCAGTTCCCCGTTTTTCACCAGGGTCGCGAGCACCAGCATGGTGGCGAGACAGGTCACGAGTCCTCCGACCGCGCGGAAGAAGACGCATCCCTGGTAGCAGTAATACTGCACGAAGTTCAACATGATCTGCGGGAGCTTCGCCCCGTCGCGCGCGAATTCATCGATGTTGTTGAAGGCATCGATGACGACGAACAGGCCGAGCACCGCCAGAAACGTGATGATATAGGCGTGCCAATACCGCCAGAACAGGTATCGATCAAAGAGCGTCAGCACGGCGGACTATCCCCCACGGGCTTTTATCTGACCCTCGAACCACGTCGAGGGAGGGGAACGTTATTGGATTTGCGTCCGGGGGTCAAGCTCCCCTCTCCGGACATAACTCCTTGAAAACAGGGCATTTGGAGGGGCGATTCGGGTTTGAACTCGATCTTCCGTTCTGTGCGGATTTGTGGTATTCCACCGCTGCGAAGTTTTGCCGGTGCCGCGCTCGGAACCTGCAGGAACTTCCGGTCTCTCTCAACATTCCCTTATCAACCCGGATCCCCCCCCGATGGGTCACCTCCGGCTGTCGCCTCGACCAGCCAGGATGGATGCGCGCTGCGGCGTGCGTCTCCGCTCATCGTCCGTCCGCCTGATCGTCGCGATCTTGCTGTGTGTGACGGGGTTGAATCTGACCGGCTGTTCCTTCCTGCGTCACCCCCGGAAATTCTGCACGGTCTGGGACGAAAAGAAACTGCAGGATGCCTCTCGTGCGCTGCAGAAGGGGGACCTGGACAAGGCGGAAGACCTGGTGCAGGACGTGCTGCGACGTTCCCCCCACAACGATGAAGCCCGCCGTCGAATTATTGAAATGTATCTGCAGCAAGACCGCCTCGGTGAGGCGCTCGAGCAGATGGAACTGGCGATCAAACTCAGCCCGGATGACTGCCAGATCTACTGCAATCTGGCGGCGCTGCTCATGGAACAGAATCGAGCCCGCGACGCCCGGAAGATCATCGACCTCGCGCTCCGCATGGAGCCGGCGAATCCGCGGCTGCTGCTCATGAAAGGGAAGCTGCTGGAGCAGGACCATAATCCGGTGGACGCCCAGGAGATTTATTACCGCCTGCTGGAAGTGGATCGGGAAAACGCGGAAGCCCTGTTTCGACTTGCGCGGCTGTCTCTCGAAAACAACAACCCCACCCAGTCTCTCCCCCTGCTGCGGCAGGTGATCCAACATTCCGAAACATCAGCCGAGCGCCGGAGTGAAGCGGAAGATCTCCTCGCGACCGCTTATGCCCGCACCGAGCGTTGGCAACAGGCGGCTGCGGTCCTCGAACAGCATTTCTGCGAAAAGACACCGGGGCCGGATGATCTGTACCGTCTCGGATATGCCCAGTATCGATGCGGCAACATCGACGGGGCGAAGGCCACACTGCAGCAGTTGCGGGAACTCGATCCGAAATCCAAGGCTGTCGTGGCATTGACGGAACAGGTCGGTTCCCACGGGGACCAGCTCCTGCGTACCGCTGCACATCAGGGGGAAGACGCGCGGATGACCGGCTACACTCCGATCCTGGGGGGCATAGAAACGCTGTCCGGGAAATAACGCTGTGCGGGAAATAAAAAGAGGGACGCGAGTGCGTCCCCCTGTGTTTAAGTTTTCAGGAACAGCGCGTTACCGGGTTTCCTGCGTTATTTGGCTTCCTTCTCGTCGTCCTTCTTCGCGCCGATCGCCTTGCGGAGGGGGTCCGCGTTCGCGGCGACCGTCTTTTCCGGCCCCGTTAAACGGAGGAAAAAGTCCCCCTGTTTTTCGTGCGACAAAATAATGAACAGTCCGCGTGCCCCTGGCATCTTTTCGGTCTTTCTGAGGATCGGCGGACCGACGGGCCGGTTATAGGTTCCCTGCAGGTCGACGAGGGTGTATTTCCCGTGCGAGCTGGTCCCCTCGAGGATTTTGACCTTCCGCCCCGCCGCATCGAACTGACTCGTCCAGCGGTCAATATTCGCTTTGGTGCCACCCGCTCCTCCGGAACCGAAATAAAAGACGACCAGTTCCGCCGCGTCCTTATCCCCCTCCGCAGCGGGAACCTCGGCCTGCGCCAGACGCAAGTTACTGCTCGGCTGGGTGAACTTCCAGCTTTCCGGAACGGTCAGCTTCAGATCGCCGGCTTCGACTTCTTTCGTCTTGTCCTCGGCACGGAGCAATCCCCCCATGCAAACCAAAGCCAGGATCAAGCCACTCAACCGGAAATACTTTCCGGGGATCACCGATTTCATCATGCGTCTCCTCATTCCGCTTTACCAGAAAATCACTTCAACGTCGTCAGGTATTCTAACAAATCCGCCGCGTCCTGCGCGGTGATATCCTTCAAGACGGCGTCCGGCATCAGCGAAATCTTCTGTTGAATCAATTCTTCCACGTCATCCCTGGGAATTGTCACCACTTCCCCTTCGATGGTCTTGAGGACCACCTGCTGGTCGCTGCTCTGCTGGAGGAAACCGGCGTGGACTTTTCCGGCTTTCGTCTGCACAACATAGGCATAATATTCCGGTGCGATGGCCGCGCTGGGATTGACGATCGTTTCCAGCAGCGCCTTCCGTTCGTACTTCTTGCCGATCTGGCTCAGGTTCGGGCCGATGTCGGCCCCCCGTTTTTCGATCCGGTGGCACTTGCTGCAACTGGCGGAACCTCCCTGGTTGAAGATCCGCGCGCCGCGCATGGCATCCCCCTTGAGTCCCAGAATTTCTTCGGGCGTATATTCCTGCCCCAAAGTCTTGGGACGTTTCTCCGGCGGCAGATATTTGGCGAACAGCATCCTCACGTGGGCATCCGGATGGTCGGTTCCTAGCTGAATCCCCTTGTTCTTCAGATCATCGGGGAGCTTTGCCATTTCCACCAGACGGAGCAACAAGACTCCCCCTTCGCTTCGTTCCGCAGTGCTGCTTAAGATCTGCTGCTTCACCGCCGCTGACAGCAGGGGGTTGTGCAGTGCGGACTGAAGCTGGCGGATGTCCCCCAGAGCGGCGAAGGTGGCGATTCCCTGCTTGCGCAAGTCCTCATCCTGGCTTTGCAACAGTTTCTGCCCCAGTGTGGCGGTCTCCTCCATCCGCAGTTGGGTGCAGACTTTGAGCAACTCAATTTCTTCCGCTTTCGAGAGCCCCTCCTGCTTGACGAGCCCCAGCAGGGTCTCGCGGACCTGCTTCAAATTGCCGGGAACCTGGCCCAGAATGTGACAGGTGGCGATGCGCGTCGACGGCTCCTGCAGGCAATGCACCAGTCCCGTCTCCAGTTCGGGATTTTTCGCCTGGTCATTCCAGAAGACCGACAGCCGTTGGCGCAACGCTTCGAGCGCTACTTTCTGCAATTCCGGGTTCTTGGTGCGGGCGAGCAATTCGACAATCGCTTTCCCGGCTTCCGGTTTGGGAGAAGTCATCACTCCGCGCGCCACGGCCAGTTGGGATTGCTCCGTCAGGCCCGGCTTCGGCAGCAGGCCGATCAGAGTCTCGGTCGCTTTCTCTCCCTGCAGCACCTGCAGGAGGCGCACGGAGCGGTCATCCCACTGCTCCTGATCCCGCAGATTCAGATCGGCGATCAATTTGCTTTCCCGTCCCTGGGCGGCGATTTTAATTGCCTCCAGCAGATACCGGTCGCTGCCATCATATGCCTTGGCAAAGGCAAGGATTGTGTGTTCGGCGGCAGCACCGGGAATCGTCCGGCAGGCAAGCAGGACTTCTGTCTGGACCTCGTGATTCTTATCGTCCGCCAGTTTCAGGATGCCCTCCGCGTATTCCGCTCCATGGCGGCGCAGGATTCGGACGGCAAGGGCCCGCAGCGTTCCATCCTCACCCTGGAGCAACTTCGCGACTTCCGCCCGTCCCTCTCCGCCGATCCGGTCGAGCAGCCAAAGCGCCCGCGCCCGGAGCATCTCGTTCGTTCCCGCATCCCTCGCGAGGGCCAGCAACCGACTGTGACCTTCACTTCCGCCGGCCAACAACATGGTTCGACTGAGATAGGCGGTCGCGAGGTTGGGACTGGAAAGTCCCTGGATCGCTTCCTCCAGGGTCTTGATCTCCCCCTTGGGGTTGGGAGAGACAAGCTTCTGATCTTTGGCGGATACTTTGTAAATTCGGCCGCGGGTGGGGTCGTTGTAGTTGTGCCCGCCGACGCCGCCGTCATACCAGTCGGTGACATACAGCGCGCCATCCGGAGCGATGCAGACATCGATCGGCCGGAAATAAGCGTCCTTGGAGGTCAGGATATTCTCCTGGGCGATGGCGTATCCCATGCCGTGCAACGGCATAGGGCGATACTCGCGCAGTTCCCGGGGACCGGGATCGCAATGGAGAATCTTGCCTTTCAGATCCGAGCCGAGGCCGTCCCCTTCGTTGAAGGTCATGCCCGACGGGGAACCGAATCCGGTGATCTTCGTATAAGGGACAAAACCGGGTTGATCCGCCCGCCAGTGATGGATCGGCAGGAAGCTGCCATCCCGTTCCTGGATGCGCTCCGGACCACCGAACCAGCCATAGTTTCCCCCTTCCAGAATCCAGCAGATGCGGACGCTTTTCAGTCCGTCATTGTCATTGTCGCTGCACCAGACGTGCCCCCACGAATCGACCGCCAGTTCAAACGGATTCCGGAAGTTGACCGCGAAGGCTTCCAGCTTCGTCCCATCCAGTTCGCAACGGATCATGGCTCCCCAGCGGAAATGAATGCGGACTCCATCCGGCCCGGTGACGTCGAACCCGCTGTCGCCACAGGTCATATAGAGTTTGTGATCGGGGCCGAGCGTCAGGCCGTGGACACCGTGGTCGTGGTTTTTCCCACCGAAACCGGTGAGGAAAATCTTTCGCGGACCATCCGGCTTGAGGTCGTGGTCCTTGTCCTCATACACGTAGATGTTGGGGGATTCCGCAACATAAATCCTGTCCCCGGCCACGCAGACCGACATGGAGGCATTCAGGTCCGAGGTGAAGACGGTGACCTTGTCCGCGACGCCGTCCTTGTCGGTATCCTCCAGCACCTTGAGGGTGTTGTCGGGGGGGACTTTCACGTTCTTGCGGTAGTTGACCCCTTCCGTCACCCAGAGTCGCCCCTGGAAATCGACGTCGACCGAAATCGGATTGATGATCATGGGTTCGGAGGCGAAGGTCTGCACCTGCAGTCCCGAGGGGGCCTTGATCATTTCGAGGGAGTGCTGCGCGGAATACTGTCCCGAAACGCGCCCCCCCATCCCGGCCAGCAGGCAGACAGACAAAAAGGTGACCAGACATTCCCCGCGCAAACGCATCATTCCCGCTCCTCTGAGTGCAGTCAGCTTCGCAATATTAAGTTTCGTTGAGCCGTCTATTCTATGGATCACGCTCTTACCTTGCTATGAAAAACGGAGGAGTCTTCGCCTTCTATTACTCCACGAATGGTTGCGCCGTCAGTTCCCCCCGCGGCGAAATCCGGACGGAGACCGCCCCGTTCTCAACCGTCCAGAAAATTCTGGAGTCTGGATAGATTTCATCCAGCACGGAGACAAACCGCTCCTCGCCACCGCTCACGACGACGACATCGGGCGTGCTCCAGGCAGCCAGTTCCGGAGTATTCGGCCTGCGGCCTCCATGATGGGGTGCCAACAGGACGTCGACCTTGCGGCGCGGCAGGCGCAATAAGGCCCCGAGTCCCTCCCGCTCGAGGTCTCCGGTCAATAAGATCCGCTTCCCCGCATATTCCACTTCCAGCAGGATGCTATTCGCGTTGTCCCAATTCGATTTCCAGTCCCAAGCGGGGTGCAGGCAGCGTAATTTCACCTCAGGGGTCAGCGACAATTCATCACCGGCTCCGATCAGGCGGAGAGGGACCCCTTTGCGAAATGCACTTTCGGCCAGTTCCCTGATGGCGGGGACTTCCCACTTCAGGAAACTGCGGGCCGCCAGGATTTCGCCCACGTGCAAGTTGTCGAGGACACCCGGCGTGCCGTTGTAGTGGTCCGCATCCGCATGCGAGAGAACAATGCCGTCGAGCCGATTTGTTCCGGTCCGGAGGACCGCCTCCTGGACGATCCCCGCCGCGCGTTCCGGTTCCCCCAGAGACCCGGCATCGTAGAGCAGTTTCTTGCCATTCGGCAGTTCGAGGAGAATCGCTCCCCCATGTCCGACGGCGAGGAACGTGCAGCGGAGTCCTGCGTTCGAGGCGGGGAGCAACTGCGCACCCAATCCGATCACGAGCCAAATCCCGGTTGCCCGCCAGGTCCAACGCCGTTGTTGCGTGCGCCAGGGATACAGCACCAGGCCTGCGAGCAACAGATAAAATCCGATCAACCACCACAGAGGGGGAGGTGGGACGTACAAATGACCCGCGGGCATCTCCGCCGTCCAGGTCACGACCTGCACCAGTCCCTTCAAGCCCCATCCCAGAGACCAGCCGAGGAACGACAGGACCGGCGCGGCGACGATCTGCAGCGGCCCTACCGCCAGCAATCCCAGAATGAGCAGCCCATACCCGAGCCAGAGGAGGAGTGTCATCCAGGGAATCAGCAGCACGTTGACCACGAATCCGAAGTGGGGCAGGAGATGAAAGCGGTCGGTGACCAGCGGTTGAGTGAACAACCAGACGCCCGCGGTGTAGACATACGCCTGCAGGACCACCAGTCCGCTTGTGCGCAGTCCGCGCTGCCACCATGGACGTAGATCGGCCAATGGATCGACGGGGATTCTTCGCCGCCAGGCTCTCCATTCCCGGTCGATCCAGATCAGCCCGACGACCGCGAGAAAGGACAACTGCGGTCCGATCTCGAACAGGTCGGACGGATTCCAGAGCAACAACACGAGGCAGGCGCAGGCGAGGCCATTGAAGGGATGCCCCGGGCGCAACAGTAATTGCCCCACGCCACCAATCACCACCAGAAGAGCGGCGCGGACGAGGGGGGGATTCCCATCCGTCAGCAACACATATCCCAGGACACAGAGGATCATTCCGACGGTCATTTTCCCGGGAGAAAGTCCCCAGCATCGCCCCCAGAAGAGGAGGAAAGAGACGAGAATTCCGATGTTGATCCCGGAGATTGCGAGCAGATGCGCGCAGCCACTCTCGGCGAATGCCTCGCGCAGTTCCGGACTGAGTCCCTTGCGTGGCCCGAGTAAGAGGGCTGTCGCAAGCCCTTGTTCCGAATCCGGCAGATAGGTCGTCAACACCTGTTCCGCGCGGTCCTGAGCGAGTCGCATTCCTTGTTGAGGCCAGCCCCAAGGACTGTGACCGCGGACGACGACGCATTCGGGGAACTGGCAGCGGATAAAGCTGTGAAGCCCCTGATGATTGAGGTACTCCCGAAAGTCGAAGCCGTTCGGATTCCGCGCACTTGTCGGTCGCGATAACCGCCCCCAGAGTTCCACTTCATCCTGAGCGTGCAGATCCGTGGCGAGTCCTTCGATCTCCAGCCGGGCATTGCCGGAGACTTCAATCTCCCGGTCTGAGAGGACAATCGTCCGGACTCCCAGGCGGCAGAGAGTGCGCTGCCGTGTCTGAGCGGCTTCCGGCAGCGCAGCGCCGCGCGGTTTTCGTTCCCAGCGTCCCGGCTTGCGGACTTCTTCCAGGAGCAGCGGTTCGTCGAGAAGAACGCCGCGGAGATGAATCGGGCGAGGTTTTCCCGCGGCATAGAGCCTGAGATCATTCGCCGGGACAACGCCGCGGCGGAGGTGGTGCATCCCTCCCGCGGTGAGACAACAGGCGAGCAGCAAGAGGAGGGTGGCCCAGACGTTGTGAGTTCGACGTCGCATTCCCCAGAAGCCAAGGAGCGCGAGCCAGCCGGCGGTGAGCCACATCCACCAGGGAATTGAAAGGTATCTGTCCGCAACAATCCCGAGAGCGACCGCCGCCAGGACCACGACCGCAGGGGCCCGCCCCAATGCCGTGGAGCGCTGCAGGCCGGTGACGGGTTGGGATGGCTGGTTCACGGGTTTCTTCCCAGGTGGCTGAGATCCGTTTCGAAAATGGTTGGGGGGGCAGGAATTTCCCCCGCTGTGAAATCTTCCCAGAATCGAGCCGGTAGTTCCCGTAATTTCTGAGGGGTAAAAGGCAAAAAACTGCAGGTCCCTTGAACCAAAAGCCGACCAAAAGTATCATTCTGGTCGTCGGGAGACCCCGGCTCCGCCCCTATAGCTCAATTGGCAGAGCAAATGACTCTTAATCATTAGGTTCAAGGTTCGATTCCTTGTGGGGGCAATGACTTAGGTCGAATTGCAACAAACGAACAAAGGCTGAATCGCGTCAAACGATTCAGCCTTTCGGCGTTCTTTGCCTGACCTGAAGCGTGGGACAGCTGGACGGAAACGTTCAGCCGGTGACGACTTTCACGACTTCGCGCAGCATGGTCACGTCTTCCCGTGTGGCGATGATCAGGATCCGAGCGCGTGAACCGGATGCGGAAATGATCGCGTCGGGGTGGGAGGTGGCGTTCAGATCCGGGTCGAGTTCCAAGCCCAGGAAACCGAGCCCCGCGCAGACCCGCGCACGGATCTGGGCGGCGTGTTCCCCCACTCCCGCCGTGAAGACGAGGGCATCGACTCCCCCGAGTGTCGCGGCGAGGGCGCCGATTGCCTGGCGGATGCGATGCGTGTAAATCTCGATTGCCAGAGCGGCCTGTGAATTCCCCGCGGGACGCCGCGAGGACTTGCCGCATGTCGGCGGAAACGCCGGAGACGCCGAGCAGTCCGGATTCGCGTTGGAGTGCCTTGTCGA
The DNA here is from genome assembly GCA_046349635.1 of Planctomycetales bacterium. Classification (GTDB taxonomy): domain Bacteria; phylum Planctomycetota; class Planctomycetia; order Planctomycetales; family Planctomycetaceae; genus JAXMBX01. The sequence goes on from JAXMBX010000003.1 coordinate 122,476, forward strand.
TCTGCGAGACAGAGAGCCCGCGGTGCTGCTGAAGATGGAGGAGGATTCCGGGATCGAGCGAGCCGGACCGGGTGCCCATCATCAAGCCTTCGAGCGGGGTGAAGCCCATCGTGGTGTCGATCGATTGACCGTCGAGTACGGCCGTCGCGGAACAGCCGTGTCCCAGATGACAGATGATCAGTCGTCGGGACGGAACAGAGGCGGGGAGCATTTCCACGGCGCGCGGCGCGCAATACGCATGGCTGAGCCCGTGGAAGCCGTACCGGCGAATGCCCCATTCACGCGTCCATTTTTCAGGAATGGGGTAGGTCCGCGCGGGAGCGGGGAGCGTCGCGTGAAAGGCGGTATCGAAGACCGCCACATGCGGGAGGTCCGGAAGCTCGGCCTGTGCGGCGGCGAGTGCTTCGAGACTGGGAGGATTGTGCAGCGGGGCGAGCGCCGCGAGTTGTGAAATCTCTGCACGGACTTCCGGGGTGATCAAGGTGGAAGCGGTGAAGGGGCCGCCATGCACGATCCGGTGTCCGACGGCCGCCAGGTCCGCGGGCGCGACTCCTGAAGAGGAGTGGAACAAATCGGCCAGGAATCGGCGGACGGCGGCGTGATGCCCTTTCCAGGTGACGGTCTCGGAACGTGGTGGCCCCTCCGACCAGACATATTCGTAGTGCGTTTCGGAACCGGACCATTCACCGGTGGCCTGCGCGATGGTCGAACTGTCCGAGGACTCCATCAGGGAGCCTTTTAAACTGCTCGAACCGGCGTTCAACAGGAGAATTTTCATGCAAAGGCAGACGTTGAGGTGTCATGCGGAGGTCGAACGTCAGACGTTATCCCCTTCGGTGGAGGTACCCCGCGTCGCGGAGGCGTCCTTTCCACCCCACTTCCAGCCGCTGATTTCGGGCATGTCGTCCCCGTGCTTCGAAATATACTCCCGATGCTCGACGAGTTTGTTGTGGATGGCCTGCTTGAAATAGGCGGCTCGCGCCCCGAGTTGGGGCAACCGGTCGATCACGTCCTCCACCAGGTGGAAGCGGTCCAGATCGTTCAGTACCACCATGTCGAAGGGGGTGGTGGTCGTGCCGATTTCCTTGTAGCCGCGCACGTGCATGTTCTTGTGGTTTGTCCGCCGATAGGTCAGGCGATGGATCAGGTAGGGATAGCCGTGAAACGCAAAGATAATCGGCTTGTCCTTGGTGAAGATGGCGTCGAAATCACGGTCCGAAATTCCGTGCGGATGCTCCGTACTCGGCTGCAGCTTCATCAGGTTGACGACGTTGACGACCCGCACCTTGAGTTCGGGAAGATGCTTGCGGAGCATTTCGACGGCCGCCAGGGTCTCCAGCGTCGGGACGTCACCGCAGCAGGCCATCACGACGTCGGGCTCGCATCCCTGGTCGTTGCTCGCCCACTCCCAGATCCCGAGTCCGGCGGCACAATGCTTGATCGCCTGGTCCATCGTCAGCCATTGGGGGGCAGGCTGTTTTCCGGCGACGATGACATTGACGTAGTTGCGGCTGCGGAGGCAGTGATCGGTGACGGACAGGAGCGTATTGGCGTCGGGGGGGAGATAAATCCGGACGACTTCCGCGCGCTTATTGGCGACGTGGTCGATGAAGCCCGGATCCTGATGCGAGAACCCGTTGTGGTCCTGCCGCCAGACGTGGCTGGAGAGGAGATAATTCAGGGAGGCGATGGGCCGTCGCCAGCCGATGTGGCTGCAGACCTTCAGCCACTTCGCGTGCTGGTTAAACATCGAATCGATGATGTGAATGAACGCCTCGTAGCAGGAGAAGAACCCGTGTCGGCCGGTGAGGAGATAGCCTTCCAGCCAACCCTGGCACTGGTGTTCGCTGAGGACTTCCATGATCCGCCCGTCCGGACTCAGCTTGTCATCATCCGGATAGATTTCCGCCATGTAGCAGCGGTCGGTCACTTCCAGCACGTCCTGCCAACGATTGGAGTTGTTTTCGTCCGGACTGAAGAGGCGGAAGTTCCTGGTGTCCAGATTCTTCTTCATGACGTCGCGGAGAAACCTGCCCATCTCGCGGGTCGATTCCGCATTCGTTGCACCGGGGGAAGGAACCTTCACCTCATAATCCCGGAAGTCGGGTAACTTCAGGTCGCGCAGAAAGATCCCGCCATTGGCATGTGGATTATCGCTCATGCGGCGGTGACCCTGGGGGGCCAGTTCCTTGAGCTCCGGTATGAGCGTCCCGTGTTCGTCAAACAGCTCCTCCGGACGGTAGCTCTTCATCCATTCTTCGAGAATGCGGATATGCTCAGGCTTGTCCATGTCCCCCATCGGAACCTGATGGCTCCGCCAGTAGCCTTCGCACTTCTTGCCATCAATGACGGGGGGACAGGTCCACCCCTTGGGAGGTGCGAAACACGATCATGGGCCAGGGGACGTTTGACTTCCCCACGTTCGCGGGCCGCGGCCCAGATCTCCCGAATCTCGGCGACGATCGTGTCCATGACGCCCGCCAGTTGATGGACGAGCCGCGGGATCATCCCCTCCACGAAGTAGGGCTTGTATCCCATCCCTTCGAAGAACTTTTGCAGTTCGTCGTGCGGAATCCGTGCGAGGAAGCAGGGATTGGCGATTTTGTATCCGTTGAGATGCAGGATGGGGAGGACACACCCGTCCCGCTGAGGATTCAGGAATTTATTCCCATGCCAGCCGGTCGCGAGGGGCCAGTCTCCGCTTCTCCGTCACCGACCACGCAGGCGACGATCAGATCGGGATTGTCAAATGCCGCACCGTAGGCGTGGCTGAGGGCGTATCCCAGTTCTCCCCCTTCGTGGATGCTCCCTGGAGTTTCCGGAGCGACGTGGCTGGGAATTCCTCCGGGAAAACTGAACTGCTTGAACAGCTTTTGCATCCCCTCGGCGTCTTGGCTGATGTTGGGATAGACTTCGCTGTACGTCCCTTCCAGGTAAGCATGGGCGACAAGGGACGGCCCGCCGTGACCGGGACCGATCACGTAGATCATGTTCAGATCGTCCCGCTTGATCACCCGGTTGAGGTGGACACAGAGCATATTCAAGCCGGGAGAGGTGCCCCAGTGACCGAGCAGACGGGGTTTGATGTGCTCCTGTTTCAAAGGCTCGCGCAAGAGGGATTGTCGAGGAGATAAATCTGCCCGACCGCCAGATAATTGAGCGCCCGCCAATAGGCATCGAGCTTTTGAAGCTCCGAGGGAGGGAGCGGATTGCTGGAGAGGCTCGCGTTTGTCGCGGCTCCGAATCTTGTCCCCGCTGATCCCGGTCATGATTCACCTCCCTGCCGCAGAGTGCACGCGTCGTCACATTCCGGCGGGCCGAATGAGGAAGGCCCGTGGAAATGAGCGACTCAACAGGGTGATGGTAAGCGTCGCGGAAACGAAATGTCAAGCAGATGCGATTGCGGAGCGGACTGTCGCGTGGGAGAGAAGCACGAAATATTCTCGCTCCGAAAGCCAGCAGAGAGTTCGTGAATTTCGCGTTATTTTTTTCGGCGTTCGACTCTTCCAGAAGTTTGCCGATGCTGGAGGTCAGTTGACGGAGATCGACGGGTTTCGCCATGTGGATATGAAAACCTGCGAGCAAGGCCCGCTGTCGATCGACAGGTCTTGCAAAGGCGGTCGTGGCCGATTGCGGGAAGTTCCTTGAATCCGGGCATTCTTCTCACCAGGCGAATCAACTCAAACCCATCCTGCCCCGGCATTCCCAGATCGCTGAGCAAAACATGGGGCTGGAATTCCGAAATGGATTCCAGCTGCCTCGCTGACACCGGGCGCACTCTTTCGTGATTGCGCCGCTGTGATCCAGGCTCCGCACCAGAAGCCTCCGCGTGTCAGTGTCGTCGTCAACGACGAGGATGCGAACTTCTTTCAGACTCCGTGGATTTCCGCTGGAACCCTCTTCCGCAGAATGGGGCGCGAGCTCTTTTTTCATCAGTTCCAGCCGGCTGGGGGTCGCGACCGGCAACGTGACGATAAACTTTGCTCCCTTGCCAGCGCCTGCACTTTCGGCACGGATGCTTCCGCCGTGCAATTCCACCAGTTGCCGCGCGATGGAGAGCCCTAAACCGAGCCCTCCTTGAGACCGGGTGGAGGAGCCATCCCCCTGGCGGAAACGCTCGAAGATCTGCGGGAGCAGATCGAGAGCAATCCCCTGTCCATTATCGCTGACGGAGATTTCGATATGCGAGTTTTCTCCCAGGACGCCGATTTGAATCTGTCCCCCTTCGGGAGTGAACTTGATGGCATTCTGGACGAGATTCCAGACCACCTGCCGCAGACGGTACATGTCCCCCACCACCGAGCCGACGAACGGCTGAATGGTTTTCACCAACCGGATCTTCTTTTCTTCCGCGGATGGGACCGTCGCCCCCAGGACCGATTCGATCAATTCGGGAATGTTGACCTCCTGCACGTCCATGTGGAGTTTTCCGGAATCGATCCGGGTGACGTCGAGGAGATCACCGATCATCTGTGACTGGGCACGGGCGTTTTCCTCAATCGCATCGAGCCCCTCAAGATATTGTGCCTTGCTGTGGTTTCCGACTTTCAATAACTGGGACCAGCCGATAATGGCCTGCAAAGGGGTTCGAAGTTCGTGGGACAATGTCGCCAGGAATTCGTCCTTGAAACGATTCGCCCGTTCCGATTCCATGCGTGCGGCCCGTTCGCTCTCGAGCAATTGCTCACGTTCCCGCTCCGCTTTTCTGGCGCGCAAGAATGCTCCGACGGTCGCCACCAAGACGGGAGGTTCGACGGGATGGGTCAGAAACCCGTCCGCTCCCACCTCGAAGCTTTTCAGCTTGTCGTCCGACTTGATGAATGTGGCGGAGAGATGCACGACGGGAAGCCGCGACAACTTGGGCAATTCGCGAATCCGGCGGCAGACTTCGTATCCATCCATGTCGGGCAGATGGATATCCAGGACCACCAGATCGATGTCCGGATTGGCCATTTCCAAGCCTTCCTGCCCGGTCTTGGCTTCCAGAACGGTCCATCCCGCCCGCTGGAGTACGTGGCTGGTGGCATACAACGTGCCCGGATTGTCATCCACAACCAGAATCGTAAAGGTATTATTCGACATTCGAAGAATTCTCCGATCCCGTGATTGTGGAGGGGGCATTGAGTCCCTCGGGCGGATCTCCAAAACAGATGGGGATCGTCACCCAGAAGGTCGAGCCGGATCCCGGCTCGCTCGTCATCCCGACGCTGCCCCCCAGCAGTTCGGCGATCTTCTTACTGATCGCCAGTCCAAGTCCCGTACCGAGCAGTTTCTTCTGCATGGGGGAGTCGACCTGTACAAAATCCTGGAAGATCTTCCCCTGATGTTCGTGAGGGATTCCAATTCCGGTATCCGACACGGAGAACGTGACGCCGTCGTTCTCGACACGTTGCGCGGAGACCCGAATTTCTCCCTCGGTAGTGAACTTGAGGGCATTGGAGATGTAATTCCGCAAAACTTGCGAGAGTTTTTTATGATCGGTATAAATCCGGGGGAGGTCGGACGGCTCCTCCAGGGTCAAAGTCACCGTGGAGCTATTGAGCAAGGGTTTGAACATTCCCCGCAGGGCCGAGAAGAGATCAACCATCTCGAACCATTCGGGTGAGATTGCGATCCGGCCCGCTTCAATCCGCGCCAGGTCGAGCAGGTCATTGACCATCTCCGTCAGTTCGACCGCCGAATTCTGTATCAGCGCCAACTGTTTTTCCTGCTCCATGTTTAAAGGACCGTCCATGCGGTCGAGCAGAATCCGGACGATGGACCGGATCGATCCCAAAGGGGTGCGGAATTCGTGGCTCATATAGGACAGGAAGCGGCTTTTGAGCGCGGTGGCTTCCCGGAGGGATTGCGCCTGGTCGTCGAGCTCCGCATACAAGGCGAGGACTCCCTGGTTCGTCTCCGCAAGCTCCATCCGGAGCATTTCCACGAGTTGCGCGTTTTGCTCGCACTCGCGGGATAGCCGCTCATTTTCTGCTTGCAGATGTTCGCTACCGGTATTGTGATTGGACTCTGACATGCACCTAGCCTCGCCGGGGGACGGAAAACTTGATGACAACGACAGTCACATCATCGCGGCCCCGTAAAAAGTCGCGATACAAGATCGCTGCGATTATACTCGGATGACGTTGCAACAAACCGGGATAGGTTTCCAACGCCCAGCGATTTTGCAGGCCATCTGAATGCATGATCAGGACCGCCTGTTCGGGGCACTCGTAATCGAACTGCTGGACTTTGCGCATCTCCACCCCAACGGTTCCGCTATGGGAAATCAGGCCCTTGCTGGAGGTGCCTTGTTGAGATTTCAGGCTGGCCGCAATGTTCCCGACACCCGCATATTTCAAATTTCCGGTGGAGCGTTGAATCTGCGCCACCGCGACGGCGGCTCCGCGACTCCCGCGTGTCCGTTGATCGACGAGCGTGAAAAGCTGGGTCAGCGCCTGGAAAGAATGCTGTTCAAAGGCAGCCGCCGCCGAGTCCGCCGCCAGGGCGGCGAGTGGACCGTGGCCCAGTCCGTCCGCGACCATGACGGCGAGTTCATCGGGGCGTTCCGCAATCCGCCAAGTATCGCCACATTGCTGCTCATGGGGCGCCGGACGATTGATCGCTCCCCAACTGAACCCCGTCGGGACCACGTCCCGTCCCTTGTTCGCCTGAATTCGGGACAACACGACCGTCCCGCCGGGTTGCATGGAGAAGATGTCGAATTCTGTCGACAACCGTCGGATGGCCCCGAGGCCTGCGCCCGGAGTACCTCCAGTTGAGTATCCATCCGCCAGGCATTTAGCGACATCCGCTATTCCCGGCCCACGGTCGAGCGCGAGGATTTCAACCCCGGAGCCTCCGTTTTTTCCGAAGGTGCGGAGCAGCACTTCCCCGCCGGTTGCGTAGCGGGAGAGGTTGGTCGCCAATTCCATCGCGACGATCGCCGTATTATTGCAATCGGCCTGACTCAATCCCGCCTCGGCGGCAATTCGACTGGCGTGCCGTCGAACCTCGCCGATCTGGCTGCTTTCCGTCACGTTGACAGCCATCTGGGTAAACATCATGGGGGAGACCGCCTTATCGGGCGCGTTGCGCTTCAGTGTCGCGTCCAAATCGATGATTTTTCCGAGTTTTTAACCGCGACAGACGGGACAGGTAAATGCAATTCGATCCAGATTCACTTCCAGCGGGTGATGGTGACGCGCGTCCCTTGCCCTGGTTTTGTATCGAGTTCGAACTCATTGACGAGGCGTTTCGCTCCGGACAATCCCATCCCGAGCCCATTGCCGGAAGTCCACCCGTCGGTCATGGCGAGCTGGATGTCGGGAATTCCCGGGCCTTGATCGACGAATGAGAGGCGGACCCCTTTTCGAATTCCATCATGAAGCAGTTCCCAGCGGAGCTCCCCCCCGCCACCATAAATCAGCGTATTGCGTGCGAGTTCGCTGGCGGCGGTCACGATTTTCGTCTGATCGACGAGGCTGAATGCCGCTTCCAGCGCCAGCTTTCGAACCATCTGGCGCGTGGCGACAATATCCTGCTCTGACTGAATGGGAAGAGTCTCACTCTTCGTCACTGGCATGTCGGCCCTCTCCATTACTCCCATCCCCGATCAGATTCCGCAGCACCTTCATGCCAAGATTGACATTGAGCGCCGTCTTCACACCTGTCAGAGAAAGTCCAAGTTCGACCAGCGTAATAGCGACGGCAGGCTGCATCCCGACAACGACCGTGTGGGCATCCAGAATGCTGGACATACTGGAAATATTCGCGATCATCCGTCCAATGAAGGAATCGACCATTTCCAGCGCGGAGATGTCGATCAACACTCCTTTCGCCCCCGTGGTCGAAATCCTGGACGTGAGATCATCCTGCAAGGTGAGCGCCAATTGATCGTGCAGATCGAACTGAATCGTCACCAGTAAAAACTCTCCCATTTGCAGAACGGGAATGCGATCCATGGCTTGGCTCCTGACGTGTTATGCTTTCGCCCTGGTCACGACGTATCCCGCGCGTTTCAAGCCAATACTGAGCGCATCCGCCAACGTCGCCTTGGTGGTGATCCCCTGCAGATCCACCCCCAGGTGGACGATGGTCTGGGCGATCTGCGGCCGAACGCCGCTGATGATGCAGTCCGCTCCCATCAGGCGAATGGCCGTCACGGTCTTGAGCAGATGTTGTGCAACGAGCGTATCCACTGTGGGCACGCCGGTGATGTCTATGATCGCAATCTCCGATCCCGTCTCGACGATCTTCTGCAGCAAGGATTCCATGACCACCTGGGTGCGGGCGCTGTCCAGAGTTCCGATCATCGGAAGTGCGAGAATTCCATCCCACATCTTGACGACAGGCGTCGACAGTTCGAGCATTTCTTCCTGCTGACGCTGAATCAGTTCTTCACGCGTCTTCTGGTACGCCTGGACCGTCAGCAATCCCAGTTTGTCGAGCAATTCGGTTGCGGTCCAGACTTCCGTCGCGAGTGCATCCGCGTCTTTCCCGCAATCTTCGCGCAACTGCTTAAAGAGGGGCTTTTTGAACGAGAAGATGAATGTCGCGGTTTGATCGGAGGTGAAACCTTGTTGCACGCGTGACGCCGAAACTCCCTGCAGGAACTGGGTGATTGCATCCCACTCCTTGCCGCGGGTATCGGCCAGATCGCCATCCTGAGCCGCCTTCTGCAGCAGCGTGATGAACTCCCTGGCTTGCGAGAGAAGTTCCCCCTCGCCGATCCGGGCATCAGCCCCCGAACCTGTCCCCTTCAATTCCTCCATCCAGCCAGAAACCAATTCCTGCTGGTATTTCTTGAGAACACCAGCGATTCGCGATTGTCCTTTTGCCATTACGGCCCTTTCTCTGTAACTCAACTCCAGGATGCCTCGACGTCTGCGGGGGGACAGGACGCTTACTCTATGCCCATTGTCCCGGCCCCCGTCCTCCTGAAAGGGACAGGAAATTTCCTCAAAGCCGGCATTTAGGCTCTCAAACTGGAGCGAGTGTGAAGCACGTCAAAGTGAGTTAAGTGTAAGGAACACAGGGGCTTGAATCCAGCGTCCTCGCGATTTGCCTGGGGCTCTCTGCGGTGATGGCGGGGGTAGTTCGTCCTGGTTTCGAATCGCCCAAATTTTTTGAGCCGTAGATCTCCCAGCTATCAGGAGTTGAGGAAAAAATGGATTTTCATCAATCAATTTGAATTCCGGTGAGCCAGAGCAGCTTTGAATCAAGATTGTGGCTCTTCCAAGCACCCGACATAATCGCTACGGACCAGAAAACCGTCTTTTTGCGTTGGAAAGTGCGTGCTGAAGGCCGCTTGCCTTCAGCAACTTCTTGACGACGAACAGTCAACCAGCCCACATCGGAAAGTCGCTCTTATGTCACGGCGTCACGCGGGTTCGAATCGCGGTCCTCTCTCGGCCCTCAACTTTTTCCGTCGGAAACACCAGCGTCGAAAAACTTTCTGGGGAGGCTTCGGTCCCGAGCAAGTCGAACAGCGCATCCTGCTCACGGTGAGCCCCTTCTACAAGACGATGACGATCGACGGCGACTTCAGCGACTGGTCGAGCATCCCCGGGTACACGGACCCCGTCAATAATACTCACGACACCGATCATGACCAGGCGAGCGACACGCCTGCGTACGTCAATCATCCGGACGTCGACCTGATCGCGTACAAGGCCGCGTACGACGACAATAACCTGTACTTCTATTTCAAGGCGACGGGGACGATCGGCCGGACGCAAACCGCCAGCCCGGGACATGCGGCAGGCCGATACTACGTCATCGTCACGATGGACGTCGATGACAATGACACGACGGGTTACAACCTGTATGAAGGAGGCTACTATCCCTCCACCAACGGATATGACATGAACTCGGAAATCGAGTTCTACGACGGGACGTTCAACTCGGGGAACTATCTCAATCACGGGGCGCTTAACCAGACCGAGCTCAACCAGGCGTTCCTGGACCAGTCGCAAAACCAATACGTCGCGGGGAACGACGGTCCGTATCCCGCCGGTTTCGTGGACATCAAGCCTGGCACGTACAAGTACTACGATGAATGGGTCTACCACTCCGACGACACGATTACATTCGTCCGCGATAAAGGGCCCGTCGTGCTCGGCGTGATTGAGGAGGCGATCTCTTCCGACGGACACGAACTGGAGATGATCGTCCCGTACGTCGGCTTCCTGAAGGATTCGTCCGGCAATCCGATCGTGCACCTCGGCAGCAAGCTGGATCTCTCCTTCTCGCTGGAGGCCAGCGGCGAACTTGCGCCCGGGGGACAATGGGCCTCCAATACCGCGGCTCCCATCAACGGTTTTTCCCTGGATGCGCCGACTTATCCTCCGACGGACATCACGCTGGATAACGACACGGTCCCCGAGAACGAGCCCAATGCTGTTGTGGGGGGACTATTCACCACCGACCCGGACACGACTTTCCCCGGCGATTTCACGTATCAGATTCTTCCCGGGGGGGACGGTGCCGAATTCGAATTGTCCGGAGCGTCCCTGATTGTCGGCCCGGCAGGACTCGACTACGAAGCGGGAAGCACTCGGACGGTGAATATCCGCGTGACGGACGCCGACCTGAATACCTTCGACAAGACCTTCACGATCAACGTCACCAACGTGAACGAGGCGGCTCCCGTTCTGAACCCGACGGGTGATCCTTCCCTAGCATCGATTCCTGAAGACACCTTCAGCAGCGTCGGGACCTCTATCAAGGATCTCATCGCCAGCACCTCCCTGGGGAACAATTACATCACCGACGCGGATACGGCTGATCCCAAAGGCCTCGCCCTGTACTCCGCCCCCAGCTCCGGTGGAAACTGGCAATACTCCCTCGACAACGGCGGCACCTGGACCACCATCTCCGGCGTCTCCCAGACCAACGCCCTCCTCCTGGCCGCGGATGCGGCCGGCAACACCCGCCTTCGCTTCGTCCCACTGACCAACTTCAACGGTACCCGCAAGGTCTACTTCCGCGCCTGGGACCAGTCCTCCGGCAGCAACGGGGGCTTCGCCGACGTTACAACCAACGGCGGTACTACTGCCTTCAGCGTTAAGGCGGACAGCGCTACCATCACTGTCACCCCGGTCAACGATGCCCCGCTCCTGTTCAACATCTACAACGCCGTCGTCCCCACGGTTAACAAATCCTCGATCAACAACCCCGGTTTCAAAGTCAGCAGCATGATCGCCAGCGTCTCCCCCAATGAATACATCACCGACGTCGATGGGGGTGTCGAAGGGATCGCCATCTATGCCGTCCAGGACATCGGCGGACACTGGGAGTATTCGCTGAACAATGGAACGAATTGGACCTCCATCGGCACGGTCGCGGCGAACAGTGCCCTGTTGCTGAAGTCGGATGCCTCCACCTACCTCCGCTTCGTCCCCAATAACACCACCATCGGGGATCGCAAGATATTCTTGCGCGCCTGGGACCAGTCCGTGGGGACCGCAGGGACCAAGGTCGATGCCAGTCTGTTTGGCGGCACGACCCCCTTCAGCGTCGGGGCGGATAGCGTCACCCTGACCGTCGACACGACGACGCATGCTCCCGTCCTGGATCCGGCTGGTTCCCCCACGCTGCCTGCCGTCCTGGCCTCCGACAGTAACCCCGCCGGGATCTCGATCCTCGACCTGATCGCTTCCGGCGGCCTTAACTACATTACCGACCTGGAATCGACGGATCCGCAGGGGATTGCCGTTTACGGCGCCCCCAGTTCCGGGGGAACGTGGCAATACTCACTCGATAGCGGAGCCACCTGGACGAATGTGGGGACGGTGGACCAGTCGAATTCGCTGCTGCTGCGCGCGGTCGCCAGTACGCTGATCCGCTTCAAGCCGTTGGCCACGTTTGCCGGCACCCGCCAGATCTCGTTTGCCGCGTGGGATCAATCGACCGGCATCGAAGCATCCAAGGTGGACACCAACACCCGCGGCGGGACCACGGCGTTCTCCTCCGCGCGCGATACCGCCACGATCACTGTCAACTGAGACTGATTGTTCTGTGACGCGGGTTCCTCCGAAGGTCGAGGCCGTGGTTCGAATGGTCTTACATCCTATCGATCAACATCGCGCCGGAAACGGCTCAGTTATGGCTTCGAGGAATCCTGGTATTCAATTGTTATTGGGAGATTCGAACCGACCGAGGAGTTTGAGGAGTCCGAGCAGACCGAGGAAAAGAGCGACAGCCAAAAAACGGTGGCTTTCAGGATTCCTGGCCTGACGTGCAGCATCGGGGCCGAGGAATACAAACATTTGAAAGCTTCCAATGAGCAGTGCGATGATCACGAGCGATTGCATCTGAGATTTCGTGATATGGTTGGAAAGGAAGACCATCACCACAAGGAATATCACGATGAGGACAAGAGAACTCAGAAGGATGCCATTGGCGACCAGGAGCTGCCGCTGGGGCTGGGAATTATCACCACTCACGAGATTTGGGGAGACAGGGATCGGTCTCGCCGGGGCAACGCTTAGCTTTTGAAGCTGATCGAGATCGGCGATTTCGGCATTAGCAATCGTAATGCGGATGACCGGAGCGTTTCCACGCCGAGGAACCTTCACGAATTCGTCGAGGACCTCGATTCCCTGCTCGACTTCGCCAAAGACCGTGTACTTTCCATCGAGGTGGGGAGCATCTCCGAGCAAGATCGAGAAGGACGATTCACCGGAGTCGGGCTGGTTGTCGGAATGGGCCATCGAGAGGATTCCCCGACGGTGCCTGATACCACTAAACTCGGCAGGAATGGGATGTAAAACGGCACGTTGATCGGAAGTCAGCGGAACAAGGCGATCGTAAGCCGTTGAGGTTTGCGCGACAAAATTCGGTTCAACGCGATGGAAATGCATGCCATTCAGGAGTCCGAGCCGCGCGAGTTCGAGAAGTTGACCTGTGTGTTTCGGTGCGACTCGCGGATAGAGCGCAAGGACAATGTCACCAGCCTGCGTATGAAGGATGATGCGTTGATCGGCTTTGAGAGGCTTCTCCTGCGCGCCTGAATCCGCGCTGAAACCGATGAATAATGAGAGCAAAATAAGAAGCAATCTCATCTCAGACCTTTTGACGCTGCGGATTGGACTTGACCCCGGTCTTGAGTTGAAGGTGCGGAGCCGGGCAGATCGCCGGTTCCGGATTGATCAGATCCGAGATATTGACAAGTAACGGAGAGGACACGGTCTTCCGTTTGAGTTTCCAAATGACGCCATCGACGAAAAAGTGATGCATCTGGACGGCTGTAATCACAATTGCCGTCGCGAAATTCGAGGGAAGTCCGGCGATCCTGGTGATGGTGAACGGAAGCAAGGAGAAAAGTACCGCTCCTCCGAGAAAGTTTATGGCACCCCATCGAAGACTTTCCGTGAAGACATACTTACGGGAAGGAGTGATCTGTCGCAGGTCCATCTTTTCCTTGAGCTGCATGGACCAAGCAATCAAGAGGTACTGCAGGCTGTGGAAGAACGGGACAAATTCAGTAAACGACAGCCAGGTGGAAGCGCGAACAAACCAGACGAACTGAGCGAGTGCGGGAAGCAGAACGATCGGGGGGAGCAGGCGCTTATTTTGAAGGGACCAACGAACAACGAATGCGGCAAAACCGATCCCCCCCAGGACCATCACGGCAGAAGCGAAAGTGATGGACCACTCCGGCAGTCCAAGTCCGGGATAACGGATGCCATAGAATTCAGCTCCTTCCGGAAAAACTTCGGAGCGGACGGTCTGGGAAAGAAAGGTTCCGAAGACAAATGTCGAGAGGGCTAAGCGAGGAAGCTTATCGATGACACATCCCGCCCGACGAGCATAGACGAGGGTGATTCCAACGGTCTGCCCACTGAAGTGATAAGGAGACCAGATGAGGAAGAGTTTCACGAAATAGGGAGCAATGAGCTCCGGCGAAGCGATGGAGGCGCAAACGCCGAGCAAGATAATCCAAGGGACGAGCAGGGCGGTAAACGGATACTGGGAGATGTTGGCCCGAGAATGGTACAGCCGATAATTGGTGGCTGCAAAGTGAGGCCAGTTACAAATCCAGACAAGCCCGGCCGCGACCTGGATAACAAGCGGTGTGCGTTCCTGGGTGTAGAAAACGCGAAGCAGGATAAAAGTGGCGATTGAGAGACCGCCAATGAACGCGAAGTCGATCACCGGGCTGACAAAGTAGAGTTGCCGTGATTGATCTCGCCGTGAAATGGTCATTTCGCGTCCTGCGTCAGAATTCAACATCCCTGGCTTCATGCCAAACGGCGCCTCCCAGAGCGGCATGCAGACTTGAGCAGTCCGAAAGCCTGGTGCGTGGAGGCTGCATATGTTAGCAGCAGGGGGAAAAAACCAACAGAGGATTTGCAGCCGGAAACTCAAAGCCTCCGCTGCTGGAACCTTTGGGGACTTTGGCTCAACTTGAGGGCAGAAAACAGGAGAATCCGGCTTTAACTCTCACGCGGGAGGCATTTTCAGCGGCCGACTACTTAACGATGCGAACCCCCGGAGAGTTAATAATCTTGGTGAATATATCTGTGAGATTCTGCTCATATTGTGCCGGGTTTCCGGAGCCGCGCGGGCTCGCACCATTCACGGCAGTGTCGCTAATTCGAGCCAGGTCATCCATGAACGTGTAATCCGTCCCCATTCCAATCCCAACGCCATAAAGAGATTGGCGTTGTTTTTTCATCTGGTCCCCCTGCATCAGGACTGAGTTGTACCAGTCATAGCCTGTCGGAAACCAGTTACCCGAGGGATTAGCGGCCATGTAGGCACTGATGGTTCCACTCGAGGATGCCCAGACGTTCGGCACACCATCCGTCAGCAGAACGACTACCTTTTTGGCAAAGGATCTGCCTTGTCCTCCGTCAGCGGGAGCGAGAAGCAGGTTGCGGCCCTTGATGACACCGTTCTCCATCGCGGTTGAGGCTCCAATATCAGAGACCGGTTGAAGATCCGTACAAGCTTTCATTGCGGCTTGATAGTCACTTGTCAGCCCGATCTCAACCTTCGGCGAATGGTAAGTGTCAACGGCATCAAAGGAGACGATGGCGACATGATCTGAGACCGAGGAATTGAGACCCTGATTCCGCTGTTTCACAACATTGAGTGCGGCTATCAAAGAGCGACGGACGGCGTGGGCGGGTTGAACCCGGGGAGGAAAAGTGAAAGAACCACCAGCTGTGGCTTCGGAATGTTTCGGGCAAAGTGCGCTCCAGGTGGAAAGGGGAACCTTCGTCCCGACACCAGAAGAGGCCGCTGTGGTCGAATTCGTGATATCAGGGCTTCGATCGCGTCCAAAATCCTGCATGAACTGAGCATAAGTGAGGTAGCCGATTTTGTTGCGATAACTATTGATCACCGAGGTGCTGGTACCGGGATAACTGTAAACGTTGGGATTATTGAAACCTGTAATTCGATTTGCGTTCTGACTGGGAGGTAAGGTTACGGGCAGGGTCGACCCGTTGCGGGGCGTCCCCGTGGGAGTTGCAGCCGCCATAGACTGAGCGACAAGCAGTTGGCGAATGACGTCGTCCCCGGAACTGGCAACGGTCGCAACATCGCGAGGCGCGCTAAAAATCGGCAAATCCCAGAGCGGAAGCTGTTCGAAATCCAAATGTCCCTGGGCGGGAGGCTTGGGAGGCGGAGGAGGTGCAGGCGCCGGGGGAGGCGACGGGGGCGGAGCCGGTGTCGGCGGTGGAGCAGGCGCTGGGGGTGGCGACGGCGCTGGAGGAGGAGTCGGCGAAGGTGGGGGGGCGGGAGGGGGCGGCGGATTCGCACCCACAGACTGGCTGATCATGATGTAGTCGAGGTAAGCCGTCCAATAAGGCAGATAAGCGGCTTGCGAGGAATCCGGAGGGGGCTGGACATTCGGCATGGTGGCCTTGATCTGATAATCAATCATCCATGCATACGCTTTAGATTTGCGAGTAGCCTCCGAATCAGAGTTATTGATGCGATACTTGGACAGGATCGTACTCTGAGTGAGCGGACCATTGTCCTTGGTCATTTCTGCGTAAGCATAGGTATTTGCAGTCACACCGAGCGGGGAACCGACGTATTGCAGGGAGCCGGGGTATGTTCCCCAGCCGAGGTCAGTGTAGAGGGTCTGCATGGCAGCTTCACCGACTCCCGCACCGAAGTTCTTATCAACCACAGATGTCGACCAAGCTCCCTCCGTATCATCATTCATTGAACCAGAGAGATCGACAACAAAGACGATGTCGCGTGGATTACACATCGCAATGGCGGTGGCGGAGGCATTGAAGGACTTCTGTCCGATAACCGGGGAGAAGAAAAGGGGATTATGATCGATTCGGGCCGTCACCTTAACCGCGTTGGGGTTTGCGTTTCCGGGCGTGAAGGTGTGGCTGACCAGATCGAAAGTTCCCGTCTGAACGTCCGACTCACTAATAGTGCATTTCTTGCGCGCGACGAAATTACTACTACCCACGTCAGTGGCAGCTTTGAGAATCGTGGCAGACGTACCATTTTGCAGTTCCATGGACGCGGCTAACGCTGCCGCGTCAGCGGTATTCTGAAGCTCAGACTTGATGGTGGACATGTATCCCACGTCGAGGGAAAAGGCGACCATCGCGAGGAGAATGACGACCACGAACGCCGCAAGAACAAGAATGGCGCCCCGACGCTCCTGGTGTCGAGGAACGCGGTCAATGATTTTCTGCATTTGGGTTCTCGGTTCGCGAGCCGGATGGGATTTACGACGTTAGCGAAAGTGCGGACACTCAGCGGAACTGGGGCCAGGCTTGAGGATCCTGGCAACCAGCCACTCGATTGATGGGAATCCGACTAATAAGGAGCACGGCTGCGGCGCGACGATTCCCAGAGGATTAGGACCGAAGTTCAGGTGAAACACTCGGCTTTAGAAAAATTCGTCCATTTAAAGTTGGAAATCGCATGAAAAATTCGTGAAGGAACATGCATTCCCGTGGAAAATGCGGGCGGGGCAAGATTTTCGGCTTTTAACAGTTGTAAGCGTGCGGCAACGGTGAGAAGTCAACATTCCATCAAAATGATGGCCCGCAAAGAGTTTTTCTCATTCCGAGGTGAAAACCTGAGCTAACTTTCAGCGAGGTGGTACTCCAGCAATTCCGAGGATTATCTAAGCCCTCCTAGAAACGTCTTCAGTCACTTTCGACATTAAAGGCCAAGATTATGTTACGGGGAAGACTGATACCGGGGATCGGAGCGAAGTCGGCAACGCGCCGTCGCGGAGCGGCGATTGTCGAGACGGCCGTCGTCCTGCCAATCTTCTTTCTCGTGGTGATGGGGATCATCGAATTCGGCCGGGCTTTCATGGTCGCCCAACTGGTTACAAATGCCGCGCGTGGAGGTGTGCGGATGGCGATCACCGGTGACGCGACGAATGCGACTGTCACTCAAGAGATCCAGGATTTCTTAAAAGCATCCGGGAAGATTAACGCCTCAGACGTGAAGGTGTCGGTCACAATTACCCCTTACCCCGGAAACCCGGTTCCCGCCGGAAACGACGTCGCCAATTGCACGAGCCGTGATTTGATCAATGTCAAAGTCGAGGTTCCATTCAACAAGGTCAGCTTTCTTCCACCGACGTATCTCAAGTCGACCGTTCTGAATGCACAAGCAGCCATGAGATTTGAATAAGTCTTGGCCCTCGAAGAGACAGGAGTGGGTTTCAAATCTCTCGGGTTAGCGAACGGATTGGCTTGGGAGTTCCATTGCGAGTGAGGTGAGCCCCTCATCACGGTGCTGACGCCGACCTGGTTGGCAAGACGGCGCCGCGGCCCACGGTTCCCTGAATGGCGGCAGTAGTGCCTTCAGCACCGCCCCGGACATCGCCTCCTTTAATGTTCGCCCCGCGTGATCAGAAAGGAATTTTGGGAGCAACTTTCTGCGAAGTGCTTGCCTGACCACGGTGCTCTGCAGTTACTTCGCGGGTTTCTCCAACAGTTCCTGCATCAGGATTCTGAGGAACGGTTCGACGTCGGTCACCACTCCCACGGTCTGAAAACTGCCGCGGTCGGTGAGCTTGGTCGCGGTCGCGGGATTGATGTCGACGCAGACCACTTTGACATACGCCGGGAGCAGATTCCCCACGGCGATGGAGTGCAGCGTCGTCGCGAGCATCAGGCAGAACGTCACTCCCTCAAGCTGGGCACGCATCGCCTCCTGGGCCTTGACGCTGTCCGTGATCACGTCCGGCAGTGGCCCGTCGTCGCGAATGCTCCCCGCCAGCACGAACGGGACATGGTGCTTCACACATTCGTACATGATCCCGCTGGTGATCACCCCCTGCTCCACGGCATTCGCAATGCTCCCCAGACGGCGGATCCTGTTGATCGTCCGGAGGTGGTGCTCGTGCCCTTCGTCCGCTGCCCGGCCGTGCTGCATCGAAATTCCCAGGCTCGTTCCGTACAGCGACTGCTCCAAGTCGTGCGTCGCGAGAGCATTGCCTGCAAAGAGAACCTGGACGTATCCTTCGCGGATGAGCGCACTGAGATGGTCCCGGCTGCCGGTGTGGACGATCGCCGGGCCGCCGACAAACAGGATTTTGCCGCCATGTTCGCGCGTGAGGCGCATCTGCTGGGCGATGTCCCGAACCGTGACGCCTTTCGGTTTTTCACTGGAGACGGCGCTATTCATGAAGCTGAAGGTATCGTGCCGCTGGATGTCGCGCGGTTCCGGAGTGACGCGGACACCACGGCGTCCGACGACAATTTCGTCACCTTTTCGCACGTCGAGCATGGCGATGCACGCAGCACGGGTGCGGTTGTCCTTCAGGACGATCCCGCAGTCCATTTCCGGATTTTCGACGGTAATCCATTGGCCATTGATTCGAACTTCCGTCCGCTGGTTGGTCGTGGCGTAGAACTGCTCCGGGAAGGCGCCGTCCATATCCGCGGTGACAGTATCGCAGTCGGATGTATGAATGGAGGTGGCCCCATGCCGGGCGACGGACTTCAGGATTTTTTCGAGCTGTGGGGCGGAATCCGCTTCGATCCGGAGCCGCGCGCGGCTGGCCTGATGCCGACGCTGGCCGACTTCCAGGGACAGAATTTCAAACTTACCTCCCAGGTTGATGATCTCATCCAGCACCTTGGGAAGGAGAAGAGAGTCGATAATATGGCCGGCGATTTCCACTTCTTCGTGGAAGCTCCCCTCCAGCGTCGCTTGCAGATTCATCTCAGCGCTCCTCGCGAACAAACCCACTGCGAAAATGTCACCGGTCAGCTCAGCGCAGACGTCGAAACAGTTGGAGATGCGGAGGCCGGCGCCATTGATAACTGTAGAGTTTCCGCGCGGCAGATCAACAGGGTTTTGCAGGAAACGCGGGAGCGAAAAGGGGCGTGCGAAAAAGAGGCTTATTTCCGGGCCGATTTGCCCGGCTTATGCTCGGCCAGCTTTTCGGCGGCGCGGGGGCAGAAACTGGACAGCGGATAGTTGTCGAGAATTTTCTGCCAGCGGCGGAGCGCCAGTTCCACGCGCCCGTTCTGGGTGAACCACTCCGCGAGTTCCCACTCGCTCTCGGCGAGCTTTTCGTCCTTCTCAATTTCCTGGTTGAGGAGCGCCTTCTGTTCGTCGACGGAGACGTCAGGTGTCTCGGCGGATTTAGGGGCGCGGGTGCGGGTCGAAGATTTGCGGGCTTTCGATTTTCCGGACTTCGATTTTCCGGACGTGGCGGCGCTCATCAGATGGACCTGTTTACTATCAGGGGTTTCAGAGTTGTCAGACAGGTGCAGAGAATTTCGGCAGCCGGAAAACCGAAAATGAACCCCCAACCCCGCAGCTGGCGAGATTGTCTTGACAATTCCATCCGGCAAGATCGCTACGTCCGGACCAACGTCGAAACGAAGACAGGCCGCTCGGAGCATCCCGAACGGCCTGCGGAATTTACGACGAACCAGAATTCTTCAGCGAAAATTTTGTCGAAAAAATCCCGCTGATATTCAGGCTTTTTATTCAATTTCGCGGAATGCTTCCCACCCCAGGTAGGCGGTGATGGAGGCGCTGATCGCGAACAGGATATCCATCATCATCGCCCCGTTGAACGGAAACTTGAGGGCAAGATCCAGGATCGAGAGCAAAACGACGAAACCGGCGACGACAATCGCCATCAGGACCAGTCGCTTGGAAGAAATTGCCAGCTTCATCGACGCCTCGCACGGTACACAGGAGATCAGACTTGAGATACCACAACTATAGAGGATTTCCCAGCCCCTTGGCCAGTCGAAATTGAGACGCTGCGGAGAACGAATTCACTCCCCAAAACCCCCGCTCCCGCTTAAATTCCAGTCGTGCGGGAGGAATCGATTCTGCGGTCGTGACTGGTGTCCCGGCGTCGCTTTTCCCACAATGGTGTCTTCTGAAGCCTCCAGGATTGCACCTCTTTATTCACCTCCCGGACGATTTGCCTTATGTGGCCCGATTCGCAGGAAACCCAGGAATTGATGCGCGCAGCGCAGGGAAAAGAGCCTGTGGCGGTTAACCGGCTGCTGGATCGGCACCGGGAGGCGCTGGTGCAGATGATCCGGATGCGGCTGGACCGGGCGATGGCCCAGCGGGTGGATGCCAGCGACATCGTGCAGGAGGTGCTGCTGGAAGCGAGCCAGCGGCTGCCGGATTACCTCAAGGAGCCGAAGCTGCCATTTCATCTCTGGCTGCGGCAGATGGCAAAAGACCGGCTGATCGATGCCCATCGCCGACATCGAGAGGCCCAACGCCGCAGCGTGGACCGAGAACAATCTCTGCAGGCGGCCGCGAACTCCGATGCCTCGTCGCGAAATTACCTGGTCGAGTTGCGCGACCAGGAACTGACTCCGGCGGCGGCGAACATCCGCAAGGAGATGGAGATCCGGTTCCTGCAGGCGATCGAACAACTGGAAGAGGAAGACAAGGAGGTGATCCTGATGCGGCACTACGAGCAACTGACCAATAGCGAAGTGGCGGAAGCGCTGGGGCTGTCACAACCGGCGGCGGGGATGCGACATCTCCGCGCGCTGCGGCGGCTGCGGGAGATTCTGGGCGAAGATCCGTGTTTGAATCCGATGGGGTGAGAAACCACTTCAGAATCCTGGAACTCCGCAAGACCTCTCGACAGACCCGAACGGCAATGCGAAAATACCGTCAGTAATACCTGTAATGAGGAATTCTGATGTCAACTCCTGAAGACCTGACGCAACAAGCCTTGGCGCTCCCTCCGGAAGAACGCGCGATGCTCGCGGATATGCTGGAGCAAAGCCTGTATGCGGACGAGACGACGAAGGAGGAGTTCTCGGCATTCTGGACCGCCGAGCTCGATCGACGGCTGGCAAGTTACCGCCAGGATCCGAGCCGAGCCGTGGATGCGAAAACCGCCCTCGCGGAAATCCAGAAACGGCTCGAGGCACGACGTGCAGGAAAATCCGAGTGACTCTTCGCGTTCTTCCGGAAGTCTGGGAAGAAGGATTTGCCGCAGCCGACTGGTATGAGTCGCAACGTGCCGGATTGGCCGATCGTTTTCTCATCGAGCTTGACAGGGCAATTTGCGAAATCGAACGACAAGCTTCATCGTTCGCCCGCTGGGAACCTTATGCCGGCTCGGAAGAGATTCGCTGGGCTTCGCTGGGACGGTTTCGGTACGTCGTGATTTTTGTGATCGATGGAACGGAAGTCGTGGTCCTGGCGATCACCCACATGCATCGCCATCCGCTGCATTGGTTGTCGCGGTTAGGATGAACCCGCCGCGTTAAACCGATGTCCAACGAAAGCCGTTAGTCCGTTTTTTTCTACCCAACGGAAGATCCTTCAATGACCCTCGATCCCAAATCTGTCCCGAACTTCTTTCTCAAGATTCTGGGGGATTATTATGCGGATCGTAAGATGGCTCGCTGGCTTGGCTTCTTGAAAGGATGGAGTCGCCTAAAAGCTGGGCCACAATATGAGATGGAACCGGCGCTCCTCTGGACGTTCCTGTCTTATTTCCTGCTCTTGGGCGATTTCGCCGCGGCGGATGAACTGCTGAAAAATCCACCCTGATCTTCTTGTCACTGAAATGACCGAGTTTCCCACGGGGACTGTGACTCGCCGCTGCACGTCGCGATGGAAATCATGGGGACCGTCCGGATGCCATTCGCTGGATGATCGACCATGGGGCGAATGTAAACCAATTCCTCCTCGAATTTCTGGCGTCCGGTTCATTACGCCGCGATTCGAGGACACGTTGGATGCCTGGCTGTCCTTTTGGAAGCGGGTGCCGATGTTGAAACCGGGACTGTCATTGATGGGAACAATAGCCCACTGATGGAAGCTGCCATCTCGGGAGAAGATGGGCGGCGTTCCTATTACTTTTGAACAACGCCAATCTCAACCGGGAGAGTGAGCACGGAGGCGGTACTGCGGAAGAGATCGCGCAGTCCTACGGTCACACGGAGATGGCAGAATTTCTTCGCTGGTTGATTCAAAAACAAGCTCGGCCAAAAGTCGTAGAATTTCCGAAATACCTGGGAACAAAAGAAGCCCAGAACGAAAAGCACCATTAGCGGTTGATCACAACTCCTGCTCGACAAAGTTTTTGCGGCTGATAAAACCCATGGTTCAAATATCGAACCTTCTCGAAAAACAACTGGATAGTGTCGGCGGGCGTTTGGAATGGGTGAGCGACATCGGTCTGGGGCTCAGTTTTGCCCCGGAGACCACTGTCGATGTGATCGAAGGATTGCAGGAAACAATCCTGAAATCGGTGTGGATTAATTTCGACGAAACTCAGATCACTGATCGCACGCTGGCTCTGCTCGAACGGTCACCTGTCTTGGAGTCCCTGTCCCTGAAAAGCACGCGTATGACTGTGGAGGGTCTCCGCAGATTTCTCCGAGCCGTTCCGACACTCGCACAGTTGGATCTTTCCGCCGGTGTTTTCGGCAGTGATGAAATGGATGCGCTGCGGGCTGCATTTCCGCGAGTTGTCATTCGCGGGAGGTAACATTCCCGGTTAGCCAATTTTGGAAACGCACTTTTTGAAGTGGCTATTGTGCAGCAAGGCCGGATAGGCAGACGTCAATTCAGACTCAAATCTAGCGGCAAAGTCGTTCACCTTCTCGACAAACTCCCTTAACGAGAGTTTTGCGATGCAAGCTGCGTAAGAAGCCGAGATCAGCAGTTCGCCAAACTCATTCTTGACGAACGTCAGGCACGCATCCGATTCGGTAAATTCGAACACTTCTCTTTGTGATCCGGAATTAAGAGATTGTCCGATGGCTATCAAACCCGCCACGAAATCTACAACTGGAATCCAGTTCCACTTTGCACTCAGATCGCATTGATCAATTTGGAAAATAATATCTCCGAGGAAAAGATCGTAACGCAATGCGATCTCATCCACTGAAGAAAGATCAAAGCCCAAGAGATTTGATTTCTTATGTGGTGATAGCCTGTAATCAAGCGTGAGCATGCTCTTCTCGCACATCGTCTCCGCACGAAAAAGACTTCAATGTCTCAATGTTCGAACTTGCGCCACGATCTTAAAAGATGATTGAGATTCCCATGATACTCAACCGTCCGGCCTTCAATAGCGTCCCGGTATCCCTCAAGGATCGCTGCGCGTATCGAGCGTGCTTCGGTGCGGTCTTTTGCTTCCTGGAGAACGTGACACGCAAATTCGTCGATGCTCGCATGAGGGGTGTTTGGCCCTGAGTTCTGTCTCAGGAATTCGAGTAACTCTTCCGGCAACGTCACACTGACAACACGCTTCATCGCTGATCCCTCTCCATCAAGAACGGTTGGCGTTGAACAGATAACAGATATTGTGACAAAGGATTATCCCAACTTCGGCCCAAAAACGATCTGCTGTCACCCCGTGTGAAACTGGACAAGTTGCGGTTGTTTTGCCTGAAACGGTGAAATTTCTGGGAAAAACCCCGAAAACCCCCTTTTCCTGACTGCGGTCTCTTGATAATATTTTCCGAGAGAAAAACTACACTTAGAGTCTACCCGCTCCCGTCAGTTTTTCAGTTTGGCAGTTCGCGACGGATTCGTCGCCAGGGAAGCAGGGTTGCACTCACCTCTTCACTTTTGCTGTAAGTCTCTGACGCTGTAAGCCTTTGAAGATGAACCACTTTCACTGTGTCCGGATTATTTTGTTGAAGGGTAAGGGGGGGCCGATCGCCTAGATCGGTCCTACCGCAGGCGAAAGCCTACCCATTCCAAAATCCGAACCGCAGGAAAGTCTTCAAGCCTAGTTTTCGTCTTCAAGCCTAGTTTTTCAGAGGCGCCTTTGAACTGACAGCAATCCCCGTAGATTCCCTCCCCAGCCGTTCTTCGGCGTCCTCGATAACCATTCCAAGGAAGGTGGCGTTATCAGACAGGAAGTGCGTTTCCCCCGGTTTCGATCCACTGGGTGTTTTATTCCCTGTGTGGCAGTGTTTTTGAATGACGTTGTGTTCGCCGTTTCGTGTTGGAAGTTTCGTTTGCCGGCGTGCAGTAATTCCGGAGTCTTCTTCGAAGACTTGTTCTGAGAGAAAAGTGGACATCGAATCGGGTTCGGTGTCAGTCGAGACTCCGGTTGATTGTTAGAAAGGTCGTTCGGCCCGTTGTGAATGCTCCTCCGTCGAGCAGCATTCGAACCATTTTGACAGGATTGTTTGGTCCATGAAAAACATCGACAAAGTACGGAACATTGGAATTTCCGCCCACATTGACTCGGGCAAAACCACGCTCACCGAGCGGATCCTCTTCTACAGCGGACGCATCCACCGGATGAACGAAGTGAAGGGTGACGGCGACGGCGCGACGATGGACTTCATGGACCTGGAACGGGAACGTGGGATCACGATCACCTCCGCCGCGACCAAGGTGGAATGGGAAGGGCATCACATCAACGTGATCGACACCCCAGGCCACGTGGACTTCACGGTCGAAGTGGAACGCAGTCTGCGCGTGCTGGACGGTGCGGTTCTGGTGCTGTGCGCCGTGGGTGGCGTGCAGAGCCAGTCGCTGACGGTCGACCGCCAGATGAAGCGTTACGGCGTACCGCGGATCGCGTTCATCAACAAGATGGACCGGACCGGTGCCGATCCCAAGAACGTCATTCGCCAGATCAAGGAAAAGCTGGGCGTGACCCCGCTGCCGATCCAGCTCAACATGGGTGCGGAAGCCCGCCTGGAAGGGATGATCGACCTGGTCGAGATGAAGGCCCTCTACTATGACGGCCCGAAGGGTGAAGATATTCGCGTCGAAGAGATCCCCGAGGATTACAAGGACGAAGCGGTCGCCGCTCGTGCTGAAATGCTCGAGACCCTCTCCCTGTTCAGCGATTCCCTGATGGAAGCGATGCTGGAAGAGCGGGAAATCTCGGCCGAGGAAATTCGTCCGATCATTCGACAGGCGACTCTGTCTCAAAGTGTGACCCCCGTCATGATGGGAACCGCGTACAAGAACAAGGGTGTGCAGACTCTGCTGGACGCCGTGCTGGCTTATCTGCCCAGCCCGCTCGACCGCACGATCCGCGCCACCGACCTGGATGACAAGTCGGAAGAAGGTGACCACAAGGTCACGTTGATTCCGGAAGACGACAAGCCGATGGTCGCGATGGCGTTCAAGATCGTCGAAGAAGCGTTCGGCCAGTTGACCTATACCCGCGTTTACCAGGGGAAAATGGTGAAGGGTGAAACCTACACCAATACCCGTACCGGTAAGCGGACCCGTATTGGCCGTATCGTCCGTATGCACGCCGATCAGCGGGAAGACGTCGATATCGCCGGTGCCGGCGACATCGTCGCTGCCGTCGGTGTCGATTGTGCGTCCGGTGATACGTTCTGCGGTGACGGTGTGAACTACGCGTTGGAAAGCATCTTCGTTCCGGAAGCGGTCATCCGCCTGTCGGTCGAACCCTCCAAGCGGGATGGTGCCGACAAGCTGGCGAAGGCTTTGGAACGGTTCCGTCGCGAAGATCCGACGTTCCGCGTCTACACCGACGAGGAAACGGGCCAGACGATCATCGCCGGGATGGGCCAGTTGCACCTGGAAATCTACATCGAACGTATCAAGCGGGAATACAAGGTGGAATGCGTGGTGGGTGAACCGCGCGTGGCCTACCGTGAATACCCGCGTAAGACGGTCGAATTCAACCACAAGCACAAGAAGCAGACGGGTGGTAGCGGTCAGTACGCCCACATCGTGGGGAAACTGGAACCGTTGCCTCTCGATGCCACCGAGACCTACGTGTTTGAAAACAAGGTGACGGGCGGACGTATTCCCAAGGAATACATCGAGCCGGTCAACGACGGCTTCAAGCGCGGTGTGGTCAAGGGTCCGCTGTGCGAGTGCGAAGTGGTCGGCGTGAAGATGATCCTGGAAGACGGCAGCTACCACGATGTGGACTCGTCCGAAATGGCGTTCCAGATTGCAGCGTTCAACTGCATGCGGGATACCCTCAAGGCGGCGAACATCGGTCTGCTCGAACCGATCATGAAGCTCGACGTGGAAGTTCCCAGCGAATACCAGGGGACGGTGTCGGGTCACATCTCCAGCAAGCGCGGAGTGATCAACTCCAGCGAAGTGCGTGGGGGGACCTGCTACATTGTCGCCGAAGTGCCGTTGGCCCAGATGTTCGACTATGCGAACGAACTTCGTTCGATGACGCAGGGTAAGGGTGGTTTCGGTATGGAATTCTATCAATACCGTCCGGTCCCGAACTCGCTGCTGGACGAAGTTGTCGCCAAGCGGAAGCAGGACAAGGAAAAACGGATGGCGATGGCCAAGTAGGCTGTTTGCTAACGCCAATCCAAGTCTGGTGATTCAAAATGAGAAGCGGGGAGTCGAAAGGCTCCCCGCTTTTTTTTGTGCCTGCAGAACTCTCTGCGATTAGACCCGGGTCAGGCCGACGTGGCGGCATTCTTTCGCCAGTTGCTCTTCCAGGCGGTTAATCGGAACCATGATCCTCGCGATTTCCTCTTTCTCTGCAACGGTCAATTGCCGCTGAGGAGGACGGGGAGGACCGAAATCGACCCCGGTCTGGCGGAGGGCTTCCTTGAGCATGCTGATGTTATAGCTGTCACCCTCGCGGGCACGGAAATCTTCGATCGGCAGGATCGCTTCCTGGTAACGGAGTGCTTCCTCGTACTGTCCCGCGGCCAGGGCGGCGTGCATCGCCAGAGTGATATGCGGACAGAGGTTCCCCGCTCCGGTCGTGTACCCGGTCGAGCCGACGAGCATGTAGAAGGGGGAGAAGCGTTCCGCGGAACCGCACAGCCATTCGATCCGACCGCCATCCTTCAGGACCGTGCGGCGGAAGTCGTGCATGTTGTTCTCGGCGTACTTCACACCGATGACGTCGGGATGTTCGGCGAATTCCAGCAGCAGAGCATCGCTGGGAAATGGTCCCTTCTTATAGATGAGCGTCGGAAGCTGGACCGCTTTCATCACCTGCAGGTAATAGTCCTTCATCCCCGCTCCGGAGAGATACGGGTGGCTGAAGGGCATGAACATGATCCCATCCGCCCCGGCCTCTTTGGCTCGCTTGCCGACATCGATGGCATGGCCGACCTGCAGGCCGACGGGTGCAAAGATGACTGCCTCGGGGCCCGCACCGGCGCGGGTCGCGCGGACGACTTCGAGGATCTCGTCGGCGGTGAGGCTGTGGAACTCGCTCGTCCCCGCAGCGGGTAGAAAAACCGAAATCCCCGCTTTCGCCATCCGGGCGGAATGCTGCTTCTGCAGTTCGAACGAGATTTTTCCGTCCGCGTCATACGCCGTCAAAGGGACGAGGTGGACGGTTCGAAGTTTCTGGCGGGGAATCCTGTTTTTCATTGAGTCATTCTCCAGTGTCCCAATCGAGACGTGCGGCCGATATAATCGCGGAATGAAATCAGTTTATCCCGTTTGGACAATTCCTGAACAGCGAATGGCGGTATTCAGCGCCTGCGTGCTGGATGTTCTCGTCGCCAAGCCGGGAAACGTCCACCAGAACGCGTCGTTTCACGACCTGACCTGGGTGGATTTTCGCCAATCCGCCGAGCAAATCTGCCGGCCTTTCGAGGAAATCCGGGAACAGGGACTCGGGCGGACGATTTATGCAGCGATTGAAGCCACGCGGAAAAAAGTCGCCAGCAATACCAACCTGGGAATCGTCCTGCTGCTGGCACCCCTGGCGATGGTTCCCTGGGAGGAACCGCTGAAGGAGAGCAATATCGGCGCGGTGCTGGGACATCTGACTGTCGAGGATGCCTGCTGGACCTACAAGGGGATCGCCCTGGCTCAGCCGGGAGGAATGGGAAAGGCAAAAGAACAGGACGTCTCTGAAGTTCCGACGGTGACGTTGCTGGAAGCGATGCAGATGGCCGCGGACCGGGATTCGATCGCTGCGCAATACACAACCAATTACGAACTCGTACGGGAAGCGGTCGAAGCGGTTCTGGCACCGGGGAATCTTTCCCTGGAGCAATATCCGGCGGACGCGGAACAGAGAATCCTGAGATTGGCGTTATGGCTCATCTACCGGGCGCCGGACACATTGATTGCCCGCAAATGTGGTCCGGAGACAGCTCACGAAGCGGCGCGACGAGCAGCGGACGTGCTGGAGTCGGGGATCGAGCCGGAGAGATTAAGTGCTTTTGATGCGTGGCTCCGAGCGGACGGAAATCGCCGTAACCCGGGGACCACGGCAGACCTCGTCGTCGCTTGTCTGTATTATGTTTTTCGGAATCGAATCTGGCCTCTGCCGCCGACTCGAAAGATTGCCGATCTCATGGCTGCAGAAGAGATGAAGTCCACAGAAATGAGAGGGAGCTCATGACGGCGAATCAATACCGCGTGCGGGTCACCAAGGACCACCTGGTCTTCAGTGCGGCCCATTTCATCACGTTCAACGGCACCGTGTGCGAGCGGCTGCACGGCCACAACTGGCGCGTGGCGGTGGAAGTCGGAGGTGACCTCGATGAGAACCGCTATGTGTTCGATTTCATCGCGTTGAGGGATGCGGTTCAGGAAATTGTGAACCGACTGGACCACCGGGTTCTGCTACCGCTGCATCATCCGCTGATCCACGTCGCCGCGGGGGAGCAGGAAGTGGAAGCCCGCTTCGACACCCGCCGCTGGATATTCCCATGTGAAGATTGCATCATGCTCCCGGTCCAGAACACCACGGCGGAGGAAATCGCCGCCTGGATCGGGGGGGAGTTGCGCGGGAAGCTGCGGGTTACCTCGCACGGCAAAACCCTCTCTCTGCGGGTCGAAGTTGAGGAGAATTTCGGGCAGTGGGCGATCGTCGATTGCCTGTGATTCGAAGCCTGACGGGATTTTCCGCGGTAGAAAACGTGGCAGATCCGGTTTAAACCTCCGAACTGGGGATTGTGTTTTCTCCCGGCAGCCGGTCACAATAGAAGGACATCTCCTCGTTTCTCGACGTCTCATCGGATTCGCCGGTTTCACCCCTCGTTTGCGAGCCTCTTGTCCCAGGATTTCGGTATGCCCGCATGTCTGATCCCCGTCGAGAGTTCCGTCTCTCCGATTCCGCTCGATAAGCCGATTATCCTGATCGGACGGCATCCGGACTGCGACGTGTCGTTACGGGAGAGCCGTAAGATTTCCCGCCGGCATTGCTGCGTCGCGCAGGTCAACTCCACCCACGTGATTCGTGACCTGGGGAGTATGAACGGAATCCGGGTGAACGGAAAAAGAACGGCTGAAAGTGTCCTGAAAGAAGGGGACAACGTCGTAATTGGGGATGTGGAGTTCCAGTTTTCCACGAAACCTCCGGCCAAAAAGCCCGCGACCAAAGGGAAGGCCGAGGATTCCAACGCGGAGATCAGTCTCGAATTCCCCGCGGCGATCCGGGACATGGAACGGACATCTGGTCTGGAAGATCGCGAAACCCCGCTCGTCGGGCGTTCCCCGGATGCCCCCCAGCCGCGCCGAGGAAAAAAGTCGAGTTGAGTTCGTTCGAAATGAGGGGCGGCGGGTTACTGCTGATCAATCGCGGAAGCCTGGCGAACGAGAGAGACATTACCGAGTTGTAATGTGATAATCTTGGTGGATCAGGACCCGCCAAGTACAAAGCAGAGGGAACACCGAAACTTCCCGCATTGACCGGATTGCCGCGGTTGTCCTGTTGCTTTGAAAAATGGGGTCAAAAAGCCTTTGGGCAGGATCGCAACCCGTCGTTTTCAAGGACGGGGATGACTGTCGTGCCAAGACTTAAAGCCAGGGACGCGATACGATACGTCTATGAGCACAACTGAATTTCCCGCCTCCGAGACATCACGTGCAACACAACGACTCGGAGATTTAATTCAGCAGGCGGGGGGGCTGTTACCAATCGCCGGTCCGATCACCAACTTCGTGTTCTTGAACACGTTGCAGGCGATGGAAGACCTTCCCTTTCACGAGGGACTGTTGAAAGGGGCGGAACTCTTCGGCTGCCAGCCCTACCTGACGGAAGACCGCTATCGGGAAAAGATTGCGAAGGGCCGAATTCGGATTGATGACCTGGAGTGGGTCTTAAGGGTTGAGCTGGGAGAGACTTGCAACGAGCCCATCTGCTCGCTGGCGACCCGCCTGCAGTTTCGGCTAGCCATGCTGCAGTTTCCCCTGCTCCTCGGTCCGACGATGGAGCTCCGCTGGTATGTCGCCCAGACCGATGCGCTCCGGCATTTGCGTCCCGAAGTCACCCAGAGCGATCGGGATCGTTTTATCGGCGAAACCAAACGCTGGGTGATGAGAGACCTGCGGGACCGGGGAGCGGACGAAACAACCGGTAAATCCTCAAGCGTGATTGATGCCAGGGGTTTGCATCTGCTGCGAGACCTGCTCCTAATGTTTGGGGACTCGTCGATTGAATACTGGAGTGCGGAGAAGTGGGAAGCGTTCTCCCTCCAGACATTGTGGCGGATTTGCCGACAAGGCGTTCACGGACTGGAACTCCAAAAGAGGGAGGAAATACCCTCCGCACGACTCCGGAACAGTTTGCTCCGGGTGACGGGCGAAGACAGCGACTTGCTCATCAACGACGTCCTGATCCGGTATTGCGCCGCTTTTTTGGACCAGGGGCAGGCGAGCTGGAGCCTCCCCAACCGGGAACTCGGATTCTTCCGGGCATTCCAGGAACTGTATGGGCAGTCGTGCGGACTGGAAGACCAGTGGCAGAAAGGACTCGCGGCAGAACTCAGCCGGCTCAAACGACAAGGGATCGGACCGCTGGAATCGATTGGCGAATCTCTCTCGGTCCTGGGTGTCCCGCAGGGAGAGCACGAAAAATATCTGACCGAGTCGGTCCTCGCACTTCGAGGCTGGACGGCCATGATCCGTCATATGGAAGACCGCCCCGACCGTTTTCCGTATCCAGCTCCGCAGGGAACGTTGATTGAATACGTGGCGGTGCGACTGATCCTGGAGCGCCTCGCGGTCGCGTCCATCGCGAAAAATGAACTCGGTTATCACGGAGACCTGGGGGGACTGAAAGCGGTGCTCCGTGACAAGGATGCTCCCGCGGAGAAATTGACGTCCGACCATCTCGCATTCCTGTTTTTCCAACTGGCCCAGGTCCTGGGATGGTCTCCTCCGGATGTCTTCCGGATGACCAAGCAGGATTGGGCGGCCCTGGTTTCAGAGCTGGATCAGTTCCCGGAGATGGAACGGCGGCGGATTTTTCACCTGGGTTTCGAACGTCGGTTTCGGGCTCAGGTTCTGGACGCAGTCAGCGTCGTTGCCAAGCGGGAGACGGAACGGGTTAAAAACCCGAAGTTTCAGACCGTTTACTGCATCGACGCACGGGAAGAATCCTTTCGACGGCATCTGGAAGAAACCGATCCGCAGGCGGAGACTTTCGGCGCGGCCGGATTTTTTAGCGTTCCGATCTATTACAAGGGGCTCACGGATGCCCACTTTGCCGCGTTGTGCCCGATCGTCGTTCGCCCCCAATTCTGGCTGACGGAAGACGTCGTCTACACATTCAGCGATATCCATGAACGGCGGGCCAAGACCCGGCGCGCGTTGGGAGAGGCGTCCCACCAGATTCACGTCCGGAGCCGCAGTTCCATCGCGGGAGCGTTCCTGGCGGGATTCGGGGTCGTCGCCTCCATACCGCTCGTCGCACGGGTCTTGTTCCCCCGGTTTACGGCACACCTTCGGAAGATGGTGGGGAGATTTGTCGAAGCCCCGCGGGTCACGCGCCTGCGAATCGAGCGGACCGCTCCCAAGCCCGGCCCCAACGAAGGTGAAATCGGATTCACCGCCGAAGAGATGTCCAACCTCGGAGAACGGGTACTGCGTGACATCGGCCTGACCTCCGGTTTCTCCAGGCTCGTGATCTTCTGCGGACATGGTTCCTTCTGCCTGAACAATCCGCATAAATCCGCCTATGACTGCGGTGCCTGCTCCGGAGCGGCCGGCGGTCCCAATGCCCGCGCGCTCGCCATGATGCTCAACGATCCTCGCGTCCGGGAAACACTTTACCGCCGCGGACTGAATATTCCCCGCGATACGGTGTTCCTGGGGGCACTTCACAACACGTGCAGCGACACCTTCACGTACTATGATCTCGATCTCCTGCCGCAATCGCATCTGCAGGACTTCGAATATGCGAAAGCGACTCTGGAGAAGACCTGCGAGCGAAACGCCCACGAGCGCTGCCGCCGGTTCTACTCCGCCCCCCTCGATCTGTCTCCCGAGGCGGCGCGACTGCACGCCGAAGAACGCTCCGAGGATCTCGCACAAACCCGGCCTGAATTCGGAAACGCCTCAAACGCGATCTGCTATGTGGGACGTCGGAAACGGGTGCGCGGCCTGTTCCTGGACCGGAGAGCGTTCATGCACTCCTACGACGCCTCCCAGGATGACGACGTCCAAACCGTGCTTTCGCGGATCCTGGGGGCCGTCGTTCCCGTCTGCGAGGGGATCAATCTCACATATTTCTTCTCGTATGTCGATTCGGCCGGTTGGGGAGCCGGAACAAAACTGCCGCACAACGTGACCTCCCTGATCGGCGTCATGAACGGGCCCTCGAGTGACCTGCTGATCGGCCTGCCGCTGCAGGGGGTCGAGATTCACGAGCCAGTCCGCCTGTTATTCATCATCGAAGCGACTCCGGAAGCGATGCTCGCGATCATGGATCGCAATCCGCTCGTGGGGAAGATCATCCGTAACGGCTGGGTGCAGTTGTCCGTGCTCGATCCCGATTCCGCACGCATCCAGGTCTTTCGACAGGGCAAATTCTTCGACTACCAGCCACAGCAAACCGATCTGCCTCATTCCGAAACCTCCCTGGACTGGTATCGGGGATGGCGTGATCATCTCGGATTTTCCCTGATCGAACCTTCCAAAGTCTCCTAAAAAACAGACTGGATCTGCGACTCCGATGGGCAATCCCTCAATTATGTTTCAAGTCCTGGGGCTGACGGTCGTCATTGCTCCCCTGTTGCTGTTTGCCATTCTGGGCCTCCCCACGCTTGCGGGACGGCAACTAAAGGAAAGTACCACGGCGACTCTCTTCTCGATCACCGTAATCACGGGGCTGGTCGCGGCACTCATCATGCTGGGGCTGATGCTCTCCACCGGAAAAGTCCACGTTCCGATCATTCTTGGAAGTTGGGTGCAGATTCCCCATTATCACTTCTCGATCAAGTTCGTCTTCGACCGTCTCTCCGTCCCGTTCGTGATACTGTCGTTTGTGTTGTGCGGCACGATCAGCGCGTTTGCCAGCCGGTACATGCACCGCGAACCCGGTTACAACCGCTTCTTCGTACTGAATGCACTCTTCGTGTTGGGGATGGTCGTGACGTCCCTCGCCGGCACGATTGAGACGTTGTTCACCGGCTGGGAACTGGTCGGCCTCTCTTCGGCTCTCTTGGTCGGATTTTACCTGGAACGTCCCGCTCCCGTCCGGAACGGCCTCCTCGTCTGGATTGTGTACCGCATTTCGGATGCCGCGCTGCTCGTCGCTTCCGTCGCGATGCACCACCTGACGGGAGAAGGGGATTTCGACAAACTCCTCGGGGCTGGTCCCTGGCCGGAGGGGCATGCCGCCTTGAGTTCCTCCCAGGCGCTCCTGGTGGGGCTGTTGCTGTTGCTGGCGGCGGCGGGAAAGTCCGCGCTGGTCCCCTTCAGCGGCTGGTTGCCCCGGGCGATGGAAGGGCCTACTCCTTCGAGCGCCGTCTTCTATGGGGCCCTCTCGGTTCACCTGGGGGCATTCCTGCTGTTGCGAGTCAGCCCTTTGCTCGATGCGTCCCCCTCGTTGAGCGCCATCGTCGCGGTGGTGGGCATCGCAACGGCCGCCTATGCCGGGCTCGCGGGGCGGGTACAAACCGACATCAAAACCGCGCTCACCTTCGCCTCGTTGACTCAGGTCGGGATCATTGTGGCCGAGATTGGGCTGGGGCTGCCCCGTTACATCCCGCTGATCCACGTCCTGGGTCACGGCTGCCTGCGGACGCTGCAGTTCGTCCGCGCCCCCTCCATTCTCTACGACTATTCCAACATTGAAAATGCCCTCGGCGCGCGGCTGACCGAACGCAATGGCCATCAGAAATCCTGGCTCCCCCTCGGGATACAGATGTGGCTTTATCGGGGGGCGTTTCAACGGGGATACCTGGATGCCCTCCTGTCCGATTATGTCGTGACGCCGTTCCTGAGCGTCTTTCAGTGGTGTGACCGTGCGGAACAGGCGTGGTGTCAGTTCCTCTCCGGCAGTCCCAACCCGAAACAATCTAAACCCGGGGATGTTCCCGGTTCGGGAACGCTGGAGGATCTGCTGTGAGCGAACTGCACTTTCCCTGGATTGAAATTGCCATCCTCATTCCGCTCATCGGTGCGGTGATCGTCAGCCGGATCACGAATCCCGATTCCGCGCGCAAATGGTGTGGGGTGATATCGGGCGCCTCCCTGATCACGACCCTTGCCGAGTGGGGAGATTTTGAGCTCCTCCACGCCCATGCCGCGGAAGACCGCTGGCATTTGATGCGCTTTCTGTTCGGCCGTGATTTTTTCCTGATCGATCACCTGAATGCGCCTTTGATTCCCCTCGCGGCATTGCTGTTCTCCTTCACCACGTTCACCACGCTGCGGACCAAAATCCGCCGGTTTTCCTTCTCCCTTACGCTTCTTTCGCAGGCGATCGTGCTGGCCACTTTCAGTTGCAAGGAACCGTGGGCGGTTATTGCGTTACTGGCCCTCGGGACGATCCCCCCCGGAATCGAAATCTACATGCGGGGCAAATCGGTCCGGGTGTATGCCCTCCACATGGGGCTGTTTGTGGGGCTGATGATCCTGGGAAGTTTGCTGGTCGACGGCAGCAGCGACTCTCTTCCGCGGGACCGCTGGACCGCCATGATTCCGCTTCTGCTCGCGGTTTTTATTCGGGCAGGAATTGTTCCCTTTCATTGCTGGCTGACCGATCTCTTCGAAAAGGCGACCTTCGGCACGGCGCTCCTGTTTGTCACTCCCCTGACCGGGGCTTACGCCGCGATGCGGCTAATCCTTCCCATTGCTCCCTCGTGGGTGCTGCGCAGCATCGGGCTGCTCTCGCTCGTCACCGCGGTGTATGCGGCGGCCATGGCCCTCGTCCAGAAGGAGGGACGCCGGTTCTTTTGCTATCTCTTCCTCAGTCACTCCGCGCTCGTCCTCGTCGGTATGGAAAGTGTCTCCTCCCTCGGCTTGACGGGGGCACTTTGCGTCTGGTTGTCGGTGGGACTGGGGCTGGGTGGTTTCGGCCTGACGCTACGGGCGCTGGAATCGCGCATCGGGCGACTTTCGCTCGACGGCTATCAGGGGCTGTACTACCACACCCCC
Source organism: Planctomycetales bacterium (assembly GCA_046349635.1). Lineage (GTDB taxonomy): Bacteria > Planctomycetota > Planctomycetia > Planctomycetales > Planctomycetaceae > JAXMBX01. The sequence continues at coordinate 158,200 of JAXMBX010000003.1, forward strand.
AACCTCGCCATGTTCTTCGTCCTCACAGGGCTTGCCAGCGTCGGCTTTCCGGGTACGATCGGTTTTGTCGGGACCGAAATGCTCGTGGACGGGGCGGTCGAGACGTACCCTTACATCGGCGTCGCGGTCGTCATTGCGGCCGCCCTCAACGGCATCGCGTTCGTGCATGCCTATTTCCTGCTCTTCACCGGCAAGGTTTATGGTTCGACCGTCTCCCTCCAGATCCGCCGCCGTGAACGCTTCGCGGTCATGTTCCTGGGTCTGCTGATCCTGGTGGGAGGACTGATTCCACAGCCGGGGATCGTGTCCCGGTTCAATGCGGCCGAGGAACTGTTGAGCGAGCGGGAGAAACTGCTCCACGAAGGGACCGTCATCGATAATCCAGACCCGTTCCATCTGCACGAAGGGGGACATTCAGAGACTAAGGAAAGTTCCTCCCACGTCGAGAAGAAATCGGAGCCGGGGAAGTAAGTGGATTCGCCGTTCTGCCGTCACGCAAGGCGGACGAGCTTGGTCACGCGTCCCATCGTGACCCATTCGACCACGAAGATATTTCCATCCTTGTCGTAGCAGGCATCGTGCGGATGGACAAACCGCCCATTGACGAACCGGCTCGCATCCTTACGCACTGCAAACGGTTTCTCCTTCGTTCCCAGGACTTCCTTCGTCCATTCCGGGTCGTACCCGAGATGGGTGATGACGTTGTTTTCCTTGTCCATGATCGTCACGCGGGCATGCAGATCCGGAATGAGCAGTTCCTCGCCGCGAATGTCGAAATGAGCGGGAAAGCTGACCCCTTCCACGATACGCAGGAATTCGCCGCTGGTCGTGAAGTATTGCAGCCGGGCATTGGCCCGATCCGCAACCACCAGTTCCACGGGCCGACCGGGTCGATTGTCGAGCCAGATGCCGTGCGGCGTCGCCATCTTCCCCGGCTCTTTCCCTGAGCCTCCCCAGGCTCGGACCCATTTCGCATCTTTGTCGTACTGATGGATGAAGTGCGACCCGTAACCGTCCGCGATATAAAAACCGCCGTCCGGCGCGAAGGCGATATTCGTTGGCGAGTATTTCATCCCTTCCAGGTAGACTCCCGGCTCCTGCGGCTTTTCCTTCCGCCACACCACTTCTCCGAGCAGGTTCGTTTTGACGACGATGTTGTGTTTGACATCGCAGAGGTACAGGAACTCTTCGTTCCCTTCCTTGCGAATGTCGATCCCGTGTCCCCCGCCGTGGTATTCCTTTCCGAACGAGCGGACAAACTTTCCCGCGGGATCGAAGATGGCGACCGCATCCATCGGTTCGGGAGCGTGAGACCGATGTTTGATGTAGATCAGCCCCGCTTCATCCACGGCCACGCCGTGCGTCTCTCCCCACTGAATGTGGCTGGGCAATTCTCCCCAGTTGTGCAGGCATTCGTATTTGTGCGCCCCCTCGCCGATGATCGCGTTCTTCGCTCCGGCCTTGTCTGTCGCCCCCAGGAACGCCGGTGCGGATGTCACGAGCGCTCCCGCGCTGACCGTCTTCAGAAAACTCCGCCGGGAAGTCCGTCCGCTGTCGGAAGACGAGGGAAGATCGAGCGTCATAACGAGCACCTTTCCGGCTGGGGAGATAGGGAGAGTCGAGTCGCGAGAACGGTCCTGAAAAGTCGGAAAACAGTCGCCATCTTAACTCGCCCCGAACGGTAAGCAAGAAGCGGCGGAAAACGCCTGTCCCAGCCGGATTTGCCGGAAGCTCCCCCTTGACCCTCCTTTCAGGCTGGAATATCTTATTACTGCACGAACCCTCTGCGATTTCCGATTGTCTCAGAGGTGATTTGCCAGGAAGAAACCATGAATTGCCTGTTGCTGCGGAACCTGCTGCTGGAACTGACCCTCACGAGGGAAAGGTCTTAGGTACGTCCGCAGATCGTGAAAAATCATCTGGACCCTGAGACCTGAAGGCCTCAGGGTTTTTTGTTTGTCCTCGTCTCTGGTTTGTGTCTCTCGTTTGTTTCCGGAATTGCTCCCCGCGTCCCCCGGCCAGAATCCCTTTTCCAGCCTGTTGCGGGTAGAATCCTCACCCAGTTGGCCGGTTCCACCGGCCTGATCCTTGGAGTCTGATCATGTCCGACAGCATCATCATTTTCGACACCACGCTCCGCGACGGAGAGCAGTCCCCCGGCTGCAGCATGAACACAGCCGAGAAGCTGGAGGTCGCGCACGCGCTGGTCGAACTGGGTGTGGACGTGATCGAAGCGGGTTTTCCCATCGCTTCTCCGGGAGACTTTGAAGCGGTGCAGCAGGTCGCGCGGAAATTCGGCGACCGGGCCACGATCTGCGGCCTCGCCCGCTCCTTGAAGGAGGACATCGACCGGGCGTGGGGGGCGCTGAAGGATGCCCAGAAAAAGCGGATCCACGTCTTTCTCGCCACGAGTTACATCCATCGTCAATTCAAATTGAAAATGGACAAGGAGGAAATCCTCCGCCGCGCCGTGGAGAGCGTGAAGCAGGCGAAGGGGTATGTCGAGGACGTCGAATTCTCTCCCGAGGACGCTTCCCGCACGGAACTCGATTTCCTCTGTGAAGTGGTCGAGAAGGCGATCGACGCCGGTGCGACCACGGTCAACATTCCCGACACCGTCGGCTATGCGACCCCCAATCACTACTTCAAGGTCATCTCGACATTGAAGAAGAACGTCTCCAACATCGACAAAGCGGTCATCAGTGCCCACTGCCACGATGACCTGGGATTGGCCGTTGCCAACAGTCTCGCCGCGATCGAAGCGGGGGCCCGGCAGGTAGAATGCACGATCAACGGCCTCGGTGAACGTGCGGGAAATGCCGCGCTGGAAGAAATCGTGATGGCATTGCGGACGCGGAAGGACTTTTACGGCGTCGACACGAAGATCGTCACGACGAAACTCGTTCCCACCAGCCGGCTGGTCTCGAATATCACCGGCATGCAGGTGCAGCGGAACAAGGCCATCGTCGGCAAGAATGCCTTCGCCCATGAGTCCGGGATCCATCAGCATGGCATGCTCCAGGAACGGACCACGTACGAGATCATGCGACCGCAGGACGTCGGTTTGACCGGAACCGACCTCGTCCTCGGCAAGCACAGCGGACGGCATGCCTTCCGCGACCGCCTCGTGCATCTCGGTTATTCCGTCGATGGAGACCAATTCGAACAATTGTTCAAGGACTTCATCGCCCTCGCGGACAAGAAGAAGGAAATCTACGACGCCGACATCGCCGCGCTCGTCGAAAACCGGCAGAACGATCGCCCCGAACTGTGGAAATTGATTTCTTTCCAGACGTTCGGCGGGAGCGGAATCATGTCGACGGCCACCGTGGAATTGCAGTTCGTCGAGGAGCCTTTCCGCCGTGACGCCGCGACCGGCGACGGCCCCGTCGATGCGATCTTCAAAACACTGGAGCGGATCACGGGTCTCGAATCCCAGTTGCTCCACTACCAGGTCCGGAGCGTTTCCGGCGGACAGGACGCGCAAGGGGAAGTGCACGTGGAGATCGAGCATCGTGGCCGGAAATACAACGGCCGCGGCGTCAGCACGGACATCCTGGAAGCGAGCGCGTTTGCTTTTCTCCGCGCGATGAACAAGGCGGCGACCGCCAGCCCGACCGAAGAACACCATCCCCCCGCGAGCATCTAACTCGGATTTCTGCCAAGATCAGCCATGAAGTATGCGTTAATCATTCCGGATGGGTGTGCCGACGAGCCGCAGAATCTGCTGGGGGGACGGACTCCGCTGCAGGCCGCGCACGTCCCCATGATGGACGGGGTGGTGCAGGCGGGACTGGTGGGACGCGCGGATAATACCCCCCCCTCGCTTCCTTCCGGGAGCGACGTCGCGACGATGAGCCTGTTCGGCTACAACCCGCTGCAGTTCCACACCGGCCGGGCTCCCATCGAAGCCGCGGCCCAGGGGATTCCCCTGGCGGCCGAGGACTGGGCGATCCGCTGCAACATCGTCACGATCCTGGACGGGATCATGAAGAGTTTCACCGCCGAACAGATTTCCAACGATCTCGCGCGGAGTCTCCTCAAGACAATGCAGGGAGCGGTCACTGATCCCCGCTGGGAATTTCATCCGGGGGTGAGTTATCGCAACCTGCTGATCTATCGCGGCAAAGACAAACCCGCTCCGTTTGACCTCAAGCAGACGAAAACCACACCGCCGCACGATCTGACCGATGGCCCCGTAGCGGGGTCTCTGCCCGCAGGTCCGGGGAGTCAGGAACTGCAGGAGTTCATGGACCTCAGCCGGAAGTTGTTCGCCACGCAGGCGGATAATCTGGCCCGGCAGTCGCGCGGCAAACATCCAGCGACACAGGTCTGGTTGTGGGGGCTAGGACAGGCACCTGCCCTCGGCAGTTTCAAAGCACGGTTCGGCGTGCAGGGGGCGATGATCACCGCCGTCGATCTGCTCCGCGGCCTGGCGCGACTTCTCGACTGGAAAGTGATCGAAGTCCCGGGGGCGACCGGCTATCTCGATACCGATTACGCCGCCAAGGGGCGGTATGCCGTCGAAGCCCTCGACCACCATGACTTCGTCGTGGTCCATGTGGAAGCCACCGATGAGGCCTCCCACGAAGGGGAAGCCCACGAGAAGGTGAAATCGCTGGAAGAAATCGATCGACATATCGTCGGCCCGGTCTGGGAAAAACTCCGTTCGCTGGGTGACTATCGCCTTCTGATTTCCCCGGATCATCCGACGTTTCTGCGGACGAAAACGCACAGCTACGGCTTCGTCCCGTTTGCGCTGTGCGGCACTGGCGTTACCAAATCCGGCGCCGGGACATATGACGAAGTCGCCGCCGCGGAATCCAAAGAGGCCTTTCCTCATGGCTGGGATTTGATGGACAAGTTCCTGCACGCCACATGGTAAAACGCCCGCCATCCCGCAAAAAAGCAGAAGACCTCTCCACGCGGGAAGAGTGGCCCAAAACTGAAACGGCCCCGTTTCGCAAAAGCCTGCTGGCGTGGTATCGCAAGAACGGTCGCCCTTTGCCGTGGCGCCAGACGCATGATCCCTACCGCATCTGGATCAGCGAGATCATGCTGCAGCAGACGACGGTGGTCGCCGTCATTCCGTATTTCGAACGGTTTTTGAAACGTTTTCCCCACGCTCGCGGAACTCGCCGCCGCGGAAGAACAGGAGGTACTGCGGCTGTGGGAAGGACTCGGTTACTACAGCCGGGGGACGAAACCTGTTGAAAGCCGCGAAGTCGCTGGTTGAACATCACGCGGGGGAATTCCCCCCGATCTTGCCTCTCTGCAGAAGCTCTCCGGAGTGGGACGCTATACCGCCGGTGCGATTGCCTCCTTTGCATTCGATCTTCGTGCTCCGATTGTCGAAGCCAACACGCAACGGCTGTACGCCCGACTCATCGGACTGCAGGAGAGCCTGCAATCGACACAGGCTCAGCGGAGACTGTGGACCTTCGCCGAGCAGATCCTTCCCCTCCGGAAAAAAGGCTCGGGGAACTCAACCAGCGCTGATGGAACTCGGTGCGAAAGTCTGCACTCCCGTGAGTCCCGCCTGTGACCGCTGCCCTGTCATCCGTTTCTGTGCAGCATTTCGTGCAGGTCTGCAGGATCAGATTCCTGTTCCCAAATCCCGGCCGGCCATTACTGAGGTGCAAGAATACGCTATCGCGTCGCGCACCGCGGCAAGATTCTGCTTCGGCGTCGCGAGCCGGGAGAGCCGCTGCGGGATTGTGGGATTCCCCGGCTCGGAAATCCGTGAAGAGAAAACAGGGGGAATTCCTCCTGGGGGTCTTGGCAGGGATGCTGCTGGAACAGTGGAAACTGCGGGGGCGATTAGAAGAGCCGCGTGGCGACGATCAAACATTCCGTCACGCGGTTTCGGCATCACGCTCGATGTACTGGGGAGGTGGACGGGGAAGAAACTTCCCTGGCGGTCACGAGTGGTGCTGGGCTACCCCCAAAGTACTGGAGTTCCCTCTGCTCTCCATGCCGGGACGGAAGATTGCGAAGCTGATTCGCTGCGCGCGATGGGTCAAACCTGCTGCGCGAACGGCAACTACACGCCTGCTTGGGACTGAACCGGCGGCGATTCGCTTGAGGCTTGCCCGGCTTTGGCGCCGATGAAAACGATTGTGACGGATAATCGCCTGGGGGTGGTCTATTCGACGCGAAAACCTGTCGCAAGTCGCTGGATGCCATCGGGATACTCCCAACGGGCGTCCTCGCGAGGGGGGACAGGGCGGGCTTTAGGGGAAAAAGGTGCCACATGGGGGACCGCAGAAAGTGCAGCTCTGTCTGCGTGTGATGGTGATGCTGGGAGTCAGCCTGGCTCAAGCCTCCGCGCAGTTTCAGGGTGAGTTTCACTCCGGAACAGCAGGCTCCTTCCGCGGGGATGTACTACACCCTGATGGGAGAAGTACAGCGTCCCGGCGTGTACGAAATTGCCCAGCCCCCAGGTCCGGCATGACCGAGTTGATCAAACTCGCCGGTGGACTCACCACCACTCCAATAAGAACATCCCTCTACTTCCGCCGGGGCTGGTCCCGGGCAGTCCGCGTTCTTCATGCCCGATTCCACTGTCGAACTGCAGGCGGGGGATATCATCATCGCCGATTCACTGTTCCGTTCCTCCGCTCCTAAGCCCCCCGCACGTCCCGCGAGCTGGGTGTCGAACGGACCGCTGTCAATCGCAATGGTCCTCCCAAAGAGCCGCTGGTCCACGTGGCCCTGGTGGGGTTGATTGACCGTCCCGTCGTCGTCCCGCTCCGCCGCGAATCCGCCAACTTTCCGATGATGTTCTCGCTCCTGCGGCAGGACCAGAATCCTGCCCGGGCGGTCACCGTCTCGTTCCGCGTCAACAGCCGGTCCGCTTCACTTCGGAAGATCAGGAAACCGCCGAACCGCGACGGGGACCATTGTTCTGTTCGACGAAGGAGCGTCCTGCGAGACACCCTCCCATGTTGCCGGAGGTCATTCAACCGGAAGCTTTGGTTCCAGAAGCCTCGTTCCTTGCCGGCAGCGCGTGGCACCGGGTCCGAAGATCCTGCACGGAATGCCTGTGCCGCAAATGCTCCGCAGACCTCGGCTCCGCCGGCGGTGAATGCTCCGGAGTCTCCCGCTGAGAATCCTTCAAACGCTCGCCGCTCCGCAGATGGACGCGGAAAAACCGCGCCTTCTGAGGAAGAAGCTCCCGCCCAAAAACCGGCCGAGGAGCCTTCTGCCGGCGTGGATAATTCCGGTATTCCCGGCCCGCAGTTTGGTTTTGCGCCTCCTGCGAGCCGCACCACGACCGCCGGCGGCAAATTGAACTCCGCGAAGCCGAGCATCCGGACGGTCTCCAACTCAAAAACACCGGACGCCGGCAACGGTCCCAACCTGGCCCGTGTTGTTTCTCCTCCGGCGTTCTCGGCTCCCGCGACCGAATCAACACGTGAAGAGCCCGCCGCGTCCACCGCGGAGGACTCCGAGGAAGAGACCGCTGAGGAGGAGACCGAAACGGAATCAGCGAAAGCCGCTCCCATGATGACTCTAAACGCCGGCACCGGCATGATGATGTTCCTGGGTGGGATGTGCGTCCTGTGTTGCGCCGGCATGGGCTGGATGTTCCGCGACCTCCGCCGCCTTAAGTCCGCCGCGACGACCACTCCGGAAACGGCAGTTCAAACGGACAGTCCCATCCGCCAGATCCTGTACAATGAACTCCCGCTGGTGGAAGAAAACGTCCCGACGCGTCACGAATGGCATTACCAGGGGCGCCCGCAACATCTCAAGCCGCAGCGTTTTGACGCGGCCCATCTCGACGAACAAGGCCACAGCCGCATCCCGCAACCGCATGCGAACTTCCAACCGGTCCAGCAACCGGTCCAACAGCCGTTTGCGGGGGAATTCTACCCTCAGGAACAATACGAGCAGGAACAATCGATCGCTCCGCCTCTTCCTCCCCGTTACATGGAGGCTGCTCAATCCATGCGGGATGGCGCAGGGCGCACGCATCGGATTGATCCGCAGGTGAACGCGGAGGGGGCACCCGCCGCCGAACCGCATTCCCGCAGCCGACGAGTCCCCGCGACAGCGCAGCAACGGGATCTCTCATCGTCCGGGATTCTCGAACGGGTTCTGGCTTCCGTCCAGGGGGGAAAACATGCACGTCGGTCTTGATCTCGGATCGTGCGGCGTGCGGTCCATCTCCGTTTCCCAGGCCAATCTGGTGGGACGGCGGATGTCGATGAACTTCTGCGCGCTGCCGGATGACGACGATCACCGCAACTGGCTGACCCGCGCCGGGATTCCGTTCGCCACCTGCGACGCCTGCCTGCTGGTGTTCGGAGAACAGGCGGAAATGTGTGCCCGCATGTTGCATGTCCCCTGCCAGTCGCTCCTCCCGTTCGGAGAAATGACCGGCCAGGATGTTCTCGAACGCCAGATCCTCGCCGCGCAACTGGAACGTTTTCTGCCCAGTGAACGGCCTGGTGCGATCCATACCGCTCCGATCTGCTGCTTCTCGCAGCCATCGGACGAGGAAAGTTTTCCGGCAGCGGGGGACCGGCGCAATCGCCTGCTGACCCAGATCCTGCAACTGCGGGGCTACGTCCCGATCTCTGTCCCCGCTGGGATCGCGCTGGGACTCGCCGAAATGGTCCGCGAAGGGTTTTCCGGGATCGCTCTCGTTCTCGGCGGGACGCACAGCGAGATGACTATCACCCTGCACGGTAACGAACTCCTCTCCCACTCGCTGCAGATCGGCGGCGACTGGATCGACGAGGAAGTGGCCCGGCGGATGAACCGCTACTGCTACAGTCCGGATGGAGAACGGATCCTCGACGTCCTGACGATTCGCCGCTGGCGTGAACGACTCGCCCGCCCACTGCTGCAACCGGTGGGGGAAACCGACCGCCTGATCTGTGAGGTCTATGCCGAGTACCTCACCGACGTGATCTGCAGTTTCGCCTGGAAGATCCAGCAGTCCGGCGCGTTGCCGGGCCGCGCGTGGCCTTTGATCTGCGGCGGGGGATTATCCCGGACCAACGGCCTGCGCGACCTGCTGGCCCGGGTTCTCGTCGAATCGGAATTCCCGATTCCGATCAGTGAAATCCGGCTGGCTTCGGCGAACGAATTCACGATCGCCCGAGGCTGCCTGGCCCGCGCGCACCTGGAAGCGGAATTCCGCGACCAGCAGCGCGCCGCCTGAGATCACCTCGCGAATTCATCGACCGAATTCATCTCCCGAATTCCAGGCCTCGGTCCGTCTCCGGCGATCCCGACAGTTTGAAGTTGAACTTCCGATCGCCTTCAAAGTTGAGGAAGCCCACCATCGCTCCTCCACTCTCCCGGTTCAACGTCAGCCTGTTCTTGAAGACCGAATAATCGCCGCTGAATCCCGTGGTCTTCCCGTTGCGGGTGAATTTCCACGTGAAGTTGGAATCAAGCCCGAGCATCAATTCGACTTTTCCTCCGTCACTCCGTGTGGCCGTCCATGTCCCCGCCAACTGCGTCGGATCAATCGGGTCTCCGGAAGGTTCTTCCGGGGCGGGAGGAGGAGCAACGGATTGATCTGCAGAAGGTTGATCCGCAGAGGGCTGATTCGCGGCGGGCTGATCTCCGGCCGGAGGAGTGCCGGCGGACTGATCTCCCGCAGGTGCTCCAGGCCCCGACAGCATTTTCAGGATCTGCGCGGCCAGCGTGTCTTTCGGAACAAGTTTCACGACTTGCTGAAATTCCTTCTTCGCTGAGGGGGCATTCCCCGCGACCAGGTAGTGATAGCCCAGCAGGAAGTGCGCTGCACCGTCTTCGGAATGATCCTCGACGAATCCCTCCAGAGCATGTAACTGCTCCGTGTAGACATCCAGGTTGGAATACAGGCTGCTCATCGTGGTCCAGTCCCAACCGGGTCCGTTCGCCAACGCGGCGTGGATCGTCGCCGCCGCCTGCTGATACTTTTTCATCGCGAAGAGGACCAGACCCCGGAATTCATGCATCACCTGATCGTGAGGGGCCCTCATGATGGCCTTATTGACCACGTCCAGCGCCGTGTCATAGTCCCCCTGTTTGAAAGCCGCGATCGCGGGATCTAAAGGATCCTGCGGAGGAGCAGGAGGTGATGAGTTATCCGGCGGGGGATTGTTGTTTGCAGGGGAGCGTCATTGGCTGGCGGAGCATCGTTCGCTGGGGATTGTTCGGCCCGGAATCGGGCGGGTGTTGGCGTTATTGTTTCCGCCGTTATTGTTTCCGCCATTATCGATGGGAAGCGGTTGCGTATAGTTGTAGTTGTTGACGGTATTGCCACCTCCCCCGCTGTCACCGGATCCACTGCCACCGGCACCGGTGTCGTTGACGGTGCCGTAACCCGCCCCGGCGGCGTACGGATTGTAGTAGGAGTTGTAGCCACTCCCATAAGCGAGGGCCTCATCCGCATCATTCCCATCCCCATTCCCCAGCCCATGGGGACACCGTAGCCGCCATAAGCTCCGTGACCGTAGCAGGACCCATTGTAGAACGGATGGTTATACGCCCCGTTGGGGTGATATCCGCTGTTCGCCGTGTTCCCCATGTTGCCGGTGTTGATTGTGTTGCCGCCGCGGTTGATGGTGTTGTTGCCGCCACCGTTGAACGTGTTTCCGCCACGGTTCCCGCTGTTTACCTGGTTGCCGGTCCGATTTCCGGTCCGGTTATTGAGATTCCCGGAATTGAAGTTCCCGCGGTTCCCGGCTTGGTTGTTCGCAAAGTTTCCTCGTCCCGGCCCCTCCCCTTGACCAGGACCGCGCCCCCCGAAACCCTGATTGCCTCCCGGTCGACTGAAGGAGGGAGAGCTCCCGTGGCCCGGCCCGCCACCACCGTTAAAGCCTCCTCCGGGCCGCTGAAATTCGCCCCCACCCGGTCGCTGCATACCACCGCCGCCCCCTCCCGGGCGCTGGAAGCCGGCACCACCGCCTCCGCCGGGGCGTTCGAATCCTCCTCCGCCGGGGCGCTGAAATCCGCCCCCGCCCGGGCGTTGCATCCCTTCTCCGCCGCCAAAGCCCCCGGGGCGTTGCATCCCGCCGGCTGGACGACCGCCTCCCGCGAAGCCGATCGCAAACAGCTCACTAGAGCAGACCGCCAGCACAAGATTTCCAACCACGACGAGGTGCTGCCAACGTTTGAATTTCATGAATCGATCTCCAGTATGTGAGCCTCGCGATCTGCCGGACCGCGAAGAGGGAGGCATTAAGGATTTACTTGGCGGATAATTACTTGCCGGTTGTTTTGGACTGCGGAGGCTTGCGGACGAGCTTCATCACCGGAGTCGGCGGAAGTTGTTCTCCGTTCACGACATATTCCAGGTTTTGCCAGGTGATCATGTGCGGACTCACGGGAGTGAACACGCTCGTCACCGAGGCGGTCTCACCGTCCCCCGACTGCCCCGAGGTCTTCAGAACCCAGCTTTCACCGTCGCGGTTCCAGACTCCATGGCCGAAGCCCCCTTGAGAGTCGAACGTCCAGGCCTGGAAACGCCCCGCGACCGGATCCCAGCCAATCCGCTGTGAGCCGCTCATCACGGCCCGCCCCTGAATCTTGAACGTGAATTCACGCAGCAGAAAGTTGCCGTTATCGATCGGACGGCAGGAGAAATTGATGATGGAACCGTCCCCCTCGTGGATCCAGTCTCCCAGCAGCCAATCGAATTGCTTGAGTTGTTCGCTGCGAGAGCCGTGCGGTTTCGATTTGAAATCCCGGACGCTGGCAATGAGCCATTTCTCGTCCGCTTTGGCAAAGATCGCGGTGAAGGGGCTTTGCAGAGTCGTGCCCTTGGTGGTGGTGAGAATCGTCATGCCGTCGACAATCGCGGTGACGGGGCTGATGAAGCGGGCGGATTCCGTTTTCACCTTCAGCGTTTCACCGGGGTTCTCGGCGAAGTTCGCGGTCAGTTGCTCCTCGAGCGCTGCGCGCCCGAGCGTCACGGTCCCTTCCTCATCCACATATTCCGCGTCCATTGTGAAATGGGCGGCAACCTTCTTTCCGTCCCCCTCGGCGTACGCTTTCATGTAGCTCTGCGCCAGCGCCCGGATCTCCTGTTCGTCCGCCGCGTGGGCACCGGAAGCCGCGGCTTTCGTCCCTACCCCCTCCGGTTTTTCCGTGTTCGATTTTTCTGGAGCACGGGAGGACCGCTTCTGAACCGGCTTCACCGGCTCCTGGTCATCCGCGAACCCCAAACCAACGATAGACAGACAACAGGCCAATGAGGCGATCAACATGAGCGATCGCATGGCAACCTTCCTTTCAGGAATCGCGAGAGATGAACGTGTGAGTATGGCAGCGTGACCGGGGTGAACGCTGCGCATAAAAAAACCACAAATGCCGTTCGGCACTCGTGGGCTTGTCAGGCCGGCATTCAAACCCGTCCACGGGTCGAGTGATGAGGTAAATCCCTCGCTCTAAGTTACGTCCCTGGTGGGGGCAATTCAATCCCCCGGTTCCGGTTTCCACATGGATTCACACAGAGTTCACGGGAAACGCAAAGCCGACTAATCAATACATCTTTCCGTATCTACCCTTAAGTTCCGGAATTCCTCACCCCGCAACGCATCGACTGAGGGGTTTCTTAACTCCTGGCGTTAATTTAACCCCTTGCGCTGCGGTTCTCCCTTTTAGGAGAACTCACCATGCCCCACGGCGTCATCAGTCACATCCTGCCTGCCAGTGCCGCCCGCGTTTTTGAAGTTCTGCACGACTACACGCGGCGCCTGGAATGGGATCCACTCCTGCAAGAAGCCACTCTGACCGACGGCTGGCAGCAGGCCCAGTTGCACGCCACCTCTCTCTGCGTCGGCCGACGGTCGCTCGGCGGGCTGCCTCTGAAGACGCGTTACATTTCATTCTCACCCGGCAAGGTCGCCGCTGTGAAAATGATCAACCGCCCTCCCCTGTTCGAAACGTTCGCCGCTTCGATCCGCCACGCCGATCTCCCCGACGGCACCTCGCGGCTCACCTATGCGTATAACTTTACCGCCCGCCCCCGCTGGCTCCGCCCGATCCTCCACCCACTGATCTCATTGGCCTTCTCGCTCGAAACCCACCGCCGCCTCGCCTCCCTCCGCCGCTACCTGACCAAGAATTCTCGAACTTCCGATCAAGTCTCTGTTCCGTAGGACACGTCTCTCAACGTCACTTTCCCTTCTTCTTCCCGGGCAAATTCTTCGCGGGTACGCTCTTCTCAGGTAAATTCTTGCCCGGCATCCGGTCCCGTGTGACGGGAAGATTCTGCCGTCCCTTCTTGGCGAGATGTCCGAACTTGGTCGCCGGCATCCGCGGCGAGCGCTGCCCGCGATTCGATGATTGACGTGGCATGGGAATCCTCCTAACTAACGACGCAACCTCATTGCCCGTTCTTCGCTGCGTGTTCTTTCAACGTCTCGCGTGCAACAAAGATCAATTCTTCAATCCGCCTCCGAGGATTATTCTTGTAGCACGGCTCACCCCACGTCACCGCAGTAAAACTCTCGGGCTGACTCTCTGCAATCTCTTTCAAGGAACACCCGAATTTGATTTTCACCCGTTTGAGAATCTCGTCACGATCCTTGGGCCAATCGAACATCGATCCATTATTACTTGAGACGGGATAATTCAGTTCTTCAACATCTTTGGGCCACCGTCCCGTCTTGCGAATGAAATCTTTTAACGTGTAGGTCGCGGCAGCCACCGCCTGCAGATTATGCTCGGCTTCATCCGCCTCCAGCACCGCTTCGCAAAACCTAAACCCAACATTACCCAACACACAGCACACGATCACAAACAAGGCCACGAGGATATTCTTTGATACTCGCTCCATGGCGGGAGATGCTGCAGGCGATGGATCTGTCGAAGAGGTGGTCATCGCAGTCAATTCCAGCTTTCAAGTTGGCTTTGTTTCCTAGTCTACCCGTCCAAACGCAGGATTTGCCCCGTCAAAAAAATTCTGCTATCCTGACTCCCTGACCCAGGGACGCGCTCCCACGGTCAACGCACCTGTAGCGCAATGGATAGAGCAACGGTCTTCGGAACCGTAGGTTGGGGGTTCGAGTCCCTCCAGGTGCGCTTTTTTCCCTCCTCCGCAGGCCCACCCGACTCTCTTCAAAAAGGATCGGCCCGTGGCATCCCCGGCGAGTTCAAACCTGCGTCTCTCGGTTTGGCTCGCGGTGGCGTTGATTCCCGTCGGCTGCCTCCTGCCGCTCCGCCGCCACAGAAGAATCCCGCAGAGCAGAAATCGGCTTCTAACCCCTCGAAGGCATCCGCCCCTGCCGATGCGGAACAGGTCCGCAAACTCCTGACGACGGGCGTCGCGGCGCATGCCCCTCCGTCGCGGGGAGCAAGTGACGCCACTAAACGTGAAGGAGAGGACTGGGGGGAATTCCTCGGCCCGCGGGGCGATGGAACCTCCGCTGAAACCGGCCTCCTCCCCAAGTGGCCCGCCAAAGGCCCGCCGATCGTGTGGCAAAAGACGATCGGCACCGGGTATGGGGCACCCTCCATCATCGGCAATCGGCTCGTCGTGCATCACCGCAAGGGGGACGACGAAATCGTCGAATGCTTCGCCGCCGACACCGGCGTCCCGGAATGGCAGCACAAATATCCGAGCAACTTCCGCGATCCGTATGGCTACAACAACGGCCCGCGGTGCAGTCCCGTCCTCGTCGGCGACCGCTGCTTCACATTCGGCGCGGAAGGGCGCCTCCTCTGCCTCAATCTGACCACCGGCAAGCCGATCTGGGAAGTCGATACCGCCGCGCAATGGAAAATCCCGGATGCCTTCTTCGGCGTGGGGACTACTCCCGTCCTGAGAGGCCAGGTGCTGTTCGTGATGGTCGGCGGAGAACCGAACGCCGGGGTCGTCGCCTTCAACGCCCAGACGGGCGACGTCTTGTGGCACAACGTCACCAAGAAGACCTGGAAGGCTCCCGATGAGACCTATGACATCGACGACAAGCTCGCCAGCTATGCCACGATGACGCTGGCGAAGATTCATGACCGCGATCACCTGCTGGCCTTCATGCGGGATGGGGTCGTCTCCCTCGATCCCGAAACCGGCCGGGAAAACTTCCACTATTTCTTCCGGTCGAAGTCCTTCGAATCTGTGAACGCCGCCCGCCCGCTGGTCATCGATGACAAGGTGCTGCTCACGGCCGCTTACCGGACGGGTCAGACTCTGCTGAAGGTCAAACCGGACGGCAAGGACTTCAGCGTCCTGTGGAGCAACCGCAACCTGGAGTGTCACTGGTCCACGCCGATTGTTCTGGATGGCTTCGCGTATGGCTTCAGCGGTCGGCATGAAAACGAAGCGCTGCTCCGCTGCATTGACCTCAAAAACGGTCGCGTACGCTGGGAAACGGACGGCGCCCCCAAAGGAGCCGACGCCGCCTCCCTCTCCGCATCCCAATTCTATGGTCGCGGTTCCGCCATCCTCGCGGAGGGGAAAATGATCGTCCTCGGCGAGAGGGGGGTCCTGGCTTTGCTCAAGTTCAGTCCCGAGGGGCACGAGGAAATCTCCCGGGTGAAATACCCGGCCCTGAAGTACCCCAGTTGGGCGGCCCCGATCCTCTCCCGCCGGCGGTTGTACCTCCGGAGCGAGGAAGCGTTGATGTGCCTCGACCTGCAGGCAGAAAAGCCCAAGTAGTGACCAGCCCGTCAGTTGTGGCTGGTTTCTCGCAGCTATCGGAGGAAAGAATCCTCCTTGTCGCGGTCATCGCAGGCCGATAGAATACTACCCTTCCCGTTTCGTACCGAAGGCTGTGTATTTTCCACGGCCGCAGAAACATAAGGCTGTTAGAGTTATGAAAAAAGATATCCATCCCAATTACGTCGAAACTGTCGTGACCTGCGGTTGCGGGAGCACGTTCAAGACCCGCAGCACGCTCCCCAAGATTTCGGTCGAAATCTGCTCCGCCTGCCATCCGTTCTACACCGGCAAGGTGAAGTTCGTGGACACCGCCGGCCGCGTGGAAAAATTCCAACGCAAATACAACTGGGGCAAGGCCAAAGAACAGGCCTAGCGATTCCCATTCACGAACCCCGGTCACCGTCTGTCTCCACAGCGTGGTCGGGGTTTTGTATTGGCTGCGTCTGAACTTTGACTCCCCGAACCGTTCTGCATTCTGGATCATCCCATGTATCCTTCCCTGGAAGCCAAGCTGGCCCGCTACGAAGAGCTGGAAAAACAGCTCGTCGATCCGGCGGTCCTGTCGGACACGGCGAAGATGGTCTCGATCCAGCGCGAAATGGGGGGCCTGGCCAAGGTCGCCCGCATGGTCAAGGACTTCCACTCTTTAGAGGGAGACGTCACGACCGCCCGTATGATGGTGGATGAGGAACAAGATCCCGCCGCCAAGGAATACGCCCAGGAAGAACTGACGGGATACGAGACCCGTCTGAAGGAACTGCAGACTGAACTGGAAGACCTCCTGACCGCCGGAGACGCCGCCACGCGCGGCAGCCTGATCCTCGAAATCCGGGCCGGAACCGGCGGCGAAGAAGCGGCCCTCTTCGCCCGTGACCTCTACGAAATGTACACCCGCTACGTCGACGCCAAGGGGTGGAAAGCGGAAATCATGGAAATGTCCGATGCGGAAATGGGAGGGATCAAGGAAGTGGTCCTGACCATCACCGGCGAAGGGGCATTCATGGATCTGCAGTTCGAAAGCGGTGGACACCGCGTGCAGCGCGTCCCCGAAACCGAAACGCAGGGGCGTGTTCACACCAGTGCGGCCACGGTCGCTGTCCTGCCCGAAGCGACGGAAGTGGACGTCGAGATCAAGGACGAAGACCTGCGGATCGATACGATGCGGGCGGGTGGTCCCGGTGGGCAGAAGGTGAACAAGACCGAATCCGCCATCCGTATCACGCACCTGCCGACGGGCCTGGTGGTGAAGATCCAGGACGAAAAAAGCCAGCACAAAAACAAAGCCAAAGCGCTCCGCGTTCTCCGCAGCCGGCTGCTGGAAAAGCGGACCGAAGAGCAGGCCTCGGCTCGCGCTGATGCCCGCCGCACGCTGATCGGCTCCGGGAATCGCAACGAACGGATCCGCACGTATAACTTCCCGCAGAACCGCCTCACCGATCACCGCATCGGGCTGACCCTGTACAAACTGGACAACGTCATGCAGGGGAACCTCGATGAGTTGGTCGGGGCACTCAAGGAATTCGATCGCCAGGAACGCTTGAAAGGTCTCGGAGACGCCGCCAAGTAATCGGTATTGGTCGCATCACAAAAGGCGGTTGGTGATCAGGTTGGATTTGCTGCGTTCAGGAAACCGGACTTCGTCCAGAGCATTTTGTTCAATGGAATAGTCGACGTCCCGCGAAGGAGCGAAACGTGACGGTCGAATCTCAAAAACCTGCTGCTGGTTCCGGCGATGTCTGGACCGTGAGCCGCATCCTCGAATGGACGACGCAGCATCTCAAGCAGCACGGGAGTCCGAACCCACGCCTGGATGCGGAAGTCCTGCTGGCCCACGCCCGGGGCTGCAAGCGGATCAAGCTGTACACCGACTTCGACCAACCGCTGACTGACGCACAACGGACCGTCATGCGGGATCTGGTGAAACGCCGCGCCCAGGCCGAACCAGTCGCCTATCTCATTGGCCGCAAGGAATTCTACAGCCTCGACTTCACCGTCAATTCGGCGGTCCTGATTCCGCGCCCCGAGACGGAAACGCTCGTCATGGAACTGATCGAGCGGGCGCGATCGGCGAACGCTCCCCGGATTCTCGATCTTGGTACCGGGTCCGGCTGCATTGCGATCACCACCGCCGTTCACCTCCCAACCGCGCAAGTCACCGCCGTGGATATCAGCCCCGACGCCCGGCAGGTCGCGATCGGCAACGCGGAAAATCACAAGGTCTCCGACCGGGTCCGCTGCCTGGAGGGAGACCTGTATGCCCCTCTCACGGCAGGGGAACAATTCGATTTTGTCGTCAGTAATCCCCCCTATATCCCGCAGGCCGAGATGCCCGCCCTGATGGCGGACGTCCGGAAGCACGAGCCTGCTTTGGCTTTGGATGGGGGGGCGGCAGGCCTGGAAGTTATCACCCGCCTGATCGCGGGGGCCTCCTCCCGAATTGTTCCCGGAGGCTGGATTCTGCTGGAAATCGATCCTCCCCAGTCAGCCGCCGTCCAACAGATGTTGTCCCAATCCGGCGATTTTGAGAAGATTCAACCCGTCAAGGATCTGGCCGGCGAACATCGCGTGATTGTCGGCCAAAGGACTATTCATCCGTAGGTCGCGGATTTCACATTCACTCGAGGTCCAAGGATGGACATGTTCATCGTGCAGGGGGGGATCCCTCTGCAGGGAACCGTGACAATCAGCGGAGCCAAGAACGCCGCGCTCCCCATCATGGCCGCGACCCTGGCGGCGAGCGGCACGACCCGCATCTCCCGCGTCCCGCGCCTGGTCGATGTGGAAACACTTTCCGCCCTGCTCCGTTCTCTCGGGATGCGCGTCACCTGGACCGGTCCCGACGAGTTGGAACTCAACGTGCAGGACGACCAGAACGTCCTCGCCCACTACGATCTCGTCCGGAAGATGCGGGCCGGGGTCTGCGTGCTCGGTCCGCTCCTCGCGAAGCGCGGCCGCGCCTGCGTCTCTCTGCCGGGGGGGTGCAACATCGGGGAACGCCCGATCGATCTGCACTTGAAAGGTCTCGCGGCACTGGGGGCGGAAATCCGCGTCGAAAAAGGGTACGTCGTCGCCCAGGCGAAACGCCTCCGCGGCGCGCGGATTAACATGAGCGGCCCCTTCGGAACCACCGTGACCGGAACCTGCAATGTGATGATGGCCGCCACCCTCGCGGAAGGACAGACCGTCATCGAAGCGGCTGCCTGCGAACCGGAAATCGTTGATCTCGGAAACTGCCTCAACCGCATGGGAGCGAATATCGAAGGGCTGGGATCCTCCTGTCTCCGGATCGACGGGGTCCGCGAACTCCGAGGCTGCGAACACACCCTGATTCCGGACCGGATTGAAGCGGCGACGTTGATGATCGCCGCCGCCATTACGCGCGGGGAAATCGAGTTGCACGGCGTCTCACCGAACCACCTCACCGCGATCATCCAGAAACTGGCCGAAATCGGAGTCCGGATTGACTCTCATGATGCGGAAATCCTGCAAATTTCCGCCAGAACTCCGCTAAAAAGCGTCGAGTGCGTGGCGCAACCCTATCCGGGAATACCGACTGACGTGCAGGCACAACTCATGGCGTTACTTTGTACCGTCCCGGGAATCAGCGTCATCACCGAAAAAGTCTTTCCCGATCGTTTCATGCACATGGCCGAGCTCGCCCGCATGGGGGCCAGCCTGCGCCGCGAAGGGACGACCGCATTGATCAATGGTTCCTCCCTGTTGAGCGGCGCTTGTGTGATGGCGTCGGATCTGCGGGCGAGTGCCGCGCTCGTCCTGGCCGCGCTTGCCGCGGAGGGAGAATCGGTCATCCGTCGGATCTATCACCTGGACCGGGGCTATGATCGCCTGGACGAAAAACTGAGTACGCTCGGCGCGAAGATACAGCGCGTGCCGGACAAGCCGGAGTTTCTCCCTCAGAGTCTGTCCCCCACTATCGAGCCGATCGCTCAACTGGAGCAGCGCAACCAAGCGCACGGCGTCCCGCAACCTCACTGGCATCTGCCTGTCAAAATGCCGGGTGCGCAACTTTCATCGCAAGACGGTGCGCAACTTTAGGCACTAGACAGAGAGCAACTTGAGCCGCGGCGGATCAGGCCGATTCGCGTGGAAACGTCTGCAGTTCCGTCTGATGCCGGACAATCTCCCCTTCGACGAGGTAGATCACGTCCTCGGCAATATTCGTGGCATGGTCGGCCACGCGTTCCACGTTTCGAGACGCGGAAAACAGGTGCATCGCCGGTTCAATCAGGTCGGGCTGCTTCTGCATGAATGCCGTCAATTCGTCGATGATTTCCCGGTTGAGGTCATCGACTTCATCGTCTTCCGAGCAGATCTTGCGGGCCAGCTTGGTGTCCTGCTGGACATAAGCCAGGATACTGCGGTCGAGCATATCGACCGCTTTCTGAGACATCAGCCGCAGCTTCTCCGGAATTGTGATCGGAGGAAGGCTGCAGAGAGAGGTCGCCCGTTCGGCGATGTTCACCCCCAGGTCGGCGATGCGCTCCAGTTCTGAACTGATTTTCAGCACGGCGGTCACCCGCCGCAGGTCGGTCGCGACAGGCTGGTGCAAAGCCAGGATCTTCAGACAGGAGTCTTCGATCTCGACATCAAAACGGTCGATCTCATCATCCCGCTGGGAAAGTTCGCGAGTGGACTCAGGATCGGGATGCTCCAAGGCATCCACGCCACAGTGAATCGCGTCAGCCGCCATCTCACACATGGTGAGCAACTTCTGCTGTAGCAACTCGATATCCCGGACTAAATGGATCGACATCGACTTAAATCAGCCCTTTTTCTCCATTTGCCCCAAATCATCGCGCGAGGCTTGAGATTGAGGCTCTTCATGAAATTCTGAGCCAGTGAAACAAATTGTAATGTCATTCAGACTTACGTGAAGAGGAGCTTGGCAGATTTAAGAACGGTATTTCAATAATTTCATAAATTTACGTCGCGTCGCGTAGCTGGGGGAATCGGTTTTGCCAAGCTTTTCTCCTGCGTTCGAATGATCGGAAACCAGAGGCTGAAGCTCGTTTCCTTCCGATGCCGTCAAGGATGCAGATGTATCGGTCTGGAAATGATTTACGTTGCGTAACAGCCCCAGTTGATTGACGCTCTTCGAGCCGCAAAGTAAGTTATGTGACTGATTGAAATCCCTTCAGATCGTTCGGATCTGCTCCAAACTGTCACTGCACGGTTGGAGTCCCAGAGCGCGTTGAGTTTGTCTGAAGCGTCTGTTGCGGTGAAAAGCTCGGTCAATTCATCGATTTCGACGCGACACTAAAACGCAAGGCGTTCCAACAACCGGAGTCCTACCAACCGGTTCAGTTCCTCAAAACAGAAGGTTATTGTCAGGATCGGGCTTCCAGACTGAACCGGGCGCGAGGGGAATCATGAATTTCTCCCCGTTCGAGGCAGGGAATCGGAAGGCCCGAGCGTGGATGTTTTTTATGCGGGAGCAACCACACCGCAGGGGTTCGGCTCACGGTCGGGCCCCCGGCTCCTCCCGCGAAGTCCCGGATGAAGGACGATTTCCGAACAAGGCAGACCTAACCCGTGATCGACTCTCTTTAACCAATGCGTTCTTCCCAGGAAGACCTTGGTAACGGAGCGGAATCGGCGGCATAAATGAGTGAGAACTGATGTTTCGACACCTGGGCGAATTTGTCATTCATCGATGGCGCGTGCTGTTTGCGACGTGGATTGTCCTCAGCGTGCTGGCGAACGGAGTCCTGACCGGCTGGATTAACCGTCTGAATGTGCTCCCGTTCCGGCTTCCCTCCTGGGAAACCATCGTGCAGACCGGGGAGTTGCAGTTTCTCCCGGCGAAATCCCCCAGCGTCGAATCCAACGCCTTGTACAACAAAGCCTTTCCCCACGATATGGCCGCCAGTAACGCGGTGATCGTGATCACGCGGGAAAATGGCCCCCTCGCGGACAATGATGCGGACAAGGCTTTCATTACCGAGGTTCTGCGCCCCGAAATCGACAAGGTGATCAGCGAGGTCGAAAAAACGAACGGCCCGACCGGCGTCGGAAAAATCGAAGACTTCAAAGACAGCCAGGTCGGCCAGCTTTTAATGAGTAAGGATAAAAAGTCCACCCTGGTCATGATCAACCTGGGAACGGAATTCCTCGATGCCAAGAACCAGTATCTGATCCTGGGGCTGGAAAAACTGATCGAACCGCGCGGCAGGCTCGCCGGGAAAATCCCCGCCGGCCTGACCCTCTCTCTGAGCGGAAGCGCCACGGTCGGGCGGGACATGTTTATCGCCCAGAAAGAAAGCGCACGGAACACCGAATGGTGGACCGTCGTGCTGGTGGTCGGGTTGCTGCTCCTGATTTATCGCGCTCCGCTTCTCGCCTTGATTCCGCTGATTTCCGTGTTTATCGCGGTGCAGGTGTCGATCTGCCTGATCGTCCTGCTGGCCCGCTACGCTCCCTGGATCGTCGAGCCTTTCGCCGGGCTGCAGACCTATATCACCGTCGTCACGTACGGGGCCGGCGTGGACTACTGCCTGTTCCTGATCGCGCGCTACAAGGAAGAACTGGACCGGGGAGTCAACGTTTCCGAGGCACTGACCATGACGCTGGACAAGATCGGCGCGGCGCTGGCTGCCAGTGCCGCGACCGTCAGTGTCGGGATCGGGATGATGTATTTCGCCCAGTTCGGAAAGTTCCAACAGGCAGGGATCTGCATGGCTCTCAGCCTGATCATCATGCTGATCGCCGCGTTGACATTTACCCCTCCGCTGCTGGTGCTGGTGGGACAAGCTGCATTCTGGCCCTACGGGCGGTCCAAAAATCTCTCCAAGTCCGCCGGGTGGATCTCCGGGGCCAGCCTGTTTTCCCGCCTACTCAGCAACCTGCAGCTTCACCGCATGTGGGAATGGACCAGCGACCAGATCCTTAAGACCCCGATGCGGATCTGGCTGACATTCATCCTGCTCATGCTCCCGTTTGGAATTGTGGGCGTCATGTTCCACGACTACCTCAGTTACGGACTCCTGAGCGAACTTCCCCGGACGAAACCGAGCGTCATTGGTGCCAAGGCAGTCCAGGCCCACTTCACCGCGGGGGACACCGGACCAATCACAGTCATGCTGCAAAACCCCGATCTGGATTTTGATTCGATCGAGGGGAGACATGCCTTGGAAGTGCTGACCCTCAAATTGAAAGACCGTGCGGATAAGCTGCGGGTTGCTGATGTGCGCAGTATTTCTCACCCGGTCGGCCTTCATCACGAACTCCCCAAGGGGTTCGCAAGAGCCAGTTTCCTCAATGCAGCCCGGATGCATTACAACTCTCGAGTCGAAGACAAGAACGTTCAGCACGTCACACGGATGGATGTCATCCTGAAAGATGATCCGTTTTCGAGAAACAGTGTCAACCTGATGTCGCAGGTGCAACACGAAATTGAGGGTCTACTCTCAAAAGACAATCCCGATAACCAGAAAGAACCGACGGGTGAAGAAGGAGACACATCGCTCAAGGATCTGGTCGGTTCCTCGGTCCATCTGGTCGGCACGACCGCGAGCATCCGGGATCTGAAGAAAGTGACCGACATGGATCAGTTGGTGATCGATGGCCTCGTCCTGACGACGGTCTACATCATCCTCGTGATCCTGCTCCGCGAACCCGCCATCTGCGCCTATCTCCTCGTCAGCGTCTTCTTCAGCTATTTTGTATCGCTGGGGGCCACATTTGTCGCCTTCTGGGCGGTTGACCCCTCCGGCTTCGCGGGACTCGACTGGAAAGTTCCCACCTTCCTGTTCACGATCCTGATTGCCGTGGGCGAGGACTACAACATTTTCCTCATGGCCCGTATCGCGGAAGAGCAAAAAGAGTTCGGACCGGTGCAGGGGATCAAGGTCGCGATGGTCCAGACGGGGAGCATTATCTCCAGTTGCGGCATCATCATGGCCGGCACGTTCTTCTCGCTGGTCATCGCAGGGACACTTGCAGGCATGCAGCAACTCGGCTTCGCGCTGACCGTCGGCGTTCTGCTGGATACGTTCATCGTTCGCCCCATCCTGGTCCCCGCGTATCTGATTCTCCTCAACAGCGGGCGGTTCGGGCGGATCGGAAAAACCCTGGGGGCCATCACCCCGGAAAAGCAGAAGGCACTCCAGACGTCGAGCACGGCTGCCAGTTAAAGCGTGTAACGCTTCTGTGTCGCGTCAAAATCGACATTTTTTCCGAGATTCTCGCCGCGACAGTCGCTACAGATAAACGCAATGCGATCTAGTTATTGGCCGATTCCCGGTCCGGCAGCAATAACTCCGCGGTCGCGGAGCGGGTTCCCGGCAACGGCAGGTTGTCCTCCCTGCGAAACGTAAACACCACCGAGTATTTCGTCGCCTCGGTGTGATTCGCACTCGCCGCGTGAAACGTCTTGCAGTGAAACAGCAAGACGTCCCCCGGCTGCAATTCGACCGGCACCTTCTGGGCGATCAAGGGAGCATTCTCCGCCAGATCCTCTCGCAGGAAAATCTGGTCGTCCATCTGCTCCGGGCGAAGTGGAATCCGGTGCGATCCGGGAATGACATACAGGCATCCGTTTTCGGGATATTCCGGCCCTAAAGCCAGCCACGCGCTGATCAGCTCCGGGCGTTCAAACGCCCAGTAGCGGATATCCTGATGCCAGCCGGTCTCGCTGCTGAACCGGGGCTGCTTCGTCATGATGCAGTTGTGATGCGCCAGCGAGAGAACCACGCGTCCCCGCAGCAACTGCTGAAGAGATCCGGCAATTGCGGGGCTGGAGAGCACCTCCGTAAAGACCGGATGGCGTCCCTGGGCATGTTTCAGTCGGCGAATCGTCCGCCCCCCCACCGCATCCAGACTCTGCGGAGCGCCGGGGTAATGCAGTTCTGCCTCAAACTCCAGCGGCCCGACCTCGTGGGACAACCCCCATTGCGCTGCCAGCAGCATCGCCTGCTGTTCCGCCGGGGAAACCTGCCCGGGGAGGATCAGATAACCATTCCGCTCAAAAAACGAAACCTGTTCGGCGGTCAAAGGCCCGGATTGCGAATGACCAGGCCGGGGCTGGGATGTGGCAGCGAATTCCAAAGTGTGTCAGTTCCTGAACGGTTTCCGGCTCTTCGCGGCATTGCGAAAGCTCTGGGATGAATAGGTCAATTATAGGGCCGACCGGCATCCCGTTCCATCCGCCCGCCAGCAGGGTTTTCTTCCGCAATTTCCCGTACCTTTGCCGTACATACGAACGTCCAACAGCGAAATTCGGACCGCTCACGCGACAGACAGACGCACTTCCCCTTAAAATCAACACTCATTCATTCTTCACACGATTCTGAGTCTTTCGAGATGCATTCCATCACTCGCTCCCTGACGATTTTGTCCCTCTCCCTGATCCTGTTGTCACTCGCAGGTTGCCCGAATGGCAATCCAAAATCCGGAGATAATTCCGTCGCGAATAATCGCGAGATCGCGATTGCAGTTCCCAAGGGACGCGGTTTCCCGACCGCCTGGGAAGGCAATCTCGGCGAATGGTCCGCGAGAACGGGGGGCAAGCCCACCCTGAAAGAAGTGGAGAATTCTTCCGCCGAAAAATGGGATCTCGGCGTGATGCCGTTGGGAAGTTATCCCGAACTGGTTTTGGAAGGAAAGATCGCTCCGATTCCCAAAGTCTCCCTCGGCGAGAACCAACTTGACTGGGGCCGGATCTTTCAGGGGCTGCGTGAGAAAGGGGGCGAGACCTCCTCAGGCCCGACGGTCCTGCCGATTTCTGCCCCCGTCCTGGTGTTGTATTACCGCGCCGACCTGCTCGAAGCCGCGAAACTCTCGCCTCCAGTCACCTGGGAGGATTACGGCAAGTTGCTCGCCGATCTCCCCAAATGGGCTCCGGGCCTGAAAGCGGTCGAACCGTGGGGACCGGAATTCCGGGGGACCATGTTCCTCGCGCGAGCCGCCTGCTACGGCAAGCATCCGGATCACTCGACGTTCCTCATCGACTCCGAAACCGGCGATCCGTTGATTGGCTCCCCCGCCTTTCAACGCGCCTGGAAAATCGCCCAGGAACAAATCGGGAAACTTTCACCGGATGTCATGAAGATGACCCCGGCGGACTGCCGCAAGGCGATCCTCGCCGGTGAAGCCGCTCTCGCCATCACGCAGGAATTCCCGAACTCCGCTGTGGAAACCGATTCGGCGCAACCCAACACCCCCGTGAAACGCGACGAAAAAGCGAAACTGGGATTCATCCGTCTTCCGGGCACGAAAGACGTCTACAACCCCACCCTCCGCGCCTGGGAAAACTCCAAGGAACAGCAGGGGCATCGGGTCACGTTGATCGGCTATTCCGGATTGTGTGCCGCTGTGGCTCAGAAGACGGAAGAGGCCGCCCGTCCCATCGCCTGGAGCCTGATCACCACGCTGGTTCTCGAAGAAAACGCCCAGATGCCCGAAGGAACTTTGTCCCTGACGCGTGAAACTGACCTGGGTCGCGGCGACCAACTGACCGGCCCGGAACTCAACCCCCAGGAGCGGGGAAGCTACCTCGACGCCGTCGCCCGCAGCCTGCGCGATCGACAACTGACGATGCAACTTCCCGTCCCGCACCGGGGGAAATTCATGGCCTCACTGAATCAGCACCTCACGACCGCTTTGACCGATCTTAAAATCCCCCCCGAGGAACTCGTCAAACGGGTCGAAGCCGATTGGAAAAAACTGATCGTGGAGATCGGCCCCACACAGGTCCGAGACTGCTGCCGGATTTCGCTCGGACTGCGACCTCTCGGGGACCGTAAACTGGCGACCGAATAACACCACAGGTGATCTATGCGCCATACGCTCCGGTGCTCCCTGGTCCTCTCTCTCCTGGTACTTTCACACCCCTCTTTCGCCGAGGATCAGGGAGTCCCCGTCAAGGGAGAGGAACGCCCCCCCGTCAGCGAGATGCAGTTGCGCGACTGGCTCCGCAACATGGTGTGGCATCACCATTTCTCAACGGATGAAATCCGGGCCGCCACGGGTCTCAGCGAAACGGAAGTCAGCGAGGCCCTCAAACGCTGGGACATCACAGCCTCGAACCGGCCTTCGCGCGACAAGAATGCCCCGCTGCTCGTTCTACCCTATCCCGGAGGACGGCATCCGCGCATCGGCTTCCTGGAAGGAGCCGTCGGTCCGCAACGGGAAACCAAAGTCAGCATCTTCACTCCCTGGGATCAAAACAGCTACGTTGTCGCCGACGTCCCCGAAGCGATCTGGTGCCAGCACGGTCTGCTCTACCTTGCTCACACGCACGTCCCCACGATGTGGTCGAAGCAGAACGTCGCACTCGAAAAACTGGAGTGGACCATCAACAGTGACGGCATGCTGATCTGCGAACGGACACTCCCCAACAAGGTCAGTTTCGGCACCGAGGTCATGCCACACAAGGACCACGTCCGGATGCGGATGTGGCTGCAGAACGGAAGTTCCGAGGAGCTCAAGGATCTCCGCGTCCAGAACTGCGTCATGCTGAAAGGGGCGCAGGGATTTCAACAACTCAACAACGATAACAAGCGGCTGCAAAAACCCTACGCGGTCTGCCGCTCCGAAGACGGGAAGCACTGGATCATCACCGCCTGGTCTCCCTGTCACCGCAGTTGGGCAAATGCCAAATGCCCCTGCCTGCATTCCGACCCCAAGTTCCCCGATTGTCCTCCCGGCAAAACCGCGGAGTTGCAGGGTTGGCTCTCCTTTTACGACGGGGAGGACATTGACGGGGAACTGCGGCGGATCGATCAGACGGGCTGGATGCATCCCCGATTCAAGGATACCAAGGACTGATATTTCTGCGAAAAAAACGTCGAAAAAACGGCGACAAGCAGTTTCCCCACCGGGTTTGAATTTCAACCTCCGGGGAGTCATCATGGGTGTTTCCACCGAGACCCTTTTCCTGGCCTGAACCGGGGACATCCTCCCGTTCAAGGCTTTTTCCGTGAATGGTCGCGGTCCGGATTCTTCCCGCGAGTACGAGGTCCGTAATGGTTGTCGCCGAGTGGTTTGGTAATAAATGGTTCAGCATGGTGCATGGCCGGAACCTGGTCTACAACACCTGCTGGGAAGATCCGCGCCTGGATCGAGTCGCCCTGGAACTCGGTCCCGATGATGAAGTCCTCGTCATCACTTCCGCGGGCTGCAACGCGCTGGACTACACCCTGCTCGCCCCCCGACGGGTCCATGCCGTCGATATGAATCCCCGGCAGAACGCCCTCCTCGATCTCAAGATCGCCGCCATCAAGCAACTCGATTACAACACCTTCTTCTCCATGTTTGGCCGGGGTGCTCTCCCCGACTATCAGACCACCTACTGGAACAAGCTTCGCCCCGTCCTCTCCTCGGATGCCCGGGGCTATTGGGACAAATATATCGCCTTCTTCGCCGGCACTGGGCACCGCAAGTCCTTCTACTTCCGGGGGACCTCCGGCTCCGTCGCCCACATGGTGAACTTCTACATCGACAAGATCGCCAAGGTCCGCCCCGGTGTGAATCAGATCCTGCAGGCGAAAACCATCGAGGAGCAGAAAAAGATCTACGATCAATGGCTCGGCGAAGCATTCTGGAACAAGTTTGTCCGCTGGGCAGTCGGGCGGGATACCACCCTCTCACTCCTCGGCGTCCCCCGCGCTCAACGCCAGCACCTCGAACAGAACTACGAAGGTGGAATTGTTCAGTTTGTGGAAGACTGTATCGAATCGGTTTTCACGAAACTCCCCCTCGCGGACAACTATTTCTGGCGGGTCTATCTGACCGGCGAATACACCCAGCAATGCTGCCCGGAGTATCTCAAGCCGGAGAATTTCGAGAAGTTGAAGTCCGGGCTCGTCGATCGAGTCCAGACCTGCACCTGCTCGATTCTCGATTTCCTGAAGCGTTACCCGGGGCAGATTTCTCGCTACGTTCTGCTCGATCACATGGACTGGCTCAGCAGCGTCCGCTATCCCATTCTCGAACAGGAATGGCAGTGGATCATCAACCGTGCTGCCCCCAAGACCAGAATCCTTTATCGCAGCGGCGGTCTCGAATCCGATTTTGTGGACCGCGTCCGGATCAACGTCAACGGCGAGCCCAAGCTCGTCGGCCAGGTGCTCAAGTACAATCGCCCCCTCGCGGCCGAACTGCACGAAAAGGATCGCGTTCACACCTACGGCAGTTTCCACATTGCCGATCTGCAACTGAACTGAACTGCCTTAAACTGAAAGCGCCCACCGAAAGTCTTCCATGTCTTTTTTTTCGGACGTCAATACGCTCTTCAAGATGGTCTTCCACCCCATCCGGGGAAAGACACACTCGGAACGCCTGGAGAGTTTTTACGCGAACCAGGCTTCGGGCTACGATGACTACCGCAAACGCCTCCTCCAGGGACGCGAGGAGATGTATCAGTCCCTCCCCATTCAGCAGGGAGACACGCTGCTCGACATGGGGGGTGGAACGGGAGCCAACCTGGAATTCCTGGGAGACCGCATCCAGCTTTTCTCCCAGATCCAGCTCGTCGATCTTTCCACGTCTCTGTTGAAAGTCGCCCGCGAACGCTTTCAGGCCCGGGGCTGGACCAACGTCGCGACGGTCGAGGCCGACGCCACACAATACCGTCCGACATTCACGCCGGACCTGATGACGTTTTCCTATTCGCTCACCATGATTCCGGACTGGTTCGCCGCCATTGACCACGCGCTCGACCTGCTGAAACCGGGGGGGACGATCGGAGTGGTGGACTTCTACGTTTCGCGGAAGTATCCGGCCGAAGGGCACATCCGCCATTCTCAGGCCACTCAATTTTTCTGGCCGACGATGTTCCGGAACGACAACGTCTACCCCAGCCCGGACCACGTCCCTTACCTGCACCGCAAGTTCGTGCCGCAAAAGTTCGTCGAAGCCCGCGCCCGCGTCCCCTTCATGCCCGGCTTCCGCGTCCCCTACTACATCTTCATCGGCAAGAAACCGAACTGAAGTCTGACGAGGAGTGGCGGGCGCGCACGGCGTCGGCGGAAGCCCCCGGACATTGGCTCAGTCCAAGTCAGTCCGATGAGACGCATACGTCTCCGAAGCCTGCCCTGAACGTGAATTGAACTTCGGCGGCGGGACTGCGGAATACCGCTCTCCGAGCCGCTGCAACATGCTCCCCTCGGCCTCTCGTTCCGGCGCGGAACTTGTCGTGATGAACGACAGCACCGTCAGCAGCGCAGCCACCGACAACAGGATCCGCGTCAGATCCTTGTTGAACGTCAATTCTTTGAGCGTCCCGGTGTACCACGGCAACGGAAACGGCGGCAGATCGTACGGGGTGTCCAGCGAATGGATGTCGAGAGAGAGTTCCGGGGGCATCGGAACCAGTTCGCTGTTCGGCTCCAGGTGATTCGCGAAGTCCTTCCGCGCGACGGAAGCCGCGAACTTCGGGTCTTCCTTGAGGGCTTTGGCAATCCCCTCCGCCCGCTCCACCTGCTGTTCGAACAGCACGAGCCGTAACTGGGTCTCGGTGTACTGCTTCTCCAGCAGAGTGCGCGTCAGCAACTTCGGAGCGATGACGACAGCCGCGAAAATTCCCGCAGCGGTGAGCAGGTACAGCCACGCGATGGAAGTGCTCCACCACTGGCGAAAGGTGGAGGCTTGAGCGTATTGAGACATGCCGACTCCGGAAGTGAGGCCGCGTGGAGAGAGTTCGAGCGAATTCTCCCCACGCATCGCCTGTGTTCCGGATTAGATCGTCCCGCCGTACTTCGCTTCATCACCCAGCAGCTCTTCGATCCGCAGCAACTGGTTGTACTTGCAAATCCGGTCAGTCCGGCTGGCGGAACCTGTCTTGATTTGACCGGTTCCGAGCGCGACCGCGAGGTCGGCGATGGTGTTATCCTCGGTCTCACCGCTACGGTGGCTCATCACCGCGGTGTAACCGTGCTTGTGAGCGAGTTGCACGGCTTCAATGGTTTCGGTGAGACTGCCGATCTGGTTGACTTTAACCAGAATGCTGTTGGCGACCCCCTTATCGATCCCCTGCTGGAGGCGCTTGACGTTGGTCACGAACAGGTCGTCACCGACGAGCTGGACCTTCTTGCCGACGGCGTCGGTGAGCATTTTCCAGCCTTCCCAATCGTCTTCGGAGCAGCCGTCTTCGATCGAGCAGATCGGATATTTTTTGGTCATGTTTTCCAGCCAGCCCACCATCTCGGGGATGCTCAACTGCTTCCCTTCGAACTTGTAGGTCTTGGTCTTCTCATCGAAGAATTCGGTCGAGGCCACGTCGAGGGCGATCTTGACCTGGTCCCCCGCCTTGTAGCCTGCCTTTTCGATGGCAGTGAGAATGACCTGGATCGCGGCTTCGTTGTTTTCGAGCTTGGGAGCGAATCCCCCTTCGTCACCGACCGCGGTGCTCAGCCCTTTTCCTGCCAGAACCGACTTCAGGTGATGGAAGATCTCGACGCCGCAACGCAGCCCGTCGCTGAAGTTGTCGAAACCCAGCGGCATGACCATGAATTCCTGGATGTCGATGCCGTTATTCGCGTGGGCACCCCCGTTGATGATGTTCATCATCGGAGCGGGGAGAGTCTTGGCCCCGACGCCACCGACATAACGGAACAACGGGAGAAAGCTGATGCGGGCCGCGGCGTGAGCGACAGCCAGCGAGCAACCGAGAATCGCATTGGCACCCAGCTTGGACTTGTTGGGAGTGCCGTCGAGTTCGATCATCACCCGGTCAATTCCGGTCTGATCGGTTACGTCCATCCCGATGATTGCCGTGCTCAGATGCTGATTGACGCTTTCAACCGCCTTCAACACTCCCTTGCCGAGGAACTTGGACTTGTCTCCGTCGCGGAGTTCGCAAGCCTCGTGGACACCGGTGCTGGCACCGCTCGGGACTGCCGCGCGGCCGATCGTCCCATCTTCCAGTTCCACGTCGACTTCCACTGTCGGATTGCCGCGGCTATCCAAAATCTGGCGGGCATGCACAGACTCAATACAAACGCTCATTCTTCCTCAACCTCATAAATTCAGGGATTCGCTTCGGACGCATGCTTCGGATGGTACGTTGTGCGGATCGAGAATACAACCAGGCGCGTATTTCCCCGCCATAACCTGTTTTTTCATACCGAATTGTGCCAAATTACATGAAGATATTGTGAGGTCGCAAAATCGATGAGGGAGAGACGTGTTTACGGGGTTAATCGAGGCACTTGGCGAAGTCGCGGCATTGGTTCCTGAGGGAGAATCCGCCGTGCGGTTGCAGGTCAGTGTTCCGCAAGCCTGGGCCGCGGAAGCTCAACAGGGGGAAAGCGTCGCGATCAATGGTTGCTGTCTGACCCTCGTCGCGCACACCGGCGACCTCTGGAGCTTTCAGGCCGGGGCCGAAACACTCTCCAAGACCAGCCTCGGGGGACTGCGGCGCGGGGATCGCGTCAACCTGGAACGCTCACTTCCCGTCAACGGTCGGCTGGGGGGGCACTTCGTTCAGGGACATGTCGATGGCACCGGGACCGTCGAGCAGATCGACAAGGACGGCGAATGGGTCACCATGTGGTTTTCCGTCCCGGAGCCTCTCCTGCCGCAGATGGTGCAGAAGGGTTCTATCGCCGTAGATGGCATCAGCCTCACCATCGTCACAATCGTTAAAAACCGATTCTCTGTTGCATTGATTCCACATACTCTCAGTGTCACCACGTTGGGATTAAGAAAGCTGGGAGACCGTGTTAATCTTGAGACCGATATCCTGGGTAAGTATGTTGAACAACTCATGCGGAAATAGATTTGGACGACCTCGAAACAAGGTCTTGAGGAACTCGGCGGGCCAGCGTTCACTCACCGTCAGATCCCCATGAATGTCATTCCGGACCGCTGAGGTCTTGAAGGGCATTATCAAGAATCTCATTCGTTACTATTCGTCTCGTGTTAAGTAGTCCGAAAAGCCCGCCCGAACGATGCCGACACTGCAGTGCCTGACTTTTGACACGTCCGATTGGACTCCCCAAGAGGCCGAACACCTGGGTCTGAGCTGGTCTAATGAGCGTGGAGACCGTCTCATGTACCACCTTTACATGGCTCCTCCGGAAATTCCTCCCCTTTATCCCGTCGACGGTCTGCGCAATTACTTCCGGAATCAGTGGCAGGATGTTTCCGCCGCGATGATCTCCGTTGACGTCCTCCAGGTGCGAGGAATGGCTCTCGTCCGCTCCGTCTTTAAGCGACGTCTCAAGGACAATCGCCAGTATTACACGGGTCAGCTTGTCCTCCCCTACCGGGACTTCTGCTACGCTCTCGACGTTGCTACGATCCCGGAAGTCGTCCCCACGGAGCGGGAAACCACGATCCACGAACTTCTCTCCTCACAGGCTGAGCCATCCCAGGCAGGGCAGTGTTCTCTGAGCTGGGGACAAGACCCGTATAGCGACACGGTCAAGGGAGAATACCTCGCGAACCCTTCCGATGAGGAAACCTGGGATCGGCAATTCACGACGCACGGCCTGACCGTCGTCCGCTCCACGCTGGCGAAGATCGTCGCCACCATCATGGCCACGCGGGAACTTCGCAACAGCGTCCCGTTCAGCGGAACCACTGCTCCCTGAGCGGACTCCGTCGATTTTCACTTCGCATCGGGGCAGCCTCTGCTCCAACCCGTTACAATGCCCGTTTCATTCTTTTTTGGAAATCTGGGGTAACCGGAACGGTGTGATGGAAGGAGAACGTCAAACTCGATCGCGGCTGATGAGCCTGTTTGAACAGCACGGCTATCACCCCCGCTCCGACTTCGGCCAGAACTTCCTCATCGATCTCAACCTGTTGGAATTCGTCGTTAAGTCCGCCCAACTGACGCCAGAGGACGTCGTCCTCGAAATCGGCACGGGAACCGGAGGGATGACCACCTTCCTCGCGGCTCAGGCTGGGCAGGTCCTCTCCGTTGAGCTGGACCATCGGGTCTTTCAGCTGGCCCAGGAAGTGACCCGGGACTGTACCAACGTCCGACTCCTTAACTGCGACGCCCTGAAAAGCAAGAACGAGATGAATCCCCAGGTTCTGGCCGTCGTCGAGGAACTGCTGAAGTCGTTTCCCGGCAGCGGTTTGAAACTTGTCGCCAATCTCCCTTATGCCGTTGCGACCCCGATCATCTCAAACCTTGTGGCAAGCGATTTGCCCTGGCGCACGATGGTTGTTACGATTCAATGGGAACTGGCCTTGCGGATGCAAGCCAGGCCCCGCACATCCGATTACAGTGCCCTCTCGGTCTGGTTGCAGTCGCAGTGCCAGGTGGAAATCCTGAAGCGATTGCCGCCGACCGTCTTCTGGCCCCGCCCCAAGGTCGATTCCGCCATCGTCGAAATCCGACCCGATCTGACGCGGTCACAGCAGATTGCCGACCGGCTTTTTTTTCAGGAGTTCCTGCGTCGATTGTTCACGCAGCGCCGGAAGCACTTCCGCAGCGTCCTGGCGGGAATGTACCGCGACCAGCTTTCCAAGCCTGAATTGGAATCCCTGCTGGCGGCGGAACAGGTCCCAGAAAACGCCCGGGCCGAGGAACTGGAAGTCGCAACTCTCGTCCGCGTGGCGAATCGCATCGATTCCGCAATCAATCGCCGCTCGTCCTGAATCTCATTTGCAACTCCTGATTCGGTCACGAACCAATCGGTGGGGAAAGGACAATCCCCTCCGCCGGACCGCCATCAGGAACGGCTCGAACACAGGGAGATGAGCGCTCATGGAACAGCGCATCGCGTATCGTGGGATCACCTTTGATGATGTTCTTCTGGAACCGGGGTACAGCGACGTCCTTCCCGGATCGGTCGAAGTGACGACACGCCTCACCCGGCAGATTCCGCTGAATATCCCCATCGTCAGCAGTCCCATGGATACGGTCACGGAGAGCGAAATGGCCATTGCCCTCGCCCAGGAGGGGGGCATCGGCATCATCCACAAGAACATGACGCTCGAACAGCAGGCCCTGGAAGTGGATCGGGTCAAGCGGAGCGAGCACGGCGTTATCGTCGATCCCGTGACTCTTCCCCCGGAAGCCACCGTAGGCCAGGCCCATGAGATCATGGACACCCGCAATATCGGGGGCGTTCCCATCACGAAAAATGGGAAACTTATGGGGATTTTGACGCGGCGGGATCTGCGCTTTCTCGATTCCAAAGAGACCCGGATCTCCGAAGTCATGACGAAAGACAAGCTGGTGACAGCACATGAGAACACCAGCCTCAAGGAAGCTGAACGGATTCTGCGGGAAAATAAAGTCGAGAAACTTTTGCTGGTAGACGAAAATTATCAACTGAAAGGCCTCATAACGATTAAGGACATTGACAAGAATTTGCGGTTTCCGCTGGCATCGAAAGATTACCGGGGAAGACTGCGAGTCGGTGCCGCCGTGGGGGTGGGGGACTTCGCCCGCGCGAATGCCTTGATCGAAAAAGGTGTCGATGTTCTGGTCGTCGATTCAGCTCACGGACATTCCAAGAACGTCATCGAGACGGTCCGCGAGATCAAACGCCGCTGGAAGATCGAGGTGATCGCCGGGAACGTGGCCACGACGGAAGGGGCCATGGATCTCGCGCAGGCCGGAGCGGATGCCATCAAGGTGGGGATTGGTCCCGGATCAATCTGCACCACGCGCATCATCTCCGGAGTGGGGGTGCCGCAACTGTCCGCCATCGCGAATGCCGCGAAGGCGGTCAGCGATACCGACATTCCGATCATCGCCGACGGGGGAATTCGATACAGCGGAGACATCACGAAGGCTATCGCCGCCGGCGCTCACTGCGTGATGCTGGGAGGATTGCTCGCGGGGGTGCATGAAAGCCCCGGGGAAATCATCCTGCATCAGGGGCGAACCTTCAAACAATATCGCGGAATGGGCTCGCTCGGGGCCATGGTGCAGGGGAGCAGCGAACGCTACCGGCAGCAGGCTTCCGACGACGATGGAAAAATACAGTCTAAAAAACTGGTGCCGGAGGGAGTCGAAGGTCGCGTCCCCTATCGCGGAGCGCTGAGCAACCTGGTCTATCAGATGATCGGGGGGCTGCGGGCCGGGATGGGATATTGCGGGACCGGGTCCATAGCGGAGCTAAGGACCGAAGCTCGTTTCATTCAGATATCGCCTGCGGCGGTGAGGGAGAACCATCCGCATGACATTTACATCACTCAAGAATCGCCAAACTACACTTCTCAGCACGCTCCGATGGACGTGGGCTGAGAAAGCGCGGCTCGCGGCCGGCTGCCTCCTGGCCGCCTGCCTCATCCAGGGGCAGGCGCGGGCCGAGGAACCTGCCGATGTCCGACAGGTTCCCTACCGGGTCAACGATTCCCGCCTGATCGAAAAACCGGCGGAAGTCAGCCCGGACGATCCCGCCGAAATGAGCGAGGAACGGAAGGAATCCGAAGAACGGATCAAGCGGCTCCGCCAGCCTCCGCCCAATGACGGTGATGCGCCGATGGAGCCGGAGAAGGATCCGCGCAAGCTCAAGAAGATTTCGGAGATCTCTCCGTTTGGTCCCCCTCCTGATGAAGGGGAACTCCCCGCCGAAGTCGGGCTGGGAGACGAGAAGTATACCGGTCGCATCATTCCCCACATGCATTTCAGCTGGGAAGCGAGCGATAACTTCTACAACCCCCTGTACTTCGAAGACATGGCGCTGGAACGCTATGGACACACGTATCCGTTTGTGTTGCAGCCCGCGGCCTCCATCGCCAAATTCTCCGCGCAGTTTGCACTGCTGCCGTATCAGATGACGATCAATCCCGTGCGGAAGCAAATCTATCCGCTCGGCTATTACCTCGCCGGGGACTACGTTCCCTATCTGTGGTATCCGATTCCCTGGAACACCTCCGCCGCCCTTGTCGAAGCGGGCGTCGTCACCGGCCTGGTCTTCCTGATCCCGTAAGAATCTCTCTCCGTTCGAGAGTTGTGTTTTTGACCCTGCACCCTGCGGCTTGACCCACCGCGGGGTGTTTTTTTGCGCCCGTCCGGCGATACCGTTCCGACTCTCCTGCCCGTAGAATCTCCCCCTGTTTTCTGCTAAAATCCGCCGAAAATATCTCCTTGTTTTCGCCGGATTATGTCATGACTGCCGCGTCCTCCGTTCTGCAACAGTTTTCCCAGAGTCTTGTCAGCCGCATCGAGCAGGTCCTGCTCGACGCCGAAGCCCAGACCCGTCCCGTGGAAATCGATCCCTTCCGCAAGCAACTGTTTGAACTGTTTGCGGAAGCGGAAGCGACGGGCCTGCTCGCCGAGGGAAGCGAACCGGATCTCAGTTGCGACGGCATCGGCCACGAACTCTCCGAACGCTGGAACCTCAAGGACGTCGCCCAGGCCTCCGCCTCACAGCACACTCGCATTCCCCCCGATAAACTCTCCCGCATGCGGCTCCTCTGGTCCTTCATGCGGATGTGGATGGAATGGACCTATGCCTGGGAACGCTGGGGAGATTTCCACAGCGCTGCCCCCTCCACCCCGACCAACTCCTGACACAACCAAAACCTTAAAAACAGAATTCAATCGCTGCGAGGATCACACCCCATGAGCCACTTCCCCGACGTCCCCAAAATCCCCTACGAAGGCCCCACCAGCAAGAACCCCCTCTCCTTCAAGCACTACAACGCCTCCGAAGTCGTCGACGGCAAGAGCATGAAGGACTGGCTCCGCTTCAGCGTCTGCTACTGGCACACCTTCCGGGGCACAGGCTCCGATCCGTTCGGCTCTGCGACTCTCCAGCGTCCCTGGGACGATGGCTCCGAATCCGTTGAGAACGCCATCAAGCGGGTCTACGCCGCCTTTGAATTCATCGAAAAGCTCGGCGTTGATTACTACTGCTTCCACGACCGGGACGTCGCTCCCGAAGGGGCCACCCTCGCCGAATCCAATAAGAATCTCGATGCCGTCGCCAAGGTGCTCGCCGAGGAGCAAAAACGCTCCGGCATCAAGCTCCTCTGGGGAACCGCCAACCTCTTCTCCAATCCCCGCTTCATGCACGGGGCCGCGACAAGCTGCAACGCCGACGTGTTTGCCTTCGCCGGAGCACAGGTCAAGAAGGCGATGGAAGTCACCCATCAGCTTGGGGGTGAAAACTACGTCTTCTGGGGTGGCCGTGAAGGGTACATGAACCTCTACAACACCAACATGAAGCGCGAACTGGACCACCTCGCCAAGTTCATGCACATGGCTGCCGACTACGCCAAGCAGATCGGCTTCAAGGGGCAGTTCCTGTTCGAACCGAAGCCCAAGGAACCGACCAAGCATCAATACGACTTCGATGCCGCCGCCTGCCTCAACTTCCTGCGGGCCTACGGCCTGCTCGACAAGGTGAAGCTCAACATCGAAACCAACCACGCCACCCTGGCTGGCCATTCCATGATGCACGAACTGGAATACGCCTCCATCCAGGGAGCCCTCGGCTCGGTCGATGCCAACAGCGGCGACCTGCTCCTGGGCTGGGACACCGACCAGTTCCCCACCGACATCTACCTCACCACCCAGTGCATGCTGGTGATCATGAACCAGGGTGGTCTCGCTCCCGGGGGCCTGAACTTCGACGCCAAGGTCCGCCGCGAAAGCTTCGAGCCGATCGATCTGTTCCATGCCCACATCGGCGGGATGGATGCCTTCGCCCGCGGCCTCAAGATCGCCGCCGCCATCCGCAAGGACGGCGTCCTGAGCAAGTTCGTCAAGGAACGCTACCGCAGCTTTGACTCCGGAATCGGTGCCAAAATCGAAGCGGGTTCCGTCGGCTTCGCCGATCTGGAGAAATATATGCTGGAGAAAGGGAACGCCGCCCCCAACGAATCCGGCCGCCAGGAACTCCTCGAAAACATCATCAACCAGTACATCTGACTCTGCCTCAAAACAAAAGACACTGGCGGCCTAACCGCCAGTGTCTTTTTACGCGCGTTATGTTTATCGATGGATCGCAGGGTGCGTCAAGACGCACGTTCATTCCCACAACGCCAACAGCGTTGTGTGGTCCGAGAAATCCTCGAACACATAGTCGGGGGTCGAGGCGTGCAGTTCGCCGACCGGATGAGTCCCCGTCGCCACGGCGATCGTCTTCGCGCCGATGGCCTTCCCGCACCGCACATCAAACGGCGTGTCCCCGATCACCCAGATTTTTTCCAGCGCGTACTTCCCGGACGTCTTCGCGTGCACCGCTTCCAACGCACTCCGCGCCACGTCGTCCCGGTTCGTGTAGTCGTCTCCGAACCCCCCGAACTCGAAATATGTGTGCAATCCGTACCGTTCCAGCTTGTGAAACGCCCCCCGTCGTGTGTTCCCCGTCAGGAGCCCCAGGATGCAGTCGTCCCGCTGCACCAGTTCTTTGAGCACCGGCAGAATTCCCGGCAGCACCATCCCCTGCCGTTCCTTCAGGCACTTGGGCAGCCACGTCAAATAAATCTCCCGGAACCGCAGCCACTCTTCGGGAGTCGCCTCTACGCCGTGGTGCCGCATCAGGTCTTCGGAGATCGCCCGGTCGGTCCGTCCCTCGTAGGGGACCCCCTGCGTCGGCGCCGTAATTCCGAACGCCTCCTCCAGGGCGCTTTCCATCGCCCACTTCCCCGCCCCGCCGCTGTTAATCAACGTTCCGTCGATATCGAATAGACAAATATGCATTCCCCGAGTATAGAGAAAACTTCGCGGATTTTCTCCCTGTTCAAGGAGTGGTCAAAACGTCATGAGCCGCTTGCAGTTGGCTTTGATCGGCTGTGGTCAGATCGGACTTGTGCACGCCCGCAGACTCGTCAAAGACGGCCGCGCCGAGTTCCGCATTCTCTGCGATCCCTCCCCCCACGGCGCCGAAACAATCCGCCGCGAATGCTTCCCCAACGCAAATTACGTCTCAACAGTCGCCGAGGCCCTCGCGGCTCCCGGACTCGACGGCGTCATCATCGCCACCCCCACGCACCTACATTATGAACAGGCCCTCGCCGCCCTCCACGCCGGCATTCCCACTCTCTGCGAAAAACCACTCGCCGAAACCCGCGACAAGATCGTCCATCTCATCGCCGAAGCAGCGAAACCGAACGCCCCTCTTTTCGTCGTCGGCTATCAGCGCCGGTTCTGGAGTCCCTATCTCACCCTGAAGCGGGAAATTGCATCGGGTCGCTGGGGAAAGGTTCTCGCCTTCTCTCTGCACAATTCGGAGCATTGGCTGCAGTTACAGGCCTTGCCCGGAACATGGCGGAACGATCCCGCCCAGAACCCCGGCGGATACCTCGGTGATGCGGGGAGCCACAAGATCGACGCCCTGTTCTACCTCACCGGCCTGGAGCCCACGGAAGTCTTCGCCTATTCGGACAACTGCGGCGCGAACGTCCCGATCACCAGCATGATTACGGGCATGCTGACGGGAAACGTCCCGCTCGCCCTGAGCTTCGTTGGAAACGCGCATCATTTCCGGGAGGATCTGCACATCGTCCTGGAACACGCGGACCTCGTTATGGCTGACGAGAAACTCTGGATCGCCCGCAAAAACGAACTCACGCCCCTGACGGATCTTGAGCCGGACTCCGACGCGACGCTTGGCTTTCTCGACATCCTGCAGGGAAAACTTCCCAACTTCGCCCCTGCGGGGTGTGCACTGCCGGTGTTTGACTTCACCATGGCGGCTTTGGAATCCGCCCGGAATGGTCGGATTCAAAAAATCGCCCACGCGTGAGCCTGATCTGAAAGCGCGTCACAAGATGAAATGTGTGGCACTGCGGAGGCGGCCACGCCTCAGCAGTGTTCTTTCACCTGCTCCACTGCTCACCTGCTCCACTGATCTCGCCCGCAGGACTCATCAGCCGCCGGGGAATGTCGTCAGCACGCGGTGCATCTCGGGAATCGTGGTTTCGCCCCGCAGAACCTTCTTGCGAGCGGAATCTTCCAGGGTGTGCATCCCCTTGGAAGCGGCCATCCGCATCAGTTCGCCCCGCGGAGCCCCCTTCAGGATCGCATGTCGCAGTTCCCGGTCCGGCCCCATGATTTCGAACACTCCGGTTCGTCCCTGGTAGCCCGTTCCGAAGCAGGCATTGCACCCCTTCCCTCGCCATAACTGCGTCTTGGGGCCGTCCGCCAGATCGATCCCCAGCATTTCGCACTCCGCCTCGTTCGGCGTGTACGACTCGCGGCAGTGCACGCACACCTTCCGCAGCAATCGCTGCGAGACGATCCCCTGCAGGCTGTCGGCGATGAACATCGGCGGAATGCCGAAGTCGCGGAAGACGTCAATCGTCGACGCAGTGTCGTTCGCGTGCAGAGTGCTCAGGACCGTCACACCGGACAGACCGGCCCGCACGCCGATGTGCGCGGTTTCCGGGTCCCGGATTTCGCCGATCATCATCACGTTCGGGTCTTGACGAAGGACGCCGCGAAGCGCATCGACGAATCCGAAGTTGATCTTCGGATCCACCTGGATCTGGTTCACCCCGGGAATGCGGCGTTCCACCGGGTCTTCAATCGTGACGAGGCTTTCGTTCGTGCTGTTGAGATATTCCAGGCAGGAGTACATCGTGGTACTTTTCCCGCTCCCCACCGGACCGACGCTCAGGATCATTCCGTAGGCGGCGTTCAGGTACCGCTGGAACTGTTCAATCTGCTCGGGCTCCATCCC
This sequence comes from Planctomycetales bacterium, assembly GCA_046349635.1. Taxonomy (GTDB): domain Bacteria; phylum Planctomycetota; class Planctomycetia; order Planctomycetales; family Planctomycetaceae; genus JAXMBX01. The sequence goes on from JAXMBX010000003.1 coordinate 199,375, forward strand.
CAGTTCCGCCAGCTTGGTAAAAGTCTGGTTGTCCGGCATCAGACGGAGGACCAGGCGTTCGCCGTGGATCGTCGGCCCGGAGCCCACGCGGATATCGCGCCGACTCGCCAGCAGCTGATTCGAGATTCGCCCGTCTTGCGCCACGCGGCGCTCGGTAATGTCCATCCCCGCCATCAGCTTGATGCGGGAGACCATCTGCGGGGTCATGGGGGCGGGAACCTGCAGGACGTCGTGCAGCAGGCCGTCCACGCGCAACCGGACCCGGATTCCCTGTTCATTCGGATCCAGGTGAATGTCGGTCGCCTTGATGTGAAACGCCCGCTCCAGCAACAGGTCGACCAGCGGAGCCGGACCGACCACGTCCAGCAGTTCCTGGAGTTCCGCCTGCAAGGCCTTTTGGGGAGAGCCGCTCGATCTCACGTCCGCTGCATTCATGCTCGACATATTCAGACTCCCGTTCTGACAGAATTGAGAGATGCTTTTGGAGATTGGCCCGGCCCGCGTGCGGCCGACAAAACTGAGATCGCAGGGGCTGCCTGCCCCCTCCCTTCCCAGAACCGATCAGGCCAGAAACTTCACGAGATATACGATCATTGACCCAATGCACACGAGTGCGGAGAGCAATCCCAGGGCACGCCAGATTCCGCGCCCCAGAAATCCGCCCCCGATCCCCGCAATCAAACCGACCTGGGCAAACGCGATTTCCATGATCAAAAGCGCGGTCTTGTTCGCCGTGGAACCCTGCATCTTCATCACGAGAACCGCAGCCGCGCCGACGGCACCCACCAGCGCAATCAGGGTCATCAATGTCCCCAGTCCGCTGGCGGCTCCCGGAGCGGTAGACATCGTCAGGGACCGTTCCGAAATGTTCAGCGACTTCAGCGCCGCCTCACGGGTCTCGACGATGTTCCACAGCGATTTCAGCCCGGCGATGGTCAGCACTTCACGCACCATCGCCCCCGGGCATTGAACCACCATCTTCCCCTGCATCTTCTTCAGCGATTTCCAGATGCGGACGAGCAGTGCCACCTGGGCACTCCCCATGTAATCGAGCGGGGACAGGTCCACCACCACCGCGGGACTTCGAATCGTTTCCAGCCGGTTCAGAATCTCAGTCCCGACCTCGGAAACATTCCCCCACTGCCCTTCATTGATCAGGGGATAGAAAGAAAGAATCGAATACGTATCCAACGTCTCAAAACGATAAGGTGCCTCGCTCGAATCCACCACGATGACGCTCCAGGGAATTGAAGGAATCGTTCAAGGAGAGCAAAGCGGCCCGCGCTCAGCTCGTGTCTGACGGACTATCGATTACTGACCGTTTGCTTCGGTTCGGACCGGTTCCAATTTACAAAGATCATTCGGATGATTCATCCGCCGCGGAACCGTTTACGATTCGAAGCCCAGCCGGAAAACATCGCCACAGCAACGTCGACCGCAAGTTGCACCGCACGCGGCGCGTAGTTCACCGGACCGGGAATCGGACGAGAAGAGAAAACGAGACAGGCGGCCCGGAATTGAACTTGCGATTGAAGTCTTGAATGGAAAGCAACATAGGAACAGATTTTGCGCCGAGAGTCAACAACCTCCCGGGAATTCATTGCGGTTTGAATATTTGAAGAATTCTCCCTGCGGATGGGCAAAAACGGAACGGTTACAAGAAAGATTCCAGCCGCGAAGATTTTTCCGGTGGATCTCCAGAATCTCCGCTTTTTGCAGTCGTTTCCCGGAGGGGACCGGCAACTTCTCCCAATTCCCCCAAGCCTCTCTTTTTGTTTGACAGTCCTTTTCCGAAGCACCTATAATTTCAGAAGATCGGTCGTAATGGATCACGATGGGCTGAATCTGACGGGATGTCAAAAATCCGGGGGGTCTGCGGGTAATTTTTTCCCCCCGGAAACCGATCAAGAGGAGGATGACCTCGCTCCCCGTCCGTAGTGTGATGGAGGGTCGAGTCAGCTGGACCATACGATTCGCTCTCTCAATGAAAACGACGCTCAGTAAACTGATGACGATCTTCCTGTTGGTCGGCTCTGCCGGCTTTATGGGATTCGCCATGGTCACTGCCTTTGCCGGTCCCAATTGGGAGCTGAAAGCCAAGGAGTTGACCGATTATTCCTTTGAGGCCCCTACGGCCCCCGGGGGCAAATGGACGGTCCGGGAAAGATCCCTCAAGGAAGACACCGTCGGTTCCTCCAAATCCCTCGCTGCGGTTGTCGTCACGGCCCTCAAGCACCGCGCCCAGAAGCAGCAGCAGGAAATCGCCGACAATCAGAAGGCGATCGCAGAGCTTCAGAACCGCCTCAAGGACGTGCAGGACCTGATCGACAAGGATCTCCCCGCCCTGCAACGGCGTCATGAATACCTCGACCAGGAAATGGCCAAGGTCAATCAGGAAAACAAGGCCCTCGCCGCGAGGGACGTCGCCGACACCAATCAGATTCAGCAAGCCTACGAGCTGATCCGCACCCGTCGCGAAGAAACCGAGCGGATGCACAGTCAGTTGGAAGAATTGCGGGCCGAAAGAACTTCAATCCTAGAAGAAAAACGCCGCCTCGAAGCCCTGCTCAAACAGGCGACCGGCAACTTGCAGCGGGCCCAGAGACGTTACGATTTACTCAAGGATGACGTGGAAACGACCGAACCCGCCCCGAAGAAGAAAACGACCTAAAGTACGTTTGAGCCACAAAATCAAGGCTTAAACAAGGAGTCTGGTCCATGTCCTTTGTCGGTAAGATTCTGATCCTCATTCAGGTGGTCTTGACCATTTTGTTCATGGCATTTGCCGCTGCGGTCTTCGCCACGCACGAAAACTGGAAGGCGGCGGCGACCAAGTCCGCCAGCGAGGCCAAGCAACTCCGCAATGATCTCGCCCAGGAACAGGCCACCTCTCGCAAGATCAAGGATGACGCCACGAAACAGGTCGAACTTGCCAAGGCCGACGCGCAACGGCTTCTCGCTGAAAACCGCGACCTCACTAGCCGCGTCACCACCCTCACCCAGGAAAACGACAACCTCAAGACCGCCGCCACCGTCAAGACTCAACTTGCCAATATCGCCGGCGAGGACAACGAATCGCGCCAGATGGAATCGCGACAGCTCCGGGAAGTCATGAAGAAAGCGATTGACGCCCGCGACGAACAATTCAAGCTCAACAGCGACCTCCGCGACAAACTGACCCAGCTTGGAAAAGACTTCAACAAGCTGAATGAAAGCTACAGGCTCGTTCTTAAGGACAATTCCACTTTCCAAAAGGCCCTCGCCGCCA
>JAXMBX010000004.1:0-186776 GCA_046349635.1 Planctomycetales bacterium
GGGGATTAGCAGTGGATCGTCCCGGCCCGGTTCGTAGGGGAATCCCTGGCCGTCCTTGTAGGGATATTCCGGTGCGCCGCCTCGACGGGCGAACATGATCCCGTGTTTGCGAAGAATAGGAAGGGCCTCCAGAGTGAGGCTGTTTCCGGGCCAGGCGAAGGAGGTGGGCCTGGTGATACCGTGTTCCTTACAGCGGTCGTCGATCCTCTGAAGCTGTTTCTCCAGTTCGCCCACGTTCTTCGGGGTGACACCCATGTGATCGGCCGTATGATTTCCAATCTCAAATCCGTCGTCGTGAAGAGCTTTGATCTCTTCCCAGGTCATGTAGTCTCGCTTGTTGGTCTTGAAGGTGAAGCCCTCTGTGATGAAGAACGTTGCACCGAAGCCGTACCGTTTGAGGATCGGACGGGCGTGGGTGAAGTGCGATTTGACGGAATCATCGAAAGTGAGAACGACCAGTTTGTCGGGGACGGGCTCAAGTTTGGGGGGAGCCGCAAACAGGGCCGAGGTCACCATCAGAAGAATTAACGCGAAACAGGCGGCAAATTGAGCGGCGATGAATGAATTTCGAGAGGCGGGAGACATGGCGTAACCTGTTTGGTGAATTCCTCTTGTGAGAAAAGAACGGATCCACGATACTGCTACTGTTCGCCCCCTGTCAAACTTGGGCGGGGTGGCATTTGGTCAAGACTGAGGTTTGCAGGAAGGGAAGCCTGCCGCGTGCTGGAGCCGCCGTCCCCACAACTGGTCTCGCTATTGCGTGAGTTGCAGATCTGCACGAGCGCGGATTTTCGGCGTTGCCGTGGCCGGGTCCGCAAACTGGCGAGCGATCTGCCGGCCTTCGATTCGGTGTGGATCGATGCGCTGGTGCAATCGGGGAAACTGACCCCCTTCCAGGCCCAGATTCTGGAGTCCAGCCATCCGGAAGGTCTGCAGGTCGGAGGGAGTCTGCTCGTCAACCTGTTGGGCAAGGGGCTGGCGCATGAGACGTACATCGCCCGGCCTGTGGGAAGTCACGAACTGATCGCCTTGAAGCTGATCCCCGGGGAAGATGTGTTTGGAGAGAATGTCCAGGCGCGGCTGAAAAAGCTTGTGGGGGAGATCAAACCGCAACCGCATCCACACATCGTCGGGCCGCATGCCCTCGAGCGGAGTGCCCGGGGTGTGGTCTTGTTGAGCCGATACGTGCCGGGGCAGACCCTGCAGGAGATGCTGATTCGACGGGGGAGGTTTTCCGCAGCGGTTGTCGCGGAGATTGCCCGGCAGTTACTGAATGGGTTGCGCGACCTGCATCAGCGAGGACTGGTCCACGGGGAGATTCTGCTGCGGAACGTGCGTCTCACCGAGGGGGGAGTGGCGGTGCTGGTGGACGCCGGGGTGCAACCTGCCGTTTCACCGGAATTGATTCCGCACACTCATCTGAACCCCGAACGAGTGGATGGGATCGCACCGGAGTTGATCGGGACGGGACAGGTTCCGACGGCGAGTTCGGATTTGTACGCGTTGGGTTGCCTGCTGTGGCAGCTGCTGGCGGGGCGTCCGCCGTTTCCGGGGGGAGATTCGCTCGCCAAGCTAGCGATCCATCGTGCGAAGAGGATTGAAGACGTGCGGGAATTGGCACCCGGAACGCCCGCTCCTCTGGCTGAATTGATCCGCCAACTGACATCTCCTGATCCACGGCAGCGATCCGCTACGTTTGCTCACGTACTTAACTCCGGAAGGGAATCGGAACGGGTGCGAAAACGTCACTTGGCCCGATTTGTGCGAAACTTTCGACATCCGTCCAATTGGAATGATGAAGGGGCAGGGCGTCAGACCACCACGACCTGGGTCATGCTGCTGGGCTTCCTGTTGCTGGGGCTGGGGGTGACGATCGCCGATTTTGAAGCCCGTACGCAGCTTTGGGATCTGGTCGCCGGTTTGCCCGCGAAGTTTTTGAAGCGAGACCAAGTGGTCGCCGTCTCTTCCGGGCTGGCTGCAAAACGAGATGAACAGGGGAAGAGTCCCGTGACATCGACGCGACTCGTGGCGTCAAGGATTGCACAGGGAGCAAACGCTGCGCAAGGTCTCAAAGCACTGCCTGCTCCAAACGCGACGGGAGTGATTCAGCTCGATGGGAACATGGTGTACGAGGCAGGCGAAGTGAACGTCGTGGGGCCGTTGACAATCATGGGGGACGGGAAACAGCGTGCCAGGATCATCGTGACGGACGTCCGGCATATGCTGAACCTGACCGCCACGAAAGTCGAATTGAACGGCTTGGAAATCGAGTGGCGACAGGCAAGCGCAGAAAGAGGGGATTGGCCCCGTGCGCTGGCCAAGGTCCGGGCGCAGAAAGTCGTATTGCGCGATTGCCGATTGAATACCGAGAATTCCGCGCGGGAGTCTGCTGCCGAGGGACGAGGAATACCGGCCGTGGCCTGGAAGGGGATTGATCCGCTGCCGGGGGGGAACCAGTTATTGGCGGAGAACTGCGAGTTGATCGGACCTGGGACGGCGTTTTTCTTTGATAACCAGGTCGCCCGGGCTTCATTGAAGAATGTGCTGAAGGTTTCGGCCGGTGAACTGTGCCGATTGGGTGATGAGACAGCGGGATCGTTCACGGATCTGCATCTGGAAGAGGTCACTTGCCGTCAAAGCGGAAGCCTGCTGCAGGTTTCTCCGGCGTGGATTGAGGCGCGGCTGAAGCGTTCGCGACCCATGACGCTGACGGCGCGGAACTGCATTTTCGACCTGCAGCCGAAAACGGCGGCGGTGTTGGAGTTTTCAGGAGCCCTTGCTCCCGCGACAGGCTGGCAAGGAATGTTTCAGATCCAGGGGGAAGACTCGTTGTGCAGTCCTCCCCTGCAGATTGCATTATGGAGAAACGCAGAGTCGGGGATTCGAGCGTTGAACGGTTCACAGGTCGCGCTGGAAGGGATTATCGAAACGAAATTCCGGTTCGCGGGGAATACCCTCAGAATCGCTCGTCAATCGGAGGTGGCCCAGTGGGATTCCGTGCCGCGCACGGCGCACGACCCTCCGGGGTATCGAGACCTCAGCCGAACCGAGCGGATGGCAACGAAGGGTTTGCAGGCGAACTGAGCGAATGTTTCCCGACTCAGGAAATGCTGGCGGCGCCAGTATTCGCCTCCGGATGTTGGCGACTACATCGCTTCGGGTTTATCTTCAGCCGGTTTCTTGTCGGCGTCCTGTTCCGGTTTGTCGCCATCCTGCTTTTCGGCGTCAGGTTTTCCCGCATCGGGTTTTTGTCCGTCGGCCGGGGCATCAACAGCACCGTCCTCTCCAATCGCAGCTTCCGGGGCGAAGTCAGGAGAGATGGGCTGGCGTTCCGGGAAGCGGTATTGGAGTGTCTGAGGGACGTCCTTATCGCGGAGGACCAGGATATTCCCGTTGTCAGTGGCCATGATGATCCGATCGGTCACGTCGTTGGCCATGCGGAGTTTGTACTGCTGCAGGGGAACGGTGAAGATGGTATCACCGGTTTCGCGGGAGAGGATGAGCAGATTTCCCAGATGGTCGGAGGCATAGACCCGCTTGGGGGCAGCGGCGACGAACGTGGCGGGGGCTTCGGATTGCCAGAGCTTGATGCCAGTCTTCGCGTCCAGGCAGAGCATGGGAGAGAGTTCAGGACTGACGAAGACGTGGTTTTCGACGGCTCGCGCGGCCAACGAAATCCGTGGGCCAGAGACGAATTGCCAGCGGATCTTCCCCGAATTTCCCTCAATGCAATACAGATGGAAGTTCTCAGTCGTCAGGAGGAATCCCTTGTCGACGGCGGTCACGGGAGCTGACAGCGGATACTGGGATTCAAAGCGATAATTCAACTGGTGCGTCAATGCGGTGAGGGAATAAAAGGAGCCATCCGCACCGGTGAGATAGACATATCCTCCCTGAGTCATGGGTGGAAACGTGATGGCCTTGGAGGTGAAGTATCGCCAGCGCAAGGCGAGCCCCGAACCTTTTTCGAGACGTCCTTCCTCTTCGAGTTCCAGGATGCGGTTGATGTTGTAGCTGAGCAGGGTTCCTCTCTGATTGACGACATAGAGAGAATTGCCATCAACGGCAGGGGTTGCGGTGGGAGCATGATCAAGTGGGAGTTTCCAGCGGACCTGGCCATCCTTCTGGCGGAGTCCATAAACACCTAGGCCACTGAGGACGAGAACCCAATCGCGGAATTCCACGGGGCGAGCGGTCGCATTGTCGGACTGTCCGACCTGGGTGGTCCACAGTCGGCGTCCGGTCTGCATGTTGAAGGTGGAGACGGCTCCACTTTCCGACTGGACGTAGAGGTTGTGTTCCCCGAGCGTCAGGCCGAGGATGCGATCGCGCGGCGCATCAAAAACGCAGGTTCCCCACCAGTCGCGCGCGAGATCATATCGATCCAGGTAAGATCGCGCCGGGACGTTCATCTGGCTGAAGGCCGTGGCCTGGAGGCAACTCCAGATCGCGAGACAGAGAAACAGGCGAAAGCCTCGTGCGGCAGCCATGTGGATCAACCTTTCACTCGATACAACAACGATTCGGACGGGGGCTGCGATGTGCCTGAAACTAGGAATAAAAGCCAGAATCGAGTCTGGTGGCACATCTTGCCCAGAACTCCAATCTTATTCGCGTGGCGGGATGGGATGCCAGTCGGAAATCATGGCCCCACAAGCCTATCGGGAAAAAATTACGAAGGGCTTGATGGGCGGTCGGGATTCTGGCAAATCACGTCGAGAGCGGCTGGAAAATCGGGACCAAAGCAAGGAATCGACACATTCCCCGCCGGTATTCTCTTACGCTGAGGTCGCGTTTGAGGAATTCTGAAACAATATTGGGAGCCATTAAGTCTCAAAAATCGATGCACAAGGTGAGCCTTTCGTAATTGCTGCAGGCGTTACCTTGCGGTTTTTCAAGGAATTTCGACTTTTAAGTCAATTGCCACGATCTACAATGGGGTCATCGGGGTTAATGCATTAATCGTTGGCGGGCCAAACGATAAAAATCAGGACGTTCCCATCCGAGGGCGATCACCATGATCCGAAGAATTGCCGGCCTCGGTGTTTTTACCTTCGCATTGGCCATCGCGTGTCAGATGGCTTGTGGAGATATGCTCCGTCTGAAGGATGGCTCTGAGGTCCGGGGCACGATCCTTACCAAGGGGGACGGTGGGCCGCTGACGCTCAAGAAGCTTTCCGGCGAACAGGTGATCTTCACCCCCGAAGAAATCAAGTTTTCCGTTCGCCGCCCGCTGATTCAGGAAGACTATGTAAACCGGTTGGAGCAACTGCCTGACAGTCTGGAAGCGCATTGGAAGCTGGCGGAATGGTGTCGCGCAATGGGGCTGAAGCAGGAACGCAAAGTCCACTTGCAGCGGGTGCTGGATTTTGATCCGCAACATGTGGGAGCGCATCGGGCGCTGGATCATTTGCTCTGCAATGGGGAATGGATCACTCAGCAGGAAATGATGACCCGTCAGGGGTACCTGTCCTATCAGGGAAAGTATTATTCGCCACAGGAATTTGTGCTAGCGGAACACTTTCAACATCACAAGGATCAGCATGGCGAGTGGCAGAAGAAAATCGCCCAGTGGCAGAAAGGGTTGAGCGGGGAACGTCCTGACGTCGCGAGAGCGAACTTGGGGCGGATCAGCGATCCCAATGCAATCCCAGGGTTGGTGAATTGTTTTCAGGAATCCCCGTCTCTCGATCAGCGGCGGCTGTTTATCAGCATCCTGGCCCGCATTCCTTCCCCGGAAGCGACCTTCGGACTGGTGATGCAGTCGTTGCTGGACCTCTGATGAGATGGTGAAATGGCATGCCCACCGTACCGGAAGAGTCCAAGGCGGATGCGAGGTACTGGTACGTCCGGGGCGCCGCCATCCCCTGAATACGCCAGAACCGTGGCGGATGGTGCCCAGCCGAAAGGACGAGGCGGTTTTGCCGTTGCCGAATCACTCACGACGTTGCATTCGACCGGGCGTCCCTGCAGAAGCGAGGCTGCGGGGAGGCGGCCCTCTGTCCGATGTCGCCTGCCCGACGGATCGTGCGGGATCGGGGTGGCACGGTTCCGTTGGGATATGGATTTCCCGCCGGGAGCGTTCTGGCGGGGAATTACATTCCGGTCAATCAGCGGGACAGCCAAGCTGACCCCGATCAAAATGTCGGAAGAGATTGAGGTCAAAGGGCTGATCGTTAAACAACCTGCCGGTCTTGAATGTGTTGAAAGAGATCACCATCAGGATTACGGGTATGATGAAAATGTCTTAGCGGAAATGAAAATGCCGAACACCCGCAGATATCGATGGCGCTCAAGAAACCGGCCGGAATGGAGCGTGAAGTACCGTAAGCGGGGGAGATGTCGAATCCCGGTTTTGCTCGCCGTCGTGCTGTGGTGGTCGGGCGGTCTGCAGGCAGACATGCTCCGGCTGGAGTGACGGGACCGATCTGCGAGGGACTATTCTTAGCGGAGGCGACGGCAAGAACGCTCCCGTGGCGTTAAAGAAACTTTCGGGAGACGAAGTTTCCAATTTCGCCTCACAGACGCTATGTTCTGAAGCGTCCGCTGGTACAGGAGGAATACCTCGACCGGCTGAGCATGCGCCGGACATTGAAGGCCAGTGGGGAGCAGGAGTGGTGCCGACCAGTTGGCCTGCGGCAGGAGCGTGAGCGCACCTGATGCGGCCGCGATTTTGATCCTCAGCACGCGGCCTCGCACGCGCGCTGAACATGTCCAGTTTGACGGGGAACGTGGGTCACCGGGATGCGAGATGAAGACGCGGCAGGGTTATGCGTGAAGTACCAGGGGAAGTACATGCTTTCCCACGAGGTCGAAGTCACGGACCAGTTTCAACAGTTGAAAGAAGTATCTGGGAATGGCACAGGAAGATCAGCCTGTGGCAAAAGGGATTGAGTGGTGATCGTCCCGAGGAGGCCCGTGGAAAACTGCTGGCGATCCGGGATCCGAATGCGGTGCCGGGACTGTTGATCTGCTTCCAGAACGCCGCAACAACTGCAGCGGGAATTGCTGGTGACAATTCTGTCGAAGATCCCCTCGCAAGAGGCACTTTCCGGGATCGTGCTGCAGTCTCTGTTGGACTCGAAATCCGAGGTGCGGGATTTTGCATTTGCGAACATTTCCCGGAATCAAAAGAAAGATGCCGTTGTCTGGTATGCCCGCGCTTTAAGCATCCGCTGAATATTGTGGTCAACCGTGCCGCACGGGCGATCTAATACGGGGGAAGAGAGGCGATTCCGATTTGATCGGCGCCCTGACAACGGTGCATCGAGTCGTAGTGACAAGAACGAGATCGCGACCCCAGCGGTTACCACGGAGGCATTGGACCCCAGCAAGCCTATCGTATACACAACGGGGCGATCCCGCTGGGGTTTGGATACAACAGTGGGGTCAGCTACGGGGGATTGAGCTATGGATTCTCCAGCCCGGGCTTCGGCGTTGGGGCGGCAGCCCAAGCGGCGACTCAGGGTGGGGCTTATGTGCCCACGTGGAACGATGGATTGCCGCGCCTCGCTCAGCTGAAGAAGCAGAGAACGACTGTGAGGGAGAAGAGGTCGTTTAACAATCCGATCGTGCTGGCATTCGCGGGAACTGAAGCGCGCCAGATCTGGGCTACGACGAAAATGCCTGGCGGCAATGGTGGCGGTCTCAGCATCCGCAAAGTATCATCACGAAGCCCTGAATCGCAGTAGACGGCCGGGGCTGGGCGTCAAGGACCGCCGGTTCCTGCGTGGTTGATTTCCCTGTACGTCACGATCAGCGGTGGATGCTGAGTTGGAATGGAGAAATCTCAAAAATCTGGCGGTCAAGCAAAGCTTGCAAGGCTGGCAACTTGCCGGCGCGACGTTGTTTTAGAATTCCTTTCAGCAGTCACATTGGCTCCTGAGTCCGCAGCCGCGACGGATTCCCGCGTTGTTGATTCCAGTCACGCCCGGCGCGAGCGCTTCTTTTTCAGAAGAAAGTTCCATGCCCTGTAAGTCATCGCCTGTCCCCAAAACACTTCATCTTGAGGAGTCTCTCGTGTCCCCGGGGAGGGACTTTCGCGGGAAGACCGGCTGTCCGGTTTAAAAACCTGGGCCGGGAAAGTGGCCGCATGTCAGCGGTGCGAAGAGTTGGCCCGGACGCGGACCCAGACTGTCTTCGGAGTGGGGAATCCGGAGGCGCGTCTCGTGTTCATCGGTGAGGCCCCTGGGGCGGACGAAGACAAACAAGGGGAGCCATTCGTCGGGCGGGCGGGGCAGCTCCTGACGAAGATCATCGTGGCGATGAACATGCGGCGGGAGGATCTCTACATCTGCAACATTCTGCGGTGCAGGCCACCGAACAACCGGGCCCCGAGTCCGGAAGAGGCGGCGAATTGCCGGGAGTACCTAGATGCACAGCTGGCGATCGTTCAGCCGGAATTCATCGTCTGCTGGGGGAGCATTGCAGCTCAGAACCTGTTGGGGGTCACAGACAGTATCTCGAAACTTCGCAGCCGGTTTTTCACGTACAAGAATTTCCGGGTGTTATGCACGTACCATCCCTCCTATCTGCTGCGGAATCCCTCCGCTAAAAAGCCGGTCTGGGAGGACATGCAGTTATTGTTGAAAGAAATGGGCTTGCCGATTCCCGGCGGACCGAATTGAGGCCATTCTTCGGGACGAAGAATACTTCGTGATAAAGGAAGAAGATGCGACGCAGCAAAGTCATTTCAAAGTGGCGCGCGGGTCAACCGGCGAGAATGTGTGCGATGGGGCATTTCATTCCCCCCTTTATCCGGATGGCCGCGCACAACGGGTATGACTGCATCTGGCTCGACCTGGAACACCGGGCCATGGACGACCGGGAGATTCAAGGGCTGCTGGCTTTCTTTCATCTGTTCGATATCGATTGCATGCTTCGCGCGCCGACACTGGAGAAGACGCGGCTGTATCGCTACCTGGAGGATGGGGCTACGGGATTGATGATTCCGCATGTCTCGACGGCCGAGAAAGCGCGGATGCTGGTCCAGTCGCTGAAGTTTCCACCACTGGGGGACCGGGGATTGGACGGAGCAGGGTTGGACTCCGACTTCATCCTGCAGGGGGGGCCGGATTATCCCGCACGGGCGAACGCGGAGACATTTCTCGTGGTGCAGATCGAGACCATCGAAGCGGTGGAGAACGCGGAAGCCATCGCGGCTGTTCCGGGGGTAGATGCGCTGTTTATCGGGCCGGGGGACCTGGGATTGCGACTGAAAGAATACCCCCACTCCGGGCTGACGATGGAATCGGCCGTGCAAAAGGTGGCTGAGGCCTGCCGGAAGCATGGGAAACAATGGGGACAACCGGCGTTTCACAAGGAGCACCTGCAGCAGTTAACGGAGCAGGGGGCACGGCTGGCGAATTTCGGCGGAGACTTCGGATCGTTTTACGCGATGCTCAAGAAATGGTCGGACGAGCAGAGCGAAGTCTTCGGACCTCCGGAAAATCCGTTGGGAACCTCGGAAGCGACGCCCGTCATTCCGTAACGGCGATCGAGTTTCAGACCAGCTGGCTTTTTCCGAACTGTTGCTCGACCATTTCTTTGTAGCGGCCGGAACGTTCCATGAGTTCGGCGTGGCTGCCACTTTCGATGAGGCGACCTCCTTCGAGGACGACGATCCGGTCCGCGTGCCGGATGGTACTGAGGCGGTGGGCGATGACAAAACATGTTCGCTCGCTCATCAACGCTCCCAGACTGGCCTGGATGAGGGCTTCACTTTCGCTGTCGAGGTTGCTCGTGGCTTCATCGAGAATGAGGATGCGCGGATCGGCGAGGATGGCCCGTGCGATGGCGATCCGCTGCTTCTGCCCGCCGCTGAGACGGACCCCGCGCTCGCCGATCCGAGTGTCGTAGGTCTGTTCTAACTGCATGATGAATTCGGCCGCGTGGGCGAGTTCCGCAGCGCGTTGAATCTGGGCGTCAGTAGCATCGCCGATGCCATAGCCGATGTTTTCCGCCACGGTCCCATCAAAGAGAAACACGTCCTGTTCCACGACACCCAGAAGTTTGCGATAGCTTTCGATGTCGATTTCCCGGAGGTCCTGACCATCGAGCAGAATCTGCCCCGCGGTGGGATCGAAAAAACGGGCAATGAGATTACAGAGGGTTGTCTTTCCCGCGCCGCTCGGGCCGACAAAGGCGATGGTTTCTCCCGCTGCCACGTGCATATTGACGTGCTGGAGAACGGGTTGCGCATGACCGGGATATGTGAAGGAGACGTCCCGCAGCTCAAAGTTGCCTCGGACGTTCCCACGCTCAATCTTGACGGTGGGGCGATCCTGCGGCAGCTCACGCGGTTCTTCCAAAAGATCCAACACTCGGTCAAGTGCCGCGAGGCTGGTCTGGAACGAGGTGGCGCTGTTGGCGAGAACTTCGAGCGGGCCCAGCAGCAGGGCAAGGTAGAAGAGGAACATCGTAAGGTCCCCGAGCGTGAGGTGCTTGTTGATGACCGCCCAGCCTCCATAGAGCAGAAGCGCTGCTGAGATCATGGGGAGCGCGATTTCCCAGAGGAGTTCTATCCCCCGAGACCACCACCAGGCGAGAAGCTCCTGCCGGGACATGAGATGATTTCCCCGGACGAAACGGGCGGATTCGCTCCGTTGGCGTCCGAAGGCACGGACGACTCGCATGCCCCCAAAAGCCTCGGTGGCGTGGGCGTCGATTTCCTCGCGCTGCTTGCGGATATCCTTGAACATCGGACGCAAACGGCCGACGTATGTGCGGTGGGACAGGTAGATTAATGGCAGCAGGATGAGCGAGCCGATCAGTAGCTTCCAGTCGATCATCGCGAGGATGACAAAGCTTCCCAGGAGCTGGATGATCGCCCGCCAGGGATTGTAGATAAGGCTGAAAATAAGTTCTCCGACACTGCCTGCATCCTCGCGCAGAATGCTGGCGACCCCTCCGGCCTTCAACTGGTAAACCCGCTGCAGCGGCAACCGGACCGCCTGCTCGAAGACGTGCCTGCGGACTGCGGATTGCACTTGCTTGGAGGCGCGCGTCGCAGCCCAGCGCCCCCAGACATGGATTGCGGTCTGGATCAGCGAGAGCGCGATGACGGCAGACACGAGGGCGCAGAGTTGATCCCAGGAGGACCAGCCGGCTGGCAACCAGCGAGTCAAAGTGGAAGGAAGGGGTTTGGCTCCGAGGATAGAATCGACGGCAAGTTTCGTGGCAAAGGGAGGGACGAGTTTCAGCAGTGTGGCGATGGTGAGGGTGGAGAGCGCGAAGACCAGTGTGGATCGCTGGCCGCCCGTCAACCGCAGAAGCTCTCGAAACAACTGGAAAAAGGAGCGGTGCGAGCGGGACGTTGAGACGGGACGGGTGCCGTGATGTCCGCCCCCCCCTTCCGATTTGATTTCCCCGGAACGGATCCGGTTCCGGAATTGGGCCAGATACTCCCTGAAGCGAGTACGGCTGGAAGTAACGCGAAAACCCATGCTGGCCCAATCTGACTCAATTCCAGGAAAAGAACCCAGTCCTCTCATTGTATTCAGGGGAGGTGATGTGAGACGAGGGCCACTGTTTCGTTTCGCGCAAAAAAAAGACCGTGGCGGGCAGCCACGGTCTTGGAGCAATCAGCGTTGAGAACGAATCAGGTCGTGACCTTGGCGGGGGCGCTGGACTTTGCCGGAGATTTCCCGCCGTGGCCCGTTTGCTTCATGAACCAGAGACCGGCCGGGCTGGCGACATAGATCGTGCTGTAGCAACCGACGACGGTCCCGATCAGCATTGCATAGGCGAATCCATGAATACCCTCACCCCCCATCACGTACAGGATGACGACGGTGATGAACACAGTACCGGCAGTCAGAATGGTTCGGGAAAGAGTCTGGTTCACCGCGAGGTTGATCATGTCGCGGGTAATATCGGGATTCTTGCCGCGAATTTCACGCAGGCGGTCGAAGATGACAATGGTGTCGTTCAGCGAGTAGCCGACGATTGTCAGGAATGCGGCGATCATGGTCAGGTTGATTTTGAAATCATTGAGCATCAACGCCGCCCCGACCGGAGTATTGGCAATCAACGCCGCGAGCGAGACCATGCCCAAGGTCACGAGGACGTCGTGAGCAAGTGCCAGGACCGCAGCATATCCGAAATAGACGTTTTCAAACCGGAACCAGATATAGATGACAATCATCACCAGGCTGGCGAGCATGGCGATGACGGCGGACTGCTTGGTTTCGGTAGCGACGGCGCTTTCGAAGTTGTTGATTTCGTCAAACAAGGGACTGTTGGCGAGGACGTTTTTCATCTGGGCCAACGAGACCTTCAGGTCGTCCAGGGTGATGGCCTTGTCCGTTTTGAGGAGCATGGTCTGCGCCGAGCGGACCTTTCCGGCGTCTCCCAGTTCAGTTTTCGTCGCGGTGGGATCAGTCAAATCGAAGAGACCGGCGACGCTATCGGTGGCGGCACCGTATTTTGGCTTGCCATCCGCCCCTTGATCGTAATCAACTGCTCCGCGAAATAGCGGGACATGGTATCGAGTACTGGCCTCGCTGAACGTGAGCGTCGACTCGTGGCCGCCGGCAAATCGCTTTTCCGCTTCAGTTTGAACGACTGGTGCCTTTTCGTCAGGCTTTTTCTCGTCCGCTTTCTTTTCGTCGGGTTTGGCATCGGCAGGCTTGGAGTCCGTCGCGGCCGCGACAATCAGCTTGGGGTCGGTGAATTGATGGAGCGTGATCCGCTTGAGTTGATCCTTGAAAGTGTCGTTGACCACCTGGCGGACGTGCAGTTCATCCTGGTCGGTGGTTCTCAGCCGGAAACGCGTTCCGACGTCCTTGTTGTTGGCGAGATTTAACTCTTCGAGGGTGATGTCTGACTTGAATGCGCTCGTCAACTTGTTGCGGACGTCATCTGCGGACTGCTTCTGGTTGAACTCCATGGTGACCATGGTCCCGCCCGTGAAATCGATGTCGTAGCCGGACTGGCCCCGGGCGAAAAAGGCGGCGAGACCGACGACGATCAGGAGCAAAGATCCGGCTGCGCAGATCAGTTGCTTGCTGACGAAATCGAAATGGGTTTCGCCGAAGGAGTTCATCATGTTGAACTTCTTGAGCCACTTCTTCCGTTCGATGATTTCCAGGATGACCCGGTTGACGGTCAGGGCGGTATACATGCTCACCGCGAGACCAATGAACAACGTGACCGCGAAGCCGCGCACCTGGTCGGAGCCGATCATATAGAGGATGACGGCGGTGAGCAGGGTCGTAATATTGGAGTCGAAAATGGAGGAGAAGGCGCGGGAGAAACCGTTGTGAATTGCCATCCGCAGGCTGGAGGATTTTGCGAGTTCCTCACGCATGCGTTCGTAGATCAGAACGTTGGCATCGACCGCCATACCCATCGTCAACACGACACCCGCAAGCCCCGGCAGGGTAAATGTGGCGTCGATCATCGACATGATCCCCACGAGGAGGATCAGGTTTAACAGGAGGCAGAGGTCGGCGATCAGGCCGAGGTAGAAGTAGTACACGATCATGAAGACCAGAACGCCGACGGTTGCCAGGATGAGGGCGGTGAAGCCCTTGTTCTGGACGTCGACGCCGAGCAGGGGGCTGATGCTGAATTCCGAAATGGGGTCCGGCTTCAGCGGAACGTCGAGGGCACCTGCGTTCAGGACGTCAGTAAGATCCTTGACTTCCTTGGAAGTAAATCGCCCTTCGATGATGCCGTGGGCCCCGATCTGGCTGTTGATCTGTGGGGCGGAGTGGACGGAACCGTCGAGCAGAATCGCCAGGCGGCGATGGAAACCATCCTTGCTGGGGAGATTGTTGCCGGTGAGTGCGGAGAAGAGGTGTGCACCGCGCTGATCAAACGTAAAGCTGACCGCGGGACGGCCGGTACGATCCTGATCAGGATTGGCGCGGGTGAGGCGATCCCCGGTGACGCGCTGGGTTTCATCCGGATTGATCTTGCAGAGGACTTCCAGGAACCCGTCCGGTTCACCCTTTCGCTGACGCGCAACAAACCGCTCGCCGACCTGGAAGTCGGGATTGGGGCGCGGGGGGATCTTTTTCCCCTTGTCGTCGGTGGTGACGGGGGCCACGGGGCGCCAGCCGCCGATAATCCGGCCGTTGGCGTCACGGACGTCCCGCTCAGCGGACATGGCTCGCTCGATGAGGTTGCCGTCATCGGTTCGATTTGCCAGCAGATGAAACTCCAGCGAGCCGATCCGGTTCATCTGGGCCTTGATGTTGGCGATCGCTTCCTGGCTGGCGCGGGGGATGATGATTTCAACGCGGTCCTTGCCCACCTGTCGAATGGCAAGTTCCTGGGTGCCGGAGGGGTCGATACGGCGGCGAATCGCACCCACCATGTTTTCCATGGAGCGGGCATTTTCGGGCGGACGCTGCATCTGATAGACGAGGTTTGTCCCACCGGCGAGATCGATGCCGAATCGCAGCGCTTCCAGCGCGGGTTTCTTGTCGACGAGCACCTTGTTGATGAAGGGGCTGAGTCCGAAGAACAGGGTGAAGATAATGAAGCTGATTTTGCCGGAATATTCCTTCATTCGAAGACCGTTGGCGATGAACCAGCCGAGCCCGACGGAGATCACGATGATGGCGACAAAAATCAACAGTTTGAGCGAAAAGGGATCCATGAACTCTCTTCCTGACAGAAAAACAGTGGTCGTCTCAGGCCGCTATGAAGCCGTTGTGATCCTCGTCCGTGAAGTGATCAACCTGGGAATTAACTGGCGGATTCGGAATTCTCGTCCGAACCGAGCTTGGTCTGAATGCCGGTGCGCAGAACCCGGATGCGGGTATTGTCATCGACTTTCAAGGTGACTTCGGAGCCATCGGCACTTATGTTTGCGACGGTTCCCAGAATCCCCCCGATTGTGACAACGCGGTCATTTTTCTTCAACGCATTCAGCAGTTGCTCCCGTTTCTTCTGATCCTGAGACTGCGGTCTCAGAATGAGAAAGTAGAACAGGATTGCAATGGGGATCATGGGGATCAAAGGCCCTAGATTCAAAAACTGCTGCAGGGGTTCCGCTTTCGGGGCGTCCGCGGCTGGAGCAGCGGCTTGGGCCAGCAGGCAATATCCAAAACCTAACAACCAGGACATGGTGA
This sequence comes from Planctomycetales bacterium, assembly GCA_046349635.1. Lineage (GTDB taxonomy): Bacteria > Planctomycetota > Planctomycetia > Planctomycetales > Planctomycetaceae > JAXMBX01. Next base: position 15,084 of record JAXMBX010000004.1, read on the forward strand.
CGAGGCTCTTTCATCAAGACAGTGGAGCAGGACGATGGTTTCGCCGGAAACTGCCACACTAAAAACAAAAAACCGTGCCGTAAATGTGTCTCACCCCCGAGAGCCACAAAAAATGACCCGGTTACGAAACGCCTTCACGCACGAAATCAAATTGCGGATTGAAGTTAATACTCAGCGTCAGGCCGTATCTTAGACATTCACGCCCCAGGCAGCAAGCCGAAGCCCCCGAAACTCCTGGAGGCGATTTTCGAGGATCGCGGCCCGCATGTCCCGCATCAAATTCTGGTAGTAGGCGACGTTATGCCAGGAGAGCAGAATCGGGCCGAGCATCTCATGGGACAGGAACAGATGCCGGAGATAGGCCCGGGAATGGCGTTGGCAGACCGGGCAATCGCATTCAGGGTCCAAGGGGCGGTCATCCCGTTGATAGGTCTGGTTTCTGATGCGAAGGTTTCCCTGACTGGTGAAAGCCATAGCGTTCCTGCCGTTTCGGGTCGGAAGGACACAGTCAAACAGATCAATCCCCCGGCTGACTGCTTCGAGCAGGTCGATCGGGCGTCCGACCCCCATGAGATAGCGGGGCTTCTGGACCGGCAACATCGGCGTGGTGAAATCCAGCGTGCGGTACATGTCCTCGGGGGATTCTCCCACACTGAGTCCTCCGATGGCATAACCCGGAAAATCGAGAGGTAACAGGCCTTGCGCGGAGCGTTCCCGGAGACCGGGATGGGTACCTCCCTGGACGATCCCGAAAAGGGCTTGGTCCGCACGTTGATGGGAATCGCGGCAGCGGGCGGCCCAGCGGGTGGTCCGGTCCACCGCCAGTTGCATTCGTTCAGGGGGGACATCGTGCGGGGGACATTCGTCGAGGCACATGATGCAGTCTGCCCCGAGGAGTTCCTGGATGCGCATGGCCCGCTCAGGGGAAAGTTCCAGCAGATTGCCGTCAATGTGGGAACGAAAAACAACCTGCTCGTCGGTGAGCTTGGAAAGGCGGGCGAGGCTGAAAACTTGAAACCCGCCGCTGTCGGTGAGGATCGGGCCATCCCAGCCCATGAAGCGATGCAGCCCTCCCATCTCGGCGACGAGTTCTGCGCCGGGACGAAGAGCCAGATGGTAAGTGTTCGCGAGGATTTTCTGAACCCGGACTTCGTGCAACTGGCCGATGGTCAGCCCTTTGACGGAGGCGGCGGTTCCCACCGGCATGAAGGCGGGGGTTTGGACCGTGCCGTGCGGTGTCTTCCAGATTCCTGCCCGCGCCTGCGACCCCTGATCCTGGTGCTGGAGGCTAAATTCGAAATGGGTCGTCACGTCCGGAACTTCCTGCTGAAAGAAAAGCCTGGTCTGAAAGGATCCTGCTGATCCGGCAGCAATGGGGGGCCGTGGGCCTAATGGACGCCGCCCGCTTCTCGATTCAGCTCGTTAATCATTCCGATGTAGGTCATCATGATACTGAAGATGACGAAGATGATAAATCCTGCGACCACGAGCCAGACGAGCCAGCCGATCATCCCAGCGACCGCTTTCAGAGCGCGACGTGCCTGTTCTTCAAAGCGGGGGCTGAGCCGGTGCAGGGTCTCGGGGACAGTTCCCGAGGTTTCACCGACAATGACCATTTCAATGAAATCCTGCGGAAACAGACGGGTCTCGTTCAGGACGTAGGAGAGATCTTCGCCGGCGTCGATGGCGGCGGTCACAAAGGGGATTGTTCCCTGGAAGGCGCCGTTCCCGGTGGCACGAAGGCTGGCCTGCAGGCTGGGGGTGATCATCATTCCCGCCTGTTGAGTCAGATAGAAGGCCCACGAAAACCTGGCAATGGCGAAAGACCGCATGCAGTAGCCCAGAACGGGGACATACATCAGGATGGTGTGCAACTGTTTGCGGAGGCCGATGCCGCGCGTGCACAACAAATACAGCCCCCAGAGCCCGAAAATCGTTCCCCAAGTGTAGGTCAGAAATTTGACGGCCCCCGCCTCTCCCATGAGCCCCCAGCCGAGCATGTCAGTCGATTTGTGCGTATCCGGGCTGACAATCATCCCGAGGACGAAGATCAGGCCCGCGACCACAAAGATGGCAAAGACCAGTTGCAGGAGGGGAGGAGTGATCAGGGAGATGAACTCCTTTTTCATCTGCAGGTTCTGGTCGTAGTGATTGGCGAGCGCATCGAGAACCTCGGGGAGATTCCCGGTGACTTCAGCAATATGAGACAGGTCAACGAACAGATCGGGAAAATAGCCGGGGTGACTTTCCAGAGCGGCGGTGAGATCACTGCCGCTTTTCAACTCGTTGATGACGTCATACAGGACTTTGCGGCAGGTGCCGTCGTACGTCTTTTTAGCGACCGTCTCGAAGGCCTTGACGATGGGAACCCCCGCCGCCAGCAGAGTAGCGAGATTCCGAGAGATCTTAGAGAGGAGCGAGAGGCGTATGCGGCTGGTGAACACGGGCCGGCCTGTTGTATTAAAGAGATGGCGATGAGATGAAGAGAGAAATAACTCCCTCCCGTCACTAATAATATCTCCCCTTTCAAGCGGTGACGAGGTAGAGAAACGCGGGATCGCCGCATTTTTGAGGCTTTCATTACCGCCGGTTGCGAGAGTTTCTCCGATCTGTCACAGTTTCAGGATCACGTGAGAGGCAAACGAGAGGAAATTGATGGGCTTTTTGCAACTTCAAGGGAAAAACGTCCTGGTGTTCGGGGTCGCGAACCGCAAGAGCGTCGCCTGGCACGTGGGACGAGTTCTGGCGGAAGGGGGAGCGAACGTCATCTACGTCGTCCGGTCCGAGTCGCGCCGGGAATCAGTGGGTAAATTGCTCGGACCCGATGTTCCGTTGTTCGTGTGCGACGTCTCCCGGCAGGCTGAGATCGACCGACTGCAGCAAGAAGTGTCCGCCCGTTTTCCCGTGATTCATGGGCTGGTGCATTCGATTGCGTTTGCCGACTACTCAGCGGGTTGGTTGCCATTTCACGAGACCCCGCGCGCGGCGTTCCTGCAGGCGGTGGACATCTCCTGTTTCTCGCTGGTGGCGTTGAGTAATGCCTTCCGGCAGAACCTGGATCCGGAGCAGGGGAGCGTGGTCACAATTTCGATTTCCACGACACGGATGGCGGCCGAGAACTACGGCTATATGGCTCCGGTCAAGGCGGCCCTCGATTCGTCGGTCTGCTTCCTGGCGAAGTCGTTTTCGCAGTTTTCCCACGTTCGCTTCAACGCGATCTGCCCTGGACTGTTGAAGTCTTCCGCCTCGGCGGGGATTCCGGGCTACGTGGAAAGTTATCTGTATGCGGAAAAGGCGACGTTAAGAAAACAGGCGGTCCAGACCGAAGAGGTGGCGAACGCCGTCGCGTTTCTGATCAGCCCCCGATCGTCGGGGATTAATGCCCAGGGGATCGTGATTGATGCGGGGATGGGAATCAATTATTTCGACAATGCCATCCTGCACCCGAAACAGGGCGATTGAACGGCGGGCAACTGCTTGACGTCCGCCAAGCCCGCAGTTAGGCTAATTTCATCATCGGTTCGAGCGTTCCGGGCCGTTGCGCGGGCGTAGCTCAGTGGTAGAGCGCAGCCTTCCCAAGGCTGATGTCGAGGGTTCGACCCCCTTCGCCCGCTTTCGACTCTAAATATGCAATATGTTCTGGACAGAGTGACGGGTCTGGATGCTTGGTCATTTTGCTTGACGACCACCCGCATTTTGCAGGTTCGAGTCATGCAAAATGCTTTGGACAATCCGTGTCGTCCCGATGCTTGATGGCCTAAATTGGCCACTAGCCGCATTTGCAGAAGTCTTAATTTCTTGAATCCCTGCAGCCGTCTGTCCCGATGGCGGGCAGGGATTTTTTCTTTCCCGCCAAGGCGATTTATCATGCGCTCTTTCCCGGTTTTCTGCCTGTTTGTGATGGTCGGCTGGAATAGCCTGACCTGTCGTGGCGAGGGGCCGATCCTGAAATATGTGGGAAGTGATCCGAGGACAGCCACGTCACAGGCGATTCGCGTCGACAAGGCCGATTTGATTCACACCGCGCAACTGGTCGCGTTGGATGTAGAGGGAATCATTTTCGGCAAAGACAATTTCGAGCATCAGGCGGAGAGCATTTTTTCGCAGTTGAAAGCGATTCTGGTCGCTGCCGGATCGGATGTGGACAAGCTCGTGAGGGTGCATTTGTATTTGAAGGATGCCAAGGATGGTCCGCTAGCAATGGAAGTCATGCATGATGTATTTCGTAAATTGCCTTATCCCTCTGTGACGATGGTCTCGGGAAAGCTGCCGCATCCAGACGCGCTGCTGGCGGTGGATGTCGTTGCGGCGGCTGCCCCTGGCGGTCCAGAAGTTCAATCCACACGGGTGGAATTGCTGGGGGGCCAGGCACAATTCTCACATGCCAAGCGATTGCCGATGGGAAAAGTGCTGCACATTGCCGGTCAGGCGGAAAAAGGAGCCAATCTCGTCGAGTGCACGCGTAACACCCTGGGAAGCCTGCAGCGGACTTTAGAGTGGATGGGGCTGTCTTGGCAGGATGTCGTCTCCATCAAGTGTTTCATGACCCCGATGGAGCAGACTGCGGAAGTGCGGCGGACAGTTTCGGAGGTCTTGGGTGGTAAGGACATTCCGCCGGTGGTGTGTGTCGACTGGATCAGTACCTTGCCGATTGAGATCGAAGTGGTGGCGTCTGCCAACCGGTCGAACGTGAAATTTCCAGACGGGATAAATGTGATGTATCTGACACCGCCGGGAATGACCAGGCCCACGGTCTATAGTCGTGCCACGGTCCTGAAGGGGCCATCGGTTTACCTGTCCGGAGTATTCGCACGCGATGTCAAATCGGCAGATGAGGAAACGAGAGACCTGTTTGTGCAGTTAGAGAAGGTTCTCAAGTCCGCGGGAAGCGACTTTCAGCATCTCGTGAAAGCGACCTATTACTGCCGTGAGGACGGAACGAGCAAGGCGTTGAATGCCCTGCGGCCGAATTATTACTCTCCCGAAAGCCCTCCGGCAGCGTCGAAGGCGATCACGCCGGGAGTGGGGCGTCCCGACAGGAATATTACGCTGGACTTGATCGCGGTTCCTGCCAACTGACGGATTTCGCCTCGAGGCCGGAAAACTCTTTGTTAGACAGAGTTTACCGCAGTTTTTGCTCAGAATTTGATACCGGAAATGATGGTGGAAACTCGTTGAAAACCGTATCATAGAACATTCCCCCCGTCGATCACGGGGCGCTCTCTCTGCAAGCCGAACTGGTATGCGGAGAGCCGTGTCACCACAGACGTGATCCGTCAACTTTTACCAGTGAGGCATCAGGTTTCGTATGTCCGGGCGTCCAAATCTTTTCAATCGTGTGTGGGATCTTCATACCGTTCGAACATTGCCCTCGGGGCCGAGCCAACTGTTCATCGGTCTGCACCTGATCCACGAAGTGACCAGCCCGCAGGCCTTCCAGATGTTGCGGGACCGGGGGCTGAAGGTTCTGTATCCCGAGCGGACGATGGCGACGGTGGACCACATCATTCCGACGCTGGACCAGGCGCGGCCATTTGCGGATGACATGGCCGAAGAAATGATGAAGGCCATCGAAAAGAACTGTCAGGAATTTGGAATCACGCTGCTGGATCTGAAAGACCAGCGGCAAGGGGTTGTGCATATTGTCGGACCGGAGCAGGGGCTGACGCAGCCGGGGATGACGATTGCGTGCGGCGACAGCCATACGAGTACGCATGGGGCGTTCGGGGCGATTGCATTCGGCATCGGCACCAGCCAGGTGGCGGATATTCTGGCATCGCAGACGATGGCGTTGAGCCGTCCGAAGGTCCGCCGCGTGGAAGTGAACGGCAAGCTGAAGCCGGGGGTGTACGCGAAGGACGTGATCCTGCACATCATCCATGAATTGGGAGTGCAGGGAGGGGTGGGCTATGCGTATGAGTTCGCCGGCGAAGTATTTGATGCCATGACGATGGAAGAACGGATGACGGTCTGCAACATGAGCATCGAAGGGGGCGCTCGTTGCGGTTACATCAATCCGGACCAGACGACCGTGGATTATTTGCGTGGCCGACCGTTTGCTCCAAAGGGGGCGGCGTTCGATAAGGCGGCGGAATGGTGGTTGAGTCTCGCTTCGGAAAAAGATTCGCCGTTCGACGACAAAGTCGTGATTGACGGGAGCAAGATCAGCCCGACTGTCACGTGGGGGATTAATCCCGCCCAATCGGTGAACATCGAGGAAGCGATCCCCGCCGTTTCCGCGTTTCCGAAGGATGAACAGAAGGGGATCCAGGAAGCGCTGCAGTACATGGATCTGAAGGAGAACCAGCCGATCAAGGGGCTGAAGATCGACGTGGCGTTTATCGGCTCCTGCACGAACGGCCGCATTTCGGATCTTCGGGAAGCGGCCAGGGTGGCGAAGGGGCGAAAGGTCGCCAGTCATGTCAAGGCGCTGGTCGTTCCCGGATCGCAACTCGTCCGCAAACAGGCGGAAGAGGAAGGTCTCGATAAGATCTTTGAAGCCGCGGGATTTCAGTGGCGCGGCGCGGGATGCTCGATGTGCCTCGCCATGAATCCGGACAAGCTGGTGGGGCGCGAAGTCTGTGCCTCGTCCAGCAACCGCAATTTCAAAGGACGGCAGGGAAGTCCGACCGGACGGACGTTGCTGATGAGCCCCGCGATGGTGGCGGCGGCTGCCATTGAGGGGGCCGTGACCGACGTCCGCGGGATGATGTAATCCCGGTTCCGCATTCCTGACAAAAGAATTCTTCCGTTTTCGAGAATCATTAATAGCCATGCAAAAGATTGAACAGGTTCAAGGGCGCACCGTTCCACTTCCCCTGGATGACATTGATACCGACCGGATCATTCCCGCCCGCTTCCTGCGTTGTGTGACGTTCGAGGGGCTGGGAGAGCATTCGTTTGAGGATGACCGCAAACAGGATCCCGAGCATCCCTTCAACAAGCCGCATTTCCAGGGGGGATCGATCCTCCTCGCGGGCCGGAATTTCGGCTGCGGTTCTTCCCGGGAACACGCGCCGCAGGCGCTGATCCGTTGGGGGATCAAGGCACTGATCGCGGAGTCGTTCGCCGAGATTTTCTTCGGAAACTGCACGTCGAACGGCGTCCCCTGTGTCTCCGCTCCGCCGGAAGAGATCAAGAAACTTGCGGAAGCGATCGAGAAGGATCCGAAGCTGGAAGTGACGGTGGACGTGGTCAATCGGGAAGTCCGCTATGGAGCGACTAAGTTCCCGGTGAAGATCCTCGACAGTGCCCACAAGTCGCTGACGTCCGGTCAGTGGGATTTTCTGTCGCAATTGGTGGAAGCGAAGCCGGAAATCCAGAAGACGGCGAGCCATCTTCCCTACATGACGAATTTCGCCTGAAGTTCCGGTTCGGTTGCGCCCTGCTCGTTTGAGTTCTGCGAATGAGACTATGACCGACCAGCCCGCATCGAATCGCCGCGACTTCCTACAGGGGAAGTCGTTGTTGCGCCAGGTCGAGGCGGCCGGGGGTGCTTTCGCGGACGAACTGCGCGAAGGAGAGGCGCCCCCTGACGGTTTTTATGCCGGGCCGACGGTGAGCCTCGGAAAGGAGGCGATGGCCTGCCGCTTCGAGGTCCTCTTGAACCCGGGGGCAGGGCCGGGGTTGGCTGCGGCCTCGCGAGTTCTCGATCTGGTGGATGAGCTGGAGGATCAGCTCAGCGTCTATCGTTCGCATACGGAACTGAGCCGGTTGAACCATGCGGCGGCGGAAGGGGCGGTTTCCGTCGAGAAACATCTGTTTGACCTCCTGATTCAGTGTCGGCAACTTGCGCAGGAGACACGGGGCGCGTTTGATCCGACGTCCGGGCCGCTGGTGGCGCTGTGGCGGAAATGCAAACAAGACCTGCGAATCCCATCGGATGATGAGATCGTCGAAGCCCTGCAGTCCTGTGGGATGGGGCAGATTGAGTTCGATGAGGCTGCACGAACGGTCCGCTATCAGAGGATCGGGGTCGAGATCAATCTGGGGGCCATTGGAAAAGGATATGCGCTGGATCGAGGGGCGGAGATTCTGGCAGAAGCAGGAATCAATGACTGGCTGCTGCACGGCGGGCTGAGCAGCATCCTGGCGCGGGGAAATCACGGCGGCTACGAAGGCTGGCCGGTGGGAATCCGGAATCCGCTGGCTCCGGACAAGCTGATGGCCACCTTACTGCTTCGCGATCATGGGATGGGAACAAGCGGTTCGGGAACCAAGTTTTTCCGGGTGGGAGGGGAACGGTTTGGGCATATTCTGGACCCGCGCACCGGTTGGCCCGTGGAGGGGATGCTGTCTGTAACGGTTTTAGCCCCGACCGCAGCCTTGGCGGATGCTTTATCGACGGCGTTTTTCGTGTTGGGAGTCGAAAAGTCCCTGCAATTCTGTCATAATCATCCGGATGTGCGGGCAATTCTGGTGCCCTTACCGGCACCCGGAAGGCGACTTCAACCCTTGGCTATCGGGGTTCCTGAAGACGCCTTGCTTTTTTCCCCCGAGGTCCTCCCCACAACGATTCCCCAGCCTTGAACAGATGTGGCCGCCGCGGAAGTGGTTGTGGTTTGCCGTTCCGATAAGGAGTTTGATTCGTGTCCAGCAGATCCAGCTCACCTGATCGACCGGTTGCGGTATCGGTTCGACGGCTTCCCTATATCGCCTGCATTTTGCTGGTAGTTGTGCGCCTGGCCATCGGCTGGCAGTTGCTGTACGAGGGGCTGTGGAAAATCAATTCACTGCCGACTGCGAAGCCTTGGACTGCGGAGGGGTATCTCAAGAATTCCGCAGGCCCGTTTCGGGACACGTTTCGCGGAATGCTGGATGATCCCGACGATCTTGAGAAGCTGGATTATGCGAAGGTGACCGCCAAATGGGATCGCTGGGTGGATCTTTTCATCCGGACGTATCCGGACCTCGATGAGGACGCCAAGAAGCGGCTGGGAACCATCGTCGCCAAAAAGAAGGTCGAGCTGGAGGCGGACCTGGTCAAGAATGCCACCTGGGTGGGCGATCCTTCGAAGAAGATCGTGGGAGAAATCGAAATCTACAAGGCGATGCTCAAAAAGTATGAGGAACGCCTCAAGGACGCCAAGCTGGAGTATCAGCGGGAACATCTGGAGAAAACCTGGGCCGATATTCAGGCAAAGCGAAAGATGCTCGTCGAGCCTGCGGAAAAGATGACCAAGGAGATCGAGGCACAGGCCCAGAAGTTGTTGACTGTCGACCAATTGCGGCGTGGAAAGCTGCCTCAATTGCCCAAGAAAGTGGATGAAATCGATCAACGGTCCATGTGGGGACTCACAGTGGTGGGAGCGCTGTTGATTCTGGGGCTGTTTACGCGGCTGGCGTCGCTGGCCGGTGCGGCTTTAATCACTCTTTTCTATCTTGCCATGCCTCCCTGGCCGGGTGTGCCTGACCCTCCGGGGCCGGAACATAGTTTTATCGTCAACAAGAATCTGATCGAAGTCTTGATGTTGCTGGCATTTGCCTGCATGCCGACGGGGCGCTGGCTGGGGCTGGACGCCTGGATTCGACGGTTCCTGCTGGGGCGAAAGACGGATTGAAGTCCCTCGGTTCCCTGTGCGTATAATCGAAACAACGAACTGCTCTTCCAACCGAATAAAATGCTTGAGACCCGAGTCTCAGATTAATAACGAGGTCCCGCGATGAATCTGACTCCTGAACAAAAACTGATTGGCAAGCAAAATTACAATGCGGCGGTGGGAGCCGTCAGCCGGCGCGCGTTCCTGAAAGGAGCCGCAGCCGCAGTTCCCGGCATGGGAGCGGCATATTTCGGGTACAAGGAACTGAAGGGGAACCCGGTCCGGGTGGGCTTCATCGGAACCGGAGACGAAGGGAGCGTGTTGATCACGCAACACCCCCCGGAATACATGCAGATCGTCGCGATTGCGGATTTGCGTCCGTCGAACCAGCGTCGGGCCTTCGAGGGTTCCGATGAAGTCAACCGGATCGGCCTGAACCGCAAGCTCGGGGCCGACGCCGCCAAGGGAATCAAGGTCTACAAGAATCACAAGGAACTGCTGGCAGACAAGGATATCGAAGCGGTGGTGATCGCGGTCCCGCTGAACCAGCATGCCCAGATCGCTATCGACGCGATGAAGGCTGGGAAGCACGTCCTGACCGAAAAGCTGATGGCGCACAACATCACGCAGTGCAAGGAAATGATCAAGGTGGCTCGCGAGACCAAGAAGCTGCTCGCGGTAGGCCACCAGCGGCACTACAGCGTCCTCTATCAGAACGCGAACGACCTGGTGAAAGAAGGACTGCTGGGGGACATCAAATTCATCCGCGCCTGCTGGCACCGGAACAACAGTTGGCCCAACAAGCGGGATAGCTGGAACCCCCCGATCGCGAAGGAAGACACGGATCTGTCGGACGGCATGCTGAAGGAATTCGGGTACGACTCACTGGAACAGTTGGTCCACTGGCGTTTGTACAACAAGACTGGTGGCGGCCTCATGGCGGAACTGGGAAGCCACCAGTTGGATGCGTGCAGCATCTTCCTGGGGAAGGTGAAGCCGCTAGCCGTGTACGGCTACGGCGGCAAGAACTTCTACGGCGTAAAGGGTGTCGGCTCGGAAGTGAGCCAGAAGGATACCCGCGAATGCGACGACCAGGTGTTCGTGACGATTGAATTCCCCGGCCCGCATTACGCTGAGGACAAGAACGACATTGTGATCGTGACCTACTCCTCGATCAACACGAATGCCCTGGAGCCGTATGGTGAGACCATCTTCGGCAGCCGGGGCACGATGATCGTCGAGATGGAGCAGAATGTGATGCTCTACAAAGAGATCGCACCCGGGGGTGGTGGCGGCGGAGCTGGCCAATCCCTGAAAGTGGAAAACGACAAGGATTCCAAGAAGCCCGCGCTGGCGGCGGCTGAAAGCCCGCAAGCGGCAGCAGCGCAGGCGGGGCCCGATCTCGGCGGCAAGGTGAGCCGGGGTTACACCGAAGAGATGGAGCACTTCTGCTCCTGTATCCGCGACAACAACTTTGAACCGCCGGACAAGGGGGGCTTGCGTTGCCCCGGGACGGTGGCGATGGCGGATGCGATCATGGCGTTGACTTCGAATATCGCCATGAAGCAGCACAAACGGATCGAGTTCAAGACGGAATGGTTTGATCCGGAAAGCCCGTTCGTGCCGGAAGTGGAACCGAAGCCGACGGCCTGAGCGGCATCGCACGATAGCAGTTAAGAAAAACGCCGGTGAGTCGATGAAACTCGCCGGCGTTTTGCTTTCAGTTAGTCGCGATCAGACGCCCAGCAGTCCCTGGGCTTCCTGAACTCCCGGAGCAGGGCGGCCATATTCACTGGCGGTCACGCGTGCAAGAGCTACCAACTGGCGCCAGCGGAATGCCGGGCGGCTGGCAGCAAATTCCTCGGTGACGGTGCGATAGTATTTCTCCGCATGCAGGGCGCCATCCTCACTGATGGCATAGCGCAGCATGAGATCGAAAACCGGACGTTCCGGATAGCCGAGTTGTCCATAACGCGCAATTGTCGCGGAAGCCCTGGCCTGATCGTTCTGACGGATGGCTTCATCCGCTTCGCGAAGCAGGCCGTCGGTGGTTGTCGTTTTCACCTTTTCCAGATGCTCTTCCCAGGGACGGGACTTCGCGGTGAGGATCGCGTCGCCGCGCGTGTGGCCGTCACTGGAGACTTCGTATGCTGCCAGGATAAGGCACGCCGCCGAATTCCTCTGGTTGGCGATCAGGGACATGTTGCGCAGGGCATTGACGGCGTCGCAGGCATGTACGCCGATCGAATCGCCATGCACGCTACCGGCCGGTTTTTCCTTGGACGCCCATTTCTCGATGCGACCGGGGTCGCGGAGAACTAGTTGGTTGGCTGCCAATGAAATCGCTTCCGCGACAGTGGAGGGAGCAAACCCTTCGGAAAGAGCCACCCCGACCGCATGCGCCGCTTCGGAGGGAGAGGCGTTAAAGACCGTGTTTGAGAATTGCTCAATCCAGGCATCGTCCGCGGTCTTGTTGCCAAAGGGCTTTGAAACCAGATGATGCTGATCGAGGACTTTGGGGAGGAGTTCGCGCAGAGGCCGGAAGCTCTCGGAGTAGCTGGGGTTCTGGTCGTTCTTGATGCAGTAATGAATCGATTGTCGGAGCATCGTGTGGGCGTGTTGACGCCCGACGATGTCCATCAGTTCCCAGGCACGGTGCGGCATGGCGACACGGTGGACTTCCAAGCCATCTTCAATCATCCCCAGGGTCTGATTGAAGGCGGTTTCGGGAGAAATCTTTGTTGCTTCGGCTAGAATTCGTTCCGCGCCCGCGAGGTCATTTTTCCGGACTGCTTCGCGGAGAGCATCTTCATGCAATGTGGGCAGAGCGCCGGAAACGGCAGCGGCGATTTCGTGCAATTTCTCTGAGGCGTGTCCCCCGTGTTCGCAGATCCTGTTGGCGTTCCGGTACAGAACCTTCAGCACGGGGAGCGCCTGGCGATTGGCGGGAAGCTCCGCGGACATTTCATAAGAGGGGACAAGGGCCATCATCGTATGAAAGCCGATGTAGTCCTCACCTCCGAAAGTGCGGGCATTAGCGAGGCCCGCCGCGGCGACGAGATCCCGAAGCGGCGTTCCCGACTTGAGTCTGGCCACGAGTTGCGGCAAAAGTTTCTCGGGAGCTGTCACTTGCATCAGGCGGACCAGCGACTCCGTCCCGCCGAAATTGAGGGATGGGGCGGGGTCATCGGCCCACGCGGGGGTCAGCTCCAACTCGACGGCGGTGGAGTAACCGACGCCGGCGACCAGCATTCCTCGTCCGACATCCCGTAGAAACTCGCGACGTGTGTGGTGTGACATGCGTACCTCCGCGCGCTGGGGGCAGGAAATGGATACCTTCATTTCACAAGACCTCTCCCAGAGCCGCAATCTCAATCCCACAACAAGACAAGATTAAGGCCGGTTTTTAATGAGAGTTTTTGGGGAGGTGAGGGTTTCTGGTATATTCGAAATCCGGTGAACGTCCTCGCGGAATCGACCGCGAATGTCAGGGATTGTGGCTGAGTCTTCAGAGGAACCAGTGATGAAGAGCCTTTTCGGAACTTGGGTTGGGATTGTCTCGTGCCTGTTGTTTGTGGCGCAAATGAAAGCGGCATTTCCGGCAGAGACGTTTCCAGAAGGCTGGTCAGCCATGGCCCCCCGCGAGGAGATTCGTCCGGAATTTTCCTCCATTTCCAAAGGAGGACCAAAGGGGAACGGGAGTCTGGTGATTCACCACGACCAGCGTGAGGGGCTCGACGGCTGGTTTCAAAAGACATTTGCAGTGAAGGGGGGTGAATTCGTCCGGTTTCAGGCCATGAGAAAAGCGACGAATGTCAGCGTGCCGAGAAGAAGTGCGCTGGTGCGGATCTTGTGGCAGAACGATAGGGGAGATAAAGTCTCTGCAGCAGTGTCTCAGGAATTGATTCACGAACTGGGGCATACACCGTCGGCCGAGCCGGAGCATCCTGTCGATGGTGTCACTGATTCGCAGGGGTGGACGACCGTGTCCGGCGTGTATCCCGTACCTCCCCAGGCAACGCGGGCCGTCGTGGAGTTGCATCTGCAGTGGGCACCCGGCGGAAGCGTGGAGTGGAGCAATGTCTCGCTGGCACCCGCCTCTGCACCCGTGCCAAGAAAGGTCAGGTTGGCGACCGTTCATTACCGACCCACCGGGAAATCCGCGCGTGAGAACTGCGAGGAGTATGCGCCACTTATCGCCGAAGCAGCCGCCAAAAAAGCGGATCTTGTGGTGTTGGGGGAAACCGTTCCGTATGTGAACGTCCAAAAGAAGCCGCATGAAACCGCGGAGAGCATTCCCGGCCCGACGACTGAGTATTTCGGCCGTCTCTCCAAAGGGCATCACCTGCATATTGTGCTGAGCCTGTACGAGCGGGAGAAACATCTCGTTTACAACACGGCGGTGCTGCTCGGGCCGGAGGGAGAGTTGATCGGGAAGTATCGAAAGGTCTGCCTGCCGCATGGAGAAGTCGATCAGGGAGTCGCTCCCGGAAACGACTATCCGGTGTTCGATACGAAAATCGGCAGGGTCGGAATGATGATCTGTTATGACGGGTTTTATCCGGAGGTGGCAAGGGAATTGTCGAACCGGGGGGCGGAGGTGATTGCGTGGCCGGTGTGGGGGTGCAATCCCAGGTTGGGGGCAGCTCGCGCCTGCGAAAATCACGTTTATGTCGTGAGCAGCACATTTACCGACGCCAAAGCGAACTGGATGATATCGGCCATCTACGACCAGAGCGGCAAGCCGCTGGCACAGGCCGGCGTGTGGGGAACGGTGGCGGTCGGGGAGGTGGATCTCGGCCGGCCTTACATCGGCCCTTGGAACCTGGGGGATTTCCACTCGATGATTTCCCGCCATCGACCGGTCGAAAAGGGAGAATGAAATTTCCGTTAACGCGGCACGCATCTCTTTTTCCCATTTCCGTTAAGGAGGGGGATTTCTGGAAAAAGAAAAAATTTCCGAAAAAAGCCCGTCCCAAATCCAAAGTTCTCTCGCCCAGAGGCTGGATTGAGCCGTCCGTCACAGTGTCGTGACGTGGCTGCTCAAACCAACTGGAGTGGCGAGAGACACTAAATGGATCAAAACGCCTGGTCTGCCGCGGTCTTGGGCCTTTGGAGAAATTCCGAACGGGCACACCGTCGGAGAGGGATGTGTCGGGAACTGGATTGCCTGGAAAGCCGGGTGCTCCCGGCGACCGTCTCGATTATTTCGACCCCGGCGGCATCGTCGACCGGAGTGGGAAAGATCAGCTCCACGAAGGGGGCAGACGAGGGACTCCCCTATTGGACACAGGATGCCTTCGTCAATCTCCCGGAAAATTCTCCCCTTCCGACCTATAAATCCGGGAGCTTTCAATCGTCCGGCGATGTCGTGATGAAGGTGGTTGGGGAAAAGGGAGAGGTGGCAGGGGATCCGGTCAAGGTCTCGCTGGATATCTACTCCAGCGGCTGGTGGGCAGACGATCCTCAGGGGCCGGAGGGGAATAACATCACCCTGAAAGTCGGTTACCAGACTCCGAATGACATTTACTCGGACTCGAGAGGGCATGCCGGAGGTGACCCCAACTGGGGAACGGCCTACCATTTTCAAGACTTGGTGACCAGAGACATCGAGACCACCGTCGGCGCGACGCTGACGTTTCATGTCGTGCATTCGGGCTATTCAAATCCCTTCCTCGATTACTATCCGACAAATGATTTTAAAGGGGGGTATGGTGATTACATCGAAAGCCATTTATCGTTCGTGGTCACCGATGTCGAGTACCTGGTCGAGGAACTGCAGGTTCTGACGTTTGACGATGACATTAAGGACCCCAATATCTTTGGGCCTTACTTGGGGGGTGTTCAGTTTCCCGTCAATTTCGATACGGTCGATCCATTTGTCGGAACAGACCCGATCAAGACGGTGAAGTGGACACTGGACGGAACGACACGGACAGCCGATTCGAATTTCGATTTCACCTATAACGTGGGGGGCCTGACCGCCGGGGATCACGCACTCCGAGTCACCGCATATGACGCGAACAACAAGGTCGTGGGACGCAGTCCGGAGATGAAGATTCGGGTCATCAAGCAACTGGACTTTGAGTTGCAGGCGGAGGAAAAACCCGGAACGCTGGTCAACGACACGGACAGCCGGTTTTTCAATGGGACTAAGGCTGAGGTCAAGTTTGTGGGGACAGTGAAGGCCTTCCCGACCTATTATCGGGACACCTTCGATGTCCCGGCATGGATACGGATCGGGACCACGACCTATGACATCACGAATCTCAGCAAAAGCACTGATGCAGACTACAAATTCACGTTTGATGCTGATGTCGGTGCGCTGCCCGTGGGGTCGGCATCCGTCGATTTCGTCGTCCACGGAATTCTGGAAACCGCGTTCGGTGACCAGCCTGAACATCTGGAAGTCGTAAAGGCCCCGACATGGCTGGCTTCCGGGAAACCGGTGTTCGATTCGGCAACTGGGCAGTACAAATGGACCGACGTGAATCTGGGACAGATCAAAGTCGATGCCCCCCAGATTTCCAGCGGTCAGAGTTGGCTGGATGATACCTTCAAGAAAGGAAAGAAAAAGGGGCTGACAAAATCCGGCGCGTCGGTGGCCGCTTTCGTGAGCGTACAGGCGCCGATCAGCATCAAGGAAAAGCCGACGTACAACAATGGACGGCTGGAGGCACAGGCCAGCCTGATGGGGAAAACGATCCTCCCTCTCACAACGTACGGCACAGGAGCGGTCAACATCGGCGGGACGCTCGATCCGAAGACATTGGATCCGACCGGATTCGGCGTGCAATTAACACAGCCGATTCAGGTGGCCCAATTCCAACTGACGGATTCCCACAAGGTCAAAGTCGATCTGCTGGACAAAGTGGTGCCGGGATTCGAATGGTTGCTGGACGTGTCTGCGATTGGCCAAGTCGGGCCGACGGTCGGAACGGTGCGAATCAACGCGGGGATCGGACTGACGAAGCAGGGAGACCAGGTGGTATTCGATTCCTCCAAGACCTTTGTCGGATTGGCGAATTCCACGATTGAGGGATCCGGCAGCGTGGGACTCAAGGTTCAGGTGCTGAAGGGGTATGTTCTGGACGCGGAGGCGGTCGTCTCCTTCAAGCCGAAGATCACGGTAAACCTCGACGCCCACTTCAAGGGGGCGGTCGGCTCCCCTGAATTTTCGAACGTGATTTTCGTCGTGGCTGGGGAGCTGGGCTACAACGCCTGGGTTTCCGCAGATTCAAAATTAAACCCCGGAAAACCCCAGAAATGGGAATCGGGTGAGAAAACCCTGGGGCCTTACAAGCTGGTGGACTATCACGGTTGACGATTGAGTCGCCGTTTCAATGTCTCGTTTCAGATTTATTCTTCAGGAGTGCGCAGCATGCTCAACGTCATGAGAGAGTTAGTAAAGAAAATGATGTCCGAGGGAGGTTCAATCCGTCGACGCTCCCGTCGTGGATTCAGCGGAGATCTTCAAAACCTGGAGGGGCGGCAGTTGTTGGCGGCCCATGTATTGAAGCATGGGGCCGTAGCAGCGGAAGTGTCCGTGGAAAAGGCCAAACCCGCGGCCGCGACTCCGGGAGACTTCTCCGGAGACTGGAACGTGACGACAGATCAATTCAATGCGGTCGTAGTTGTGAATCAAACCGGGAATCGTGCGAACGCGCAGATTACGATTGAAGATCTGTCCCCATCAACCGTGAACGTCAAGATCAAGGGTAATTCATTTATCGCGAAGGGACAGTTTCCGGTTCCGGTCCCCGGCGTCGGCAACGTCAATGCCAAGGTCAAGTTGACTGGAACGTTGGATGGACCGGATGCGTTTCACGGCACGATCGCGGGGAAAGCTGGCGGCCAGAAACTGACAATCCCCTACACGGCAGCCCGGAAGCTCTAGAACCGGTCCGTGGTGTTCTACACTGGTTGAGATCGAAAGGTCGGGAGCAGACGTTCCCGGCCTTTCGCATTTCATTCGGAGAGGGTGAGAGTCTCTCTCGACGAGTCCAATGGCTTGGCAAGTGGCATGGTATTCGCTTCGCGTTTTAACGTGGAACGTCGCACGTTCCCCTCCAGATTAAACGCTTTCGAAGAAGTTCCTGCCCGGTTCGGGAATGTGCCTTCGAGAAGCGGATTGTCAAAGACAGCCGGCTTTTCGATACTGTTGTTGATGTCCCGCTTATCGTCCTTGCAATATTTTAAAGCGGCTATTTTGCCTGGTTCATACGCTGCAAATCGCGCCATGTGACGATTTTGATTCGTCGGCTCTGAAGGGCGTCCCGAATTTCCGCAGACATAAATGCTTGAGTGTCCGCTTCACGTCGCGAAGCATGGGGAGGCAATGGGCCTTCCGGCCGGTTGTATCCGCAGTGGATCAGAATTTCCGACTGGCCCGGGGCAAGGTCTGAAATAGTTTCCAGAAAATATTGGAGCTTATTTCGCGGTGCCTGGTTGTAATTGTCTGTCTCAATGAAATCCAGCAACGGCATCCTGCGTTGCTGCTGCTCTTTGACTGCCTGCTGGTAAGCATCCTTGGCTGAGAGCATTGCGCTCCCCACTTCTTTTTCGGGGAATTCCCGGTGCAAGCGGACTGGTAGATCATAATGCTTGCCCAGTCGGATGTAGAGATTCAGCAAATCGGGCCGCTGCAAGAGTACGAACATATGATGGTCCAAATGTGACACGCGGATTCCCGCCTTGAGGGCCATGTCGATTTGGGCTCGGAGTTCCATTTCAACCTCTTCGAGCCTGGCGTGCGTGGCGACTTCTTCAGAGGTGGGCCAAAAGCTTCCATCCGGCCGAACCAGGCTGGGAACTTGCTCGCGAGGAAGTAATGGCCCCCATCGCAGCCAGGGAACCTCGCACGTGAGATGGAGGTGGACGCCAAAGTCTCTCGTGGGATTGTTACGGGCATAGTTCGCAATTTCGGCGAAGCCAGGACTATTCACCAGGATGCTGGCGGAAGAGACCACACCTTTTTCCATGGCGTCGATCGTGGCAAGGTTGACGGAGTGGCACATTCCGGCATCGTCCGAGTGAATGAGCAGGTAACGGGGCTGGCCGAAGATGTCTTGCCAGTAGATCGCCAGCAGGTTCACCCCGAGAACTGTCAGGGCAATCAGGATCATTCTGATTCCCGGCCAGTAGCGTTTTACCGGGTTGGAACGTGTTGCTCCGTTACCCAGCAACTTTTCCGGGAGTGCGTTAGTCATAATGGTTAGCAGGTGAATGCTCTGTTGACGTGATCGTTTCAACGCAAGATACTAAGGCCGATATTTGTGTCGCATCAGATAAGTACGTTCGATCAGGAAAGCACTTCTCTTTAGAATGCGTCTACAAAACGGAGTATGGATATTAAGAATAAGTCTCTCGTTATTTCTATATGAAGTCTCGCCGAAATATGACGGAGAGCACATCACAACGAAAAACCGCGGCAACGTGGATCTTCACCTAGTGCAATCGCGATGCAGCGTAAGTTTATCCAAAGGATACTTTGCGGAGTAGAGACAGGATGACAACTAGTGGGGTGGCCGGCGGAACCAGTGTGGGATTGTCCTGGGGGACTCTGGGGGACGTGAGGAGTTTGGCTCGACGAGCGTGCCTGTGACTTGCCTGAGGCGGTGTATTCACATGATCCCTGAACCGTTCGAAGATCCGCCGCGCGCAGTAGTGACGGGCCTGTGGTGGCAGACTCTCATGACGCGTTCCGCGGTGCCGAACTTGCAGCGTCGGCTTTTGAATACAATTCCTGCGGTGTTGTGTGCGGCGGCATTCCTGAAATGGATTCAGTATCTTGGCAATCCTTCTGAATCGTCGCCTCTTCATATTCTGCAGATCCTGGTTGAACTTTTTGTCGCCGCCTGGTTTCTTGTGGGTATTTACCAGCAGCAGCTGCGACTCGTGGCAATCCTGTGTTTTATCTGCTTCAGTCTCTATTCAACATATTCGGCGGCGGCCGGAGTGTCATCGTGCGGATGTTTTGGAGATCTGACCGTCAGTCCGTGGATTACTCTTGCCTTCGATCTCATCGCGACGATTGGCCTCATCTCCTGGCAACCGACCCTGGAGGGTGCGCCCGCCTGTTCCTCTCGTGGCAAACGGGGGGCCATCGTCCTCGTTATGCTGCTATCCGGCGTCCTCTTCCTGGCCCCTCTGAACAAATCGGTGCGCATAAGTCTGACCCGGCTTTGGGATTCCTCTGGTCGTGAGACCGTTTTTCTGGATCCGGAGGAGTGGTTGGGAAAGCAGTTTCCCTTCCTGGACCTTGTCGAGATTCGTCAGGACTTGAAGGTCGGGACATGGTTGCTCGTCCTGCATCGGCATGACTGCCATAAATGCCGGGCTTTCTTGAATGACCTCGCCCAAGCCATCGCCGGGGAAGAGAGCAGATTCCGATTGCCGGCTGGGGCTGGCGTTGCGGTCATCGAGATTCCCCCCTATGGCAATGCGTCCGAAAACTCACGGATTGCGAGGGATCCTCGGATTGAGGAAAGGGCCGGGATGCAGGACAAGTGGACGTCAGGGCGACTCTCAGCGAAATATGTCTGGCGTGGACCTGTCCCGCATATTTTCCTGATGCGGAATGGCACCGTGTGGCAAGTCTTGTCCCCTGTTACCGGCAATCCCCCTGAAGCAATGCTGAAATGAGTCATCGAATCGGCGCAAAAACGAAGTTCAGCCAAATCGTCAGCACTTCACACGGTCTTCCCTCAAGAATTCGATGAGTAGAAGTTGCGGACATGATGACGCGCGGGTTCAAGCTGAAACTCATTATTTTTCTGCTCATGGGACTGCAGGTGTCATTGCTGTTCTGGAGCAGCACCCGCCACAGCCCCACCTGGGATGAACCGGCGCATCTGGCCGCCGGACTGTTCCAGTGGAATTTTGGTTGTCATCAGGTCTACAAGGTCAATCCTCCGCTTGCGCATGTTGTTGCCGGATTTCCCCTGTTTTGGCAGGGTATCCGTTGCGACTGGTCGATTGTGTCTGAGAATCCCGCGATCCGCTCTGAATTTGCACTTGGACATCGTCTGGAGTCAATGAATGCCGCAGAATTTCAGAACATGGTTGTTGTGGGGCGATGGATGTGCATTCCGATCGCGCTGCTGGGGGCTTGGACCTGTTATGCCTGGGGTGCGGAACTCTATGGGACAGCGGCAGGCCTGTTATCGCTGAGTATGTGGTGTTTCTCGCCGGAGATTCTCGGCCATGCCCAACTTGTCACGACCGACGTGGCCGCGACGTCGTTCGGCGTTTTCGCGGCGTATTGTTTCTGGCGGTGGTGTTATCGGCCGATACTGAACCGGATGCTCTGGGCCGGACTGGCTCTCGGTTTGGCACTCAGTGCGAAATCGACCTGGATTGTTTTCATTCCGTTGTGGTTGGTCCTGGGATCTGTTTGTCTTGCCAATCGTTCATGGCGCGGACAATCCCGGCTGCAGTTCGGGACAGAATGTGCCCAACTCGCCGGAATAATGGTCCTCGGAGGATATGTCCTCTCTGCCTTGTATGGTTTTGATCGGTGTTTTCAGCGGCTCGATTCCTTTCCATTTGTGAGCAATGCCTTTTCGGCTCCGTCCCCCGAGACGACCGATCGCAATGCCCAGTCGCGGTTAAATCGATTCCAAGGCACAATGATCGGTTTTGTGCCGGTCCCGTTGCCGGCCGATTTTATTCAGGGATTGACCTTCAAAAAGGACTTCGAACGAGCCCGCAAAGCCTCGTATTTGCGAGGGGAGATCCGGACAAAGCGGTTGGTGGTATTACTATCTGTATGGTCTTGCAATCAAGACGCCGGTCGGGACGCTCGTTCTGGTGATCGGCGGAGTTTTCTGGGCACTTCGAGAGCGGGGATTCTTTCGACGAAATGCGGCGCTGTGGGTTCCTCCGGTCCTGGTGCTTCTGATTGCAAGCATGAATACCGGCATGAATCATCACTTACGGTATGTGATGCCTGTCCTTCCATTTTGTTTTATTCTGGCAAGCCGAGTGGCTCGAGATCTTGGAGGACTGGGCAGGATGCGGCGAATGCTGGTCCTGACGGCGATGGTTTGGGCGGCCACAAGTGCTCTCGCGGTATATCCGCACGGCCTGTCTTACTTCAATGAGTTCGTCGGTGGGCCAAGGAATGGAGACCTGCACCTCATTGGAAGCAATGTGGATTGGGGGCAGGATCTTTTGTTCCTTAAGCAATGGCTTGCCAAGCATCCGGACATTGGAACTGTCAGGCTGGCTTATTCCGGAGAAGTCGACCCTCGCACATTTGGCATTCAATTCGACCCACCCCGTACTTGTGCCTCAAGGGAACCGGAACCCGTACAGAACTTCGATGGTTACACAGCGATCAGCATTAATTTTATCCGGGGCTATCTGGCGGAATATCCGGATGGAAGGGGAGGAACAATCAGGCCAAAGGCAGGCGATTTCAGTTGTTATCGTCTCAAGGGTTTCGAAGAATCTGCAGGGTACTCCTTCAGGATCTTTTGCTCTCCCACGGAATAATAACGAAGGAAATAAAATATAGGGCTTGCATTTATATAAAATGCATGTACATTAAGTACTCAAACCCATCTCAAAAGACTAAAGACCCGAAAATCTCAGGCCCCGGTTTATAAATGACACGGCCGCGCTTTTCGTTTGTCCCTAACCTTTTCAGGTCCTCATATGGGTTTGGGGCTGTAGTTCTTGTATCAGGCTTAATTGTAGCCTCGATCATGGGGATTCAGTCCGCTCGCAGGACCCCTAAGGCCTCGAATCAGGGACCTGTTCTGACGACCCCTTCAGCTGCGCTGAATTTCGGCGAAGTGTGGTCTCAGCCGGAATTTCGTTGGGCACTTCCGGTGACAAATCGCAGCCCGTCCGCCGTACGAATTGTGCGGCTGTCCACCTCTTGCAGTTGCACCTCGGCAGGTCAACTTCCGGTTGATCTTAAGCCGGGAGAAACAAAGAGTCTGGCTCTTAAGATCGACCTAGCGGGGGCGGGAAGCCCTACTAAGCTCAATCAGCCGGTCCCCTTTCGCGTGACTGTCCAACCGATCCTCGAGAACGGCTTCCGGCAAGCCTCGTGGCAGTTAGTGGGAATGGTCCGGAGTCCCTGGAGGATATCCGTGAAATCATTCAACTTTGCGGAGTCCCTCGCCGGTGTTCCGAAGCCGACTATGACGGCAGCTGTCGATTGTGTCGAAGACGTCTCCGATCTGAAGGCGGAATGTGATTCACAGTTTGGGACGGCAACTCTGGAGCCGCACGCTGAAGCAAAAAACCGATACAGGCTTGCCGTGGTCCCGCGCAACGATCTTTCAGTGGGGCATCACAATACAAATGTGCGGATTCAGGCGACGAATCGAGCGGGAAAAGTGGTCGGTCAGGAGTACCTTCCTGCAGCGATTCATGTCGTGGGGGCCCTCAGATTCACTCCGGAGACCATTCATCTCGGTTCTCTCTCGGTCAACTCTCTCAGCCGCCAGGTGGTGCTGTCTCAATTTCGGGCGGGAGGTCGCTTCAGGATCAAGTCCGTCGCGGGACCCGATTCAGGCCTCTTGACGGTCAAACTTTCACGATCTGAGGACTCCGACAAGCTGCTGGCATCTCACAACCTGGAGTTGGAGATTGCTCCCTCCCGGATCGGTGCGCACAGTTCCGCGATCCGCATCACTGCGATGGACGAAAAGAACGAAACCTCCGTGTTCGAGCTTCCGGTCACGTTTGTCTGTCTCGGGAAAACTTCCCGCTAGACTGTCGAATCCTTGATTCAGGCTGCGTCGCCTCTGTGAACAATCTCATTGGAAAACGCTCCCTTTGGAGGATTGATCAGCATGAAATCTACCTGTCAAGTCATTCATCATCTGGTCGTCGCTGTGTTGTTGGTGCCCCACTGGATGCCTGCATCGTCCGGATCTCGATTGTTCGCTAGCGGCATTCCCACGACGAGTGAGCAACTGATCCAGCGGTTTGACGAGGCCCGGAAGCCCTATCAGTCGGTGGAGATCATTGCGGAAGAGACGACGATCGAAACGACTCCGCCGGAGTTGCAAGATCCTCAGAGTCGTAACCTCACGAAGTCGAAAGATGAGAAAGGGAAACCGTTGTCGACCGAAGCGGGGCCGGTTGTCGGAACCAGGAAATGGCTGATGCTCGTCAGTCATGGCAAAGTGAGATATGAAACCGGAGACGTTACTGGAGAAAAGGTAGATGCGACGGGGCAGATTTCGACCTTCGACGGACAAGAGTCGCGATACTTCGCACCGGGGACGCGGGAAGTCGCCGGCAAGATCATGTGCCACGGTTTTATTTGGGACAAAAACTACGCTTCCTCCGATCAGGTCGTCCAACTGTCCCCTCTCCGGTGGCGTTTTCGCGGAATAGGTTTTTTAGGCACGGGAAACTACGATCCCCGACTGCTGGTGCTGCAGAAGGATCAGGGTGTTTTCGACGGGGAGACTTGCCTGATTGCCGAATACGAATGTGCTTCCATTGGGACGTATACATTCTGGTTCGCACCGAGACTGGATTATGCCATCGTCCGGATGACGTTCTACGTTTCGGGGGATCAGCGATCTCAAATGGATTGTCATTATGCTCAGACTGAGTCCGGGCTGTGGCTGCCCGCCAGTTGGACTAATATTTCATTGAGTGGAGGTAAGATCCGTCGGACGATCGAGACCAAGGTCGTCAAAAGCATCGTCAACCCCAAGTTGGACGACAACTTGTTCCGGGTGGAGTTTCCGGTGGGATGCGTGGTCAGCGACCAGAGGCCTGGTCAACCCAGGGGTCGAACGGGAACCTATGACTACATTGTGAAGGCGAACGGAGAGAAACGCCGTATCCTGTGGAAAGAGCGGAACGCCACGTATTCAGAGTTGCTGAATACCAAGAGTGGGGAGGCGGGGCCCACTGCCGCGGATTACCGTCCCCCTCAGCTGTCCTGGGTCAGCATTCTCATGATCAGCGTGAATGCGCTGGCGGGAATCGCACTCGCGGCCTATCTCTGTCGACGGTTTTTCGGTGCGCCCACGCCCGCGAAGCCTGAGGAATGAGTCGTCTATTGCGCTCCATTTCGGTTGTTACGGTTCACAGTTGGAAAACAAAAGGAGGAACCATGAAACAGTTTGCAAGTAGTGTCGGCAAGGAAAAACGAAGTCGCGGATTTCATCGTTTGCTCTGTGGGTTCGCATTTGTCTTCCTCGCTTTGATCAATGTCGTTGCCTTCGGCGCCTGCGATGGCAGCGTCTGTGTGGAATACCTGGCGTATTATAAAACCAGTGCAATGGCAGTGTGGGATACCGGCATGCACATTGACTTTGAGACGTGCAATTCAAACAACATGCCTACAAGCACTAACGGACTGGGGGGGACTTGCACCGAACACACGACACTCACCGTAAAGCGACTGGAGAACTGCGGCTCGTGCTCGAATCAGGAGTGTAATGGGCCGCCTTATTCCACGTGGAAGCGGGCGGGATTTTGTACTCAATGTGCGGGACCAGAGTACACAATCGCAAGGTCCTTTTGCGCGGATGGAGATGGCTGCGGCGAGACAGCCCCTGACTCGTGGAATGAAGGATCGGACGATGGCACAGACACGCATCCCTGCGATTAGGGATGCGTGTTGCTGAAATGCGATCCCCATTTACGGTTGAAGTCTCGTATTTCATGTTCATCAGGGCTTAACTTGAAGATCATACCGTGACATTCGATCGACCCGGTGGTCTGTGGGGAGTAGGCGTACTGATTCTGATCTCTGCCCTCGGTCTGGGTTTTCGTCGCCAGATTGTCCAGACCGGAAGCGGTAAACACGTACTGGACGTTCCAAAGGAATCACTCGATCTGCGGACCTTGTGGATCGGGCAGGATCACCATTGGGAACTGCCACTCAGGAATATGACCGGGAAAGTCCTGGTGATCGAAAAGCTCTCCGCTCCTCACACGCGGGTCTTAATGCCGCTTCCGATTCAGATCCCGCCGAGAGCTTCCTGCTCACTGGCCCTTGCGACGGATATTCGGACGCTGTGTCAGGGGACACAGGGGCGCTCCCTGATCCCCTTTAATATTCCCATAAGGACGACGGTCGCCGGCAGGAAAAAATCCATTGATTGGGAAGGACGGGGAATCGCACGAATTCCCTGGACTGCTTCACCTGCCGCCCTTGAGATTCGGGATGTTCTCGCTGGCAGCGTCCCGCCACCTCTCTCTCTGGAAATTGCAGGCGCACCGGAAGTCTCCATGTTCAGGGTCGGATGTGATTTCAATCTTGTCGCGGACCTTGCCCTGACTCCCTTATCTTCAAAACCCTGCAAGCAACGCTTGACGGTGAAGCTTCGACCGCAGGAAAAACCGGGACAGTACGTTTCTAAAATAATTGTGAAAGCGATGGACAATGAAGGAGCGTTGATTCCTGACGGTGAAATCCCGTTTCTGATGACCGTCGTCGGCCCGGTCAAGGCGACTCCCGAATCGCTCAACCTGGGATCCGTTCGGTCCTCTGCTCCCGAGACGACGACCGTGGTTCTGGAATCCCGGTTGAGCGAATCATTTCGAGTGGTGTCCGTATGGTCTTCGGATGACGTGTTGGCCGTCAGTGCGGTCTCGGAGCGGTTTACACCGAAAGAAGGCAAACGCCAGAATATCCCGTTGGAGATCATTCCCCGGCGAACGGGCGCTCAAAACGGAAAAATCGCAATTTCCGTCAAGTTCGAGCAGGGTTCATCCACAACATTCGAGCTTCCCGTGACATACTTGGGAACAACTCCTTTGAAATGAGGGGCCGGGTCTGCCATTTTCGATTTTGCGGCCCCAGACGTTCGTCGCAGTCCTGAGACAAGTCAGATCGCAGCTGTGCAAGATCTGATTGGATTCACAATAAGTTTCCCGGAAGGTACGAGTCCCCCTCCCATTGCCACCTCTCTTGTCGGGCGGATAAGCTGGGAGCGATGATTATTCCTCTTCCTTCTACGGAAACGATGTTCCCACGATGAGTCAGGTTCCTGCTCCACGACTTGAGGTCACTGCTTCCCCGCGATTTACCCAATGGCTGGCCGATGAACGGATCAGCCTCGGATTCACGACCTATCAGGCGGGAAAGCTGTTTCTCGTCAGTCGTAAACCGGACGGAGGGTTTCTGGCGTTCGAGCGGAGTTTCAACCGGAGCATGGGATTGTGTGCCCATGGGAACTCGCTGTTTCTGGGGACGGCGTTCCAGGTGTGGAAATTCGAGAATTTCGCTCCGCCTGGTCAGCTATTCCAGGGGCACGACCGCTTTTACGTCCCGCAGGTCGCCTGGACAACCGGCGATATCGACATCCACGACATTGCGGTGGAAGAAGACGGTCGCATTGTGTTCGTCAATACGCAATTCGGCTGCCTTGCCACGGTAAGCGCGGAGTTTAGTTTCGTGCCGGTGTGGCAACCTCCGTTTCAGAGCAAATTGGCGGGGGAAGATCGATGTCACCTGAATGGACTGGCGCTCGAAAAGGGGCGGGCCAAGTACGTCACCTATTGCGGAGCGACCGATGTGACGGATGGGTGGCGTGATCGTCGCGATTCCGGTGGCGAGATCATGGACGTGACCACGAATGAAGTGGTGCTGCGGGGACTCTCGATGCCGCATTCACCCCGGGTCTATCGCGACCAGTTATGGGTGTTAAACTCGGGGACGGGTGAATTCGGTCGCATCGATCGGGATCGGGGAAAATTTGAACCGCTCGCGTTTTGTCCCGGTTATCTGCGGGGACTTTGTTTCTCGGGGGACTATGCGATTGTGGGGGTCTCGAAGCCGCGCAATCGGACGTTCGCTGGGCTGCAACTGGATGAGAACCTGGCGTCGCGAAATGCGGATGCCCGATGTGGTCTGTACGTGATTGATCTGAATAATGGAGACGTAGTCCATTGGCTTCGGCTGGAAGGAGTCATTGCAGAGTTGTACGACGTGGCCGTACTTCCGGAGACTCTCAACCCCACGGTGCTGGGGCTGATGACCGACGAAATCAAGCACATCATCCGCCCCGGTGATGCCTCCGGAATTTGGACCGGAGTGCCGAAGAGGTAGGATACCCCCGATGAGCAGCGATAACCCCCTGAAATATGAACTGCATGCTGTTTGGCCGGAGGCGGATTCGGCGACTCAGACGGATGTGATTCGCTTCTGGGAGAATGAAGGGGCGATTGACTCTCCGCAGGAACGCCGGGCTCGGGCAAAGGAACTCCTGGTCGTGGCACGGGGAGTGCGTAACCAGATTGTGGCGGTCTCCACTGCGGCTCCTCGTTTCGTGAAGCAACTCGGGTTCGAGTGCTTCCACTACCGGACGTTCACCGGCACGAAAAATCGAGGTGCCGGCCTGCGGGGCTCTGATGTGTTAACGACATTGTACCGGGATAGCTACCGGCACCTGAATTCCCGGTTCCTGCAGGGGCATGATCCACAGGTGCTAGGACTGTACTTCGAGATCGAAAACCCTGCGCTGGCACGCTACCTCAATCGCCTGGTCTGGAGCGAATATGGGGTTGATGTGATCTATCTAGGGATCAGCGAACGGGGCCTCCATCAGCGGGTGAGCTATTTCGAAAACAGCCGGATTCCCGGTTCTGGTCCGACCCGCATGCTTCCGCCGGCCCGCTGACCGAAATTGGGCGGAAAGGTGTAAACAGCCTCGTTTCTGCATTAAGAGCGGGAATTGAATTTCCCTAATCGGCGGGCGTCCTACGCGGGACGTCCTACGCGCCAATGCGAGATTCCTAAGAATCTCATAATTCTGACACTTTCGGATCATATCTCTTTGTAATATTCGCTCGACCCGTGTAATTTTTTAGGAACATTTTCGAAGCAAGCCTTTCTTTCTCTCTTCCTCTTTCCGGATCGGGCCCCCATGCTCTTGCGCAACTGGCTTGACGGCTTTCTGTCTCGTTTCTCTCGCGTCTCTCTGCGACGTGCCCATCGGGGATCAAGCCGAGGATTGAAAAGCCGTAGATCTGTTCTTCGTTCCGCAGAGGCACTGGAAGTTCGGACCCTTCTCTCTGCCAGCACCGCGACATTTAAACTGCAGACAGGTCCCGCCAACCCACTCAGTGGGCAGGATGTCGGAACCGGCTTTACCCTCGCGATCGGCGATATTACGGGGGATGGGCTGGCCGACGTGATCGCTGGCAACAAAGATGGCGTCTTCCTCTATTACAAGAACACCGGGACCGCGACGAATCCTGCGTACTCTCTCCAGGCTGGAGGCGCCAATCCGCTCAACGGACAGGATGTGGGAGATTACTCGGCTCCCGCTCTGGGAGATCTGAACGGAGACGGGCTCCTCGATCTGATCGTGGGGAACCAGGATGGAACTTTCAGCTATTTCAAAAATACCGGCACCGCCACGAATCCCGCGTTCACGTTCCAAGTCGGGAGTGCCAATCCCCTCGACGGGCAGGATATCGGGGATTTTTCCACTCCTACGCTGGGGGATCTCAATGGGGATGGACGGCTGGACCTGATCGCCGGGAAACAAGATGGGATGTTCAGCTGCTATCTGAACACGGGAACCCTCACGGTTCCCGCCTTCACCTTGCAGACCGGGACCGCCAACCCTCTCGATGGAGAAGACCTTGGAAACGTTTCCTGCCCCACGCTGGGGGATCTCAACGGGGATGGACGCTTGGATCTGATTGCGGGGAACTTCGACGGATCGTTCAGTTATTATCAGAATATAGGGTCGGCGACCACGCCTGCATTCACCAGACTGACCGGGGCCGCCAATCCTCTCAACGGGCAGAATGTAGGATATCTCTCCGCTCCCGCGCTGGGGGATCTCAATGGGGACGGACGCCTGGACCTGCTGGCCCAGAATTTTGACGGCAAGTTTACCTACTACCTGAACGTCGGTCCGTATCGGCCGACAATGGCACGCCAGTTCGGGAGTGCCAATCCTCTCAACACCGCGGATGTGGGATTCAATACGAAACCCACCATCGGAGATCTCACCGGGGATGGGCTGCCGGATCTGATCGTGGGGAGCTACGACGGTACCTTCTTCTATTACAAGAATACCGGCACGGTCGGGAACCCGGCTTACACCCTCCAGACCGGCGCCTCGAATCCACTCAACGGGCAGAGCTTTGGCCCCCGATCATCCCCGGCGCTGGGAGATCTGAACGGAGATGGACTCCTTGATTTGATCGTCGGGATTGCAGGAGGAACCGTCCGCTACTTCCAGAACACCGGAACGGCGACCAACCCCGCCTTCACCATGATCACCGGGTTCGGCGATCCGCTGGACGGACAATCGACTCCCAGCAGCGCGTGTTCCCCCGCGTTGGGAGACCTGAACGGGGACGGTCTGCTTGACCTGGTCCTGGGAACACAACCGGGAGGCTTCGTCTATTACCAGAACACCGGAACCTCGACCGCTCCCGTGCTATCGCTGCAATCTCCGGCCACCAATCCGCTGAACGGCAAAGACGTCGGAAAATACGCCTCACCGACCCTTGGCGATCTGAACGGCGACGGCCTCATGGATCTCATCTCGGGGAATAAGCTGGGAGAATTCATCTATTACCAGAACACCGGTACCGCCACGACTCCGGCCTTTACAGAACAACGGGATACTTGGAATCCGCTCAATGGTCAGGTGTTGGGGATTGCAGGTAATCTCTATTCCGCAGCCGCGCTGGGGGATCTGGATGGAGACGGGGCGCTCGACCTGATCGCCGGGAATGTCTACGGCAACTTTTTCTATTACAAGAATGCTCCAGCGCCGATCGTTCCGCGCCTTGTACCCAAGACCGGAAGCGACAATCCTCTCAATGGGCAGGATGTGGGGAATGCAGCCACTCCTACATCGGGAGATCTGAATGGGGATGGACTTCCGGATCTTATCGTGGGAAATGACGTAGGAACGTTCAGGTATTACCAGAATACAGGGACTGCGAATGTTCCTGCGTTCACGCTCCAGACCGGGGCCGCCAATCCGCTCGATGGGCAGAGCGTGGGTGCTTACTCAACACCCGCTTTAGGGGATCTCAACGGCGATGGACTCCGCGATCTCGTCGTGGGCAAGGTTAATGGTACTTTCAGCTACTACACAAACACGGGGAGTACCACGACTCCTGCGTTCACGCTTCAGAGCGGTGGGGCAGATCCGCTGAATGGGCAAGACGTCGGGAGTTGTTCGGCCCCGACCCTCGGAGATCTTAACGGAGACGGGCTCCTTGATCTGATCGTGGGGAACGCTTTCGGGACTTTCAGTTACTACAAAAACACAGGCTCTGCCACGACCCCCAACTTCACGCTTCAGGGGCCCGCGACTGATCCTCTCGACGGGCTGAATGCGGGTTCTTACGCCAAGCCCAGCCTGAAGGATCTGGACGGGGACGGCCTCATCGATCTTGCCGTGGGGAACTCTATAGGAACCTTCCGCTACTACAAGAACACGGGGACGCGGACGATTCCTATCTTCACGCTCCAAGGCACCGCGAACCCGCTGAATGGGCAGAATTTCGGTTTCTACTCTGCACCCAGCGTGGGTGATCTGGATGGAGATGGACACGCGGACTTGATTGTCGGGAATAGTGACGGGCAATTTTACTACTATCGCTCTCAGCCGCAAAATGCCCCGGTCATCAATCCGGCCACCCATCCCCAGTTCAATCTCACGGAGGATATGTCCAGCGCCTCCAACACGGGGATGAGTGTCTCCCTTCTGATTGCCTCGTTCGGTTCGGAATGGTACGACATCGATCCTGCCCCCCTGCAGGGAATCGCGGTCATTGGCACGGACAATACGCTGGGGAACTGGCAATATTCGACCGATGCCGGAGCCAATTGGAACAACATGGGGAACCGCACGGCCCCCACGGCCCTGCTACTGGCCTTTAGCACCAACACCCGTATCCGCTTTGCTCCGAATGCCAACGCCAATGGTGCCATTCCCAACGCGTTAACCTTCGTCGGCTGGGACCAGACCAGCGGGACCGACACTGGGACCGCGAATGCCTCCGTGCGGGGGGGGAACACGGCGTTCAGCACCGCCGCCGCGACGATCAACGTCAACATCGACGGAGTCAATGATGCCCCGGTTCTGAATACGAACGGCAGCCCCACTTTTCCGACGCTTGTTGAAGATCCCACAACCAACCCCGGCATGCTGGTCAGCGATCTGATCGCTGGAATGAGTCCGCTGGGTGGAATCACTGATCCCGATTCTGGCGCGCTGCAGGGCCTGGCGATCACCGCAGCCGATAGCACTAATGGTTCATGGGAATACTCGCTTAACAACGGCGGTGTTTGGACAACCTTCCCCGCCGTCGGTTCCGGCAGCGCATTACTCCTCGCGTCAGATGTTAATACCCGCGTGCGGTTTGTTCCCAACTTAAACTTCAACGGCGACAGTTCCATCACATTTCGTGCGTGGGATCAGACCACCGGTTCAAACGGTGGGACTGGGAATGCCTCCATCAACGGCGGAACGTCTGCCTTCAGTAATTCCACCCAGGAATCCGCGACGATCACGATCACCGCAGTCAATGATGCCCCTGTCCTGAACGCTGCCGGGAATCCGACGCTGACTCCGATCCTTCCCAATACCGTCGATGCGTCCAATCCGGGAACGACGATTACGCAGATCATCGCAAACATGACCGCCACTGGAGGATCAATTACCGACTCGGATGCGGGGGCTGTGAAGGGGATGGCGATCTCCAGTGTCGATAACACCCATGGCACGTGGCAGTTCACCACCAACAACGGGGGAACTTGGACGGACTTTGGTTCGCCGAGCACATCAGTGGCGCGGCTGCTGGCCGCTAATTCGACGACCAAAATCCGGTTCCGCCCCAGCGCGGGGTTCGCGGGTACGGCGACCTTCCTGTTCGTAGCGTGGGATCAGACAGCCGGGACAAATGGAGGGACGGCGGACATCACCAGTAGTGGAGGAACCCAGGCTTTCAGTCTCGCGACCGACACTGGAAGTCTCCTGGTGAATACCGCCCCGGTTCTGAACCCGACGGGTAATCCCTCCCTGGCGTCGATCCCTGAAGACACCTTCAACAGCGTCGGCACCTCCATCAAGGATCTTATCGCCAGCACGGCGCTCGGCAATAGTTACATCACCGACGTGGATGCGACCGATCCTAAAGGCCTCGCCCTCTACTCCGCCCCCAGTTCCGGTGGAAACTGGCAATACTCCCTCAACAACGGCGGGATCTGGACCACGATCTCCGGAATCTCCCAGACCAACGCCCTCCTCCTCGCCGCCGATGACGCAGGCAACACCCGCCTCCGTTTCGTCCCCCTCACCAATTTCAACGGCACCCGCCAGGTCTATTTCCGTGCCTGGGACCAGTCCTCCGGCACGAACGGGGGCTTCGCCAACATCACCACCAACGGCGGCACAACGGCTTTCAGTGTTAAGGCGGACAGTGCCACCATCACCGTCACCCCGGTGAATGATGCCCCGCTCCTCTTCAACGCCCTGAATCCCGTGGTCCCCACGGTCAATAAGTCCGCGATCAACAACCTCGGCTTCAAAGTCAGCAACATGATCGCCAGCGTCTCCCCCAGTGAGTACATCACCGACGTCGACGGTGGCGTCGAGGGGATCGCCATCTACGCCGTTCAGGACATCGGCGGCCACTGGGAGTACTCCCTCGATAACACTGCCACCTGGACCTCCATCGGTGCCGTCGCGGCGAACAACGCCCTGTTGCTCAAGTCCGATGCCTCCACGTACCTCCGCTTCGTCCCCAACAACACGACCACCGGCGATCGCAAGATCTTCTTCCGTGCCTGGGATCAGAGTACGGGTGTCGCGGGCACCAAGGTCGATGTCTCGGTGAATGGCGGAACGACCCCCTTCAGCGTCGGGGCGGATAGCGTCACCTTGACCGTCAACACGGTCAACGATGCCCCCGTCCTCAACCCGGCCGGCTCTCCGACCCTCCCCACCATCCCCAAGACCAATAACAACCCCGCCGGCATCTCCATTCTGAGTCTGATTGCCTCCGGCGGTGCCAACTACATCACCGACCTGGAGTCCACCGATCCCCAGGGGATCGCCATCTACGGCGCCCCCAGTTCCGGCGGCACCTGGGAATACTCCCTCAACAGCGGCACCACGTGGACTGCCGTCGGCACCGTCGACCAGAGCAATTCCCTCCTGTTGAAAGCCCTCGCCACCACGAAGATCCGCTTCCGCCCCAACGGCAGCTTCACCGGCGTCCGTTCGATTTCGTTTGCCGCCTGGGATCAATCCACCGGGACTGAGGGGACCAAGGTGGACACCAGCACCCGCGGCGGCACCACGGCCTTCTCCTCCGCCCGCGACACCGCCTCCATCACCATCACCTGAGCCGGACTGGAGGTTCGAACGGTCCGTTTCGAAAAAAATGATTACGTCGCGTCACCGTCGAACGCGAGAGGGCGTTCTTTCCCTTATCCGGCATAGACTGCAGAAATTGGAGTACCGATCGAGATGGGGTACGGCCGCCCGAATGCGTCTTGAAAATGGCCCGCAGGATCGACCCCCAGCGCCGCCAGGATCGTTGCACTCAGGTCCCACGGGCCGAAGCTTTCGCTGACTGGATAAGCTCCCTGGCGATCGGTCTTGCCCACAATTTTCCCCTTGGCCACCCCTGCGCCGGCCAGCAGCACCGAATACGCAGAAGCCCAGTGTTTTCGTCCCGGTGACGCTCCCGCAAAGCGCGGCTCCAGCGCGACGAGTGGGGCGCGGCCGAATTCCCCCATGCACACCACCAGCGTGTCGTCCAGCATGCCGCGCATCTCCAAGTCTTCAAGCAGGGTGGAGAAGCTTTGGTCGAAGCGGGGGAGCAGGCTGTTCCGCAAGACGTCAAAGATGTCGTTGTGAGTATCCCAGCCATGCGCTTCCTGATTCGCAGGTTCGTTATCCTGGCCGCGATTGTGATGATTCCATACCACGGTGATCAGCGGCACGCCTGCCTCTGCCAGGCGCCGCGCCAATAGGCAGGACTGTCCGGCCCGGTTTCGTCCGTAACGGAGACGGAGGGATTCCGGTTCCTGTGACAGGTCAAATGCCTTCTGAGTCCGGCGATCGCTCAGGAGTTGAAAGGCCTTGCGATACTGTCCCTGCAGATCCGTAATCCGCGTGTCGGTGACGGGCCGCTCTCGATACCGGTCCATGGCCTCCAGCAGTTCTCCGCGTTGCTGGATGCGTGCCGAGGAAAGCTCCTGTTGGGTGATAAGGCCCGGGACGGCGATGTCATCCGAATTCACGTTTCCCAGGAACATGGGATCAAAGTCCCGTCCCAGAAATCCTCCGAATTGTCCCGGGGCAATATCCTGAGGGGCGACAATCGCCGGTCCATTGATTTGCACTGCCTGATCGAATGACCCCGCCAGGGGCTGAATCCGCTTGTAGACAGACATCATTGAAGGATGGTCGGTGGGCTTAGGCGTCGGATTCGAACTAATGCGAGGATGGTATTGACCGGTGAGTGCCAGGTAGACGGCCGAGCCATGATCCAGATCTGCGTGGGACATCGACCGGATCAGTGTGTACTTATCTGCCAGAGTCGAAAGCCGGGGGAGGTGTTCACAGACAATCGTTCCGGGGACCGACGTGGAAATAGGCCGGAACTCTCCTCGAATCTTTTCGGGGGCCTCGGGCTTGGGGTCCCACATGTCGAGTTGGCTCTGCCCACCGCTGGCAAATACGACAATCACGGACTTGGCCCGCCGCACGCCATATGCCGGTGCCACCTGATCCGCCGTTGCAAACCCGGCCTGGCAGGTGACTGCAATTCCTCCCGCCGCCCGCAAGAACCGGCGGCGGTCCATCTGCAGAAGTGTCGTTTTATATTTCCGGGAGTGACTCAAAATTGTTGGCGGCCTTCAAGCGGAAATCCTGATTCCAAGCGCCCATGTCGTCGCTGTAGTTTACAGCAGCTTTCCTGCCTGGGGAAAGACTGGAAATCGAATCGCTTGAATCTTCGGCTGAGCAAAAAGGTTTTGTGATAATATTGTTCAAAAATGGTCCGGCACCTGAAGGGGCAGATTTTGTCGGAACGGAAATCATATCTTTCGGAAAGCATGCGACCGGGGAAACTTGAGATGAAACTTTGTTACGCAATGCTGTTGGGCGCCGTGGTGGCAACCGGCGCGTCTTTCGCTGCCGACAATCCACCACCTCTGGATCCGTCCGTAGCCACACCACGAACGGTTTCGCCCGAAGGGATCGCTTTCCTGGAAAAACTGCGGAAGAATACCCCCTTCGGTGCGGCAGGTTTCGACCTCGAGGGTTTGCGTGCGGGCATGGGGGCACGTCATGAGCCTGCCAATCAAGCCGTCAAACTCATGCGCGTCAAGATTGGAGAGATTTCCTGCGAATGGGTTCTGGCACCCGGCGCGGATCCCGATATCCGCCTCCTTTATCTGCATGGTGGCGGTTGGGTGTCCGGATCGGGGGGTAACTACCTCCCGCTGGCCGCGGACATTTCACTGGCCGCGAAGTGTGCGGTGCTTCTCCCCGATTATCGATTGGCGCCGGAGCATCCTTTCCCTGCGGGCCTAGAGGATTGTGTCGAAGCCCACCAGTGGTTGATCGGAAATGGACCGGCCGGCCCAAGGGCTGCCAAGGCGACCTTTATCGCCGGTGATTCGGCAGGGGGGAATTTGACACTCGCAACACTGCTAGCGCTTCGGGATCGTAAGCGGCCACTCCCGGCGGGAGGAATACCTCTTTCCGCTGCCACCGACTTCACGCTGGCCAGTCCGTCCCTCAAAGAAGTCCCGGATCCGATTATCAGCGCGCGAACAATGCCCGAGTTTCGAGATCGATACTTAGTGAAGACGGACCCTCGAAATCCACTGGCCTCGCCTGTTTTTGGGGATTACCACGGCATCCCTTCTTTGCTCATTCAGGTCGGTGAGGAGGAAATGCTTCGGGATGACAGCATCCGCGTGGCAAAGAAAGCTGTTGCAGATGGTGTCGCGGTGAAGCTCGAAATCTGGCCCGGCATGGTCCATGTTTTTCAGGTTCGTGGACTTCCCGAATCGCGCGATGCCATTCAGCGGATCGCAGAGTTCATCCGCTCAAAACTGCCGTAATCCTTGGCTTCTTTGAGTGAGAACCGGACTAGGGCTGGGACGACAGCCATGACCTTCTGAATGGAGTCGCAACCGCGTGCACCGAGGGGAATGATTAGAGCGCGTTGCGCTTTAGTGTCGCGTCCAAATCGATGATATTGCCGAGTTGTTTACCGCGACAGACGCTACAGAGAGACGCGCTGCGATCTAGACGAGCCATTCAGGTTTGAGGAGCATCAGGCAGCCAATGCCGAGGATGACGGCTCCAGAGACGAGTTTGAGGTAGCGCCCGCCACGTTCCTGGAGTTTGTGCTTTCCCAGAGTGATGACCACAAGTGCGACCATGAGCGTGTCGTCGAACATGTAAGCGATGATGTACAGGAGGAGATAAGCATAGTGCTGCCACGGCGGAATCGGCTGAGCGCTAAGGATGCCGGTGTACATGGCGGGGAGGCCTGCGGTGCAGAGGAGTTCCACAATATTGACGAGCACAGCCAGGATCGAAGCCCCCAGGATGGCACCTAGCAGGGACTCCGCCATGACGATCTTCCGCATGCGGTCCATCACGCCCGGCTTCACCGAGTCCGGAATCGACAGTGAGATCCCTTTCTTAAAGGCGAAGAAATCTTTGACATGGATGACCCCGACGACGACCCCGACAACGCCCAGGATAATCTGGGCAGGACGGAGCAGACCGACGAATTGAAAAATGCTGAGCCAGGCAGCCATGAACGCATAGTAGGCGACGCCGCTGATGACGACGAACGTGCCCGCGACAGCGAGGATTTTCCAGCGGTTACGGAGGTTGACGAGGAGCGACAGGAGAAAGAGCAGCACCCACATGGCACACGGGTTGAAGCCGTCAATCAGGCCGACAGCCAGCGTAAAGAGCGGTAGTCCCATACTCTTCCAGCGGACTCGACCCAGGCCGGGGAGATAAACCTCCTCTGCGACGGGAGCCGTAGGAGATTCAGGGACATCAATCAGTCCTCCTTCCTGGGGGAGGTCTTGTGCTTTTTTCGCAGCGGGGTTGGCGTTCTTTGTTTCGGAGGTGTCTGGCGGCAGCGGGGCGTCCGGGGCAGGGGGTGGAGGAGCGGGTGATGCAGCCGGTGCCGGTGCGGAGATTTCCGGCGGGGGAGGAGGAAGGGGCGCTCCCACTCCGGTCGCGTTCTGACCGATCACCAGCAACAGAAGGACAATGCACGAGGATGCCATTATTTGGATCCGGTCTTGCTGTTTGAGACGGGCTGGGCGACGGGAGCGGGTGGACGGGCTTCAATCGTGACCGCCTGGAGAACTTCATCCCACTGGCGTCCGCTGGATTCGCGATCGATGAACCCGATCATGACGCGTCCGCACATGTGTACCGCAGGGACGGAAGGGGCTTGAACGCCATACCGTTGTGCAACGGCGTGCAGCTTATTAAGTTCTTCTGTGGAGGCGACGATGTCGTGTTCGACGAATCGATAGCCGGGATACTTGGGTGCCAGTGTCTCAAACAAGACGGGCTTGGCTTGTGCGCAGTGGGGGCAACCCGTACGGACGAAGACTTCGACCGTCAGCAACTCGTCCAGCCGAGCGGGGGTTTGTTTCGCATCCCACCCGGACACGAATTGGCCGCTGACATAAAACGCAGGCAGATTAGGAGAGGGAACCTTGAAGTGCTCCGCGAGCTTGCGGAAGCGTTGCAGATGGGCGTCGTCTGCCACAACGTCCTTGAAGACCACATGTACTCCGGGGCGGCTGACGTAGTTCTTTTTGACAAACTCGCCCGCTTCCGTGGACTGCGGGCCATCACCTTTCAGAAAAACTTCAAGAACGGCATCGCGCCGGTCGGACGCCCCGGTCGCAGCTTCAACGTGCACTGAGAAAAGCGTGGCGGCCACCGAAAAGGCCAGCAGGTAACGTGTGTTTGTTGAGTTCATTTCTCAATTCCTCAGCGATTGAACCGGGAGACAGCGATTCAGGTATTGTCGCGGGACATGCAGCGGAGCAGGCAGACGTGACTATGGAAATTTTGAAGAGTCTTTCCCAGTCAATCCAGATCACTCTCCGGGTTTGCCGGAGATTGGATACGAACAGGAGCAGGCAGGCACTCACAAACTGCCCGTCCCGCACGGCCCCCCGACTCCGCCAATTTGTACTGACCGCAGAGCGGCAACGGACCTTTTCGTTTACACGCGACTTTGTCGCGGAGGGGAGTTGGGACGAGTCTTCGCAGACACCCACACAGATTCAATCCTGGTGGTTTGCTCTCATTTTTCCACCCGCCTTCCGGAGGGTATTTGTGCTTCGGCCCAGGTTCAATCCCAATCCGGAATGCACGTAGATTCAGGCGTCAAACTTCGCAGACCGTGCCTGGAATGCGGGGTTCTCGACCAGGATCGTCGGAATTCGTGCGAAACGGGTCAAACGTGCCTCAGGATTATGTTGACGAACAGGCTTCAAACCCCTCAAAATAGATAAACTTATCGCGATTTAGATTTTCGCGTCTGAAGTCATCGAGCCTCTCTCCACGGAAGCTGTTCTCGATGTCGAATTTGGGCGGTAGCGATTCGCTCAGTGTCCGAAGTTCTGACCGGCAAACTCCTATGTCGTCTGACCCATCCGAATCCAAATCATCTGACGGTTTTTCCTTTGAAGTCGAAGGAGTCCGGTTCAATCAGGATTCCGGGTCGACGTTGCAGCCGTCGAACGCCGACGTCAAAACCCAACTCGGGCAAGAGCATGGGGGAGGAGTCAAGAATCCGAAACCGGTCATTGGCGAAATGCTGGGTAAGTATCAGATCCGCTGCCAGCTCGGCGAAGGGGGGATGGGGGCGGTTTACCTGGGCTTCGATCCTCTGATTGAGCGGGAAGTCGCCATCAAGATTCTTTCCCCGGAGGTCGGAAATTCTTCGGAGATTCTCCAGCGGTTTCTGGGAGAGGCCCGTGCGATTGGACGCCTGAATCATCCGAACGTTGTTTCGATCTACGAGATCGATCGCTGGAACGAACAATATTATCTTGTGATGGAACTTCTCTCCGGGGGGAGTCTGGCGCATCGCGTCAACAAGTCGGGACCGCTCCCCTGGGAAGTCGCCTGTCGCATGGTTTCGCAAGCAGCGGCCGGCCTGGGGGCCGCGCACGCCGCGGGGATGATTCATCGAGACATTAAGCCTGAGAATCTCATGCTAAATCGGGACGACCAGGTCAAGGTCGTCGATTTCGGGCTTTCCAAGCTGGTCGACCACATTCAGGACACGCGCACGGCCGTCACGCGTGCCGGGCAGATTCTTGGTACCCCCCAGTACATGAGCCCGGAACAATTTGAGGCCGTCGAGCTCGATGCGCGGACGGATATCTATAGTCTCGGAGCCACTCTCTTCCGACTCCTGACCGCCCGATTTCCCTTTCAGGAGTGTGCCTCCATCGTCCAGGTCATGACCGCACACCTGACAAAGCCCTGCCCGGATCCGGCACAGTATGCTGAGAAACTTCCCCCCGAGTGTCATCGTATTGTCGCCCGTGCGATGGCGAAGCGTCCTCAAGATCGCTATCAGCGGGCCGAGGACATGGCCGCCGATCTCGACAAGCTCATTCAGTCGGCTTCACAACCGGTGCCGGTCAGTTCTTGCGAACAACCCTCTCGCCCCCTGGCAAGTGCGCTCATCCTTGAGCCTTCGAAGCTTCAGGGATTGATGCTTCGGGATGCTCTTCTGAAGTCAAATTGCGAACGGGTCGAATGCCTGACCACTTGTGCTGAGACACGACGGGAATTTGACGCGTCTCCTCCTGATTTGTTAATCACCTCCATGCAGCTTTCGGATGGACAGGGGCTCGAACTTCTCAGGCAACTTTCAGGTGACAAGCTGACATCTCGAACGACGCTCGTCCTGAATTCCAGCGATTCGACCATCGACGACCTGTTAGCGGCTGGGACGGCGCCTAATGTCATGCTCGCTCCCAAAAAGGTCCGTTCTGAAGACATTCTTCGTCTCGTGCATGCAGGAGGTCCATGTACGATCGAGAGCGCTCCCTGGCTGGTCCCCGTAAAGCCGGAGGAGATCCGGATCGCAGTCATTCTCGATTCCCCAAAACTTCCGCAGGAGCTGGCGGATCTCATTCGCGATTTGCAGTTGTTCCAGGTCGACGTTCTGTCGGACGCCGGAGCCGTGTCCGCCTCGGATTCCCCTCCCGCTTTGCGTCTCTGGCTCCGCACGGGAGGAACCTCTCAGGACGACACCCTTGTTTACTCCCGGATTGTCTCGCGTGCTGACACACGGCAGGAGCTGGAGGCAGCCGTGCAGGTGGATGCAGGCCGGCTCTTCCTCCGCGGGATTGCCCGTCAGGGGGTCGTTTCCATCGTGAATCGGCCTCTGGATCGCGAACGCATGGTCTGCCTGTTACAGGCGTGCGGGCTGTAACGTCCGGTTGGGGGATTCCTGTCCGGGACCGGATTCGGTGCTTGACACTCCCATTCAGGGCCGCGCACCATGAAAAAAACAGTTAAAAACGTCGAAATCCCGGCGGGAGTGAACGATGACTGAAACCGCGCCCCCTGGCGCCCCTCTCTCTGAATCCATGGCACGTGCCAAAAGCTCGCAGCAATATGTGGGCTTTCGGCTGGCGGACCAGGAATACGCCTTTCGCATCGAGCAGATCCAGGAGATCGTGATTCCCGACCGCGTCACGAAAATGCCCCAGGTTCCCGACTATATCGAAGGGGTCAGTAATCTTCGCGGATCGATCATCCCCATCATCAACCTCCGCCGCTTGTTTGATCTGGAACACAAACCTAAGGATGACGAAACCCGCACGATCGTCGCCAACGTCGGCCCGCGGACCATCGGCTGTACCGTGGACGCCGTCACGCAGGTCATCCGCATCTCTCCCGAAAACATTCAGCCCGCCCCCGAGATCGTGAAAGCTGACGGGGCCGGATACATCGCTGGCTTCGCGAAACTCGAGTCACGCCTCGTTATCTTGCTGGAAATCAAGGAACTTCTCGATCCCGAAAAACTTGAGCACGTCCGGGAGGTCGCTCGCCGCGGCGTCTCATTCTCTTAGTCACAGTTAACAGAAAACCACCTCTGAGCTTTGCAACTCTGTCCGATGCCCGTCGAACAGTCTAGACCGCTTTGATCCGGCGTCCTATGGACGGTATCTCCTGGAGAGACAACATGGCACTTGACCGATCACCCGCCCCCCAACGCCGCGGACGCCGCGCGTCCTCCCTTTCAAACGGAGTCGCGTTGGACTTTCGTCAACTCGTGGAGAATTCCACGGTCCGCATCATCGTCGCGGACAGGGATCTGAAGATCCAATACATGAATCCCGCCTCCGTCGAAACCCTGCGCGAACTGCAGCATCTGCTTCCGTGTCGCGTGGAAGACATCATGGGGCAGTCGATCGATATCTTCCACAAGCAGCCCGAAAGACAGCGTAAGCTGCTCTCCAACCCCGCGAACCTTCCGCACAGGGCACAGATTCAGCTAGGTCCTGAAGTTCTCGATCTCCTGGTTTCGGCGGTCAGGGATCCCTCTGGTGGGTATCTCGGACCGATGGTTGTCTGGGAAAAGATCACGGAGAAAAAAGCTCTGGAAGAGCGGAACGCCGACTTTGCCGCCCAGATGGAAGCGATCGGACGAACGAATCTGGTTATTGAATTCGATCTCAACGGCTCCGTCCTCTCCGCTAACGAAAACTTTCTGCGGGGAATGGGCTACACCCTTGATGAAATTCGGGGCAAGCACCATCGCATCTTCTGTGACGAGGCCGACCGCAACAGCGAGGAATATCGCGAGTTCTGGGCCAAGCTGAATCGCGGCGAATATGTCGCCGGTGATTTCAAGCGGATTGACAAATCGGGACGCGAAATCTGGATTCAGGCCGCCTACAACCCTATCCGGGACATGAACGGCAGACTGGTGAAAGTTGTCAAATTCGCGACTGACATCACTTCCGCAATTCTGGGTCGCAATGAAAATGCCCGCATCCAGGCCGAGCAACGCGCCGCCGCTGAAGATCTCCGTCAACGGGTTACTCAGTTGATGACGGTCGTCGAGTCAATCGCCGCTGGCGATCTGACTCAGGCTGTGGCCAGCATCGGCGACGATGATCTGGGAAGGCTCGCTGCCAGCGTCCGACAAATGTCGGGAGACCTGCGAGACCTGATTTGTCAGTTGGTCGATTCCGCCAGTCAGCAGAATGAGGGTGCCCAGGCCATCGCCGAGAGTTCACAGAACCTCAGCGAGGGGGCCCAATCGCAGGCCGCGTCCGTCGAGGAGATGTCCGCATCGGTTGAAGAGCTGACCAAGTCGATTGAGGTGATCTCCGAAAGCTCGGTCCAGGCTCGCCAACAGGCCGAAGCGACCGCCCAGCTTGCCAAATCCGGGGGAACCTCCGTCGGAGAGGCTATCTCCAGCATGAAGCTGATCCAGAAATCCAGCGATCAGATCAACGACATCATTCAGGTTATCAGCGAGATCGCGAGCCAGACCAATCTCCTCGCCTTGAACGCCGCCATTGAAGCCGCCCGGGCCGGGGAGCATGGCCTGGGATTCGCCGTTGTTGCGGATGAAGTCCGCAAGCTCGCCGAGCGCTCCAGTCTCGCCGCCAAGGAAATCACCCAACTGATCAAGGAATCCACCCGCCGCGTTGCGGAAGGGGCCGAGCTCTCA
Source organism: Planctomycetales bacterium (assembly GCA_046349635.1). Taxonomy (GTDB): domain Bacteria; phylum Planctomycetota; class Planctomycetia; order Planctomycetales; family Planctomycetaceae; genus JAXMBX01. The sequence goes on from JAXMBX010000004.1 coordinate 58,319, forward strand.
GAGAAGGTCGGCCAATCCCTCACCGCGATCGTCCAGGCAGTCGAACAGACAGCGACCGGAATCGCCCGCATCGCTGACTCCACGGAAATGCAGGCACAAAGCGCCAAGGAAGTTCAGATCGCGATCCGATCCGTCGGAAAAACGACGGAATCCAACGCCGCTGCCGCCGAGGAAATGGCCGCCAGCGCTGAGGAACTCGGGGCGCAGGCCTCAACGCTTCGAGATCTCGTTTCACGGTTCAAGGTCTAACCTCCCGCGGTTCAACTCCAGGATCATACAAAGGCACGGTTGCTGTGGAATCGTCTCAGCTCACTCCCAGGGAATTCGAAGAGTTTCAGACGCTCATATTCAAGCTCTGCGGGATCAAGGTTCCGGAAAATAAAATCATGCTCCTCAGCAACCGGATCCGCAGACGTCTCAAGGCCGCGCACTGCGACGGGTTCCGGCAGTACCTGCAACTTCTCAAGTCTCCCTCGGGCAAGGAGGAATTGCAGGGATTGCTGAACGTCGTTACGACCAACGAGACGTCCTTCTTCCGCACCGAGAAACATTTTGAATGGCTGCAAACGGAGTTTATCGAGGAGATGCTCAAACTCCAGCGGCAAGGCCAGAAGGAAAAGTCCATTCGCGTCTGGTCGGCCGCCTGCAGCACCGGCGAAGAACCCTATACCATCTCCATCGCCCTTGCCGAAAACCAGCTAAAACTGACGGGCTGGACCCTCCAGGTTCTTGGCACGGATATCAGTGAACAGGCCATGGCCAAAGCACGGCAGGGGATCTATACCGAGGAGGACTCTGCCGACATTCCTGACAAGCTCCGCTCCCGCTATTTTCGTCGCCGCCCCGAGGGGGACTGGGAGATCAAGCCGGCGCTCAGGAATCTCGTGCAGATCGAACGCCACAATCTCCTCGAGCCTCAGAGGTCCGGTCTTTTTGACTGCATCTTTATTCGCAACGTCCTGATTTACTTCAGCCGTGAGTCCAAGCAGGTCGTCATCGATAACCTTGTTCGCGCGCTCGCACCCGGCGGTTATCTCGTCGTCGGGCCATCAGAGGGGATCTTCGACATGCTCGGCATGCTGACTCGCATTTCCACGTTTCTTTACCGCAAGGATTGATCGTCGGACATCATGACGCACGATCCCTCACAACCTGATTCCAACTCCGGCCCGTCTTTCTCAGAGGAGATGCTGCAGTATTTGCAGGTCTATATCGATGAGTCGGATGAGGAACTCGAATCGCTTGTTGAGGCGATTCTCAAGCTCGAGGGGAATCCGCAGGATGCGGATGCCTTGAACAAGTCGTTCCGCATGCTTCATTCCCTCAAGGGATCGTCGGGAATGCTGGGGTTCGAGGTTGTCGGCAACTTCGCCCACGAACTCGAAGATCGCTTCGAGCAATATCGTTCGGGAAAACGACTCCTCGATCGAGATGCTACCACGCTGATCCTCAAATGCGTGGACTTCTTCCGGTCCTTTATCGCCCGCTTGCGGGCCAATGAGATCGTTGAGGGAGACCCCTCCAGCCTCCTTCGACAACTTGAGGACCTGGAATCCCGCTCCGGTTCTTCCGTCATAACGCCGCCCGCGTTTCAAGTCGCCTCCTCCCCCGAGGTGAAACGTGCCGTCACCATATCTGGCGGACTTCGCATCGTCGTGAGATTTCGCCCCGGCCTGCAGCTCGCCGATCTCAAGGCGCGCCTGATCGTTTCCAGGCTCTCGCAGATCGGTGAAATTATCGCCTGCGAACCTGCGATTGAAGATGCCCACAGTTTTGACGAACTTCCCCTCTTTTCCCTGACGCTGGTTACGGATCGCCCGGCTGCCGAAGTCCGCAAGATTTCCAATGTTGACGGAGTCGAATCTGTCGAAATTGAGGGAGGGGGACTTACTGCGGACGTACTCGCGACCGCAAAACAAACTCCTCAATTTCCGGCTTCAAAAGCTGAGTCAGCCGCTCTCCAAGAGTCTGATCCCGTTTCACAGCCCTCTCCTGCTCCTTCTTCTTCACCGGCACGGGAGACTGCTCCCCCTCCGTCGCCGGAGGTCGCCGTTTCCGTCTCGATGGAGACGGAGCCAGTGGAATCCCGCGGCAGCCAGGTCAGTGAAACGCTCCGCATCGACATCGAGCGGCTTGATAATCTCATGAACCTGACCGGGGAACTCGTCATCGCCAATGCCCGGTTCTCACAAATCACCGGCGAGATGAATCCTCTCTTCCGCAAGCATGCCGTCCTCAACAAGTCCAAGGATCTCACCGAACGCCTCCGTCGTCGCTTTGACTGGATTCGCGAAAAACTTGGGGACCATTTGCAGGAGGGAGAAGGATGGTCACAGGTTTTCGAGGGATTGGAGGAAGAACTCCTTGGCCTCGACGAGCAATCCGTGCTCTGGAGCGATGGCCACCGCCACTTTTCGCGCATCGCCGAGGCTGTTGACCAGTTGACACGTGTTTCGAAAAATCTGCAACGGGGCGTCCTGAACACCCGCATGGTCCCTGTCGGACCGCTGTTCAACCGCTTCAAGCGAGTCATTCGCGATCTCTCCGTCGAACGAAACAAGAAAGTCCAGTTCATCATCCTCGGAGAGAAGACCGAACTGGACAAACGGATGATCGATGCTCTCGGAGATCCGCTCCTGCACCTCGTCCGCAATTCCATCGACCATGGCCTGGAATCCTCCGAAGAGCGTGTCCGGCAAGGAAAACCCGAATCCGGTTCTATTATCCTGGAGGCTTCTCATCGCGGAAATAACGTCCTGATCACGGTCCGCGATGATGGAGGGGGGATCAATGTGGACAGGATCCGTGAGCGGATTGTCTCTCGCGGCCTGGCCTCCGAAGCCCAGGTCAGGGACATGACCGATCTGCAGGTCATTGATCACATCTGGAAGCCGGGATTCAGCACCGCTGAAAAAGTCACTGAAATCTCAGGCCGCGGTGTCGGAATGGACATCGTCCGCAGTTGCATCTCGGATCTGAATGGCACGATCGACGTCGCCTCTATTCCGGGCCAGGGAACCACTTTCACCATTCGCCTCCCTTTGACGCTCGCCATTATTCACAGCCTGCTCATTGGTTTTCGGGAGGACTTTTTCTCGATCGCGATTGATGACGTCCGCGAAATCGTCTCTGTTTCCCCCAGCCAGGTTCACCCCGTCCAGAGACACCTCACGATTGACGTCCGGGGGGAACTTATTCCCCTGGTCAGCATGGACGCCGTTTTCTCTTGGAACCGAGCGTGGGAATCCACTACCGAGAAGGAAAACAATTCTCGCCGAAAACCGAATGCCCCCTTGAACGTAGTGATCGTAAAATCGCGGAGTAAGACCCTCGGGCTTTGTGTCGATACCCTGGTTGGCCGGGGAGATATCGTTATCAAGTCTCTCTCGGAGAATTTTGTCCCGGTACGCGGGCTTTCCGGTGCCAGTATCATGGGGGACGGGACTGTTTGCCTGATGCTCGATACCGCTTCGTTAATTGAAATGGCCTCGGAACGGGCGCTTGCCACGTCGGTGACATGACGGGACTGGGTAAGTCCCTGATGGATTCAGGAGGATACTTCGTGACGCTCGAAAATAAGCAATTCACTCCCGCCCAGATACACCGGCTCACCGGCGCGTTTCATCGCGGTGCCGCCGAAGCGGCGGATGCCTTGCACCGCTGGCTGTCAGTCTCCACTGAAATCTCGATCGAAGGGGTCGATCAATGCCCTCTCGAAGCCGCCACTTCCGTCCTCAGTGAAATGGGGGAGACCGTCTGCATGTGCGTCATGCGGATGGAAGGAACTCTCACCGGGCAGATGATTCTTGCGTTCGACGATCCCAGCGGACTTGTCCTCGCCGATCTTCTGCTGGGCAAACCCGGGGGTACCTCCACCGAGTGGGGGGAACTCGAAATCTCTTCCTCCCTGGAATCCATGAATATCATCGGCAGTGCCTACCTCAATGGCATTGCCCGTTACCTTTCCGTGGAAAATCAGCCCCCGGTGACGCTGATCCCCTCTCCGCCGCTTTTTTTGCGGGATTTCGTCGAATCCCTTCTTGAATCGGCATTCGTCGAGCAGGCCCAGGCGGGAAGCCAGATCGTCTTCGCCAAGGCTCGTTTTCAGATGTCTGGCAATCCGCTCCGTTGGACTTTCCTGCTCATTCCTGATCCCGACTCACTGCACCGCCTCTCTGAACTTCTCCTCACCCCCGCATCGGACTCCGGAGGGGGGACATGAATCTCTCGGGCCAATCCCTCCCTTCCGCCGGAAAATTCAACTCCTCCGGCGAATGTCGCGAGATCAAGGTCGGCATGGGAGACCTGCAAGTTGCCACCGGCCCCGTCGTGTTCCGGACTTTGCTCGGTTCCTGCGTTGGGCTGGCGTTGCATGACCCGCACCGTGCGATCGGAGGCCTGGCCCATGTTGTTCTCCCGAATTCAGGCGGAACTGCCGCACTCCCCGGAAAATATGCGGACACCGCGCTCCCGGAACTCCTCCGCCAGCTTGTCTCCCAGGGAGCCCGGCGCACCAGCCTGACCGCGCGTATCGCCGGGGCTGCTAATATGTTCGCCACCACCCGGGCCAATCCGATTGGCGAGCAGAATATCGCTGCCGTGGAATCTCTCCTCCGCGAGGCAAATATCCCGCTCATTGGCAGCCATTGCGGAGGAACGCAGGGACGAAGGATGACCTTCTTCCTGGAGAGCGGCAAGATTTTAATCGACGTCGTCGGTTCAATCACCACAGAGATATGACCCCACCGTCTCATTCAATTCCACGAGGCATTTCCTTACAATCGATTCGGCACCTGGAGTAACGTGGTATGAACCAGCTCATGATCGTTGACGACGCCCTCATCATGCGGATGAAGATCCGTGAGATTGCCACCAAGGCGGGCTGGACCGTTGTCGCCGAAGCCTCGAATGGAGAAGATGCCGTTAAACTCTTCGACGAACTGCACCCCGATTTGGTCACCATGGACATGGTCATGCCCGGAATGGATGGATTGACAGCGCTCCGTACGATTCGCGGAAGTCACCCCCACGCGAACGTGGTCATGGTCAGCGCCGTGAATCAAAAAGATAAACTTCGGGAATGTATCCAGCTTGGGGCTGTGGATTTCGTGGTGAAACCGTTCGATCCCGTCGGATTGCAGTCTTTCTTTGAACACTATCGTCGGGATGAGTAACGAATGGAATCGATCCGTGTCCTGGTCGTGGATGACTCCGCCCTGTTTCGCACCCTCATGCGGAATGCGCTGACGGAGATCCCGGGCTGTGAGGTTGTGGGCAGCGTCGCTGACGGGGAAACCGCGCTCGCTCGAATTGACGAGCTCAAGCCCGATCTGGTCACGCTGGACGTTGAAATGCCCGGGATGAGTGGGATTGCCGTCCTCAAGGAACTCCGTAGGCGACGCTTGAAAACGCGGGTCGTCATGGTCAGCCGGCTCACCGCCGCCGGGGCGCAAGTCACGACCGATGCCCTCATGCAGGGGGCCTTTGACTTCATCCTGAAACCTCACGGCAAAGACCCCGCTGCGAATAAGGAAGCCCTAAGTTTAGCCCTTCGCGAAAAAATCCAAAGTCTCCAGGAAGCACTCAATCCCGTTCCCCATTCCCCGCCGGAACCGACCGACCGGGAAGAACGCAAAACTCCGACAAAGCCCGCGACGACCTGCAAAGCCGTCATCATTGGCTCCTCGACCGGTGGCCCGGATGCCCTGGCCCAGCTTCTTCCCTATCTGAGCGTCGAACTCCCCGTTCCCGTCGTCGTTGTCCAGCATATGCCTGAGCGATTCACAGGCTCGCTTGCCAATCGTTTGAACGAGGCCAGCGATCTGGAGATTGTCGAAGCTGCCGACAAAATGCCCCTGAATCCCGGCAAGATTGTCATCGCTCATGGGGGCAAACATCTCCGACTCGTCCGCCGCCCCTCCGGCGCGGTCGTTGCGCAGCTCACCGAAGATCCGCACGAACATAGTTGCCGCCCTGCCGTCGATTACACCCTCCGCTCTGCGGTCGATGCCTTTGACGGTCCCATCCTCGTGGTCATCCTCACCGGCATGGGGCGTGACGGCACCGAAGGCTGTCGTCTGGTCCGCCAACGCGGGGGACAAGTGATCGCACAACACTCCGACGGCTGCACCGTCTACGGCATGCCGAAATCCGTGATTGCTGCGGGTCAGGCCGATCAGATTCTCAGGCTCGCGGACATCGGCCCTGCCATCGAAGCCGCCGTCTGATTTGAGCGTATCGCGGACGGCAGATTCGGTATTCGAGCCGTCGTTCAGCAGATTCGAGGGAGAGGCGCTCCGGCGGACTCGTCCAACGGCATCGTCCGCCCCGTAGTGCGGGTCATCAGGACCGTCGAGAACTTCCGGGGGGTCACTTCGCCGATGACACAGGCTTCCGCGCTTTGCGGAAATGTCCTGAGCAGGCTTAATGCAGGTTTCACGAGTTGCGGCGGAAAAACCGCGACGAACGTCCCTTCATTCGCCAGATGCCAGGGATCGAGCCCCAGAAGTTCGCAGACGGCTCGGACTTCGGGAGTTACGGGGAGTTTCGATTCATGAATTTCCAGACTGTGTGCACAGGCTTCGGCCGCTTCGTGCAGGATGGAGGTCACACCCCTCCGCGAGTTGCGTCCCCGGACGGCTTTCGCCGCGATTCCGTCCCTCTGCAGCGCATTCAAGGTGTGCAAGGGGGCACAATCGCTTTCCGGGACCGGCCTGAATCCGAACTCCTCGCGGGCACGCATAACACCGAGATCCCATGTCCTTTCCAATCGGACCGCTTACAACCAGCGTCGGTGCGAGAGATGCCAGCGGAGGGTGAGGGGTGTGAGGACACTTTAATACCGGTCGTGGTGAAAAATTCCATCAGCTGCCCCCCTAGGGACAACCTTCGTGTCACCGGTCACAATCGTGACGTCGCATTCCCGTGCCGCGTCGCGAACGGAATCGAACACGGCGTCGAGCGTGGACCAGGCAAGTCCTTCTTCAAGGATCATCCCGAGGCTGATCCACAGGGGGGCGCGCCCCGCTGACCGCGAGATCGTTGACCGTCCCGTACACCGCGAGCCGACCGATATTGCCCCCGGAAAAAAGAGGGGGGTGACGACGTAACCATCCGTGGTCATCGCCAGACGCTCCCCTTGCGGAACAGCGAGGTGAGCGCATCCGGTAACGAGCGGAGAAACTCGTTGTCGAGAAGCGCTGCAGGATCCCGTTCGCGGATCAGTCGGCGGGTAGGTCGCCCCCCTCACCGTAATTCAAGGTAATTCGCTCTCCAGCGTCGTAGGGGAAGAGGACAACCTCCCTGGTCGTTCCCGGGTTCAGCCATTGGCGACCGTCTCAGGGGGCGGGTACAGGAAGTAGGCTGCACAGGCCCCTTCGGAGGAGACCATTGGCGCAAGGGGAGTCTCCGGTGTGCATCGATTCCCAAGAGGGGCAATGGGGGAGCTTCAGGCGACCCGAAAGAACTTCCGCACTGCGACATTCGTCATCGTGCGCTGCTTGGTGGGATTCTGTGCGAGGTATTTTAGTCGCGCATCGCGATGTGCCGATTCCGGTCGCAGGAGCAATCCCCCCAACGGAATGACTCCAAAACCCCGCCACCAATCACCTGCCGCATAGACGTCGTTGATGAGATCCTGCGCTGCCCGGTTCCCCTCTTCTCGTACGCAGCGGGCGTAGCAGTTTTCGACGCGGGGCGTCTCCGCTTCGAGAAGTTCGACGCAACGCATCAGCCCGGCGACCAGATCCAGAGGTTCGAAGCCGGTAACCACGACAGGGTCTTGAATTCGTCGACAAACGCCGAGTAGCTGTCATAACCCACGACAGTGCGGGAACATGTCCTGCCGCAAGAAAACCCTGAACGGTTGGACGGATCGGAAAGAATCGCCCGCATGGCCGGCTCCGCGGACATGATGCGTCAGGAGCAGAAATTGGAGAGCGGTGATGCTCCGCGAGGCGAACCGCCAGGGCCGTTGCAGGGGCTGTCGTCTCGGAAACCGACGGCCAGGAACACGACCTGCTTGTCGGCATGATGGCGTGCAAGCTCCAACGCATCGGAAGGAAGTAGACGATACGCACGTTCCCGCCCTGGGCTCGGGCCGACATCAGGGTCTCCCGGGATCTCCCCGGTATCCGCAACATGTCGCCAAAAGTTGCGAGGATGACATCCGGGCGTTTGGAGAGTTCGATCGCATCGTCAATCACCTCGGCGGGCGTGACACACACGGGGCATCCCGGTCCGTGAATCAGCTCGACGACCCCTTCCAGCGCGGATTCTATCCCATGTCGCAACAGGCTGTGGGTCTGTCCGCCGCAAACATCCATGATGACCCAACGGCGCGTGGCAATCCGGCGCAGGTCCGCCAGCTGGCGACGGAGCAGATCCGCGTCCCGGAATTCGTCCAGGTACTTCATGCGGACTCTCCGATCTCGCCAATGGAATTTCCAAGTGAATTCAGCGTTCGCAACAGTTCTTCCGCCGCCATCGCGTCAATGACCGCCAGGCCGATTCCCGCATGCACCAGAACATAGTCTCCCACGTCGGCTTCGGTCACACAGGCCATCTGGCAATTTCGTCGAATCCCCCCAAATTCGATTTCCGCCAACGCGGTCAGGGGATCGCGATCGATCCAGAGTGTGACTCGGCCCGGTATGCCCAGACACATGATTACGTTCCTTTTTCGCGACGGAGAAGAGAAGCGGCAATCACCAGTTGCCCGACTGCCAAGCCTCCATCGTTCGGGGGGATACACCCCGGGCGTCCCAGCGGCGGTCCGGATTCAGGCCAGGCATCACTGATTGCTTCGACGAGGAAACGATTTTGAAAGACTCCCCCGCCCAGTACCACGGGGAGGCCGAAACGGGTTGATAACTCCACGATACCATTCGCCAATCCGCGATGGAATCGGGTCGCCAGCTCCGAGGGAGAGGCATCCGAGAGAAAATCCTTCAACAGTTGATCGAATGCCGGTCGCCAGTCGAGTTCCCAAACCGGTCCTTCCGTAATGTCGAATCGGTATGCTCCGGTCACCGTGGACGTGCAGGCTGACTCCAGGCACATGGCTGCAAAACCTTCGGACTGGACTTCGTTCCTTCCGAGGATGATCGCTGCCGCGGCATCGAACAGGCGACCTGCGCTGGTGGTGGTCGAACCGCGCGAAAGGGAACAGAGATTGATTATCGGTTCCCATTGGTCGAGTGGGATCTGCAGTCGCTCCCGAATTCGTCCCCACGGAACTTCTTTCAACTGAGTCAAAACACCTGCAACCGCTCGGAAAATCTGTCGCGACGCGAATTCACCACCGATCAGTTGAAAGGGACGAATCGAACCGACGCGTTCAAAGGTTTCCAACCGTGCGCGGAGAATCTCACCACCCCAGATTGACCCATCCGGTCCCAGGCCCGTTCCGTCAAATGCCACCCCCAGGACTTCCCGGTCGAGCCACCCCTGTTCTACCATTCCCGCCGCGACGTGGGCATGATGGTGCCAGACACGCAACGAGTGAAGTGCGGATGTTTCGGCGTACAGCGTGGGGTAATAGTCCGAATGGTGATCCGTGACGTAGTGTTCCGGCATCACTCCATACAGCCGTTGTAAGGCATCGAGGCGTTCTCCCCATCGGGCGCGGGTGCCGTCTGATTCCAGGTCACCGACGTGCGGGGCCAAGACCGATTGACCGCCGTTGGAGATCGCAATGCTGTTCTTTTGATGTCCCCCCAGGGCAATCAAGGGAGGAATCCCTTCGAGGGGAAGCGGGAGCGGCGCCAGGCCTCGGGCGGCCCGAATGGCGACCTTGCGACCAGCCATCACCCGGACCACGCTGTCATCGAGAGGGTGAGAAATTGGCCGATCGTGGTGGACGAACAGATCGGCAATTCCGGAGAGTGTCCGTTCCGCCTCCACGGGATCCACCGCCAGCGGCTCTCCTTCCAGGTTGCCGCTTGTTGCCACAATCGGTCGCTGAAACCGGCGCAGAACCTCCGCATGCAGAGGGGTCGTCGGAAGCATGACCCCAACCGATCCGATTTCCCCCGACACGGTTTCAGCCAAGCGAGAGGATCGACGGCGAGAGAGTAACACGATTGGGTTCGCGGGATCGGAGAGTGATTCTCGCTCGACAGAATCGATCATCGCAATCTTCTCAGCCTGTTCCACACTCTCGCACATGACGGCCAACGGTTTTTCCGGGCGATGTTTGCGTTCCCGCAATCTCGTCACCGCCTTCTGATTTGTCGCGTCTGCCCACAGTTGATATCCCCCCACGCCTCGCACGGCCACGATCTTCCCCTCTTCCAGGACGGCGAGGATGCAAGCGATGATGTCTTTAGTCTCAAGACATTCTCCGTGCCCATCTGCACACCACAGACGGGGACCGCAGTTTGCACAGGCGATTGTCTGGGCGTGGAAGCGGCGATCGGATGGGGCATCATATTCTCGCTGGCATTCCGGACAGAGAGGGAATGCCTGGAGGGTCGTACGGGAGCGATCAAAGGGCATGTCGGTCAATACGGAATATCGAGGTCCGCAGGTGGCACATGTCGTCAACCAGTATCCATGCCGACGCTGCGAGGGCTGCCGAACCTCTTGCAGGCAGTCCGGGCACACCGCCACATCCAGGGGGAGTTGCGCTGTCGAAAGATCGGCCTCAACGGAGGCTTCAATCCGAAAGGGCGACGGGATCTCCCATGATGGATCTTGGACAACTTCGCTGGAGAGAACTCTGTATCCTGGTGGAAGGATCTTTGTGAGGGCTTCCATGACCTCTGGAACCGTCAAGCGGACGGCAGAGAAGAAGACTTCCACCCCCTCGGAGGTATTTCTGCAAAATCCTCCCCACCCCTGCGCGGCGGCGAATCGGGACAGGCGAGGACGCAACCCACAGCCCTGCACACCGCCATTCAGCAGCAATCTCACGGCAGGGACTTGAAGTGGCTCGGTCTCAGCGAGCGGCAGCTTGAGAGGCATGAGTCCTCCTCGCCAGCCACTCCTGACGGCGCACTTCCAGAAGGTGACACCAATCCGCAATCCCTTCGCCGCTCACAGCCGACACTCCCTGAATGACAAGATCACCGCGGACCTGTTGAGCATCGGAGGTGACATTCGCCAGGGAGAACGGCACGTACGGAAGCAAATCAATCTTACTGATCACGCAGACGTCGCTCGTTCGAAATGCTTTGGGATACTTCCCAGGCTTGTCGTCCCCCTCCGTCACGCTCAGCACCACCACGCGCACGTGCTCTCCCAGGTCGTACGACGAGGGGCAGACAAGATTCCCGACGTTCTCGATCACCAGGATGTCGATCGCATTCAAGTCGAGTTCAGTTAGTCCCCTTCTCACCAGGTCAATTTCCAGGTGGCAGGCCCCACCCGTGGATAATTGCCTGACCGGAACCAAAGGGGCGAGCCGGTCTGCATCCCGCGTTGTGGCGATGTCGCCGACCAGAACCCCCAATCGTAAACGGGTTCCCCAATGCCGGGCCATGGCCTGTAACAAGGATGTCTTACCCGCACCGGGGGAAGAGATCATGTTGATGCACAGGATTCCCCGTTCTTCAAGCTCGGCGCGAAGTCTCGCCGCGTCGGCGTTTTGCCGGCTGCGGACATCCAGGTTCAGGGGAACTGTCACATTGCTCATCGGTAGCTTCCTGAGAGGGAATGAGGAGCGACCCTGTCGGGGGAGGAGATCTTGTCATCTTCCATCGTTCCGTCGAGACTCACAAGTCGCAACTCGTCGCCGGAGACGATATGTACGTCGGTTGTCTGGCAGTGCGGGCAGACAAACCGAAAGTTCACGACTTCAAAGTGTTTCGTACAGGCCCGGCACTCGGCGGTGAGAGGGACAGTGTCGATCTGCAATTCAACGGGAGGTGCAAAATAATCGGGCTGAAGGTCCTCAAAGGCGGAGCGAACCAACAGCGGTTCGACGCCGGAAAATAAGCCGATGGAAATTCGAATCGAGCGGAGCGCTCGGACGCACCGTTCCCGGCAGATCTGTTGGACCTGTTCGAGAAGGGTTCGGACGAGCGAACTCTCATGCATGAATTGCCTCCTCCTTGTGAATCTGGGTGGCCAACAGGTCGGCGGCATCGCGCACCGCATCACAAGGTGTGCTGAACGGCGTCCAGGTAACCCCGTCGATCGTCCGAAGTTCCACGGATGTATCGAGCAACTTCAACTCTTGGGCGTATTCCAAGACTTCTGCCAGAGTGAGGTCATGCGTTCCTCCGCGTATCAAAGTCGGCAAAGTCTGCTCCGGCCAGATCCACGTCCGCAAGTATCCCGGAGTCTTTCCCGCTGCGGCGTCGCACAGCAACAGCCGCCGATTTGTCGGCAGGCAGTCCAGCAGGTCGACCGGCTGGGAAAGCATCCGCGCATCCGCCTTGTCCCAACCTCGCTCATGCAGTTCTCCCACGACCAGCCAACCTGCCTGGTCGTCACCATGTGGGCTTCCGAGTCCGAGGATCAGCGGACGGGGAGCCATCATCCCTCCTCCCAGCGGACCGGCAGAAAGTGCGTCGCGCAACTGATACAGGGATCGTAGGTCCGGACGAGTCGTTCGCACCGCAAGGCCAGACGTTCCCGGTCTGTATTGCCACGCCCCATTTCCCCCAGCAGATCCCCTTTCAGATCGGCTTCGATCTGGCGCTGGTTTTGAGAAGTCGGGGGGATAATAACCGCGGTCACCACTTTGCCGCCTGAGTCGATCTCGTAACGGTGGTAGAGCAGTCCACGCGGTGCTTCCGTTGCCGCGCATCCCGTCCCGTTGCGGTATTCATAAGCAATCTTCCCGGGGCCCCGCCGTTCGTAATTCTTGATGATTCCCAGCGCCGTTTCAAAGGCATGCACCAGCTCGATCCCCCTCGCGACGATGCTCTGAAACGGGTTCGTACACGGGGCCGGAAACTGCAACTCGTCCGCAAGCCGTAATGCCGTTGGGGACAGCTGCGCGCGGTTGAGGCTCAGCCGCGAAAGTGGACCCACCATATACGATGTTTCTGCCGGCAGACGGACTGCCTGGAAGGCCGTCGAATGCGGCACCTGACGCTCTGCGAAATGCTGGTCATACTCCTCAACGGGGCAATGAAAGCCCGTACTGGAGCGAATTTCGCCGACGTTCATGGCGTATTCTTCGGGATGGGAGAGTGCCACCATCTCGTATGTTCCCTGAAATTCCGGAAAGGGAAGAGTGGCCACCCACCGCGTGGCGTCGGCCGCTGCCTGCACACCCCATTCAAAGTCTGGAATCAACGCCTGCAGTTGTTCGCGCCCCGGAAGCCGATGAAATCCCCCCACGGCCACGTTGATGGGATGGATCGCTCGCCCCCCCAGAACTTCCAGCAGTTCGTTTCCGAATTTCTTCAGCCTCAGCCCCCGTTTGACTTCGTCCGGATACTTCTGGGCTAGCTCGATCCCGCTCGCGACATCAAAGAAATCCGGGGCATGCAGCAGGTGCATGTGCAGGGCGTGACTCTCGATCCATTCCCCGCAGTAGAGCAGCCGGCGTAATTCGTGAATCTCCGGCGTGATCGTGACACCCAGAGCAGACTCAAGGGCATGGACAGAACTCATCTGGTACGCGACCGGGCAGATCCCGCATATTCTCGCGGTTATGTCCGGGGTGTTTTCCAGCGGTCTGCCGCGCAACAGCGACTCAAAGAGTCGTGGAGGCTCGTAAATCCGCAACTGAACGCTTTCCACGGTTCCGTCCCGCAGCCGAACGGTCAGCCCACCCTCTCCCTCAACGCGGGTCAAGATTGGGACTTCGAGGACGATTTCGCTCATGGGGACACCTTCCCGTCGGGTGTGGTCATTTGCAGGGCTTCCGATGCCCGTTGAAAGTCAGGGGCCGCTGCGTTGAAGTTTCGCAACAACGGGAGCAACTCCTCAGATCCGATCTGGCCGGCCTGCAGAAAACTGATCAGGCTGGGAGCATTGTTTTGTGAGGCCGGACCGAAACAGCCGTAACATCCCCGGTCGTATGCCGACAAATCGCTCCACACCCGGCCTGGAGTGATCGGTCCGGAGGCAGGGTTCTCCCCGTGCCACCGTCACGCAGACGGTTCCACGTCGTTTGCAGTCCAGGCAGACACTGTGAGCCGGAGTCCGGGGACGCCTCCTGCCGCCAGCGACAGAATCACTTCGACGAGTTGAAAGCGATTGACCGGACAGCCCCGCAGTTCGAAATCGACCGTCACGTGTTCTGCGATCGCGGTCGACGTCGCCAGCGTCTCAATGTACTCCGGATGCGGGTATACATGTTGCATCCAGTCCTCGACCTGGCCCAGTTTCGCAGGGCCTGGATTCCTCCCGCCGTGGCACACGCGCGATTGTGACGAGATAGTTCGATTGCTTGCCAGGATCTCCCGGATGCGGTGCATCCTCCGGAGTTGTAATCGAACCTTCGACCAGGGTGACGTCATAGGCCCCCCAGCAGGCGGCTGCTCGCTTCCGCAAAACAAGCCACTTCAATCTTGCCGCACAACGGTAGCAGTTCGTCCTCCGCGTCGAGCAGCGACAACTGACATCCGTCACACGATGCAAACTTGAAGACCCCCACTCTCGGTAGATTTGCCATCACAGTTTCTCCACGGCCAGCCACTTTTGAACCGCGGCTGAACGGGAACACCGGACCATCCTTGCACACAAACGTCGGTCCCCATTGGCAATGGCCGCACAGTCCCGACCGCACATTGCATGTGGCGTTCCATCGAGATCCAGATCTGATCCTCCGGAATTCCCTTTGCAACTGCATTCAACGCGACATACTTCATCATCACCTCGCCCACAGGTCACGAGGCGGGTCTGATCCGGTGGGGAAGTTTCAACCGGTCCAACAGCAGCGTGACCACGCCGATCGCCCCCATCCACCCTTCCGTGGCACGATCAACGGGTCAGTTGCACGCGGATTCCGGACCGTAACCAGTGATCGTATTCCCCTCGAACATCAATCCCTGCGGAGTTCGTGCGCCGCACAGCAGCCACACATTTCCGAATTTCTCCGCTCGCGAAGTATTGAGTAAATGATCGGTCGCACGGGTGCCAACCCCACTCCTCCCGCGACGATGATCAAGTCATTGCCGTGAAACTTTTCCACGGGCCAGGGGACTCCGAATGGGCCCCGCAGCCCCAGTGTGTCCCCCACTTTCAGTTGGGCGATGCTGTGTGTCACGTTGCCGGCAATCCGGATCGTGTGCAGCAAGCCGGTTGTGTCCGCAGGATCTCCGCTGATCGAAATTGCGACCTCGCCCACCCCCGGTATGTAGAGCATGTTGAACTGCCCGGGCAGGTAGTGATACCCGTCCGGTCCCAACGGGACGTCAATCTGCAGCCGATAGGTCGAAATCCCGGGGAGTTCTTCGACGATTTCCATCACGCGCGCGGGGATCGTGTGCCAGGGATTCCGCCGAATCGTCTCCTGATAAGGCGTGGCGATGCTCATGCTTTCCCCCCCTGCAGAGTGGCAACTTCCTCAGTCAGATCGATTCCGACCGGGCACCAGGTGATACACCGTCCGCATCCCACGCAGCCCGAGGATTCGAACTGGTCGTGCCACGAACTGAGCTTGTGAGTCAGCCATTGTCGGTATCGGGACCGAATATCATCCCGGACGTCGCTTCCATTCATATAGCTGAAATCGGGGTTGAAACAGGAGTCCCACGTTCGCTGCCGCTCGATTTCTCCTGTTTGCAGATCCGTGAGTTCGGAGACGGAACTGCAGAAGCACGTGGGGCATACCATCGTGCAATTCGTACAGGAGAGACAGCGTTGAGCGACCGTGTCCCACAGTGGATGGTCCAGATTCGCCTGCAGGAGTTGTTGCAGCCCGTTCGTATTCATCCTCTTCGTGATGCTTTGTTCCGCCCCTTGGTGTCTCCCCTCCGCATCTTCAATCTGACGCAGAGTTGCCTCCTCGGGTTCGCAATGTTCGAGAAGTTCCTCTCCCAGATCGGTGCCGATTTCACAGACGAAACCGTCCTGCAATTCGGTTAATGCGAGGTCGAAACCGGAATCGCAGCGCGGCCCGGTCTTCATGGACGGACAGAAACAGGTGTTCGCGGGATGTGTGCAGTTGATCGCAATCAGGCATGCCTGCCGGCGGCGCTGGACGTATACGGAGTCCTGGTAGGGGCCATCCGCGAACACGCGGTCCTGGATGCCCATTGCCGCCAGTTCACAGCCCCGGACACCAATCATGGCGTACTTAGGAACAGGTTCCGAAGGCGCCTGGAAATTCCAGCCTCCGGTTTTTAAGGGCTGGATCTGGACCAGAGTTGTGAATGGAGGAAAGAAGTATCGCTTCCAGGAATGGGGGCCTACCGCGAATTGGAACCACAGGTCGGGGTCACCAGGCAGCAGCCTATACTTCCCTGGCTCCTGCTCTTCTTTCCATCCTCGCGGGAATTGGTCCACGGTTTGCAATTCGCCGTACACGATCGCGGCCTGGTCCAACTGTGGACCGAGGACCGTGTAACCTCGGCGCCATAATTCGTCGACGAGTGCCTGGAACCGCGATTTGGGGAAGTAATATGGAATGGCCCGATCCATCGCAGTGACTCTCCCGATCTTGCGTTCAGCGACATTACATTTTGGCAACGCGTGTGATTCGTGGTCAGTTCGTGATCCCGGCAGGATCAGTCTTTTTCGGCGACAGGGGTTGTTGCTCGCCGAACAAGTCGAGCAACTGCAAGCGAGTCGCCATCAAGCGCTTCGACAGGTCCTTTGCCATTTGTCGCATCACGTAATAACCCAGGTCGTGATTTGATGCACAGAGGCGTCCGAGTTCCGCTCCGGAAAAACCCCAGCAACGGGTTGTTTCGATCGCCGTCGCGGTTGCAGACATGGGGTTCTTACTAAAAAGCGGCGTCCATCCGACGAATTCGCCGCTCCCCACTGTCAGAATCGGCACGCTGCCACGTTGAGGCAGAAACATGCTCAAACGGACATGTCCCGATTCAACGAGATAGATGTTGTCGTGGATCTGCCCTTCCGAAAAGATCTCTTCGCCCCCGGCGAAATCGAAGGGTTTCGAAAGTGCGGACAACTGTTCCTGGATCGAAACCGGAATTTCGATCAGAAAACTGGATGCGGATAACGCATGCATGAACATCTTGCCCCCTCCTTGCGGAACTTTCAGGTTCCACTGTGAGATAGCTTAGCATTGGGAGTTCTCAACATCAAGTAGATGTTTTTGTCCACTTAATGGTCGCGCGAGTGTTTCCACTCGTTGACACCTGCATTCTGCCGGAACTAACATGAAGGTTCAGAGGGCAAAGGGGCGAGGGGTGTGATTGCGATGCCGCTCTAATTGGACGCATGGAAGCGTGTTCGTTCCAGCCTGACGTGAGTCCTGTGAAATGCCCCCTCAAGCTTGAAACTGGCATTGGAAGAATCCATGGGCGCGGTCGCTGTCATTCAGGCTGCTCCGGGGAAGGTCGTCGTCGTGCGGGGGGCGGTCGTCGACGTCGAATTTCCAGAGTCGCTCCCCGGGATCTATGAGGCTTTGTGGATTGAGGAAGGGCAGCGGAGAATCGTGCTGGAGGTCTCCCAACACATCTCTCCCACGGCTGTCCGTGCCATTGCCTTGGCATATCCCGAAGGTCTTGCTCGAGGCATGCCGGTCAAGCGTACGGGAGCCCCGATTTCCGTCCCCGTTGGGCCCCGAACGCTGGGACGATTGTTCAACGTACTGGGAGAACCCCTGGATGGACTGCCTCCGCTAACATCAGAACTCAAATCGCCGATTCATCAACAGGCACCCACGCTGGAAACACAGCGGAATGGGATCAGGTTCCTTGAGACCGGGATCAAAGTGATCGACCTGCTTGCTCCGCTCGCCCGCGGGGGTAAGGCGGGATTGATTGGGGGTGCAGGAGTCGGGAAGACCATCCTCCTGCAGGAGCTAATTCACACCATGAGCCACGATCAGGGGGGCGTGGCGGTCTTTGCAGGTGTCGGAGAACGGAGCCGCGAGGGAAATGACCTCTGGCTGGAAATGCAACAGACGGGGGTGATCGAGCACTCTATTTTGCTGTTCGGCCAGATGAATGATGCCCCCGGAAGTCGCTTTCGCGTCGCTCTGTCCGCACTCACCATGGCGGAATATTTTCGCGACGTCGAAAAGCGAGACGTCATGTTTCTGGTCGACAACGTTTTTCGATACATCCAGGCAGGGGCGGAGGTTTCGGGCCTGCTTGGACGACTTCCTTCCGAAGTGGGCTACCAGCCCACGCTGGCAGATGATCTCGCCGCCTTTGAAGAACGTATTGCCGCGACTGCCCACGCCGCCATCACCTCGGTCCAGGCCGTCTACGTTCCCGCTGACGACTTCACCGACCCGGCGGTCGCGCAGACCTTCGTCCATTTGGACGCCAGTATCGTGCTCTCCCGCGGCCAAGCGGCCCAGGGATTGTACCCCGCCGTGGATCCACTCGTTTCCACCTCTAAACTTCTGGATCCGGTCCATCTCGGAGAACGGCATTACCTCATTGCCCTGCGGGTCAAGGAGGTGATTGAGCGTTATCGGGATCTGCAAGACATCATTTCCATTTTGGGGATGGAGGAGCTGTCTGCGGAGGATCGCCGCAACGTGAATAACGCGCGACGACTTGAGCGATTCCTGACGCAGCCTCTCTTTGTCACCGAGGCATTTACCGGGCTTGCCGGGCGCCACGTCCCGATCGAGAGTACGTTAAAAGGTTGCGAAGCGATCTTGAATGGAGACCTCGACAAGGTTGAGGAACAGGCACTCTACATGATCGGTGGAATCGAGGAGGTGCTCAAATGACGTTTGACCTCCAGGTTTTGCTTCCGGACGGACTTCTCCTGCAGGACCAGGCGACAGGATTGCAATCGGCGGACGCCACCGGGAAGTTCGGGATTCTTCCCGGGGCGGAAGCATTCGTCACTCTCTTGTCCCCCGGAATTCTCTCTTATCAGGATCAACGGGGCAGGGAACACTTTCTCGCCGTGGACGGCGGTGTGATGCTGGTGGAAAAAAATAAGGTCCGAATCACCACGCGCGACGCGACCCAGGCGGATAGTCTTGAAAATCTGACGGCTGCCGCCGCCGAGATGTTGCAGGGGAAGCAGTTCGCTGAGCGCCAGGCCCGCCTTGAGTTTTCCGGATTGCAGACGATCCTGTTACGGGAATTGCGCCGTGCGGAGAAAAAACGATGATCCAGAAACTCCCTGAGGAGGATCCCTTCATTGCCGCTGTGCGCACACAAGCCGCCCTCAGGCAGAAAGGTCAGCGACAAACCTTCTGGGGGGGACTGAGGCTGGTCGGATCGATCGGCTGGATGGTCAGCCTCCCTTCCGTTCTGGGCGCCTGGGGAGGGCACTGGCTGGATACGAATTACCGCTCCGGTGCCTTTTGGACTCTCTCCTTACTCGTGGCCGGATTGTTCCTGGGGTGTGCCGCGGCGTGGCGACATGCCTGGAAGGAGATCCAGTGATGCTCTCCCTGATCTGCTGCTTCTTCCTCGGTTTAGTGTTCGGTTACGCATACTTCGGTAGCCTGTGGTGTTCGGTTCGCGGCCTGGTGTCACGACCGCCGACACCGACTCGACGACTCGACGCCCATTCCCTGCTGCGGTCAGGCTTTCTCGTTCTGACTCTCTCCCTCGCAAGTATCTCTGGGGCGTTAGCGCTCCTCCCCATGCTCTGCGGGTGTTTCGTCGCGCGGAACCTTTTGATCTGGAACATCAGGGAAGGGGGAAAGCCATGCTGAATGAAACCCTTCTTCCTGAAACGGTCCTGAAATGGGGGCCCGTCGAGGTCACCAGCACCGTCATTTACTCGTTAATCGTCTCGGCGGTTCTGATTGTCCTGGCGATCATCGCACGGCTTGGTCTGAAAACATCCTCCTCCTCGTTGGCGTTGATGTTTGAGTCACTGCTCGACTCGCTCGACGGCATCCTGCGCGACATGGCTAGTTGCGATCCCCGTCCCTACTCTCCGCTCGTCATCACGTTGACCCTATTCATCGGGGTCTCGAATCTGTCCGGCCTGTTTCCGGGAATGCATGCCCCCACGGCGGATATTTCCACGACGACTGCCCTGGCAATCATCGTCTTCATCGCCGTCCCTTTTTACGGCATCCGCGCACAGGGGTTGCGCGGATATCTGCGGCACTATGTTGAACCTTCCATTTTGTTTCTTCCCCTGGAATTAATTGCGGAATTGTCTCGCACCATTTCGCTGGCCGTTCGTCTCTTTGGCAACATCATGAGCGAGGAAATGGTGATCGCGGTCCTTCTGTCGATCGCGGGTTTGATCGTTCCCGTGCCGATCATGATGCTCTCTGTTTTGACCGGCATTGTTCAGGCGTACATTTTTGCCGTCTTGACTATTGTTTATCTGAGTGCGGCGATCAGGACCGGCCAACAGGAAACAGGAACCCCATAGGGCGGAGTTTCAAGGAACACGTTTTCACCCAGGATTTAATGAATTTGTTGGAACACAAGGAGACTTGCTGATGGATGCCCGCACCTGGTTTGCATTGATTACGATGGCAGTCGCGGGGCTGAGTGTCATCGCCGGGACGTTCGGCCCCTCCCGCGCGCAGGGAAGAGCGATTGATTCCGCGCTGGATGCCATTGCCAGGCAGCCGGACGCATCGGATCGGATTTCGCGGACACTCTTCGTGGGGCTTGCCATGATCGAATCCTTGGCGATTTACTGCCTCGTTATTGCCCTGATTCTCCTGTTTGCCAATCCGTTCATGAAATACTTCACCGGTTGACCTATGCATTTCAACGCATGGACCTTTCTGTTTCAGATCGTCAACTTTGTAGTGCTGGCGTACATCCTGCATCGGCTGCTCTATGCGCCGATTCGCGAAGCGATCGATCAGCGAAGAAAGAAAATCGCAGACCAGTTGAACGAAGCCGAGGTCACTCATCGCGAAGCCGAAGCACTGAAGAAAACGCTTGACGACCAGTTGGCTGACATGCAGAAGCAGCGGGAAGACGTCATCCGCCAGGCACATACCCAGGCCGAGGAGCAGCGCAAGTCGATTCTTGCGGAAGCTACGGAGGAGGCCCGCCGCTATCGACTCGACTTTGAAAAGGGGCTCGACCGTGACCGATCGGAAATGCTGACGAGCCTCCAGCAGCAGGTCCGCGGCCAGGCCATTGAACTCACCCGTCGCTTGCTGCAGGGATCCGCGGACCGCACCCTGCACGAGCAACTGGTCCACAGACTCTTCGAAACACTGAACCAGGTCCCTCTCTCGGAGCAGACGGAGATCCGCCAACATTGGCGATCCACGGATGAGGTGGTCCTCGAATCTGCAAGCGAGATCGGTCCTTCGTTAGCTGCCGAGATTTCAAAAGTCATAGTCAATGTGACGGGAGTGCAAGCCGAGCTGCAGGTGCGACTCCTGCCGGAGTTGATCGCCGGGGTTCGGTTGCGCATGGGAGCCTACGTCTGGGATGCTTCGCTCGCGGGCCAGCTTCCGGAGGCCAGGGTGCCGCAGGAGGGGAATCCCAGCACATGACCAGCCAGATCACTCAACTCGCGGAACAACTTCGGCTCAATCTTCAAGACATCTCCTGGAAAGTTCGCAAACGTGAGGTCGGGCACATCGTTCGGGTGGGGGACGGCATCGCTTTTCTCAGCGGATTGCCTTCGGTCCGGTTTGGAGAACTTCTTGAAAGAAGCGATGGATTGACCGGTTTTGCGTTTGATCTCCGCAAGCGGGAAGTCGGTGTGGTGCTGCTGGATGGAACCCAGGCGTTATCCGCGGGGGATGAAATGCATGCCACGGGCCGTGTCTTGAGCGTGCCGGTCGGTGAGGCGCTGCTGGGGCGCGTCGTGGACATCCTTGGACGCCCGTTGGACGGGGGACCGGTTATCCGTTGTTCGGAACGCAGCCCTGTGGAACGCGAAGCCCCCGGTATCATCGACCGCCAGCCCGTGCAGGAGCCGTTGCTGACCGGCGTGAAGATCATCGACAGTCTCCTGCCGCTGGGGCGTGGGCAACGGGAGCTCATACTGGGAGACCGTGCGACGGGCAAGACATCGCTGGCGCTCGATGTCATTCTGGCGCAGCGCGGCACGGGAGTTCTCTGCATCTATACGGCGATTGGGCAGCGTAAAGCCACGATTGGTGAAGTGGTTAACACTCTGCAGGAGCAGCAGGCGCTGGAATATACGATCGTCGTCTCTTCCGACGCGGAGACCTCTCCCGGTCAGCAGTACTTGGCCCCTTACGCCGCCTGCGCCATGGCAGAGCATTTCATGGGGCAGGGGAAGCATGTGTTGATAGTCTATGACGATCTGACCAAGCATGCCGATGCTTACCGCCGCATCAGCTTGTTGCTGGAGCGTCCTCCTGCAAGGGAAGCCTATCCCGCGGATGTTTTCTACCTGCATTCGAGGCTGCTCGAAAGAGCGACCCGGTTGCACGACCGCTTGGGGGGGGGGAGCATGACAGCATTACCGATCGCCTCAACTCAGGCCGGACAGATCGCTGCGTATATCCCCACGAATCTCATTTCGATCACTGATGGACAGCTTTACCTGGATCTGCGGCTCTTCAATGAGGGGTTTCGACCTGCCGTTGACGTCGGCCTGAGTGTGTCCCGGGTCGGAGGCAAAGCTCAACCTCCACTCCTCCGCCGGATCGCCGGAGACCTTCGCCTGTTGTACGCTCAACTGCACGAACTGGAAAACTTCGCACGCTTTGGGGCCGATCTTGAACCCGCCACTCGTCGCAGGCTCGATCGAGGCCGCCGACTCCGCGAAATCCTCAAGCAACCTCGTCTTGCTCCCTGCTCGCTGAGTCATCAGATGGTTGTCCTGTTTGCCGTCCGGGAAGGGCTTCTCGATTCCATCCCCATTCCGCAAATCGTCAAGTATGTCTCAGGTTTGACGGCTTGGCTCGACGTGACCGAGCAGCAACTCCTGGAGTCTCTTGAAACGTCGACGGATCTCGACGATCCGCTGCGTGTTCGCCTCCGGCAGGCTTTGGAAAATTACAGTCGGCATTCCGCGGAAGCATCGTCATGACTCTGGAAGAAACTCAGCGCCGCACCCAGGTCGTCTCTGCCATTCACGATATCGTGGGCGCGCTGCGCACAATTGCGGCAGGACGTATCCAGGGGGCTCAACGGTCTCTCCTTGCCTCGCGAAATTATCGTGACGTCGTTCAGGAGGCCCTGGTGGCAGCCGCGGGGGAGAATCCTCCCTCCCGGCTTCCGCACGTTTCCCACCGTGCTCCGTTGTTGGTGGTGTTGACTTCCGAGCAACCTCTGTGCGGTGCCTTTAACCAGAATGTGCTGGATTTTGCAGAACGTCGTTGGCAAGAACTCAACCGAAATAGAAAACCTCTCCTGATGGGAGTAGGACGCCGCGGTCTCAAGTTGATGTCCCAGCGGGGCATCTCATGCGATTTCTCCGCCCCTGGCGCCACGTCGCTTTCTGGAGTTCGCGATGCCATTCGAAAGGTCGCTAGTGTCATCGATCGGCTGATTGCGGAACATAAAGTCGGTTCCGTGTATGTCGTCTATAATCGTTATCAATCGGTGAGCGAACAGATTCCCCATGAAGAACGGATTCTTCCGATTGACTTACGTGCTTTCCCCAAAAGCGCAGGCCTCCCATGCCCCGGCCCGATTCATCATTATCTCACAAAACCGGAATTGCTGGCGGGTCTGGTTGGCGAATATTCTTTTATTAGCCTGTACCAGGCAGCCTTGGACTCGTTCGCGGGAGAACAGGCCAGCCGTCTCACTGCGATGGATGGAGCAAGCCGCAACACCGACCGGATGCTCGATGAACTGAAGGAGCTGGAGCGCCGGGAACGTCAGGGATTGATCACGGCACAGGTTCTTGAACAAATCGCCGACCGCGCGGCGTTGTTGAGCGCCAAAGAGTCATCGGGAGAGTGTGAGGAGACTTGATCGTAAATGAAATGAGTGTGAAATTCAAAACGGATCCTCCAGGGAAAATGGGACTCTGTGCACTGCGAATCGGACAAAGTTCTCAGACAAAGGGCATGTGATGTTGGATTGGAAGTCGAAAACGCTGACGCCGGAGGAAGCGGTCAGCCATCTGAAGGGCAACATGACGATCTTCGTACATGGGGCCGCAGCCACCCCCACGCCTCTCCTTGAAGCAATGGTCCATTGTTCGGACCTCTCCGGCATGCGGCTCGTTCATATGCATCTGGAGGGGAATCTTCCCTTCGCCTCGCCGCAACATTCTTCCCGGTTCCGTTCGATCTCACTGTTTACAGGGGCGGGGCTTCGAGATCCGATCGCGGAAGGGCGAGCTGACTTTGTGCCGGTTTTCCTGTCGGACATTCCCCGTCTCTTTCAGGATCGGGTAATTCCTCTGGATGCTGCCATTGTCCAGGTCTCTCCGCCTGACCGTCACGGACTCTGTTCTCTCGGAACTTCCGTTGACTCAGCCCGTGCGGCTGTCGATCAGGCCCCCCTGATCCTGGCAGAGGTCAACGAGCAGATGCCCCGGACCCACGGCAATGCCACGGTTCCCTGGCACCGCATTACCGCGTGCATCCATACGGATCGTCCGCTCCCCGAACATCCCCAGGGCTCCGAATCGGATGTCGAAGCCAGGATCGGCGAACTCATCGCCGAACTGGTTGAAGACCGCGCCTGTCTGCAGTTGGGGATCGGAGGAATTCCCGGTTCGGTCCTCAAGCGTCTCGGTAACAAACGGGATCTGGGAATCCACACGGAGATGTTCAGCGATGGCGTCATTGACCTGGTCGAGGCGGGGGTGATTACCAACCGTTTCAAGGAAGTTCATCCCGGTCGAATTGTGACGAGTTTCGTCATGGGAACTCGACGGCTCTATGACTTCGTGGACGACAATCCCCTGGTCGAGTTTCATCCCTGCGACCGCACGAACGACACCGGCCTGATCCGTAAGCTCGACCGTATGATCGCCGTGAATTCCGCCCTACAGATCGATCTGACCGGTCAGGTCTGCGCTGACTCCATCGGTCATCGCATTTATTCCGGAATCGGTGGCCAGATGGACTTCATTCGTGGAGCCGCAGTCTCGCGCGGAGGCAAACCAATCATTGCGCTCCCCTCGACGGCGGCGCACGGCAAGGTGTCCCGAATTGTTCCTGAACTCGCAGCCGGATCGGGTGTGGTCACGACCCGAGGCCATATTCACTGGGTCGTCACGGAGTATGGACGCGTCAATCTGCATGGACGTTCCCTGAAAGAACGGGGTGAATTGCTCACGTCGATTTGTCACCCGGATTTCCGACAGGATCTGATTGAAAAACTTCGCGGCCTGAAGCGTTTTACTTAAGTGACGCCCGAATGTGAAATACTGTAAGACGCGGTCACTCAGCGATGACTACTAACTCCTGCATAGCCAGGAACTTCGAGACGTCGCCGCTTATCTCTCCTCCGCCTCCAAAGCAGCCGCAGGGATCTTGCAAAGGCCTCTTTCATCCTTGAAAATAGATGCTGGATGGCTGGTACCGGCATCGCTCTTCGGTTGACTCTTTCCACGCTCCCTGTGTGACATCGTCGTCCTGTTTTAGAAGCCGGAGGCTCTCTTGATTTCACCTACTAAGTCATGGCTGAATCGTCTTCGGGGATCTATACCTTCGCGCCGTACGAAATCGAGCGCCTACCGTCACGTTGAAGTTCTTGAGACCCGCGAACTCCTCTCCATCCAACCCCTGACCACGGTTGATCAGGCCCTCAATGGCGACACCGCCGATGGACTTTCCGGTGCCCCTTCCGTGAGCGCGGATGGCAATATCATCGTCTTCCAGAGCCAGGCCGGAAACCTCCTCGCCGGAGTCAATGTCCCCGGCCAAATCTATGCCTACAATCGCACGACCGATATTCTCACGCTCGTGTCGGCAAAACCGGACGGCTCTCCCTCGCAATATGGCGGTGCGAGCCCCGTCGTCTCCCTCGATGGCAAGTTCGTACTGTTCACCAGCCGATCCAAGGATCTCGTCAGCCAGGACCTTGGAACTGACCTCAATCTGGATCAGCTCTTCGTGCGCGATCTCGTCCACGGCACGACCACTCTCGTCAGCGCCTCTCTCAGCGGTCTCAGCGGAGCAAACGCCGATTCCGGGCAGGACTCTTCTTCATCGTTCCGGCCACCCTTGTACGCCATCAGCAGCAACAATCGCTACGTCGCTTTCTGGAGTCAGGCCACGAATCTTACTGCCATCGCACCGACCAGTTCCAATTTGAATCAGCTTTACGTCCGCGATCTTCAGACTGGCAGCACTCGCCTGGCCAGCACAGACTCGTCGGGAAATCCCGCCGGCCCGTCGAATGTGCTCGCCAATCCGTTTACCTCAATCGCCGTCTCAGACCAGGGGGCGGTCCTCTTCACGACGAATCTCGATTTCCTGGTGAATAGTGACAACCTCAGTCAAAGCGACGTTTTCCTGAACGATGGCACGACGCATCTCGTCAGTCTGAACTCGGCCGGGACGGCCCCCGCCAATAACGACTCACTCAACCCTCGCTGGGATGCCACCCGTACGAAGGTCTACTTCCTGAGCCGCGCCACCGATCTGGGATTTGGCGGCAGCGGTATCACGCAGCTTTACGTGCGCAATCTTCAGACCAATACTGTCACTCTTGTTTCGCATGCGCCGGGAAATTCCTCCCAACCCGGCAGCGACGAAGTGAGAAACTATTCCATCTCCTCCGATGGACGCTATGTTGCCCTGGAATCCGTCACGTCATTGGGAAGTACCAATGTTTATCTTCTCGATACCGTTGCGGGGACCTCGACGCTCGTATCCGCGATCGCGGGCACCAGCAACCCTGCCAACAACTCCGGCATGCCCGTTATCAGCGGCGACGGTTCCACGATCGTCTTCAAAAGCGGTGCGTCCAACCTCATCTCTGGTTTCGTGGACAACAACCAGTTCGGATCGGATTTCTATGCCTACACCCGGTCCACGGGTGCCATCCGTCTGCTGACCTCGGACCGGATCACGCCGTTGAAAGGTGGAGATGGCAACGAAATCTTCTCCGCTTCTTTTCCCGTCGCAGTCAGCAGTGACGGTTCCTCCATTGCATTTCAAAGCCTCTCCACGAATCTTGTCGCCAACGACAATAATCTCGTCGCCGATGTGTTCCTGGTGGAGGGTTCCACCCGGACCCTGCTTTCACGTCGCGATCCTGCAAACTCCATCGCCACTCTCGCGGGAGGTTATACCACTGGCAGTTCCGCCGATGGGCGATATGTCCTGATCGTCTCCCCCGGAGCCAATATTTCCCTGTCCGCTCCCGCGATGTTGTACATCAAGGACACTCAGACCGGCGACCTGATCCAGGTCAACGAAGGTCGCTCCGTCACGATCGCCGATGCCGCCATCTCCCCGGATGGGCGATATGTTGTTTTCTCTGATGGTGCCGTCAAGCTTTTCGACCGCGTCAACCACACCCTCGAAGTCATCAGCAAGAAGCCCGACGGCACCTCGTCCTCCGGTTCCTTCTTCCGAAATGTCGCGTTGAGTGCCGATGGACGCTATGTGGCATTCGTCGGAAATGCGACGGATCTGATCGCCGGATTGAGCGACCCCAATGGCGCCCAGGTTGATCTGTACCTGCGTGATCGCCAGCTTGGGACCACGATACTAGTGAATCGCCTCGCCGGATCTGCGACGACGACCTCCAATCGTGGGTTTGGATCGCGCCTCTTGATGAGCGCCGATGGTCAGAAAATCGTTTATGACTCCACCGCATCAGATCTCGCCCCCAACGACACGAACGGCACCGGCGGCTCGGATATCTTTGTTTTCAATCTCGCCATGCAATCCAACTCCCTCGTGACCGTCACGACAGCCGGAGCAGCCGCCGGAGGACGGGACTTCTCCATTTCCTCGGACGGGACGAAGATCGCCTTCGCCAGTTCCGGAAGCAACATTGTAGCCGGGGTGACGGGTTCCCACGTCTATCTGCGTAATCTCTCCACAGCGACCACAACGCTGATCGATAAGAAGTATGATGGTTCCGCTCCTTCCAATTCCATTTCGAAACTTCCCAAGATCACCCCTGACGGCAAGTATGTCGTCTTTGAAAGCAGTTCCACCGATCTGGTCCAGAATTTCGGTGCCGCAAACTCCAGTGGCGATCTCTATCGCACTGACCTAACTTCCGGCGTGACTTCTCTGGTCACTCCCGCCGCAACCGGCACTGGCGGTGGGAATGCCAACTCCCGTCTCGACGACCTGAACGGTGAAAGCCGTCAGCTGATCTCTCCGAATGGCCGTTATGTTGTCTTTGATTCGTTCGCAACCAACCTTGTCGCAAACTTTGTCGATGGTAACGGAGATTCCCAGCCCGATCTCTTCGAGAGGGATCTGCTCACCGGAAAAACGTGGCTTGTCTCCCAGTCACTCTCAGGCTCGGGAGGGAATAACGCCAGCGGCCTGAATCTCTACAACCTCCCGGATTCTGCGACGGTCCTGGATGATGGACGCGTGATCTTCTTCAGTCTCGCATCGAACCTCACGACGACCGTCGACGACAATCAGATTTACGATGTGTTCCTCGCCGACCCTGCTGCCGTCTCTGGAGCAAGCATCCGGGGCAAGGTCTTCGATGACTACAACTCCGACGGCATCCAGCAGAGTAATGAACCAATCCTTGCCGGGGCGACTCTCTATTGCGATGCGAACGCGAACGGACATCTCGACACCGGAGAACGATCCGTTCAAAGTGGCGTCGATGGTGCCTACTCCTTCACGGGACTCGCCGTTGGAAACTATCGTGTCCGCCTTGCGACCACGGCGGTTGATCAGCTCATTGCACCCGCCAGCGGCTACTACGACGTCTCCCTCGCCAACTCCTCCCAGGTTGTCACCGGCCGCGACTTCGCCGATCACGTCAAGCATGCCGACCTGGCCGTCAGCAATATCACCTTCCCCGCCTCCGCCGCCATGGGATCGGCCATCACCTTCCACTGGACTGTCACCAATCAAGGCCAGGGGCCTACGAACACCTCTTCCTGGAGAGACAGTGTCTACATCTCGGAGAGTCCCACTCTTGATGCGAACGCCCTGCTTCTCGGGGTTGCCGACCACACTGGCAGCCTGAACGCAGGGGGAAGTTACGTGGGATCTTTCACCACGACCGTCCCCGCGGCAATCCCCGGTCCGTTTTACATCATCATCCAGACCGATCACTTCCGGGTTGTTAAGGAAGTCAATCGGGACAATAACATCCTGACTGCCATTCAGACCCTGCAGACGACGGTCACTCCACTGGATCTCGATACTCCCTATTCCGGCACTTTTCCTGCCGCTAACCCTGTGGCCGGGAAGCTCTTCCAGTATTTCATCACATTTGTTCCTCAACTTGGCCCCACCGCGCAGATTCGCCTGCACACCTCGGCCTCCACCGGTGATTTCGATCTCTTCGTGAGTGCCAACTCTCCGCCGACCGATCAGATGTTCGACGCGACGGTTCATGGGACCGCCGGACACGATCTTGTCCTGCCACTGACCGGCAGTGGCATCATCTATATCGCTGTCGCTGCGAATCTCCCTGCTTCCGCCAACCGCGCCTTCACGCTCACGGCGGAAACCGTTTCCCTTTCCGTCACCTCGACGGATGTCTCCAGTCTCGACCGCGGCGGAACGACCACATTCCTCGTCACCGGATCTAGATTCGACGGAGAAATGGCCGCGGCCCTGGTCAATGCCGGCGGGCAATCCTTCACAGCCCTTCACGTCGATCCGATTTCCTCCGCCCAGATGTACGTCACGTTCGACCTCCGCAATATCCCGGAAGGGGTGTACGACTTCCGGGTCTCGGGATCTTATTTCACCCTCGACACCGTGCAGATCTCCGGAGAAGGCCACTACCGCCTCCGCCGCCAGACGTTTTCTGCGACGCTCACAAAAGCCTTCACCGTCACCGCGGCCAAAAGTGACGATGTCTCCCTCTCCATTTCGGCCCCGGCGACCAGGCGCATCGGGGTTCCCTTCACGGCGTATGTCTCGATTGTTAACAACAGCACCCACGATGTTCCCGCCCCTGTCCTCATCGTCTCCGCGGATCAGGGCAGCAAGTTCTCCCTCTCCGGCGATCCCTCCCTCTCCGGATCGATGATCTTTCAGGCGCTCGGGTCCGGCGCCGGGTCCGGCATCCTTCGTGCCGGTGAAGAACTCCGTGTCCAGATCCGTGTGGCCGCCGGTGGGGACGGGCCGCTTCAACTCTCCGTCGGTTTCGCCCACGACGACGCCACCCCCATCGACTGGACTTCCTTCCTCGCGGACCTCGGCGTGGACACCTCCGACCCCGTCTGGAACACCGTCCGGCAGAGATTCGTCTCCCATTTCGGAACCACCTGGAAGCAGGTCGAAACCGCACTTGCCGCGGACCTGACCATCGCCGGTTCTCGTGGGGGAATCGCACGCACCATCACGGAGCCGCTCAGTGCCTGGGTGACGAACGCCTATTACGCGGCTCTCAACCCCGTCCCCCCCGCTGCGGAAACCATCCCCGTGGCCCCCCTCGCGGACTTCGAGTCGATCTCTCCCACGATCAATATCCTGGGAAAGGATTACCGGGATCTTACTCTTGAGGAAAAAGAAGAATTCCTTTCGTCCGACGTCGCCAACTGGCTCTTCGCGATCATGGGAAATGGCGTCGCCCAGAATCACATGAATCTCTTCCTGGGGCCGCAGGGGATCAACTCCGGATACCATCCCAGCGAACCGTTTTACGGGGATGGCTCCCCGGTCAGCAATGCCGCTGCCGACGCCAGATACGGCGATCTCTCGTTCCCACCTCTCAACGATGGCCCCTACATTTTCTTCACAGGCCAGCCGTTCCACAGCTTCAAGGAACTCATCCAGCAGAAGATCGATAACATCGTTCGACAATTAAACGGTGCTGAACCGCCTCTTACGGAATGGAAGGATTTCACCCGCTATAACGTTGCCTATCTCATCTTTTACGAAACCGAAACAACCGGCCTCAACGGCCTGGGCAAGCTCCTGGGGGGAGCTGCCCAGGGAAGGCTGGATATCCCGAATCCTTACCAGCCCAGTAAGGGGGGACTGGGGCAGAGGGTAAAAATGACTCTCGATCCGATCCTGGGTGGCGACAAGACCGCCTTCGATCTCTACTTCGGATTCGGGGAAATGGACGATCCCAACGACAGCGATCACTTCTTCCAGTTCAAGGTCAAGATCACCGACTTTGAACGGCAGGGGGACGTCGTCAACTACAAGGCCGAAATCACTTATCACTTTGATGACTTCTATGACTTTACAAACGGGCACGTCGACAACTATCTGGCTTCGATCCAGTCCGGTTCACTGCTGGGCGCGATCAAATCCAAGGATCCGGGCGCTTTGGCCGTTCTCCTCGCGTACGACATCAAGACCGCAGGCTGGGGAACCGCTTTCGCTGACGCCATCGAAATCAAGAAAACCGTATCGAGTACCGTTAACCTGAAGCAAGACCCGAAACCTCCTCCTCCCGATCCCCCGGTCGAGACTGTAACCATTCAGGCGGTCAGAAGCTTCGATCCCAACGACATTATCGGCCCCGGCGGATACGGCGTTCCGCAGTTCCGCGCCGAGCAGCCCGAAGTTTATCCTTACACCGTCCATTTCGAGAACTCCCCCGACCTCGCCACCGCTCCTGCGCAACAGGTCGTCGTGACTCAGCAACTCGACGCGGACCTGGACTGGTCCACCTTTGAACTCGGCAGCGTCGGTTTCGGCGATCAGATCATCGTCATTCCTCAGGGAATTCAGGCTTGGTCCGACCGGATTCTCTATCACAATCAGGACGGCTCCGATCTCTACGTCGACTTCTCCGCCCGGTTGAATCCCGAAACCGGCGTCGTCGCCTGGACCTTCCGTAGCGTCGATCCCGATACTGGTCTACTCCCCGAAGGGGTCTTCGATGGGTTTCTCCCGGTGAACGATGACACCGGCCGAGGCCAGGGATACATCAATTATGACATCAAACCCAAGGCCGGACTTGCCACCGGAACTCCGATCAACGCCCAGGCCAGTATCGTCTTTGATGCCAACTCACCCATCGCCACCAATATCGCTCTCAATACCATCGACGCCGGCAAACCCACGAGCCACGTCAATGCCCTCGCCGCGATCTCCCGCTCTCTGTCATTCCCCGTCTCCTGGACCGGGAGTGATGACGCGGGAGGCTCGGGGATCGACACCTACAACGTCTACGTCTCCGATAACAATGCGCCTTATACCCTCTGGCAATCCGGCACTTCACTCACCACTGCCAGTTTTACCGGTGTCGAAGGGCACACCTACCGCTTCTACAGCGTCGCAACCGACCATGTCGGTCATCTCCAGTCCACTCCGGTAACGCCGCAGGCCACGACCAAAATCGACCTCATTCATCCTCCCGTTCTGGCCGGTGCAGGAACCCCCACCTACGCCAAAAACCAGTCTCCCGTCGCGGTTCTCTCGACCGTCACGGTCGCCGATGCCGATGACAACCTCGGCGGAGGAACCCTGTCGCTCACACTGAACGACCTCGCCATCGGCAAGAAACAGGTTCGTCCCGACCAGCTCAATACCGCCGGTCTCGCCAACCTCGGAACCGTGGCCAATCCACAGTTCACCAACGGCCAGCTGATCGTCACTGTCCAGCTCAAATCAGCGGTGACGGCCGCCCAGGTCCAGGCCTCGCTACGTAACGTCACCTTCACCACCAGCGGGAAGGGGCTGAAAACCTCCACCCGCAATCTCACGGCTCAAGCGACCGACGGCGACAACGCCACCAGCAATCTCCTCACCGAAACGATTAACGTTCTCAAGAAGGCCCCCAAGTCGACACCCGCAATCGCTCCACTCTCTGGCCATAAATCAAATGGCAAACACTCGTTGTATGCCCGGAAAGGCAATTCTCACGCGGAAAAACCTGGGAAGACCGGGCAGAAGGGTCTCTTCACCGGCGGCAGTTCTTTCGCCGCATCGCAGGCGCTTTTGGACGAGCTGTTTGCAGCCGACCCCAACATCGGTTTCTGACCGACGCCGTCCTTATGGTGGAGTGAATGCCGGTCTCCGCAGTGTGGCCCGCCCACCAGGCACATTTCCCAGCGGCTTGTATCCCGGTGCATTAACTGATTTGAAACATCCTCAACCAGCCCCGGCTCTGAACGGGAAAGCCTCATCCGGCAGGCTGCCAGTCATCCTGGCGGAGCGAGTTTTAGTTGTCTTGTGTGCCAGCTGCCGCAGGATTCTGCGAAACCGTCGCACTGAAACTGCTGCGGGAGAAAAGGGGGACAGTCTTCAACGAACGTTCGGGCGATGCTGACTACGGGGCAGTCTGCGGGGATGCGGAAGAGACCTTCAGATACCCTTGGGAAACCAGGAAGTCGTCCATCCGATCGATGGTCTTCTCCAGCCACGGGGACTTGTTGAAAAATGAGTGCCCCACTCCCTCCGCCAGATAGATTTCGGCGTGATGACCAATCTTCTTCGACCGTTCGAGGAATTCCTCTCCCTGTTTCAGGAGTTGGTCCTTTGTTCCGAAGAATAGCAACGTCGGTGGGGAATCCTTCGCCAGATGCCGTGTCGGAGAAATTGCCTCAGCGACATCACTATTATCGCTGATTCGTTCGAGGAGCTTCGGCAGATTGAAATTCAAGACCGGATTAAACAGCACCAGAACGTTCGGCTTCGAGGAAATCGTTAAATCCTCCTGCTTGGAATCCAGTCCGTCGCAGAGGGCGGTACAAGCCGCCAGATGTCCGCCCGCCGAGCCGCCGGCTCCGACGACTTTGTTGGGATCGATCCCCAGCCGTTCCCGATTCTGCCGCACCCAGCGAATGGCACTTTTGGCATCCTCGACGCAGGCTTCGGGCGTCACCTGATGCCGGGACTTCACGCGATAATCAGCACAAATTGCCACCATTCCCCGCTGGGCGAGATGTTTGGACTGTGGCTCGAACTGAGTCAATTTGCCATTCGTCCAGCCTCCTCCGAAAAAGAAGACGATCACAGGCCTCTTCTGGTCCGCTTTCCAGTCAGGCGGAAAGTAGGCCGTCAGCGACAATTCACCCTGTTCGGTCTTCTTGTAGATAATTGACTTGGACGACGGAGCATCGTCCCCGCGGACCCAAAAGGGGCTGCAGATGAGCAACGCTGAAAGCACCAATGAAGTAATCTTCGTCATCGTAGAGGCTTCCTCATCTGTCTGATTTATTTCGGGTGTTCGCTTGGATTGTTTTACTCAATCTTAGCAGTCTACCGCGTCGGGATGATCGAAAGAGAAAGTCATGCAACACGGAACCCTTTGTTTTTGGCGAAGCAGCGGCGATATGGACTTAGCCGTCCTCTACTCAACGAAAGGATATTTTTAAGCCACGTCCCGCTCAGGTGATCGTGATGGAGGCGGTATCACGGGCGGAGGAGAAGGCTGTGGTGCCGCCGCGGGTGCTGGTGTCCACCTTGGTCCCCTCAGTCCCGGTGGATTGATCCCAGGCGGCAAACGAAATCGAACGGACGCCGGTGAAGCTGCCGTTGGGGCGGAAGCGGATCTTCGTGGTGGCGAGGGCTTTCAACAGGAGGGAATTGCTCTGGTCGACGGTGCCGACGGCAGTCCACGTGGTGCCGCTGTTGAGGGAGTATTCCCAGGTGCCGCCGGAACTGGGGCGCCGTAGATGGCGATCCCCTGGGGATCGGTGGACTCCAGGTCGGTGATGTAGTTGGCACCGCCGGAGGCAATCAGACTCAGAATGGAGATGCCGGCGGGGTTGTTATTGGTCTTGGGGATGGTGGGGAGGGTCGGAGAGCCGGCCGGGTTGAGGACGGGGGCATCGTTGACCGTGTTGACGGTCAAGGTGACGCTATCCGCCCCGACGCTGAAGGGGTCGTTCCGCCATTCACCGAGACATCGACCTTGGTGCCCGCGACACCCGTACTCTGATCCCAGGCACGGAAGAAGATCTTGCGATCGCCGGTGGTCGTGTTGTTGGGGACGAAGCGGAGGTACGTGGAGGCATCGGACTTGAGCAACAGGGCGTTGTTCGCCGCGACGGCACCGATGGAGGTCCAGGTGGCAGTGTTATCGAGGGAGTACTCCCAGTGGCCGCCGATGTCCTGAACGGCGTAGATGGCGATCCCCTCGACGCCACCGTCGACGTCGGTGATGTACTCACTGGGGAGACGCTGGCGATCATGTTGCTGACTTTGAAGCCGAGGTTGTTGATCGCGGACTTATTGACCGTGGGGACCACGGGATTCAGGGCGTTGAAGAGGAGCGGGGCATCATTCACCGGGGTGACGGTGATGGTGGCACTGTCCGCCTTAACACTGAAAGCCGTGGTGCCGCCGTTGGTGGTGATGTTGGCGAAGCCCCCATTGGTGCCGGAGGACTGATCCCAGGCGCGGAAGTAGACCTGACGGGTGCCGTTGAAATTGGTGAGGGGGACGAAGCGGAGGCGGGTGTTGCCGGCGTCATCGGCGGCGAGGAGGAGGGCGTTGGTCTGGGAGAGATTCCGGAGATCGTGGTCCAGATCCCGCCGTTGTTGAGGGAGTATTGCCAGTTTCCACCGGAACTGGGGGCGGAGTAGAGGGCGAGGCCCTTGGGATCGGTCGCATCCACGTCGGTGATGTAACTATTGCCGAGCGCCGTGCCGGCGATGAGGTTCTTGATGGAGGTGCCGGAGCTATTGAAGGTGTCTTCAGGGATCGATAACAGGGAGGGATTACCCGTCGGGTTCAGAACCGGAGCGCCGTCATTCACGGGTGTGACATTGATCGTGATCGAGTTCGGGCTTTGATCAAGATCCACGCCGCTGCTCGCTGTTCCGCCGTCGTCTTGAACCTGGAAGGTAAACGAAGTGTAACCATAGCCGTTGGCGTTTGATGCAGGGGTGAACTTGAGATTGCCAATCCCGGCGACGGGGATGAACTGGCCAGCCGTGACTGGATTCCCGCTGAGGCTCAGTGAGCCGGTGGCGGGCAGGGTCGTGATCTTGACGGCCAGCAGGCTGTTCGCAGGGGAGTCATTGGGGTCAGTGAACCCGAAATCGGCTGCAGTGAAAGCGTAGTCCGTGTCTTCCGGCGTCGTGACGGTTGCGTCGGTACCGGCGGGAGCGTCGTTGACGGAAGTGACATCAACCGTCAGAGTTTTCTCCGAGGAGGTGTCATTTCCGCTGTTGGCCGTCCCGCCATCGTCCTGAACCTGGAACGTGAATGAGGCATCGCCTGTGCCGCTGGCATTCGTAGCGGGGGCGAAGACGAGTTTTCCAGAATCAATATCCGCAACTGGAATCGTGGTTGCTCCGGTGACGGTGTTGCCGTCGTATTTCAATGTACCTGCCGTGGACGGATTCACGATTACCGCTAAGAGATTGTCTGCGGGAGAGTCATCAGCATCGGAGAAACCGAAGTCTACCGCCGTGAGGGTATAATCCGTATCCTCCAGAGCGGTAACTGTATTGTCGTCACCGGCGGGGGCATCGTTAATGGAGGTGACATCGACCGTAATGGTGTTGGGACTTTGATCGAGATCCACACCGCCGCCGGATGTTCCCCCGTCATCCTGAACTTGGAACGTGAAGGAGGCATAGCCTGTGCCATTAGCATTCGCGGCGGGAGTGAATTTCAAATTGCCGATACTGCTAACGGGAAGGAATTGTCCGGCGGAAACAAGATTGCCGCTAAGAGTCAGCGAACCGGCAGTCGGGAGTGTCGTGATCTTGACGGCCAACAGAGTGTTTGCGGGAGAATCGCTGGTGTCAGTGAAGCCGAAGTCAGATGCGGCAAAAGCGTATTCCGAATCTTCCAGGGTGGTGACGATGTTGTCAGTACCGGCGGGTGCCTCATTGATATTCGCAACAGTCACCGCGATGGCCTGTGAGTCCGTGAGAACCCCGTCGCTCACCTGCACGACAACATCGTAAATGTTATTTAGATCGAAATCACCGGGCGCATCAAAATTCGGAGCGGAAACGAAATTGAGAACTCCCGTGGTGGAATTGATGGCGAATTTTGCGGCATCCGCTCCCCCCACGATCGAATACGTGAGGGACGCTCCGGAATCGGGATCGGTTGCGGTGACTGTCGTGACGGCAGTCGTATTTTCATCGATACTGATCGAAGCGGTCGCTCCTCCTCCATTACTGGTGATCGAGGGAGGATTTTCCGTCAGGTCGATCCGCAACGAGTATTGGCCGATCTCACCGTAAGAGCCGTGGCTGGCAATCTGGACGTAATAGTCACCCGCAGCCAGAGTCTGGGTGATGGTCGCATCGTACGAACTCGAAGGATTGCTGCTGCCGATCTGGGTGACGCCGTCGCTGGAATACAGAAACAGTTGGGTGTTGAGATCGTTGATGTATTCGTCTACATCCACAGAGATCGTTGTGGAACCGGAGGCGTAGAACTTGAAGTAATCTTTATCGCCGATCGTCTGGATGATTCCGTTCACAGAATAGGAGGCCCCGCTCAGAACTAGCGTTGTGGCCGATCCAGCAGTATCGCCATAGTCATCCGTGCGATAACCGATGGTATTCCCAACACTGCTGATGACGGCGACATCATCCTGCGAGACGGTCGTGTTGGAACCGGCATCGGCATTGCCGGTCGCCCAGATGGCGCGGCTGAGTCCCGTTTTGGGAGTGGCCAGGATCGCGTTGGGGATAATGTCGGCATTGCCGGCGAAGTTGCCGGTTTGGGAATTGTAGTGCCGCAAACCCAGGCTGTGGCCGAACTCATGTGAGACGGTGTCCCCTTCTTCCAGCCCTCCAGCCATGATCTTTCCGTCAAGACTCGCTCCAAAACCATTGTAAGTCTCAAACTCGGAGTGGAAGAGAAACGCGACGTTGTCGTTGGCGGTGCCATTGCTATAGGACGGACGCAATGCGACACCCAGGGTCCCGGAGGGCTGCCCGACAATGGAGGGGCTGCTGTTTGTCGCCACCATGCGTAAGGACTGCCCATCCACGATGGAACCGGGGGCAACCGGGGTCACATTCAGGTTAAAGGGGCTGTAGTCCTCGGAAGTGGTCCGACAGAGATTCTTCATCGCGAGTCGTTCTCCCGGTGAGAACGTCGAAGAGTTGCCATCCAGGCTGTAGGGAGTGGCGGAATAGGTGCCCCAGGCGTCAGTCGCGGAGTAGCCGTCGAAGTCCAGATACAAGGTGTCGGTGGCACCGGGATTGCTGTTGAATACGGGAACCGTTGCAGAGTAGTTTGAGTCCGCAAGCGCGCGTAACTTGAATTCCCCAGTCGTCCCCGAGACTCCGGCGACGGCAATGTAATAATTCCCGGCGGCCAGGTCAGCATAAATCGCGGGGTCAAGAAAGCCTGCTGCACTGGCTGTGCTCACCACGGTGGACGGTGTATTAAAGCCTCTGAAGTCAAAACCGTTGTCATTCGTCGCGAGCAGGTTTCCGGACACGTCGTACAGGGCCATCGCCGCATTGAGAGTGCCGCTCAAGGGAGAGGAAATATCGCGTGAATCGAGATCGAGGAACAGGCCGGACGGATTTGCCAAAGAAAAACTGTAGATCTTGGAGACGTTGGCCGCGATCGTGCCCGCCGTTTCGAGCCAGTCGCCCGACGTGGCCGAGAGGATGTCCACCGTGGGAATCGAGAGCGACGTCGAAGAACTCGGAAGACCGACCGTAATGGATCGCGTGTACGAGTTGTTCGTTTCATCACTCTCGGACACTTCATTGGCGGAATCGACATTGAAGACATAGGAGTGACTGCCTGCGGACAGAAAACCCGTGTTGAACTGGTAGTCCTGCATGGAGGCCGCAAAGAAGGATTGCAACCCCGAGGAAGAGTTAATGGTGACCTGATAGGTGCCGTCGAGGGTGAGTGTGGAATGGAACGCACTGGCATTAGTGGTTCCAAAGTTGGCCATGCCGGCATCGAGGTAGTAGTTGTAGTCACCGATGGTATAGGCGGAGGCATCGGTATTCGTGCCGGGTTGCGTGGAGACGACCACTTTGTTTGACCAGCCGGAAAGCGCATACGGCTGCAGATCGACCGCCAGGAGGACACGTTCCTCGAGAGGCTGAGTGCCGGATGCCAGGTGAGTGGTCCAGAGAGCGTGCCGTAACTGGCGAGGTCGGCGCCCGAAGCGAAGCTGAGAACGTCGAAATGCTCGCAGAACGCGAGGAAACCATTCGATGACCATGGGAGGGAACTCCGGAAGAAACCTGAGAGGCGCGGCGGAAAGATGTGGGAACGAAAATCGTCTAACGATGAGAAATGAACGAACGGAGAGAGTGGGTATCTACCGACTCGGATTCCCAACGAACCTATTCGCGGACGGCGAATAAGTCCGTCTGGGAGGCAACCTGCTACCTCCGTTACTATTGTTAGTATGGCGGCGATTGTAGCAGTCGTCAGGGGGAGTATCTATAGTCAAAAGTCCCCTAGGTCCGTCTCAGATCGCTCGCTGAGAAATACACCCTTCGTAATAGATCTCGTTAGATCTCTCCTCACAACTGATTGAGAAAGGGGCTGTTACGGAGTTCGAGCCCCTTTCGATGGCAGGCTTCGGTTCGAACGCACATGCAAAGCGGTTTTTGAGAGTGGTTAAATACTGAGTCACTATCGCGGTGCCGAGTTCGAAAAAACTGTCGATTCCGACGGAAAAACTCTGGCTCAGGGCTGGGGGAGTTGGTGGGCCGCGGCGATCTTCTCTCCGATCAGGCTGATCTTCGAATCGTGTAGCCGCTTTTCGCTCAGCCAATACGGACTGGTGATCTCTTTGAAGGCATAGATAGCCGCTTGAATCCCTTCTGCCCAGGCAACTGTAATTAGCTTGATGTCCCCCAGCACGTCACCCACTGCAAATACCCCGCTCCGACTCGTCTCGTAGTACGCATCCACCGCCACGCTCCCATTGTCGTTGAGCGTCAGATGTAGACGTCGGAAGACGTCAACGGATGAAAGAAATCCGATCTGAACGATAACCAGCTCACTCGTTAATGACTGTCCGTTGCTAAGCTCCAGCTTTATTTCATCTCCGTCAATTCGGGCGGAGGTGATTTCGGAATTGGTATGGATTCTCCCACCGGAGTCAGTAACTCGCTGCAAGGTGCTGACCTTCCCGCTGACCTCGCTGCGGACGATCAGATCGACTGTCCCGTGTCGCTTCAGCACCATGATCGCCGCGTCCAGTGCCGAATCTCCCCCTCCCACGATCGCCACGCGTTGATTGGAATAGTCCGCCACACGCGGAACCTTGTAAGACACCTTCGCAGAATTGAGTTCGTCCAGAACCGTGTGCTTTCGGGGGAAATGCAACAATCCGCAGGCGAGCAGAACCTTTCGACACAAGTACGAGTTCCGATTTGTCACCACCTGTTTCAATGCGTCCTCTTTACCTGACTCCGTGGTGTCAATCACGTCCAGCAACTCTTCTGAAAAGCGGAACTGCACCAGCGCATTGACTGCCTGCGAATAAACCCGCGATGACAGATTTTCCCCTGTAATTCCTTCCGGAAAGCCCGGAATGTCCACGATCTCTTTGTCGGGATACAAGAACTGGGGCTGTCCTCCCGGCGTTTCCTTCGCTTCGATCACAAGTGTCGTCAGGCCGCGGTGGGCCGTCGTCAATCCCGCGGCCAGACCGGCCGGCCCGGCACCAATGATCACGACATCCCAGAATGGAAGCTGGTCAAAATCCAAATCGGGATTCAACGGTGTCACGTGAAAATCGGACATGTAAATCTCCGTCACGAGGAGATGTCCTCGTAGCAGCGCGCTTGCCCGAAAGCATCAGCCGAACACTTTTTACTCGCCGGACAGAATGCTTCAACATCTGATCCGGGAATAATTCTTGCCCGGCTTGATCTCTGCATCAGACAATTACCAGGGACTCGAATAAGACCGCAAGGCCTCCATATAATTTGCCCGCTCGAACGCCGACGGATTGGGACAATTGATCTGGCTTAAGCTCCCCTTGAGTTCGGTCAGTGAATTGTACCCGTGGTCACCCAGCCAATCTTCGATCTCCTTCCGAATCACTCTCAAGTGTTCGGGGCCTCGCTGCAACAGGACGGAAGCCATCATCGCCACGTCTCCTCCCGCCAGAAAGACTTTGATCACGTCCTCCGCGGAATGTACCCCTGTTGTGACGGCAATTGATCCCCGGATCCGCCCGTGCAGAATCGCCGTCCAGCGCAATGGCAACCTCAGTTCATCGGGATTGCTGAACACCAGCCGAGGAGTCACTTGCAATGTTTCGAGATCGATATCGGGCTGCAGGAATCGATTGAACAGCACCAGCCCATCGGCCCCCGCGTCCAGTAAACGTTGCGCAAAGTTAGGCAGCGAGCTGAAAAATGGTCCGATTTTGACCGCCAGAGGCAGTTGAACGGCCGCCCGAACACAACGGACCAGATCCACGTACTGCTGCTCCACAGCTTCCCCTGTTTTCTCCAGGTCGGCGCTGATGAAGTAAATGTTCAGTTCCAGTGCGCTTGCGCCTGCCTGCTCGATCTGGCTGGCGTATCGCTCCCAGCCGCTGCTGGACGTGCCGTTGAGACTGGCAATCACCGGAATCGATAATTCTTGACGCGCCGCCTCAATTTGTTTCAGGTACTCTTCCAGCCCGGATTGTCGGGCACCCGATTCCGGAAAAAAGCTCGTCGCCTCGGCGAAGCTTTCACCCCCGAATCCTGTCATCCGCATCATTTCCATCTCGTCGTGCTCAATCTTCTCCTGAAACAGCGACGGCAGAACGACGGCACCCGCCCCGGCGTCCGCAAGCCGCTTCAGAATATCGACCCGCTCTGTGAGCGGACACGGCGATGCCACCAGCGGGGATTTCAAGGGAATGCCAAGATACGTGGTATTGAGATCGACTTTCACGGTCCTCACTCCCGTCCAGGCGCGTTGCGCTCGACGCCGGCCATTTGTTCGTAGAATCGCCATCTTTCCGACACATCCCCCTGTGCCAATTGAATCAATCGCTCGGCACGCTCCGGATCGGAACGCAACAGCATGGCAAACCTTCCTTCCTCTTCGGCGAACGTTCGAAAGGGGATCGATGGAGCTCGGGAATCCAGTTGGAAGGGGTGCTCTCCATTGCGTGCATTTAGTGGGTTGTAACGGTAGAGGGGCCAGTATCCGCTTTGGACCGCCTTCTTCTGGTGGGACATCGACTTCGACATGTCAATCCCGTGCGCAATGCACGTGCTGTATGCAATGATTAACGACGGACCTCGCCACGCCTCTGCTTCCTGAAACGCACGTAACGTCTGCAAAGGCTGAGCCCCCAGCGCGACCGTGGCAACATAGGTGTTCCCGTAGTCGACCGCGATCATTCCCAGGTCTTTCTTCCCGATTGTTTTTCCCCCGGCGGCGAACTTGGCGACTGCGGCCCGGGGAGTCGACTTCGAGGCTTGACCTCCCGTATTCGAATAAACTTCGGTGTCCAACACGAGGATGTTCACATCCCGGCCCGAGGCAATTACGTGATCGAGCCCGCCAAAGCCGATATCGTAGGCCCAGCCGTCTCCCCCCACGATCCACACGCTTTTTCGCACCAACGCATCCGCAACCGTTTCCAGAAGCCGCGCATCCGGATGCAGTGAGGCAGCGAGTTGGCGCTTCAGCAACTCCACTCGTTCTCGCTGGGCCGAGATGTCTACTTCGATTTCCTGGGACGCGTTGCAGATCTGGTTCACCAGGGAGGAATCAAGCCACGTTGATCTTTGTATCAATGCCAACGCGAATTCTCGCTGCTGGTCAACTGCCAGACGCATCCCCAGCCCGAATTCGGCGTTGTCTTCAAACAGCGAATTCGACCATGCCGGCCCGCGCCCCGCGGAATTCTTCGTCCATGGCGTTGTCGGAAGATTCCCTCCGTAGATTGAGGAACATCCGGTCGCGTTGGCAATCAGCAGTCGATCGCCGAATAATTGTGTGAGCAACTTGAGATAGGGAGTCTCGCCGCATCCGGCACACGCCCCGGAATATTCGAACAACGGTTGGAGCAGTTGCGACCCTTTGACCATTGAAGCGTCGATGGCCGAGCGATCAGACTCCGGAATCGAGAGGAAGAAGTCGAATGACTTGCGCTCCCGGGCCGCATGCTCCGGAAACGGTTCGAGATTGATCGCTTTATGCTTCACCGCTTGTTTGCTGTGAGCCGGGCAAACATCGACACACACGCCACATCCGGTACAGTCGTCCGGGGCGACTTGAATCGTCAACAGGTGATCGGGAACATCCGATTTCCAGGTGCGAGACTTGAACGTGGTGGGCGCATCAGCGAGGACCCCCGCCGAATAGGCCTTGGACCGTATCGCCGCATGGGGGCACACAATCGCACACAACCCGCATTCGATGCACAGGTCCGCATCCCAGATGGGGATCGCATCTGCGATCCCCCGTTTCTCGTACTGCGAAGTCCCCGTGGGGAAAGTTCCGTCGATCGGCATGGCACTGACGGGCAGCAGATTCCCGCGACCATCCAGAATCATTCTCGTCACCCGTTGCACAAAGTCCGGCATCGTCTCCGTCGGCCATTTGCGGCGACTGTGCTTACTTCTCGCGGTTGTGGGAATTGTGACCTCGTGCAACCCTTCGAGCGCACGATCGACTGCCGCAAAATTTCTTTGCAGGACTGTCTCCCCTCGCTTTCCATAGGTCTTCTGGATATACGCCTTGATCTGTGCGATTGCGGCTTCTTTGGGCAGGACGTTCGCCAGCGCAAAGAAACAGGTCTGCAGTACCGTGTTGATGTATTGCTTCAATCCCGCCTCTTGCGCAATCCGGTCTGCGTCGATCACAAACAGCTTCAGCCGCTTGGAAAGGATCGTCGATTGCACTTCCTGGGGGAGGTGGTCCCACACTTCTTTCGGACCGAACGGGCAATTTAAGAGAAACGTCCCGTTCTCTGCGGCCACCTCCAGGATCTCCATGCTTTCCAGGAACTGGAATTGGTGGCA
This sequence comes from Planctomycetales bacterium, assembly GCA_046349635.1. GTDB lineage: Bacteria > Planctomycetota > Planctomycetia > Planctomycetales > Planctomycetaceae > JAXMBX01. The sequence goes on from JAXMBX010000004.1 coordinate 102,218, forward strand.
CGCGACAAAGTTCGCCTCCCGGATCAGGTATGTCGACCGGATCGGACGTGGACTGAACCTCAGGTGCGAAATCGTCATGGCTCCCGATTTCTTGGAGTCATAGACAAAATAGCCCTGCGAATACAGCGGCGTATTCTCGCCCACGATCTTGACCGAATTCTTGTTCGCCCCGACCGTGCCGTCGCTCCCCAGACCGTAAAACACCGCCCGGATCACTTCCTCCGGTTCGTGCCAATCCGACTCGTCCCACGGGAGACTGAGCTTCGTTACGTCATCGTGAATCCCGATCGTGAAATGACGACGAGGTTTAGCATTTTCCAATTCTTTGAAGATGCTGAAAACCATCGCCGGCGTGAATTCCTTCGACGACAATCCGTACCTTCCCCCATAAACCCGGGGAACCTCTGAATTCGAATGCAGCGCCTCCCATCCTTCGGAAACCGCCGTGACGACGTCTTGATACAGAGGCTCCCCAATGCTCCCTGGTTCCTTTGTCCGGTCCAGCGCAGCGATGCTTCGAACCGTTTTCGGCAGGACCTTCAGAAACTCATCTCCAAAAAACGGCCGGAACAATCGAACCTTGATAAGCCCGACCCGCTCACCTGTGGAAACGAGGCGTTCGACCGCCTCTTCGATCGCACCGCACCCGGAACCCATTGCGACAATGACCCGCTCCGCGTGGGCATCCCCCACGTACTCAAACAGCCGATACTGGCGCCCCACTCGCTTTGCAAGCTTGTTCATCTCCTCCTGCAGAAGTGAGGGAACGGCGAGATAGTAGGGATTGGCCGCTTCCCGCGCCTGAAAGAAGACGTCAGGATTCTGCGCCGTCCCACGCAGGACTGGCCGATCCGGCGTTAATGCCCGCGCGCGATGCGCTTGAACCAGTTCCGTATCGATGCTCGCGCGCAGATCGTCACCGGATAACAGCGATATCTTGTTGATTTCGTGAGATGTTCTGAACCCGTCGAAAATGTGCAGAAACGGAACTCGGCTTCGCAGTGTGACAGCCTGCGAAAGGATCGCGAAATCGTGCGCCTCCTGCACGCTGGAGGCAAATAGCATTCCCCACCCCGTGCTCCGCGCAGCCATCACGTCACTGTGATCCCCGAAAATCGACAACGCATGCGTCGCCACCGAACGGGCTGCTATGTGAAACACCGTCGGCGTCAGTTCCCCTGCAATCTTGAACATGTTCGGGATCATCAACAGCAATCCCTGCGAGGCCGTAAACGTCGTCGTCAACGCTCCCGCTTGCAACGATCCGTGGACCGTTCCCGCTGCTCCCCCTTCGCTTTGCATCTCAATGACGCTCGGCACCACGCCGAAGATGTTTTGACGGCTTTCGTTCGTCCAACTGTCGGACAACTCACCCATCGGGGACGCGGGCGTTATCGGATAGATGGCGATCACTTCACTCGTCGCATGGGCAACTCGAGCCGCTGCCTCATTCCCGTCAATCGTCGCAGTCTGCCTACCGACCGTGGGTTCCGGCGTCATACCGCACGCTCCCGTTCAATAAATGTTCGCCGCTGGGATTGTGGTTATTCCCTGCGGCGCCCGCCCAACGGAGTGTGAATTCGGAGATTCTCGCACGTATGCTTTCGATTTGAATCCAATTCGTCCTGTAAGTCAACTAAAATGGATGCGCGTGTCTATTTTAGGCGGCGTTGACCGTAAAGGGTCCCTGCCCGATGCACACCCCCCGAATCCGAGATTTTCAACGCGACGCCGCAGTGCGCATTGAGGTTCCTGAATCTTGAGCAAACAGGATATTGACGGCAGTACGGATTTAGCGGGAGTTCGGACCGGAAGCGATCTGCGAATCAGTTTTCAGGTAGAGACCGCCGCTTCAGTGAGCGAACGCTCCTGGTAATGCCGCGTGATGAAATCATTCTGAATCCATAACAGCTTATTGAACGCGCGGATGGTCTTCAGCATTTCTCCGGATTCCAAAGGGAGCGAGGCAATTACCTGCACCAGGGTATCTGACAGAAAACCCATCAGAGCGTTCATTTGAACCAGAGGCACGTCGATCTCGGAATTCCCCGCCTTGGGAGTGTGGATTTTTCCGACCATGTCAAGGTATGAGACAAACCGCGAATCGCAGGTGCGCCCCAGAATTTGCTGGAAATAACGGACCAGATGTTCCTTGCGAAATTGAATCTGTGGGTGGTTCTGCGTGACATCTTTCAGGTGACCGGGCGCAGGGCCGTCAAAACCCGACTGCGGGGGTAGAAAATGCCGCGCGGTCGAATCGAAACCCAACAGCTTCTCGTAGCTTTGCTCAACCAACTGAGGTATCAAAGGCCCCAGGTACATGGCCGCCGCTTGAATGGCATCCGTATCTTCCGAAGTGAACCCCATGAAGTCGGCGAGATACTCAAATCGGAACGGCAGATCGGATTCCAGACGTCCTTCATCAATCTGTTTCATGTCGACAAGTTTCTGAACAGGATTTCAGGTGCGGTTTGAATGCGAAGATCAGGCGCCGAGGGTGACGAGTTCGCGAGGGGGTTCCGCTTCAATCAGCTTGAGATCAAATTTATCCTGCAGCACTTTGAAGACATTGGGTGTGACGAAGGCGGGGGGAACCGGGCCAAGCCGAATTCCCTTGACCCCTAAAGCCAATAGACTGAGGAGAACAGCGACCGCTTTCTGCTCAAACCACGACAGGACGATGGAGAGGGGGAGGTCGTTCACTCCACAATCAAACGCTTTCGCCAGACCCAGCGCCACCTGCACCGCACCATATGCATCGTTGCATTGCCCCATATCCAGAAAGCGGGGGAGGCCCGCGACAGTGCCATAGTCGTGATTCCGGATGCGGAATTTGCCGCACCCGAGCGTCAGGACGACAGATTCCTGAGGCGTCTGTTGAGCGAGCTTCGTGTAATAGTTTCGTCCGAGTTCCGCACCGTCACAGCCGCCGATTAAGTAGAAATGTTTGATCTGTCCGGACTTCACCGCCTCGACAACCTTGTCTGCCAGCCCAAGGATGACGCTGTGATGGAAACCGACAGTCGACTCCCGGACTTTTTTCTCGCGCAGCGGCGTGGAACTTTTGGCAAGGGCGATCACTTCGGAGAAATCGTTCCCTTTAAGCCGCTTACCGCCGGGGACTGCCGTCACACGCGTCGTGAAGAGTCGATCCTTGTAGGAATCCGGGGGAATGAGCACGCAATTCGTCGTGGCGAGAATCGGGCCGGTGAATGCAGGGAACTCCCAATGCTGATTTTGCCAGGGGCCGCCGTAATGTCCCGCAAGATGCGCGTGGGCCTTCAGCTTGGGATAGCTATGGGCCGGGAGCATTTCGCCGTGGGTGTAAACATTGACACCCTGGCCAGCCGCTTGTTCCAGCAGGTCGGAAAGGTCCAGCAGATCATGTCCCGTCACTAGAATTCCGGGACCGGCTTTGGTCCCTTCATAAACGGTCGTCGGTTCGGGAGTGCCAAATCGTTCGGTGTGCCCGGCGTCCAGAAGTTGCATGACGCGGACATTCATCCGCCCGCATTCGAGAACGAGTTCAAACAGGCTCTCCATGTCGAAGTTGACATTGGTGAGGGTGGAAAAGAGTGCCTCTTCGATGAAGGCACTCACAGTCTCATCCGACTTCCCCAAACGTCGGGCATGATTTGCATACGCCGCCATCCCTTTGAGGCCATACAGCAGAATTTCCTGGAGGGATTGCACATCCGGATCCTTCCCACACACGCCGACTTCGGTGCAGCCTGTCCCACCCTGGGTTTGTTCGCACTGATTGCAGTACATCTCGGTCCTCCATCCTAAGGTATTTCTGTGTAATGGTTTTCTGTGGCAAGGACGATCCGGCTAACTGGAAAGCGATATAAGCGGAAGCACATAAGCATGTTTCGCCTGAATCTATCGGCATTAAAACTGGACGTCAATATCTAGTTTTAGGCGGATTCATGATTTTCTGCGGATTTCTCAGGAACAGTATCGATAGACAGGGGAGTTTTCGAAGGAGAAGATCCTTCGCTTCCTCTTCCCCGGAAAGACTCTTTTCGTCACACAGATCTTTGTAGCTGCTCTGAGCAGAGAGTCCGTTACGCAGTTCTCGCCGTTTTGCAGGGGGGCATCGCTTCGACTGCAAGAGCGAACTTTTTTGAAGAGGCGACCCGAGAAAATTCGGGTCCGGACGGACGAGCGTAAGCGTCTGCTTAAGGCGCCCAAGGGGGGGCGGAAATGCCCTGTATACACTAACCGGCACAGAGACCTGCGTAACATTCCGAAAGTCGGTTCGGGAGCTTTCCTCGTTCTCCTGCCCACGACTCCCTGGCGAAATCCGGGACTTGGTCATGAAGATCACTCGCGAGGCCCACTCGGGCAATTCTACGATCCCTTCCTCGGCGGCCCATGCCGATCCCCTGAGTCCGGATTGGAGTGGCATAGTATTTCTGCCCGGGGGATCCCACATTCAGAAGGTCAAGGCTTTGTGAACTTGGTCCTCTCAAATCCTGGCTATTTGTCTCCCCCATTTGCGACACCCGACTGCAAAACCATTTACAATGCCTCCAACTCCCACGAGGTCAAATTGTCCCGGAAAACAGGAGACAACTGTGCGCAGAATTGCCAAGTTAGAATCTGCACTCTGGATAGCGGCTTTCGGATTCATTCTTTTTACGGGGAGACATGTGGGGGCTTCTCAGCCACCAGGGGTCGTAGAGGCCCGCACGTTTTCGTGGCAACAGTGGCAGGAACCTGAAGCGATCTTTTGGCCTGCCTATTTCTGGCTCTGGAATGGGCCGCTCGAGCCGGAAACCTTGCGGCGACAACTGCAGGATATGGCTTCTCACGAGGCCCGGAATGTCTGCGTGCTCCCGATGCCGCGAGATTTCCGGCCCGATTCGACCGCCAACCGGATGGACGTCGATTACCTGTCCCCGCAATTCTTCGCCCGGGTGCAGGTGGCAGTCCGCGAAGCCGCTCGGCTGAAAATGCATTACTGGCTGTACGATGAAGGGGGCTGGCCATCGGGACAGGCGACCGGCCGGGTGATTGGTGCCCGACCTGACCTGGCAGTGCAGGTCTTGCAACCGGATCCCGTTGGGAAATGGACCCTCCATTTGCAGGCTGGAAGACCGGACTTGCTCAACCCGGAAACCACCACCACTTTCCTGTCCACCACGCACGAAAAATATCAGGATGCGGTCGGTGAACATTTTGGTTCCACGATTCGACTGGTGTTCACCGATGAGCCTGCCTATCCTGCAATCCGCGAGGGGCGCGAAATCCCCTGGACTGCGGGAGCCGAGCATCTTTTTCAAAAGAAGTATGGATACTCGTTCCAGAAGAATCTCCCCAATGCCTTTCGGCGTGCCGCGGTACGCGAATATTCACCTCAGGACTTGAAGACGCGCGTGGATGGATTTGATTTCTGGTCAGGACGCTTCCAGGAGGCGTATTTCGATCCTCTCCGCGAATGGTGCCGCGCCCACAATGGACTCGCTCACGGGGGACATCTGGGTGGAGAGGATGAAACACTCGGGGCCGCACGATACGGTTTCGGCCAGATCATGCGGCAGATGCGCGCGATGGATATTCCCGGCGTGGACCTTATTTGGCGCCAGGTCTTCCCCGGAAAGAAGAACCATCATTTTCCGAAATTCGCATCCTCCGCAGCCCATCAGAACGGGACCGCGCTCGCACTGACTGAATCCTTCTGTGTCTATGGCAACGGCCTTACTCCTGAGCAGATGAAATGGCTGATTGATTACCAGTACGTCCGGGGGCTGAATGTCCTCGTTGCGGGATGCTACCCGTTGAGCACCGACGATCATCACATGCTGGGGGAGCGGCCGCATTTCGGTCCGGTTGATCCGTTGTGGGATCTGCTCCCCGGTTTTCACCGCTATGTCGCACGATTGGGGTATCTCCTGGCCTGTGGCGATCCGGTGATTGACACGGCTCTCTATTATCCCGTCCGAGACATCTGGGCGATGGGTTCCGAATCTCCTGCTGCTGCGGCTCATGACGCCCTCGCCCAACTGCTACTGGAGAGACAATGCGATTTCGACGTGATCGATGATGATCTGCTCTCGAGCGCGGAGACCCATGTGGAAGGAACGAACCTCGCAGCGGGAAAGATGCGCTACCGCACGATTGTCGTCGGGCCAACCGAGTTCATGGCCGATGCCAGTCGTCAGAAACTGCGAGAATTTGAGCGTGCAGGGGGACGAGTCATCCAGATGACAGCTGTGCAACAGGCGCAAACTGCAGTGCAGGGGATTCCTCCGACAATCACATTGACCCCCCGTACTCCTGACCTGCGAGCGGCAGTCCGTCGCTGGAAGGGTGGTGGGTTGGTGATGCTTTTCAACGAGGGTGTCCAACATTATGACGGACAGGTTTCTGTGCCGATGACTGGAACGCCTTTAGAGATGGAACCTGCTCTCGGGCATGTGAAAGCGATCAACGGGGTGGTACGGAGTGGGGAAGGGGGCATAATTCCGGTGAACCTCGTCGCGGGGGCATCGCGTCTGTTCATCTTTGGGGAATCGGAGTCGCCCCAACGGGTCGCCGAGGCGAAGCGAACTGGTGTGCAAGTGGATCTTCGTGAAGGCTGGAAAGCACGAATTGTACGACAACATCGAGCAGGGGAACGGAATTTTGAAGTGCGAAACGTGACCGACTCCGTCCCGCAGTCGATTCGGCTGGGGAATTGGAAGGATCTGGCGGGAGAGGATTTTTCCGGTCGGGTCGAATACCGCTGCCGAGTCACTCTTCCAAAGGAATGGCACGGAAAAACGCTTCGTCTGAACCTGGGGCGAGTGGATTACGCCGCCCGCGTCACAGTGAATGGCCAGGAAGCGGGGACCGTCCTGTGGAGTCCGACCTCTCTGGATCTCCCTGCAATGAAAATCGGATCAGAACTGGACATCCGTATCGAGGTCGCCAATACACTGGCCAACGAGTTGACGTCGGAACGAGTCCGTACGGCGTGGGGCAAACGGACTGGCCCGGGCTGGCCGGGACCTTATCATCAGCGGGCTCTTGAATTTGAGAGGGATTCCCGTAGCGGAGGCCTGTTTGGTCCCGTCACGCTGGAATTATGCGAATGATCTCCCCGGAAAATACTCTATTGGTGACGACTCTTCTTGGAGGTTGTCAATCAACCACCTTGCGGGCCAATTCGCATCTCCCTTCAACGTCACCGGTCGTTCGAAACTCGCGAAACCTTTCACTTGGGAATCGTTCCCTGACAGGTGGCACGCCGTCAACAGAAGAAAAGTCCTTGATGCAAAACGCTCCGCTATACCCGCTGGGGCTAAGACGAGAGTCCGAGACGTGCAGGAGTTGCTCCAATTCGTCCGCGCCGCCGCGAATGTCACCGATCAGATCATTTACCTATAGCTTTTAATCTCTCTTTCGGAAGGAACTGCAAACCAAAAGCGATCGGCCCATCTCACCGTCCTCCGTTCCCGACGAGAATCGATACAGGTCGAAATTCGTTGCTGCGAAAGGCTAAGCGGCTCGCTCAAGCACTGTTCGAGGGTGGTGTAAAGTTAAGCAGTCAGAGTGTCTCGGAGTAGGCCTCGCATAGTAGGTTTCTGGGAAATATTACAAGAGACTAGCTTGTAATTCTAGGCGTTCCGGATAGCCTGATAGAGGCTGCAAAGTCGTTTTCGAGGAAGCGGCTTAGGATTGTCACGTCAGAGTGATGGTGTTTCGAGAGTTCCGCGACGAATGACGTGGCACAGACCCTAGATCCCACTCACACTCTTTCCACTCCACGGACTTATTAACATGAGAGCGACTTCCCTCTGTCGGAGAGGTTGGCGGTCATGTTTGCAATACGCTTCGCTTTGCGCAGTCATCTGCGGAATGTTCGCCGTGGATCTGAACGGGCAGGAAAAGGAATTAGCGACCGATTCTCCGGATCGAAGCACCCCACGCGAAGTCCTGCGTTCGACCACATCCGGACGCGCTTGCTCGGTGGCTTTTAAGACTTTTTTTTCAGAGTGAGTTTCAGTTTCTGGAGTGCGTTGCACAACGTCTGACGGGAGAGCGATGTCTGCAGGGCCTCCTTCAACTCCTGCAGCGTGATGTCCGGACGCTGGCCGACGAGTTTGACGATCTCGTCACGAAACAACTCCCATTGGCACGTGCGACGGCGAGTTAACATGGGGGCGGTCTTGCCGGACTCACGACGCTCTTGTTTCACCCGGCGAACCCAGGACTCGCTGCAGCGAAAACGCAACGCGACAACCCGGGTTCCTTCCCCCCGATCACACGCGGCCAACACATCCCGCCGCATCTCCTTCGAATAAGGGAGCATGGCAAACCTCCTGAATGATAGAGTGGCTCGCCAGATTACCCGAATTCCGGCAATGGCGCTAGAGCTAAAATGGATGCGCTCTAAGACGAGAGTCCGAGAGCAGGATACTCCAACTGTCTGCGTTGCTGTGAATGTCACCGATCAGATCATTTACCTAGCTTAATCTCTTTCGGAAGGAACTGCAAACCAAAGCTATCGGCCCATCTCACTGTCCTCCGTTCCCGACGAGAATCGATGACAGGTTGCATCGGGTTGCGAAAGGCTAAGCGGCTCGCTCAAGCACTGTTCGAGGGTGCGTAAAGTTAAGCAGTCAGAGTGTCTCGAGCAGGCCTCGCATAGTAGGAGCCGGGGGAATACACAAGAGAAGCCAGAAATTTAGGCGTTCCGGATAGCCCGATAGAGGCTGCAAAGTCGTTTTCGAGGAAGCGGCTTAGGATTGTCACGTCAGAGCGATGGTGTTTCGAGAGTTCCACAACACGCATAGACCCCAGATCCCACTCACACTCTTTCCACTCCACGGACTTATTAACATGAGAGCGATCGTCGGAGAGGTTGGCGGTCATGTTTGCAATGGCTTCACTTTATGCATTCATCTACGGAACGTTTGCCGTGATCTGAACGGGCAGGAAAAGAACTAGCACCGATTCTCTCGATCGAAGCATCTTCGCGTTTCCGCGCGCCCTGAATGGCAGGACGTCGAAGATGCGGTCATCGGGGCAGCTTGATCTGTCAGCAGCGTCCCGATGGGTCGCTTGCTTCTACTCCGGAATGAGCCCGGCATCTCCGGATCATTAGGCCTTTCTCTCACGTGGCCATCTCCCGGGCAGGGCCTCTACGGAGAGAAGCTCAACCGTACTGCTGATTTCATGCTCGGTTCGCAGCAATCCAATGGAATCATTGCCCGCATTCCCACGCGTACCACGGGGCCTACAGCCACGGAATTGGGGCTTTGGTGCTCGCGGAACTGTACGGTCTCTCGAAAACCTCGATGATGCCCGGCATCGGAGGGTGATTGAAAAAGCGATGGAGTTCACCAGCCATCGCTATTCCCAACCGAAGTCCACGCGACGATCAAGGGGGATGTCGCCATTTGAAACGCCACGGCAATAGTGACTCCGATCTCTCCGTCACATCCTGGAATGTCATGTTCTTACGCTCCGCAAAGAACGCGGGGTTTGACGTGGATGTGAAGCTGATCGATGAAGCACTGGCCTACATGGGACGTCTCTATGATCCGAATCTCCGCACCTTCCGTTACGAGATCAACACGGATGACCCCAAATTCAATTTCTCCCGAGGGATGGCGGGGGCGGGAGTGTTGTCGTTGTCGCTGGCCGAAACATCATACGGATCAGGCCCGGAATGCGGCTCACTATATCTTGCGGCAACCCTTTGATCAGTACCTAAAGCCGGTCAGGGGAGAGGAATATCCCTGCTACAGCGCCTTCTATTGCAGCCTGGCGATGTTCCACATGGGAGGCGAATACTGGAGGCAATATTACCCGCAACTCACCAGAACTATCGTCAAAGCCTGCAGCGCAGTGATGGTTCCTGGATGATGTACGAAGGCAATGACGTCCAGTACGACCGCCCTACATGACCGCTTTGTCGATTCTCGCGTTGACTCCCCCGTATCAGATTTTGCCGATTTTCCAGCGTTGAGTTTTAATGTCCCGCTGTTTCTGGAGGTGATCTTGCCGAACGAGAAAAATACTTCCATACTCGCTGATCAACAGGCGAACGTGGCTTCGTTCCGAGCCGCTTGGGGCCTGCGGGCTGTTTTTTCCCGGTTTGCTTTTCAGGCTCAATTGCCGTGCGAACTCACGGACAAACGGGACATTGACCTGGGGGTTTTCTCTCGTGCCGAGTGGAAGGAAATCGAGAACGCGGTTGACAGGGGCTTGAGATGGATCGGAGCCAGCAGGACCCCCGGATGGCGGGTTGCCGCTCGGTCGACTTCTCACGAACCGGGAATCACCGGCCTTTGTCTTCTGCGTTTCTGGGCACGGCGGCAATCTGCCGGGAATCGGGCCGCACGGGCAGGTTCTTGAAAAAGGCCTCCGCTTCATCCTCTCCTGCCAGCAATCCGACGGCCTCCTTTCTGAAAGCCCGCATCAGCCGCAACGGTAACTACAACCACGGCATCAGCGGGCTTGCACTGGGAGAACTCTACGGTCTGGCCGCTCCTGCCGAAGATCCCGTTTTCAGGCAGGTGATTGAAAAAGCCCTGAAGTTCGGCTCCAAAAGGCTCTCACAACCGAAAATGTACCGCGAAGACGAGGGGGGCTGGCGTTACCTCCAGCGCTATGCGGTCAGCGATAGCGACCTCTCTATTACTTCCTGGCATCTCTTGTTTTTACGTTCTGCACGAAACGCCGGATTCGAGATCGACGCGACGATCATCGACGACGCTCTGGGATACATTCGCAGAGTCTTTGACGAAGACGAAGGGACATTTCGGTATGAAATCTATACCGATGACGCCGAACACAATCACACGCGTGCGATGGCGGGGGCGGGGATTCTGTCGCTGTCGATGGCGGGCGACCACTACTCCAAGCTCGCGGAACGGGCCGCCGCGTACCTGATGAAGCGGCCGTTCACACAATACGAGCATCCGATCTCGGGAGAACAATTTCACTGTTACAGCGCGTTTTATTGCAGCCAGGCCATGTTCCAGATGGGGGGACGCTACTGGAGGGACTACTACCCCCAGTTCGCCAGGGTCCTACTCAAGGCCCAGGCCGCGGACGGTGCGTGGCGGCCCCAGGGTGGATCGGATAAGAGCTTTGGTTTCCCTTACGTGACGGCTCTGACTTCGCTCGCATTGTCCGCCCCGTTTCAGGTTTTGCCCATCTTTCAGCGTTAATCGAAAAACACTTTCAATATCCCGGAGAATACTTTCATGTCCATGGCTCCTGAGGGAACGAACCCCACTCCGCAGTCACAGCCGCCGGAACTTCAGGCGATTGAATCGCTGCACTCGAAGTACGAGTTGATGCGGACTCAATTGAGCGGAGTGTTGGTCGGGATGGATGAGATCATCGAGCAGGTCACGATCGCCATTCTGTGTAAGGGACACTGTATCCTGCAGGGGATGCCGGGACTGGCAAAAACATTGCTGGTCTCCTCCATCGCTCAGCTCATGCATCTCTCCTTCCGCCGCATCCAGTTCACTCCCGACCTGATGCCCTCAGACATTACCGGGACGGATGTGCTGGAAGAGGATCGGACGACCGGGAAGCGAGTGTTCCGTTTCGTGCAGGGGCCCTTGTTCGGCAACCTGATCCTGGCGGATGAAATCAACCGAACCCCTCCCAAGACGCAAAGTGCGCTGTTGGAGGCCATGCAGGAGCGTCAACTGACAATTGGGGGAGAGACATTTCCGCTGCCCGATCCGTTCTTCGTCCTGGCGACGCAGAATCCGATCGAACAGGAGGGAACATATTCCCTGCCGGAAGCTGCAGTTGGATCGATTCCTGTTCAAGATTCATGTCGGTTATCCCAGACGGGCGGATGAGATTGAAATCTGCAAACGGGCCACGACGGAGTATGCGTTCACGCCGCAGGCCGTTCTCACGGCCGAGGACCTGATCACCATGCAGAAACTGGTGCGCAAGGTTCCCGTCGCGGATCACGTTTACGACTTTGCGGTCAACCTGGCGCGGATGACCCGTCCGGAAGAGAAGCAACTGCCGGGTTCGCTGGAAGAGATGGTGCAGTGGGGCGGCCGGACCCCGGGCGGGAATTTGTTTGTTGCTCGCGGCCAAGGCGCGGGCGATTCTGCACAAACGCCACCACGCCACGACGGAGGACGTGGCCGCAGTTGCATTGCCCGTGTTGCGACATCGAATCATTCCGACATTCAACGCGGAAGCCGCGGGAATTTCCACGGATCAAATCATCAAGCAACTTCTCAAGCAGATGCGAGACGGCGTCGAGCCGGGCGCTCGTCCCAAGGCCGTCGCTCGGTAGCAGGACCGGTCCCCTCATGAACTTCCCGATGGTGCCGCATTGCCCTTGAACCGGAGTTTCGCACAGTGGCGACCGATCAAACCGTGATGACCGATCAAGATGATCACTTGACCCTGACAGCCCTCGGGCAGATCGGCAACCTGGAACTGCTTTCGACCCGCGTCGTGGATGGAATCCTGTCCGGTAAGCATCGCTCCACGTTTCTGGGCGGCAGCTTCGAGTTTGCGAACCATCGGGCGTATGCTCCGGGGACGAAATCCGGATGATCGACTGGAAGGTCTATGCCCGCCGGGATCGGTACTACATCCGGCAGTTCGAAGAGACGACAAGTCTGCAGGGATTGATGGTGATTGACTGCAGCGGATCGATGGATTTCGGGTTGTCGACGGTTTCCAAGCTGGCGTATTCCCACGCGGCATGCGCGTGCCTGTCGCGCCTGATGTTGCGACAGCGTGACGGCGTGGGGATCGCGCTTGTGGGAAAGAAAGTCGAGGCCTATCTCCCCCGCGCGGATATCCACGACATTTTCAGACGATCCTCAGCGTGTTGAAGGAAGTGCGGCCACGAGGGGAAACGCGGCTGGGGGCCAGCCTGTTCGACCTTCCACGCCGCTTGAAACGGCGGGGAATGGTGATTCTGTTTTCCGATTGCCTGGGGGATTGGGATGCGACGGCGGAGGCCTTGCAGCGCGCCCGCCTGAAAGGGCATGAAGTGCTCGTATTCCAGGTGATGGCCCCGGAGGAATTGACGTTTCAATTCAGCAACTGGTCCCGGTTTGAATGCCTGGAACGGGAGGGAGTGAAAATCGATCTGGACCCTCCCGCGATTCGTGAAGAATACCTGGAAAACCTCAAAGTCTTTCTTGCTAAGGTGGCGCGCGACTGCACGAACATGGGGGCGGACCACCTGTTGCTTTCGACGGATCATGATCTGGGAGAGGCCCTCGGTTATTACCTGCGTCGCAGAGCTGCGCAGATGAAACATTGAACCGCATCCGGTGTGACTGAAGAGCCCATCATTTTTCGGGAGTGAAGTTGATGTCGTTTTTGAATATGGCGTTCCTCTGGGGGTTGCCTTTCCTGGCAGTCCCGATCGCCATTCATCTGCTCAGTCGCCGCCGACAGGAGGTCGTCCGTTGGGGCGCGATGCAATTCCTGATGGAAAGCAGCATTCGCCGGCGGAAGATCTGGCGCGTGGACGATCTCATCTTGATGGCATTAAGGACGCTCGCGGTCCTCGCACTGGTCCTCGCCTTGGCCCGTCCGCTGTGGCATGGTTCGAACCTGGGCGGCGGGGCAGGTCGGGACGTGATCGTCGTCTGGGACGTCTCGATGTCGATGGGCAGGGTTGTAGGTGAAAAGAAGGGATTCGATCTGCTGGTTGAGAAGACGGAAGATCTGTTCAAGTCACTGGGTCCGACCGATTCGTTGCGAGGACTGGTGACAGTGGGGCGGGGGGAATGGCTGACGTCGGATCCCGGAGCCGCCACGCCGGAGCGAAAGAACCAGTTACTCTCCGCGTTGAAGAAAACGGGGGTCACGGAATCTTCGGCGGATTGGTTCGCGTGCCTCGGGACGGCCTTGCGCGTTTCGTCCCCCGTGGGCACACGAGCCAGATTGATTGTCGCCTTGAGTGACGGGCAGGTCGAAGGGTGGCGCAAGGACGACCGATCAGGCTGGACCGGTTTGAATCGAACAGTTGAAGAGGCAAAGCTCCCCACAGCAATGGAATTTGTCGATGTGATCGGAGTGACGAAGCCGCCGAATAACCTGGCCGTCGATCGACTCACGACCCCGCGCCAGTTACTGGGGCTCGGCGAGCCGTTCCTGGTCGAGGCCGAGGTGCACAACCACGGCTATAACTCGGTCCCACAGGCGACCGTCGAATGGAGTCTGGACGGCGTCTCGCTCGGAAAGGGCACGGTCGGTCCGCTTGGGGTCGGTCAATCGTCTAAAGTCAGCATCAAGCAAACGGCCGCAAAGGTGGGAATCAGCCGGATCAGTTGCCGGTTGATTCTGGAGGACGAGCTTCATCAGGATAACGAGAGAAGCCTGATTCTGGAGACGATCGATCACGTTCCGGCTCTGCTCGTCGACGATTCAACGGAAACCGATCCGTTGCAGACAGACAAGGGATATGTCCTGGCGGCTTTGGGGCAGGACAAGGACGGTAAGCCAAAACCCGCTGGTGAGAGTCTGTTCCGGGTGACGACGGTAACAACCAGGGAACTCGAGGCGGAGACCTTGTCGAAATATCGCGGCATCATTTTTCCGAATACCCCCGAGCTGAATGAAGCCGCGATCGGAAAGCTGACCGAATTCGTTCGGCAGGGGGGGGGATTGTGGTTGAGCTTGGGAGATCGAACCGACCCGATCCAGTTCAACCGCCAGTTTTATCGTCTGGGCGGAGGGCTCGCCCCGTGGCCGATTGAAGCCGCTAAAGGAGAGCTGATCCGGAAAGAGACCTTTTTGACGATCCACCCTCCGTTCAAAGAGCATCCGGCCACAATTCTCTTGAGCGACACTCAACGGTTGGATATTGATCGGGTCAAAGTCTTTCAGCGTTTTCCTTTTACCGTGATGGCCGGGCGGGGAGCGGTCCCGGTGTTGCTGCAATCAGGGACGGGAGAACCGCTGGCAGTCGAGGGGTTCCTGGGAAGAGGGCGAGTCGTCGTGCAATCGCTCCCCATGGGGGTCCGTTGGAGCAACCTCCCGCTGACTCAGGCATATGTTCCTCTGATTCACGAATGGTTGTGGTACCTCATCCAACCGACCGCTGTGGCGTTGAATCTTCAGCCCGGCGAGACGTTACAGGTTCCGCTCCCCATTGACGAGCAGATTCAACAAGTGCGTCTGAAGCGTCCGGGAGGAGATTTCCTGAACCTGCCGAGTTACCGGCAGGGGGACCAGTCAGTGGCGCAAAGTCGCCAGACGCAACGTCCCGGGAATTACGAGGCAATTGTTCAGATCGAGGGGAAACCCGACGAAGTCCGCCCTTACCAGGTAGCGCGGCGGATTGAGGAATCGAATCTCGATCAATGGCCTGCGGAGTTGAAAGCAAAATGGTCGGATCTAGGCGCCATCCGCGTGAATCCTTCCAGTCCCATGACCATGCCTGTGGGATCCACGGGACAACGAACTGGCGAACCGTTATGGGGAACGCTCCTGACCGCAGTGATTGTGTTGTTGTTGTGTGAGTTGTGGTTGGCAGGCCGCATCGCGTCAAAACGCTTCGGGTTTCGAAAAGATGGCGTTCAACCGGCCGGTTGGCTCAATCTGTCGTCTCTCTTGGGAGCCAAAGGAAACCGCTGAACGATGCCCACTTCGCAATTACAGACCGCACGGCACTTTGAATGGGACAGCTCCTGGAGTCTGGGCTTCCTCGTTTTGTGCGCCGTGATGATCGGTGCCTGGAGCCTGTGGCAGATCGTCCGCGAAGCACGGATCGCCCGGACCCGTTGGTCGGTCCTGTTTATAGGCTTGCGCGCAGTTGTCGTCGGGGTGCTGCTGTGGATGATCCTGGGGCCGACGTCCGTACTCGTCCGGACTGAGACCAACCCGCGGACGCTTGCAGTTTATCTGGATACGAGTTCGAGCATGCAAATTCATGATCAGCCGGATCCGATTGCTGACGGCCGCTGGGGGGCGGCATCAAAAGAGTCCGCTCAACCGTTGGTTGCCGCCGACCGGGCTGTCTTGTTTGCCGAAGCGATGCGGCAAGAGGCGGCGAACCTTACCAAACTGGTCGAACAACAATCCCCACGCGACGAGCGACAACAGAGCACCGACAAGTGGGGGACGCTGTGCCGGAAATGTGCATCATCTCTGGACGCGATTAATGGCGGATCGCTCCCTTCGGAACAGCGCGAATTGCTCTCGGAGTTAAAGGGGACTTTGCAAACCGAACTGCAGCCTCTGCTGAAGAGCACCGACTGGGTTACGGGAACGGATCCCGGTGACCGGGATGAGCGTTTGCATCGCCTCGGCGAATTGGGGACGCAGTTCGCCGTCCGCTGCAGGATTCTCGCGGAGGGAGTGGCCCATACGTCCATTCAACCACAGCAGCAGGGGAGGGCGAATGGTGACGAAAAAACACGGCTGGACCGTGTCGTTCCCGCGCTGAGAGAGGCCTTGAGCGCCTGGACTGCGGAATCGCAGGGGAAATTTCGCATCCGACTGTCCGGTTTCAGCGATAAAGTATCAAACCTTCCGATGCAGAACTGGGATCCCTCGATTCGTTCCGGCGAGAACTCCACAACTGCTTCGAAAACCGTCCGCCGCACAGATCTCACTGAACTTCTCAAGCAGATTCGCGATGATTCGGGCAAGGAGGAGGTTGCCGCGGCTGTGGTGCTGACGGATGGACGGCAGAGCGTTGGAGCTCCCGAAGATCCGCGGAACATCGCAGGACAGTTACGCGTCCCACTGTATCTGGTGCCGATCGGGCGCGGAGAAATGAAGCGGGATGTGATTCTCCAGCATTTGCAGGCCCCTCTCTCGGTTCTTGAAAAAGACAAAATCCTCATCGAAGGGATGGCGACCGCATATCGGTGCGCCGGCGAAGGATGTGACGTTCAACTCCTGGAGGGAGACAAGATTGTCGAGTCACGACGGGTGACATTCACAAGCGAGCAGGAGGATCAGCGTTTTCGGTTTGAGATTCCGACGGAAAAAACCGGACGGCGAGAATTCAAACTCAGGATTCCCGAGCTCAAGAACGAGAATTCGGCGGAGAACAATGTCGCGGCGGTGGGGGTGAACGTTGCGGATGCCGTCTTGAAAATCCTCGTGGCGGACGGACGGGCACGCTGGGAGCATCAATATATCATCAACCTGCTCAAGCGCCAGAAGCAGGTGCAGTTCGACCAGTTGAAGTTTTTGCCCCAGCCGAGCGGGACCGGGAAAAGGTATCGCACGAATCAGTTTCCGGAGACGGTCGAGGAATGGGCCGAATACCGGGTGGTGATTCTCGGAGATGTGAGTCCGAGGCAATTCAGTCAGAAAAGTCAGGAAAGCCTGCGGGAGTACATCACTCAACGGGGTGGTTGCCTGATCGTGATTGCAGGTCAATACTCCATGCCCCATGCCTATCGGGGGGAACCACTGGAGGAAATTCTTCCCGTAGAGTTAGCGAGCGGGTTCCAGGCTTCGCGTGCGGGATACCGGGTCGAGATGACCGCGGAAGGGAAGACCCTGGATGTGATGCGGCTGGCCGATGATCTCGCTTCGACGGAAGAAATCTGGCGCGAGATGGGAGGTTCCCTCCCGATTTATTTTCTGTCGAATTACAACAAACCCAAGCCCACGAGTCAGGTGCTGCTGAATGCCTATTCCGTGGACAAAACGAATCGGACAGAGTCCGTTCCCGCGTTTTTGAGTTGGCAGAATCTGGGGGCGGGGCGGGTCGCATACCTCTCCTCCCCTTCGACGTATCAGCTTCGCATGCGGAACGGGGACAAGTATCATCACCGCTTCTGGGGCCAGCTGGTGCGCTGGATCGTCTCAAACTCCGCCTCTCCAGGATCGAGATGTGTGAAACTTCTCGCGGATAAGTCCCACTATCGCACAGGAGACGCCGCCCAGATTCAGATGGACCTGTCCGACATGGATGGGCGTCCCGTTTCCAAAGGGAATCCGACGGTGGATGTGTTGCGTTCGGGGAAAGTGATCTCAAACATTCCTCTCTCTGCCGATCCCAAAGTGCCGGGACGTTACCTCGGGCGGTTTACCGCAGAGGAGGAGAGCCGTTATGCGCTGCAGGCGCGGGGTCCGGATGTCGAAAAACTGCTCGCCGGTGAAAAAATCGCCACCCCGATCCAGATTGCCATCGAATTCGAGCCGGACATCGACCGTGAGCTGCTGGATCCTCGTGCGGATCGTCCGTTGCTGGAACACCTGGCGGAACAGACCGGGGGACTGGTCCTGGAGCCGACCTGTTTGACAGCCCTCACGCAGGTGTTGTCGCTGGAACCGCGAATCCTGGAATCCTCCCAGAGAACCCCGCTATGGGATCGCTGGTGGTGTTTCTGGGTCATTCTGGGGTGTCTGACAACGGAATGGATCGTCCGGAAAAGAGTTGGGCTTGCCTGATTAAGATCTATTATGATCTAGTACCTTAAATATTAGTGCCGTTCGGGGTCACGTCTCTGCTTGGTTTGGGCTTCTGTTGGCTTGAGGATCTGAAACTATGGCCACTCTTCCGTTTCCCGAAAACAATTCTCAGTTTGCGGTTCCCGAGATCGTTTCCGAAAAGATCACAAGCGTTGTCAAGCAGACTCGGGGCCGACGTCTCCTCTCGGGTGCAATTCTGGGATTGGGAGCGGGCCTCGTGGTGATGCTGCTGGCGATCGTCGCGGACTGGATGCTGGTCCTGTTCGATCCGGCTCTGCGGGGACAGTTGACCTTCATCGCCTGCATTGGAATGGGGATTCTGGGACTCGCCAGCGTTATCTTTGCTGCCCTGAGGAGTGTGACGCCGCTCGATGTCGCTCGACAAATCGACCGTCAGCACCCGGAGCTTCAGGAGCGCTGGACCTCGGTCACGGAATTCTCCACGACGACCGCCGCGCTGGAAGTGCAAGGTTCGGAAGCTCTGAGAAAGAAAGTGGCCCAGGAAGCTGCGGCTTTGGGCGTAAAGATCAACCCGACACAGGTCCGCATGGGACGCGAAATGTCGATCGCCTGGGTGGGGCTGGGGGCCGCTTTGGCGTTGTGGTTGATCGCGGTTCTGATCGACCCCGGTCACATGACCGTACTGGTTCGCCGCTTTTTAAGTCCGACGTCTGAGATCAGCATGACGCGGATCCATTCCCTGACGGGGAATGTCGTTCATCCGCGCGGGACGAACCTCAAACTGGAAGCGAGTCTTGAGGGCCGCGCTCAGACGGCCGCTTCGCTGATCATTCTTCCGGCAGGTGGTACAGAGCAGACGTATCCTCTCGAAGTCCTCCCGGGAGAGAAGCCACGATTTGAGTATCCGTTGAAGAACTTGCAGACTGCCTTTACCTATCGCTTCCGTTCCGGGGATGGTCAATCGTCCTGGCACGAAGTTCAGATCGCCGACCGCCCCACGTTCAAGAAAATCGCTTTCAAAATCATACCCCCCGCCTATTCCAAACTGCCCGAAATTCAACGCGGCAGCCTTCCCAAGTCGATTCAAGCGCTGCAGGGGAGCAAGCTGGTCCTGCAGTTCGAAGTCAGCCAGCCGCCGAAATCCCTGCTGTTGCAAGGCGACAATAAGGTTCTGCATTCCCTCACACCCGCCGAGGGAAATGTCTATCGCTGGGAAACGTTGCTGGAAGAGTCTTTGGCGTTTCGTGCCGTGATGGAGTCGAATGAGGGGCTGACCAATGAGCGTCCTCCCCGTTGTGAGATTGCCGTCTACCAGGACCAGGCCCCTGTCGTTGACCTTGTCACTCCGACGGAGGACGTCGCGGTGCGGCCCGACGACACCCTGACGATTGCCTTTGATGCCAAGGACGACCTGGGGATCACGCGCGCGGAATTGGTCGTCACCGAGGATTCCCCCGGAAACCCGGAGAAAGAACTGAAAACGATTCCCATTCCGTTGGGTGGCCAGCAGGGTAAGAAGTCAGTGCATTGCCAGACAGCACTGGAACTCAAGGATTTCCACCTCAAGCACGGGGAAAAGGTGACCTATGCGATTCGGGTCTATGACACCAAGGACAAGGTGACGACCCACCGCCCCTCGGGTTCTCCGCCGGAATCTTCTCCCGTAGCTCAAGCGAGCAAGCCACAGAATTCGTCCTCTCAAGAATCCCCCTCTTCCTCCGAACCGAAGCAAGGTGACTCAAAGGTCGGCGAGACCAAACCAACTGACGGGAAAGCTGCAGAATCGAAGCCCGGAGAGTCCAAAGACGGAGCTGCAAAGGACGGAGAACCCAAAGTGGGAGAACAGAAAGCAGAAGAGCAGCAGCAGACTCCCAGCGACGTCAAGAAGCCTGAAGAGGCCCAACTTGCCAAGAACCAGGCGGAGGGGGGAACACCTGGGCGCCCGAAATCTGCGAATGAGCATGCTGCGAAGCCTTCCGAAGGGGAGAGATGTCCGGCAAGCCTCGTCCGGAATTTCACATGGCGAAGAATGAACTCGACACTCCGCCAGGTCAATGCAGCAGTTGCAGCCGTCGCAAGATCACCATTGATGAATGGGCCGGCTCCTATGCCTCCCAAGTGCTCGACAAGCTGCAGATTCAGATCGACCCGGTGCTGAAAAAGCTCAAGGAGGCATTAACCCAGGCGCGGGACACGTTGCGCCCCGTCAGCGAGCGCGTAAAGGTTGCCAAGGCGTGGGACAAGAAAGAAGCCGTTGAGATCCGGAAAGCGGATGAATTCCTGAATACCGCCGATCAGCACGTCAAGGATTTGACCGCCAAGAGTGACGGCACGCCGTATGCCTTCATTGGTCTACAACTGCAGGACATCTCCCAACTCCACATCCAACCCGCGAAGCATCATCTCGGGGACGTCACGTTGTTTGACACTGCCGCCAGTGCCGACGACCTGACAACCTCCCTCGTGCACATCCAGCGCGCGATTGAGCTTTTGGAGAAGCTGACCCGGCAATACGAGGCGGTGAAAATCAACCAGAAAGTCGCGGACACGATGACCCGCGTCAAGAAGATGCACCAGCTCTTCCTGGAAGGGACGTTCGCGATGCTGAAATCTCAGAAGCCGACGCTGAACCCCAAGGAACGGGCCTTCATGGAACTCGAATTAAGCGACGAGTACCTGCAGAAGTTACAGGAGCTGCTCAAGAAGAAGTTGGAGATTCAGGCGGAACTGGCAAAGGTCCTGTCTCAGGACCCCGGCTGTTGAAGCGTTACATGGCTCGCAGTCGGCTGGAGGCGACCACGCTCCGGGATCAGTTGACCCTGTTGAACAATCGCCAGCAGCAACTGATGCAGGAAGTTAAAGCGGGTCTCTCACCGGCGGACAAAGGTGAGGGAAAGCTTCGATTGAAGAATCACCTTTCGCATCGAGTCGAGAGTGCGAATCAGTTGGCCCAGCACACGTCGGAAATGTTCGACAATTACGTCGTCTGGACGCCGCGCGATCTGGATGTGGAGAAGGGTAGCCTGGGGACATTCAAAGCCAAGGGAGTGAAGCTCGTCGCGTCGATGACGGAACTTGCCGCGCAGTCGAAAGCGAAGAAACCCGCCGAATTTCTGCCGACCGCCGAACTGGCTTACCAGCAGATCCGGGATTTCCACGACACGCTCCCCAATCTGCTGGACGACAACCATCATCCGCAGATGGCGACGCACATCGCCCACCGCATGGAAGAATCGGAGAAGCTGATCACGGACATTTCGGGCTGGATGCGGAAGGAGCAGATGCTGAACCAGGGACAGCACAACTTGATTGTTGAAGTCGACCAGCACCGGATTACGGTCGACACGGTGGAGTTGGCCCGCAAGCTGACGAGCATCAAGGCTCAATGCGAGGGGATCAGCAGGGAGTTAGCGGAGAAGGCGGACAAATTCCTCCTGACGATGGAAGTCGACCTCGTTCCGGAACTGGAGCTCTGCCAGGTTTCGTTCAGCGACGACAAGTGCCGCAAAGCGATCGAGCACCAGGCCAAGTCGATCGAATACTACGCGCGGGCGGAAAAGGAACTGGACGAACTGATGGTCGGGATCATCAAGCACCTGGATTCGCTGCCGTACGATAAGAATCCGCAATTTCCCGACGGTGCGGAACCGGAGTCACTGGATCAGTTGTTGGCGATGCTGGAGAACGAGGCAAAGGCCGCCGAATCCTTGGGAATTCCCTGCTGCCGTCCCTCGAACCTGATGATTGAGAAAGATTGGGCGACAGCCGGTTCGATGCCGGGCGGAGGCTCCGGTGCCGGCAGGGGGCCCGGGCGCCGCACGATGCAGGTACAAGCGCAGCTGGATCAGGCGAAGCAGGCGAATGACATGGCGGAGAAGATCCGCAAACAGACGGACGAAGCACTGAAGAAATTGATGAAGCAGGCCCTCAATGCGGGAGGCATGGGCGGATTGGCGAAGAGAAGAAGGAACGGACTTGGGACACGTTGGGCTCGAAGCTCGAAGACACCATGCGCCAAGGGCGAGGCAATCTCCTCCCGAACAGTATCGTAAGGCGATCGAGCAATACTTCGAATCACTGGCCGGGAAAAAGACCGACCTCAGCCCGGTTAAGTAGTCAGGTTCCGTTCGGGAGATCACGTCCTCACTCTCCTCAGAAAAGGTTCTCATGGTGACACTTCGCTTTGAGTGTCGGACCTCTCCTCTTCCGTCTGATTGTCCTTCACAAGGGAAAATAGGTTGTCCGTGCCGAGAACGGACGTGTTCTCAAGAGTTAGACCATTCGCCATCTTCGAGCGCCCTGAAAGATTCTGGGAGGGGATGTTGCCGTCGCTTGCGGAAGATGTCATGGGCGTCAGCTTGAGAGGTATTACGCTTTCAAGGTCCCGCCACCGCCATCACCCCCCTGTCAGCAACAGCATCCCGACACCTGCAAGCGAGATCTTTCGCCGATAGCTACGGGGGTTAAAACGCAGAATCAGTCGTGTTCACAATATCCTTTTCCTGTTGAGAGGCCAGAGGTTGTAGCATTTTTTGTGTGTCGCCGAGCATCTTGTGTGGGAAAGTCTCTTGCCGGACCCCTGTTGATGAATGTATACGTGTGTTCAGTTGTTAGGGGAGATAGGGAATGTCTTCACAGGCGGCGACAGTTCAGAGGCTTCGAAACCAACTGCGCGAGTTGGAGGGGGCTCGTCCGCGCGCTCGTAAAACGGCTTTGATGTCCACCGGAATAACGGCCCTTGATGATCTTTTGCCCACTCGTGGTCTTGAATCCGGAACACTGTCGGAATGGCTGGCGGCTGAAGGTTCGCTGGCCGGAATTCTCTCACTATTCACTCTGAGAGGGGTTCTCGCTGCTCCTGGCACATACGCCGCATTGATTGATGGACAGGGAGAGATTTCCCCGCTGGCGTGTGCCGGGTGGGGAGTGGACCTGAACCGATTGTTGCTCATCCAGCCGGCTTCGCACCAGGAGACCTGGTGGGCTGTTGAACAATGCCTCCGCTCCAAAGCAATCCAGGCCGTCTGGGGGCAACTGCAGGACGTTCCTGAACGGGTGTTTCGTCGTTGGCTTCTCGCGGCGGAGGCCGGCGGAGGCGTCGGAATCTTTCTCAGGCCGGAGCGCGTGCGGCGGACTCCCACCTGGTCCCACATCCGTTGGGCTGTCCATCTCGTCCCCGGTGCCGGAATTGCCGGTCATCGTCTCGAAATCGAATTGCTCGCCTGCCGTCATGGAACCAGCGGGCAGCGTGTGTTGGTGGATCTCGATCATGCAACGAGTTCTGTCCGTGTGGTTTCCGAATTGGAGCGTGCAGCGTCGCCAGTGGCAGCGACCGGATCTTAAAGCGCGTCCGCTCATTCTCTACAGTTCCTCAGGGAATTCCCGCCGCGTGGTTACCGCCTGTTGCAACCGCGCGAGACGTTATGGGATCCGCCCCGGTTTGCCGTTGATTGAAGCCCAGGGGATTTTTCCTCCCGAGGTATCACCGAAACCCCAGTGGGAGCCTCAGAATCTGGTGGGGGATCGTGAGGGGCTTCGGCAACTCGTTCCGTTGTGTCAGACGTTTTCCCCGCTTGTCGGAATCGACCACGAGGGGCTGACCCTCGACATCGATGGCTGTGCCTCGCTGTTCGGAGGTGAAGGCAATCTTCTGGATCAGTTGGCAGGAGAGCTGCAAAAGAGGAGTTTGAAGGGCAGGTTGGCCATCGCCGGGACAATTGGTTCGGCTTGGGGGTTTTCCCGATTCTCATCAGAACCCCGCACGATCATCCCCCCTGGGGAAGATTTTACCTGTTTGGCTGGGCTTCCCCTGGCGGCATTACGGCTTGAGGACACGGTTCTGGGTCGCTTTCGCCGGTTGGGGATCCAGACGGTTGAGCAATTTCTCAAACTTCCCCGTACCTCCTTGCCGTCCCGATTCGGGAAGGAGATCCTCACCCGCTGGGACCAGGCCTGCGGGGAAGTTTCCGAAACATTCACGCCGGAACGTCTCACGGAACCGGTTGCGACCACTTGGGAACATGAAGAAGGGCTGACGGGTCTCTCGGCTCTGGAATTCGTGTGGCGGCAACTCCTGGAATCGTTGTTGTTACCCATGATAGAAAAGCGTCTCGGGGTCCAGGAGTTGACCTGCGAATACCGGGGAGATTTTCCTGCCGTTTCCTGGGACATTCGTCTGTTGAATCCTGCGACCGATCCCCAACACGTCCTTGGACTCCTCCGGTTAAGGCTGGAAAAATCACCCCTTGGCTTTCCGATTACTCGCATTCGGATTGAAGCCCAGCGGTTGACCCGGCTCGCGGAACGTCCGCAAACCTTGTTTGATACCGATCCGGCAGCCTCGCGGCAGCGGGACTTCAGTCGGCTGGTAGAACAACTCAGCCAACGTCTCGGTTCGGAAGCCGTTCTCCAGGCGCGATTGAACCCCGACCCGCAACCGGAGTTTGCCTGCACGGTCTCCCCCTGGGTCTCTCAGGACCGCACCAACCCTGCGAAAATCTTGCACTCATCTTCTTACCGTCCTCTCCGGATGTTCCACTCTCCGGAACCCGTGCGGATGGTCTCAGTTGTCCCTGATGGTCCCCCGGT
Source organism: Planctomycetales bacterium (assembly GCA_046349635.1). Classification (GTDB taxonomy): domain Bacteria; phylum Planctomycetota; class Planctomycetia; order Planctomycetales; family Planctomycetaceae; genus JAXMBX01. The sequence continues at coordinate 127,151 of JAXMBX010000004.1, forward strand.
CCGCTTGTTCTGGAAATCCGAGTCTCTTGGCTGCATTCGCTGGTGGGGGCCGGAACGGATCGAAACCGGCTGGTGGCGCGAACGGGACGTCAAGCGGGATTACTATCGGGTCGAAACCGATTCCGGGCAATGCCTCTGGGTATTTCGGGACCGTACATCAGAAGGTTGGTACCTGCATGGGGTGTTCGAATAATGCCCGACATCCCTTGGCCGAAATCCCGCACGCCGACTGTTCCAGAGCCGGAGGTACCAGGCAGTCCTGTCCCCTATGCGGAACTGCACTGCCGCACAAATTTCTCGTTTCTCGAAGGGGGCTCGCATCCCGACGAACTGGTGAACCAGGCCGCGCAACTCGGCTATCGGGCGATCGCCATCACCGACCGGGCCTCCGTCGCGGGAGTGGTCCGTGCACATGTGGCCGCGAAACAAGTCGGCCTCAAACTTCTCATTGGGTCGGAGGTGTTTCCGATCGATGCTCCTCCCGTCATACTCTGGGCAAAGTCTCGGAGTGGTTATGGTCAGCTTTGCCGGTTGCTCACCAAAGGCCGACGGAACGCTCCCAAGGGCGAATGTCGTTTGGCTTGCCGGGATATTGCCGATCATCACGGCGAGCTTTTAGCCGGGGTTCTCCTCACGCCGGAAACGGATTCCAATTCCCTGGCGAGTTACCGGGAGATTTTCGGGGACCGGCTTTATCTCCTCGCCCACCTGCAACGGGGGCCCAATGATCCCCGCCAGTTGGAACAGTGGCAAACATTCTCCCGCAACATTCAGGTTCCACTTGCTGCCTGCAATGCCGTCCTCTACCACACCCCGGAGCGCCGCTACCTGCAAGACGTTCTGACCGCGATCCGGCTCGGCTGCACCGTGGCGGACCTGGGAGCTGAACGAGTCGGAAACAGTGAGCGGCACCTCAAACCCTTTGCCGACCTCCAAACGCAATTCCCCCGGGAACTCCTCGTTCGAACCATCGACATTGCTGCCCGCTGCACCTTCTCCCTCGACGAACTCCGCTATGAATATCCGGAGGAATTGTGTCCACCCGGAAAAACCCCCCTCCAGTACCTCTCCGAACTGGTCTGGAGTCATGTGCAAGAGATTTATCCCTGCGGCACCCCTCCCAAAGTACAGCGCCTGCTGGAGCACGAACTCAGGTTGATCGAAACGCTCCATTACGAGGCCTACTTTCTCACCGTCTGGGATTTGGTCCGTTTCGCCCGCAGCAAGGGAATTCTGTGCCAGGGGAGGGGGTCCGCCGCCAACTCCGCTGTCTGCTACTGCCTGGGGGTAACGTCCGTCGACCCTGAACGGATCGATGTGCTGTTTGAGCGGTTCATCAGCCAGGAACGGAACGAGGCTCCGGACATCGACATTGATTTCGAGCACGAGCGTCGCGAAGAGGTGTTGCAGTACATCTATGAGAAATACGGCCGGGACCGCGCAGGGATGACTGCCACTGTGATCACGTATCGTCCCCGCTCCGCCATGCGGGACGTTGGCAAAGCCCTCGGCCTGTCGCTCGATCGCGTGGACACGCTCTCCAAATCCATCGACCGGGCGACCGAAACCGAGAAGTGGGACACCCGCTTTCGGGAGGTGGGCTTAAATCCCCGCTCTCGGATCTCCCGGCAACTGCATTACCTGTGTGGCGAAATTCTGGGTTTCCCGCGGCATCTTTCCCAGCACACCGGTGGCATGGTGATGACGCAGGGCCCATTGTGTGAACTCGTTCCCATTGAAAACGCCTCCATGCCGGGGCGGACCGTCGTGCAGTGGGATAAGGATGATCTCGACGCGCTGGGAGTCCTCAAAGTCGATTGCTTGGCGCTCGGCATGCTCACCGCCATTCGCAAGGCCTTTGACCTGATCAAGCTCCACACCGGGAAGCGGTGGACGCTCGCCACGATTCCGGCAGAAGATCCCGACGTCTACGACATGATCGATGAGGCCGACACGATGGGGGTCTTCCAGATCGAAAGCCGGGCCCAGATGTCGATGCTCCCGCGCCTGAAGCCTCGCTGCTTTTACGATCTCGTGATCGAAGTCGCGATTGTCCGTCCCGGGCCGATCCAGGGAAAGATGGTGCACCCCTACCTTCGGCGACGGCAAGGACTGGAACCGATCAGCTACCCCAGTCCTGAAGTCAAGGAGGTATTGTGCAAGACGCTGGGCGTTCCGCTGTTTCAGGAGCAGGCCATGCGGTTGGCGGTTGTGGCCGCCGGGTTCACCCCGGGAGAAGCGGATCAACTTCGCCGCGCCATGGCCGCTTGGCGTCGTTCCGGCGTCATTGAACGCTTTCGCGAGAAACTGAAAGCTGACTCCCTAAAAACGGATATCCCCAGGAATTCGCTGATCGACTGTACGAGCAGATTCAGGGCTTCGGCCAGTATGGTTTCCCGAACTCTCCCACTCCGCCAGCTTTGCCCGGTTGGTGTACGTCTCCAGTTGGCTCAAGCGTTATCACCACGCCGCGTTTACTGCCGCTCTCATCAACAGCCAACCCATGGGCTTTTATCAGCCCTCCCAACTGTTCCGGGATGCTCGAGAGCATGGAATCCTCATTCGCTCCGCAGACATCAACCACAGCGACACTGATTGCACGCTGGAGGACGTCGGACAGCATTTTCCGGAATGGGGGATCCGGCTGGGCTGGAGGCTGGTCAGCGGCCTTCCCGGAAGCCTGCCGGAAAAACCATCGTTCGCTGCCGGGAGGCGGGGGAGTTTCAGTCGCACGAGGATTTTGTGACCCGGAGCCGGCTCTCGTCACCCATTCTTCAACTGCTGGCTGACGCGGATGTGTTCCGCTCCGTCGAACTCGACCGCCGGCACGCCCTCTGGAAGGGGCTTCCTAAGACAGAACAGCATAAACTCTTTGATGAGGATTCAGGAAACGAAGGTCCGGTCTCTCTCCCTCCCCTCAGCCATGCGGAGCAGGTGATCGCGGACTACTGTACGACTGGCTTGTCTCTCAAGGGGCATCCGCTGCAGTTCATTCGGAATCAATTGCGGGATGGGGAGATCGTTCGAACGGTGGATCTCGGCACGCTGCCCAAAAACCGCCGGTATCGGGTGGCTGGGATCGTCATTCTCCGGCAGAGGCCGGGTACGGCCAAGGGGATCACGTTTGTGACGATCGAGGACGAGACCGGGACGGCCAACCTCATCGTCCATCGGAATATCTGGGAGCAATTCCGCAGGATTGCTCACGGTTCCCCAGCGTGGGTCGTCGAGGGGATGTTACAGCGCGACCAGGGGGTGATCCATTTGATTGTAGAGAAGCTGGAAGATCTGTCCGGGGCTCTGACGAACGTCCGCCTCAAGTCTCGAGATTTCCAGTAGATGCGAGCAGAAGATCCCAGCCCGATTGAAACCGTCGCGATGCAAGATAAGACTGACTCGAAACTCTCATTCGAGCCACCGACGCTAACATGACATCTGAATTACCAGAATTCGACAACTCGCACATTCCCACCGATATTGAGGCTCCCATGCATCTACCAGACAATGCCGAAGTAGTGGAACTTTGGACGGGGCCCGCGGAATTGATTCACGGAGATAAAAAGCAATTGGTGAAGGCGGAACTGCAGAAGTGTGCGGTGGCACAGGCGTTGTAGAGGGCATCGAGCCAGAGGTTCGGGCGACGGATCGGTTCCCAGAGCGGATGTGGGAATCGTTATCGCGCTGATGCCGGCGTTAACCGGGAGAGGGCCACGACGTTCGAGTGCGTCGGCAGAGATCCGGGGCATGGTCGAGACGATCGCCCGGGAAACGCTTTTGCGAAGGTCTACGACCCCTCCCGTGACGGCCCACAGCCATCATGTCTGTCGGTGTATCTGCCATGCGGAGTTCTAGTGAGGATTGTCGATGTCGACGGGTGAAAACGTTGCTGCAGGGCTGTATCGTCAGAAGGGGGAGCCGAAACAATAAGTGGCATGGTCGGCTTACGGTTAAGCGTGCTTGGGCAAGTCTACAGGAGCAGGCATGGGCCAGGAAATCGCCGGTAGCCGGTTCAAATACTATGATTTTCATCGGTTCGAAAAACTCTTACGCCAGGAGATGGAACTCCTGCGGCTGTGGTTTTCCGAACGTCGTTTCTCAACGAAACGGTCGATCGCCGGTCTAGAATTGGAAGCGTGGCTGGCAGACCTCGATGGGCAACCCATCCCTTGGAATGAGCAAGTCATCTCCTGTGCAGGTTCCCCGGATATCGTTCCGGAACTTTCCCGCTTTAACGTGGAGTTTAACGTTGCCCCAAAAGCGCTGGCTGGTCGAGGTCTCGCGGAACTCGCCGAGGATCTCGGCAAAACCTGGCGACTGTGTGAAGAGGCAGCGAACAATCTCGGGGCATCGGTACTTTCTATCGGAATCTTGCCCACCGTCACCGATTCAATGCTCTTGTTGGCGATTATCTCCAACATGCATCGGTATCAGGCGCTCAACGAACAAGTGTTGCGGATGCGGCAGGGGAGGCCGCTCCGTCTCGATGTGCGGGGGCAGGAGTCTCTGGTGACAGAGCATCGTGACGTGATGTTAGAATCTGCGGCCACGTCATTTCAGTTGCACCTGCAGACGCCGCTAGAGGAAGCAGTGCGCTCTTACAATGCGGCGATGATCGCCTCGGCACCTCTGGTGGCCATCGCTGGAAACTCGCCGTTTCTTTTCGGAAAAATGCTGTGGGAGGAAACCCGGATTCCCCTGTTTGAGCAAGCCGTGGACTTGGGATGCCAATCGCTCCCCCGAGTGACCTTTGGTTCCGGTTACGCGGAGGAAAGTCTCGCGGAGATCTTTGAGGAGAACGCGGCCAGATATCCGATATTGTTGCCGCTCGCGATGGACAGTCCTTCGGAACACCTGGCGCACTTAAGGCTCTTGAACGGGACGATCTGGCGCTGGAATCGGCCACTCATCGGCTTCGACGATGATGGCACGCCTCATCTGCGGATTGAACATCGAGTGATGGCCGCCGGGCCGACACTGGCGGATATGACCGCCAATATGGCCATGTTTTATGGTCTGGTGGAAAATCTGGCGCACGATCCCACCCCGCCGGAATCCCGTTTACCTTTCGAAGCGACGCGTGAAAACTTCTATCGCGCAGCCCGTTTCGGACTGGATGCGGAAGTAGAGTGGATACAGGGGGCAAAGCACCGATTATGTCACCTGATTCTCCATGAACTACTCCCCATGGCCGCATCAGGTCTGACCCGGTTGAGGGTCGACTCCGCGCTCATCGCGGAGTGGCTTGCGATCATCGAGGCGCGAGCCCGTACCGGCCAGACGGGGGCCGTCTGGCAAAGGCGTTACGTCGAGCGGCACGGCAGGGACTTCGCTGCCCTGACTCAGGCGTACCGCGAAAGGCAGCAGCTCGGCGAGCCGGTCCATACATGGCCGACTGATCGATGTATTAAATCCGTGCCCTGTTCGAGAAAGAGATCGATGTTGCGAATCATAGACAGTTTGCCTCCCGGACTGCTCACGGCGAAAGCAACCGAGCTTGCCGATTTACTGGAGCAGCCCACGTTGATCCATCTTCCGGGCCGCCGTCCGGAACCCCTGTTTGTCTCCATTTTGTTGCATGGCAATGAGGATGTCGGATTACTTGCAATCCAGGCATGGTTTCGCGAGCACGGAAATCAGGTTCTCCCGAGGGCGTTGTCCCTCTTCATCGGGAACGTGGCCGCTGCAAAGGAAAATGTGCGACGTCTCCCCAACCAGCCCGATTACAATCGTGTATGGCCGGGGGCCGAACGCGATGACACCCCTGAACACGCGATGATGCGACATATTGTTGATGAAATGCGCGCACGGAACGTTTTTGCCAGTATTGACCTGCATAATAACACCGGCTGGAATCCGCACTATACGTGTGTGACCCATCGGGAGGACACCCATTGCCAATTGGCGGCGATCTTCGGACGAACTGCCGTTTATTTTCAGCGGCCGCGCGGCGTCCAAACGATGGCGTTCGCCGAACATTGCCCCGCGGTAACCTGCGAGTGCGGCAAAGTCGGGGACGAAGCGGGTGTGCTGCACGCCACAGAGTTTTTGGATGCCTGCCTGCATCTCGCAGAGATTCCCCGCCACCCATTGCCGGCGGGCGATCTGCACCTCTTTCATACGGTGGCCACGGTCAATATTCCCGATCGTGTCAGATTGGTTGTTGGAGAGTCCGAACGCGTGTCGCAACTTACGGAGTTGGATCTCATCCTCCGCGGTGATTTGGATCGGCTTAACTTTCAGGAGCTGAAAATCGGAACGCGGTTGGGAAAAACTCAGCGCCACGCTCCGATGCCTTTGATTGTCACAGATCAATCTGGTCGAGATGTTACGGCACATTATCTGAGGAATAATGACGGAGACATCGAAGTTTGCAAACCCGTCATTCCGTCGATGTTCACATTGAATGAAACCGTGATCCGACAAGACTGTTTAGGTTACTTCATGGAAGAGCTCGACCGGGAATCAACACCGTCGTATTGACGGACTGAAAGCTTTGCCACTTCCAAGTCAGTGGGAAGCCACACGACACTCCAGTTTGACTGGGCAGTCCTCTTGGAGTTCATGACCGCGATTTTGTTCTTGACGCGAACAAATCACCTCTCTGGCATTGTCAAACGAACGACAGGAGATTCTCCGGAGCGGCAATCCTTTAGACACTTCTCCTTGAACGGTTAATCCACACACTGGTAAACTCCTTGTTGTCTGGCAGAACTCTTCTCCGTAACGAAGCGGCTAAGCTTCAGCTCGCGGAACTCTGAATAGCCGCGTCGATTCCTGTTCTACTCTCGGGATCTGGATGGTGGGAGTGTCTTGATGATGACGATCCGAGTGTTCTCCCGGCGACATTATTTCCGTTTGACACTCGTGTGTCTCAGCGGGGTGCTGTGTGGTGATCTCACCCCTCAAGTCGACTTGTTGCTCAACCGGGTGGACGGGACCTGACCCGCGTCTGGACCAGCACGGAACCGGATCAACCCAACAGCACCGTTCATCAGCGGCGCCAGGACAACTCTTTCTGAAAGTGGTCGACCTGGTGATTCCCGCCGGTCCGATTACTCTTGAGGTGGCAAGGTCGTTGCAAGGGATGACCTCCTGGTCTGAGGGATTGGGTGGGATCCCGGTGGCGTTTGAATTGGGAAGTCACGCTCAGATACTCCGGGCCCCTTGCCAGCATTGAGGATTCCAGTGGTGAGACGCTGTTCCAATTCAAGGAAAGCGATAACCAGTATGTGTCAGGCACTGGAACTGGCTGTGGTTAACCAATAAACGAATACCATCTGCACCCGGCGGGATGGCAGCACACTTCTATTCGACCCCCAGAATCGGCTGACCAGGAAGGTGGATCGAAACGGGAACCGCATCTCGCTGATGTATGGCCCTGACAATCATGTATCCCGTATCGATGGACCTTATGGAAGCTTTCTGAAATTCACAACCGACGTTCATGGACGACTCGCCATGATCAGAGGCTCCAACGGTGCGGGTTCGCTATGCCTATGGGATCGATTCCAGTGAACTGCCCGCTGATGGCACCGTGCGCTTACCAGTATGGAACCGACGGTTCCCTGTCGCGGTAAACATCCCGTTTGGGGGTTACCGAGTTTATTTACGGCTCGAAAAAACGGGTTCGGGAAGTACGTGCCAACGGTGTCACGATTGAGAGGTAGGAATTTGGTGAGTCCCAGGATTTTTCTGCGGTTTACAGATGCCACGGAGCAGGTGACTACAACGCAGTGGAGCAACAATGGCCTTCGGCAGGAAGTTATTGATGCTCAGGGAAACAAGACTGTGATGGATCATGATGCCGCAGGGCATGTCATCCGTATCACGGGGCCGACCGGCCAGACGGTCCGATTCACCTTCGATAGCCTCGGGCGAATGACGACCTTGGTTGACGCCGGGGGAAAGACGACTCGGGTCGAATATCAGGACGACTCCGAACTCATTGCGGCCCGAATCGACGTAGACGGAGTCAAGCAGGAGTTCAACTATGACCGGCATGGAAGCCTGACGGAGATTCGGCGTGGCGGCGGAAAATGTCGGAAATCTCCTACTATCCCGATGGTGGTCAAGTCAAGAAGGGGACCACCAGGGCGACCTGAAGTCAAATACACATACGATGCCAAAGGGAAATCTTGCGTCGATCGGAGATCCACAGGGGCGGCGGACCCGCATGGGTACGACCCTCATGGGAATCTTTCCCGAGTTACGAATCCCTTGGGGGGCGTCACCAGGTGGACCTACGATTCCGCGAACCGGATTGTCAGTAAGACGGACGCATCGGATGCCGCTGTCAAATACGAGGTACAATTCGCTCGGTAGGTTGTCTCGTGTGACTGATCCGCGGAGGGTGACACAATTCGAATACGACAATCTCGGGCGCATGTTACGGACGACTGACCCGGAAGGACAGACAGCAAGTTATGAATACGATACACAGGGCGCGTACGGACTTTGTCGCTCCCCGATAGGCGGAAGGAAATTTACAAATACTATATTGGCGGACACTTGTCGGAGATCGTGAACTCCTCTGGAGCCATCTGGAAATATGATTACGACAAGGCGGGGCGGCTGATATCGAGTCCGGTCCATTAGGTTATCAGCGAACAGCGCGACACGATTCCGCGGGCAGGTTGCTTGAGACGAAGGATGCGTTGGGGCGAGTCACATCCTATCGTGCGATCCGCAAGGACGGCTGGAATCAATCCGGGATCCCGCTGGGCGAGAGCAAGGGAACTGGAATATGGTCCGGATGGTCGGATTCTCGCTGCGGTTGATGGTCTCAAACGCCGTTTGTGGATTATGATGACCACGGACGAGTCTCGGGATGTCTCGAACTGCTGGTTCACTGTTGAAGCTGAATTATCAAGGGGACGATTACTGGAGTCGTATTCAACGATATCGACGGAGATGGAATTCGAGATTCTGGAGAGGCCGGCGTAAAGGACGCCATCCTGTTTATTGATTCCAATGCCAATGGAGTCTTCGAGCCAACCGAGACGACGGCCCAGACTGCCTCGGACGGATCCTACCTCTTCTCAAATATCATTCCCGGCACGTATCAGATCCGGGAACAACCTCGGGCGAATACGGTTGTCACACTTCCCACAGCCGGTTTTTACGCGGTCACCCTATCCACCGGGGCGGTCCTCTCCAATCGGGATTTCGGGAATCAGACCAGACTTGCGGATTTGCAGGTCGTCTCTGTGACTGTCCCAGCGGTGACCGAAATTGGAAAGACAGCGAGTCTCTCCTGGAGCACAAAGAATCTCGGGACTGCCACGGCGGTTCACGGATGGCAGGATGCCGTTTATCTGTCGCAGGATGGAGTCGTCGACGCTACGGATACCTTGTTAGGGACGGTCTTGCACACGACAGATCTCCCTGTGAATGGTTCGCAGGGGTCGACCCTTAATGTCGTTCTCCCCGCCGTGATTCCCGGAAACTACCAGGTGATCGTCGTTTCCGATCGCTGGCGAGCAGTTCCAGAATCCATCGAGTCCAATAACGAGAAAGCTTCTTCGCAGTTTCCTCTCAACGTGCCGCTGCTCCGAGCGGGGGATACCCTCACGGGCACATTATCCGGCACAGGAGATTTTCAGTATTACCGCCTTCCCTTGTTGGCGGGGCAAACGATCCGACTGCGACTCGACGAAAGCGCCGGGGAAACGGAGTTGCTCGTCTGCCCAGGAGCCCTGCCGACTCCGTCCCGTTTTTCGCAACGGGTCTCCGTTCCCGGAGGCGGCCAGGAATTGACTCTCACTTCTCCTCAGGATGGAGACTACTTTGTTGCTGTACGCAATATTTCGATGGCCTCCGTCGTCAGCGTCGGTTTTACTCTCAAAGCCGAAGCGTTGGCATTCGGACTGACATCGCTGGGACAGCAGACGGCCGACCGTGGCGGGCGGGTCACCCTGAGACTCAACGGAACGGAATTCGATTCCAGTCTTGGCGCAATGCTCAGAGACAACCTTGGGCACCAGCTTTCCGCCGCAGATATTCTCGTAATTAGCCCCTCGGAAGCATACGCGAGTTTCGATCTCACCGCCTTGCCCGTCGGAACGTTTGACCTGACAGTCGTCAGAACGCTCAATGAGCTGACGGCTCATCCTGAGCTTCCCTTTGACGACCCCGGCTTTTTTACGGTATCACCCCACACACAGACTGCTACTCTGACGAATGCTCTGTCAGTTACGGCGGAAAAACCGGATGACCTGAAGATCCAGATCTCCGCACCTTCGGTCGTCCGGCCCGGTCGGATCTTCGAAGTCATTGTGACGGTCTCGAATGGTGGAACTCATGATTTGAAAGTTCCACTCCTCTCAGTCAATACGAGTGATCCAGACGCAGTCATTGCTCCCGCCCGATCACTCTCCTCGTCCTACCTGACTCAGGGTACCTATTTCCTTCCGATCAGTGGAACGGGCTATGGCGACATCATTCGTCCGGGCCAAAGTGTCGATCTTCGCTTCACTTTGACGACGAGCTTGCTCGGCGAAATTGAGATCAAGGCAACTGCCGTTACGGAGAATGCGTCTCCGATGTCGTATGATGCGTTCGTCGACATGCTGGACGAAGACCCCGCTTCGGTCACCGGGCTGGCGATCGTCGCCAAACTTACGGCGAAATATGGCACGAGCGTCGCTTCATGGGCAGAGGGACTGCGGTCGCAAGTTCACTTTGTGAATACTTCGGGACTCCCAACCGTGGGTGTCGTCGACTTGATGCGACTGACTGCCAGTGCAACGACTCCCACCGCGACTCTCACTTCGACGATTCCCCAGGCTGGGATGATGTCGGCCGACGCCATCCAAACATCCAGTACTCCTCCGGGCACACCGGATTTGACCCCGCTCCAACAGCGTTTTGAGAAACTTCTTGAAGAAAACCCTCTCGAAGCACTCCGTTACGATCTCTTTAACTATGCGACAGGTCGGCCGGGAGAACCGCTCACCGAACAGCAGTTGCACGCCCGTGAAGTCATTCTGAAAAGTTTGGCTGCGTTTTTGGCGGGTGCCGGTGCACCGACGGGAAGTTTTCACTTGAATCGTTTTCTCGGTGACTTCGGTCCCACCCCCGCGCCCGGGGGACTCGGATATTTCGAAGGAGACACCCTCACTTCGGGCATCCGTGCCACGGGGCGGGAGACGGACTGGGGATACGGAGCGATCAAGCTTATTGTCGACCTGGCAATCAAGGAACTGGTTCAGGCGAAGGCACGGGATCTTCCGGAAGGTGAGTCGGAGATTTCCTTCGACTCCGAGATCACTTCGGCCTATCGTTTCCTCCTTCAAAAGCTCAGTGCAGCGTCTGATTATTATCGAAACACCGGTCAGATTGCCCTGTGGACTTATGTCAACGGCGGACTCAGCTTCTTTTCAAACCTTCTCGATCCGCAAACGGCGATCGGGCGTGTTGAAGGAACCGCCATATTTCACGGCACCGCCAAGAAAACGGTCGACGGCTGTGGACACGCGACCGTCACCTACAAAGGTGACCTGCAATACACATTTCCGGATGTCTATCGCTTCGGCGGGGATGGGGGCCGCGGCCTGAATCTCGTCCTGAATACCTATGCCGAAGAATTGCAACGATACGGATGGGCGGGGCAATTCAACGTCACCGTCACCATGAAGGATAAGACCGAAGGGGCCGTCTCAACCTCGGCTCCGAAGACTGCTGACCATTGTCCCAGACTTCCCGACCTTCCGGGGCAGGATTTTATCGTCAAGCCGCGCGTTGTCCTTCCGTTTGATCCGAATGAGATAGTTGGGCCCAGTGGTGCGGGTGCCGAAAACTTTTTGCCTCCCAATCGAACTTCGCTCCCCTATACGATTCGCTTTGAAAATGATCCAACCAAGGCGTCCGCTCCGGCGCAGGAAGTGATGATCACTCACCAGCTTGACGCAGACCTGGACTGGTCCAGTTTTGAACTGGGACAGATTGGATTTGGCGACCAGGTCATCGATATCCCCGCAGGATTGCAGTCCTACCAGACTCAAGTCAGTTACCACAACCAGGACGGTTCTCCGTTGCTGGTCAATCTCGACGCCACTTTCAACCCGAGGACCGGACTTCTGAAAGTCACGTATCGGAGTGTGGATCCGGCTACGGGCGAGCTACCCAATGGGGTTTTCGACGGATTCCTGCCGGTTGATGACGATACGGGCCGCGGGGAAGGCTTCGTCCAGTACACCGTCCTCCCGAAATCGGGTCTTGTCTCCGGCACCAAATTCACACAGCAGGCCTCGATCGTATTTGACACCAATGCCCCGATTGTGACCAACACGTTCTCGAACACCATTGATGCCACCTCACCTTCAAGCGCGATCAAATCTCTCAGTCCCGAGTCGTACAGTCAGAACGTGACCCTTAACTGGACAGGCGCTGACAACCAGGGGGGCTCTGGAGTCGCGTTTTATGACATTTATGTTTCTGACAACAACGGCCCGTATGTTCTCTTCCTCCAGAACACAAAACTGACGTCATCTGTGTTTGCCGGGGCGTTCGGTCATGACTACCGCTTCTACAGCGTGGCGACTGATAACGTCGGACAGAGAGAGTCAACGCCTGTTTCGCCGGATGCCCATACGACTCTGATCGATCACGGAAATGTGACACTCAGCAGCTCAGGAAAAAAACTCCTGTTGCAAGGGGATGACAGGGATAACTCTCTTGAAATCGATCAACTGCAGACAGCTCACAGCTTCCTGCTGCAGGGGCTCAATGGAACCAGGCTCGATGGTGGACTCGCTTCACTCAATCGCACTGCTTCTCAGATTGTCGTGACACTTGGTCCCGGGACCGACAAACTCGTCCTCAAAATGGCCAGTGGCTCGACTCGCGAAATCAACGCCACTGGCGAAATCCGCATCAAGACGGTTTCGGGTGACTACAAAGTGAAGATAAAAACTCCGAAAAACAATGCGCTAATCACTCACTCGATGTTCGCAGTTGATCGCTTCTTTAGTGAGTATGGCACAGGCGGAAACAAGAGCACTCGACAAACGGCGATGCACAAAAACCGGCAACGAGGTCTTACGAGTCCCACCACATAGGGCAAGTCGAGGTCCGGCCGACCTGCCGACTTTACCGTCACCGAGAATATTTTATCGATCGACTCTTCTTGATCGCCTGAGTGTCGGACGTTTCCCGAAGTATTTATGGGGGAGATGTCTGCCGCTCATTCACAATTCACAAGGACTACGCCGAACTGGCCCGGCAGGAGCACGTCACGCAGGCTCGCGTGTTGCAAATCACGAATCCCCTGAATCTGGCTCCGAAGATACAGGAGGAGATTCTCTTGTTGCCGCCAGTGACGAAAGGGAAGGATCCGGTGACGGAAAGGCAGCTGCAGCATACTGATTGCCTCGATGGATTGGGGCGCAAACAATCATCGGGTTGCAAAAGATCGGATTCAGTGTCGCATTAAGCAAATGAAAAGCAGATGGCGGAATGCAAAGATACCGCCGACCTTGATGACCGCATCATAGCACGCCACACCTGGAGCCGGGGTGCGATTGCTCACTCCTGCCATCCCGTCCCGAAAACCCCTTTTCGTAATTTGTACGTCCATGTCAATGGCGTAAGGGGCCGAGAGGATCTGTTTGTTCAAGAATCACTCTGGAGCCTGGAGACACCAGAGGCGTTGTTCTGGATGATTGGTCAGACGGAGTTCTCATTCTTCGAAAATAAAAATCTGAACCCGTCATTGGAAAACGAGGTGATTTTGCTCGCCCATTTCAATGGGGCAACGGGGTTCCGGGGGATCCTCGATCGTATCCTCCCTGGAAAATAACACATTTCGCGGAAGATTCATTTCAAGACGCGTTGCAGACTTTGATTCCCAGTCTCTGCTTCGTCCCTTAAACCGTTGCAGCCGGAATTTATCTCGGAACGTATTCTTCCACTCGAGGAGCTATACCGGCAGCTTGCCTTCAGGGTCACCCGTTTCGATCAACGGAACGGACCGCAACATGGTTGCGATAACTTAAGGAGTGGAACTAATGCCTACGTTTGCAGAATTGCAGGAGAAGATGCAGCCGCGAAGGGCCGTCAATCCGTCTGAGTCCCGAAGAAATCCTGGTTGTCGATCGTCGCGGAGAAATGAAGCCCGGGCAATTGGTGGAACGGAAATTGACGGCACTGTTGTCGACGAAGCGTCCGCGTGTCTTGCCGCGTTAATGCGAATCAGCGGAGCAATCCGATTTGTGGGCTCACCCCACGCGATAAACAAATATCCGGGAACGAAGTCGTTCTTGACATATTTTTGTTTCGTAAGTTCCTTTTCGAAGGTGTCTCACCCGCTCGGGCATTACATCACGGCTTCAATCTGATGTGTCTTGCCGTCGTTGGTCAACGGGATTTCCAGAGCTGTTAACGGTTGCCCATTGAGCGAGACCTGGCGGATCCCGGATTCGCGGCGATCAGGATTCTGGATCAAAATCCTCCAGCTCGTTTGGCCACGTTTCAGGGTTATTTCAAAGCCGGGCCAATCTGCAGGAATGCAAGGTATGAGAGTCAGTGTATCGCCGCGGATTTGGATCCCGGCAATTGATTCGACGGCGACGCGATACATCCACGAGGCGGAACCGGTATACCAGGTCCAGCCCGCCCGTCCGACGTGGGGCGGTTCGCCATAGACGTCCGCCGCCACGACATAGGGTTCTCCACGATATGTGGAAATGTGATCAGGTGTCGAAAGTAAAACTGGATTGAGGAGATCAAAAAGTTCGACGGCTTTCGTCCCTTGTTTCAACAGAGTCGCTCCGAGAACGGTCCACAAAGCGGCGTGCGTGTACTGTCCGCCGTTTTCACGGATACCTGGGAGATAACCTTTGACATATCCCGGATTGAGAGCCGAGTGGTTGAAGGGGGGCGTAAATAGCAGAATCAAACTCTCTTGAAGTTTCACCAGTCGGGAATAGACCTGCTCCATGGCCAGGCGGCTGCGCTCATGGTTCGCTCCAGCGACAACCGACCAGGACTGGGCGATGGAGTCGATCTGGCATTCATCGTTCTGTGCGGAGCCGAGGGGAGCTCCATCGTCGAAAAAGGCACGGCGATACCATTGGCCGTCCCACGCTTCCGATTCTAGAGCCTGCAGGATCTTATCGGCTTCTTCCTGACACGCTGTGACGCGTTCCTGATCATCTCTCCTTTCGGCAAGTGTGGAGAAATGTCGCAGGGCGGTAATGAGGAACCAACCCAGCCAGACGCTTTCTCCCTTTCCTTCGATGCCGACTTTATTCATGCCGTCGTTCCAGTCACCGCCCCCCATCAGGGGTATGCCGTGTTCGCCATAACGTCGGGAGTGATCCAGCGCGCGGGTGCAGTGCTGGTAAAGTGTCTCGGTGACGGGAGAAATCTGAGGATGCTCGTATCGCTCTTCTTCTTTCTCTCCCAGGACTGCAGACCGCAGGTAGGAAATCTTTTCCTCGAGAATTCCCTGGTCGCCTGTTGTGAAGACGTAGTGGCAGGTTACGAAGGGAAGCCAGAGGTAATCATCAGAGAACTTCGTCCGGACACCTCGTCCGCTGGGAGGATGCCACCAGTGTTGGACGTCTCCCTCCTCGAATTGCCTCGAGGCAGCTCGCAGGATTTGTTTTCGGGCCTCCTCGGGGCGTGTATAGACGAGGGCCATGACATCCTGCAGTTGATCCCGGAAACCATAGGCCCCACCGGATTGGTAGAAGGCGGAACGTCCCCAGATGCGACAGCACAGCACTTGATAGAGAAGCCAGTGATTGACCAGCAGGTCCAGTGCAGGATCGGGGGTTTTCAGCGTGATTGCCTGCAAGGTCTGATCCCAGAAATCGCGCGTCTTTTGGCAGGCATCGTGAACCGCCTGCGGAGTCGAGTATTTCTCCAAAAGTGCCTTCAAGGCCGGTTCTCCGTCGGCAGTACCGAGCAGAAACACCACATCCAGAGTTTCGCCAGGGGCGAGGCTGAGTTTCGTCTGCAGGGCACCACACGGGTCGATTCCCGCGCCGGTCCGTGTCGAAAGCTCCACGCGAGTGAGTGCGTCCGGATTGCGGTAGGTGCCATTTCTTCCCAGGAATTCCGAACGATCCCCCGTAAAAGAGGAGGCCTTCCCCAGGACCTTCAGGAACGCAATCTGGTTTTTCGGGCGGTCTTCAGGGTAGAAGTTATAGGCGGAGAGAATCTGAAGATCGGAATCCCAGGAGGTCCAGACATGCATTTGCGTCTGACTCCTGTTCACTCCCAGTATCCACTCCAGGTAATAAGTCGCGGAGATTCTGCGAGGACGGCTGCTGTCATTTGTGATTTTCAGGCAGATGAATTTCACAGGATCTTCCGGGGCAACCGAAAGCAGAAGTTCCTGGCTCACGTCGTGAGACTTGTGAACAAATCGGGAATACCCTCGGCCGTGGTGTACTGAGTATTCCGAAGAGTCACGGATGGGATTGGGAGTGGTCGTCCAGACTTCGCCGGTTTCCTCATCGCGGAGATAGAGGATCTCGCCAGGAGTGTCTCCAATGGGATCATTGCACCAGTTTGTCAGTTTGTTCTCACGACTGTTTCCGGACCAGGTGTAGCCCCCTCCCGATTCAGTGACGAGGAAACCGAACTTTTCATTGGCGATGATATTCGACCACGGGGCAGGAGTGGTTGTTTTACCGGCCAGACGAACGATATATTCCCGTCCGTCCGGGCTGAATCCGCCGAATTGATTGGAGAAGGTTAAATCGTTGCCGGGCCTGGCGGGAGTATTTTCCTCCGGACTGGTCGTAGGTGCGACTTTGACGCCGTGTACGGGAAGCCGGTCGATACTACGGACATTCCGGGGTTGGTTCTCGACTTGCTTGAGAAGACCTCCCCGGTCGCCGGTCAGTACCACGGAGGCAATCGAGTCAAGCAGGTTCCGATCTTCCTCATCCACAAAGGAATTTTTGAGGAGGAAGATCCCTCCGGGCTTATTCGGAACGATGCGCGTCCCCTGGATGATTTCCTGTAGTTGCTGGTGAACACCATCGAAGTATTCGACGGGATATTCGTTGAGGACGACCAGATCGACCTTCAAGCCGTGGGAATGCCAGAACTCGTGCGCGGAGAGGAGCTCTCGCAGAAGGACGCGTTGTTCCGGCTTCGAAACCCGGAGTAGGACGATCGGGAGATCGCCGGAAATACCGTATTTCCAAAGGGCACTTTGACTCCGGCGATTCTTCTGCAGCACTTCCGCAGTGGAGCGCCAGGCAGGATCCGGGTAGAGAATGGCCGACGCGACTCGCTGGTAGAGGTGCATTCCCGCAGGTGAAATCTGCAGATGTCGCAGTTCGACCTGACACTGAGCCCAGGCCATTTCAAACGTACGCTGGACGGAACGGGAATCGTGATATTGATCGGCCAAATGGATGGCTGCTTCCCGCGTCTCGGCATGAGCGGTCACGAAAGCGACACTCATACTTTCGCCCGGCGGTATTTGGAATTGATGCCGCAAGCTGAAGATCGGATCCAGGACCGGACCGGTCGAGCCGGACAGTTTTGCCCCCGGATCGAGCGCAGCGGGTGAGACCAGTGTGCGGCATCGTCCGATAAATTGTTCACGGTCGGTCTCGAACTGGATCGAGTGATCGGCCACGTGGTTGCCGGCGATCACATGCACGGCCCACGCAGGTTGCTGAGTGGTGTCGCGCGGGCGACGACGGGCGAGCAGGGCGCGGTATTCCGGCAAGTATTCAGTCTCAACAAAGAGCTTGCTGAAGGCGGGATGCGCCAGGTCGGCATTCGCATCCGTCAGGACAATCTCCGCGTAACTCGTGACTTCGACGGTTACGGCACGGCGGCTGTGATTGGTGACCGTGACGTGTCGGATTTCAGCATTGTTTTCCGGAGAGACGGCAACTTCCAATAAAGTTTCCAGGTCGCCGTCACGACGACGGAATTCCGCCTTATCGATGGAGTACGTGACTTCATATGCGGTTGGAATGGTCTGAGTAGGCTGATAACCGGCGGACCAGATGCCGGGGGCGTCCAGACGGCGAAGGTAAATGTACTGCCCGCAGTCATCGCGCGTGGGATCGGAAATCCAGCGCGTCATGGCGGTGTTGCCACAACGGCTGTAACCCGAACCGGAGTTCGTCACCATGACGTTGTATTGGCCGTTGGAGAGGAGATGGGTCCTCGGCCGGGCAGTGGCATACGTGGAAAGACGGCGACTGATCGGGCCGGGAACTTCGGGAAGAACCGGGAGGACGGGGGCTTCATCCGCCTGAGGTTGGAATTCAAGTACGGAGACGGGGATCCGCTCCTGCAACAGAACTTCGATGGCGCGGGCCAAAGGTTGTTTCTGGAAGCGATCGTGAACCCAGTTATTAAGTAGGCAGTTCGCCAAGGCGGCCAAAGTCATCCCGTGGTGGTGCGCGAGATAATTCTGAACCACGATCCGACGCTCGCCCGCGGGAACCCGCTCCGGGGTGTAGTCGATGGCATCGTAATACCCCCAGAGTCCTTCCGCCCCCTCGGAAGTCAGGACACGGAAGTTTTCGAGGGCTGCGACGGGATCGATCAACGTGGCAAGTCCCGTTGAGTAAGGAGAAATCACAAGGTCATTCGCGAGACCCCGTTTCAGCCCCAGGCCGGGAACCCCGAAAGACTGATAGTGGTAATCCGAATTTGTCGCGACAGCACCGAAAGCTGATTCAGAAATGCCCCACGGGACTTTGCGTTGACGACCGTACTCGATTTGACGTTTGACTGCGGCACGGCAACTCGTTTCCAGGAGCGAACCGGGATAGTCTTTCATGAACAGTGGGGGCATGAGGAACTCAAACATCGTCCCTCCCCAGGAAAGGAGCGATTTTTCCCCGCAGGTTACGGTGAGAGTTCGCCCCAACTGGAACCAATGGCGATGTTCGACGTCTCCCTTCGCAATAGCCACTAGGCTTGCCAGGCGGGATTCAGATGCGAGGAGATCGTAATGGGAACGGTCGAGGCGGGCATCTTCCTTGTTGTACCCCACGGAAAAAAGACGGCGCTGGGGATTATAAACCGTGCGGAAGTCCATCTCCATTGCGAGCGACTCGTAGCGGTCACTGAGATAGTCCAGGCGACGTTCAAGATCGTGGGCATTGCCTGCGGCTTTCTGGAGCATTTCCACAAAGCGGTCCAATTCCGGCGTTGGCGGAATTCGATTCACATGAGACGTCAAAAGCTCCGGAAGCGCGACCAGGCGCTTCAACGTCAATGGCGCTTCCATTTCGGTCTTGATGGCGGCAAGCAGATCCTCTCCTGTCGAGGTGTTTGTCCGGCCGGTTGCCAGTGGTGCCAGCCACGGGAATAAGTGATCGTAACTCCACTGCAAGCCCTCTAACTGGGATACCAGCAGGCTCAATACCGTGGAGTAAGCGGTTTCCCGCAGACCGGCATATTTCTGAACGTTCTGGATCTGGCGGGAAAGCGGAGCCTTGATCGATAGTACCTGTTCGAAGAACTGTGCCCATTCGCTGAGGTCTTTGGGGACCGCGGACGTTGGTCGACGTAGTTGAGCAAGAGACTCCTCCAGTTCCAGCCATTCGGCGTCGTGTCGGGAGAGCGTATGCCACTTGCGTTTAGAATTCGTTTTCTCGATGACGTTCAGGGTGTCCTGCAAACCGGTAATCAAACGGGGAGAGAGCAGGAGTTGCTTTGTAACCTCCTGCACCCCCTGGTGAGCAGTCAGGAGGCAGACTGCCAGATTGCCGCTATCCGCGGTGGAGACATAGCGCGGATACAGAGGCTTGAGGGTTGTGGTGTCGTACCAGTTGTAGAAATGACCAAAATGTCGATCGAGTTGGTCCAGGGACGCAAGATTCTTCTCCAGTCGCTCGGTCATTTCTCCCAGGGAAACAAATCCAAAATCATGCGCGGCGAGAGTGGAGATGACATATAAGCCTTCGTTGGTGGGAGAAAGACGATGAGCGATCTTGTCTCCGGGATATTCCTGATAATTATCCGGAGGCAGCCAGTGATCCTCTTCGCCCACGAACCTTTCAAAAAATGCCCACGTCTTGCGGGCGATCATGCGCAGCTCAGCCCGGTCGGATTCGCTCAAAGGCGTCAATGTGGAAGGCAGCGTTTTGCTGATCCAGTAGCCGATGAGTGGTGAACACGTCCACGCGAGCAGGACGGGCAATGCACCAACCAGAACTCCGGCAGGCAGAAACGCGACCAGGAGCATGGAGAAGGCGGAAACCCAACTCATGTTGATGAAGGAGGCGGAAGGGCTGGAACTTAGCCTTCGCTCGGTGGCATCGGCGGATTCCCACTCGAGCAGATGTCTCCGGGAGATGAACAGGCGGTACAAGGTTCGGCCGATGGCGTCAGCCATCAGGTATGCCTTGTAAGGAATGAATGCCAGACTGAGCCCGCATTGCACGGCGGTGCGTCCCAGGTCGGTCACCGAATCCCCCAGGTAACGGCTCCAGGTGAGGGGATAAGGTTTATGTCGCAGGGTGGAGAATGTCTGTGCCAGTAAAGGCATTGCAAGGATGAAAAGCGTAATCCCGCTGGCCGTCATGGCAACGCTCGGGTTCAGCGTCAGCCAGCCTGCGAGGACAAAGAGGAGAAGCGTTGGAAACAACAGGCTGCGGCGGAGATTTTCAAAAATCTTCCAGCGACACATGAGACTGAGCGGATTGCTCTTTGGTCCAAGGGCCGAGGGGATACTCGGCATCAGCCAGGGGAGCAATTGCCAATCACCTCGGACCCAGCGGTGCTGGCGACGCGCATCAGCATCGTAGCGAGTCGGAAAATCGTCGAAGAATTCAACATCAGTGATCAATCCCGCGCGGGCGAAACATCCTTCGATCAGGTCATGGCTCAGGATGTGATTCTCAGGAAAGGCGTCATCGACGCAGTTATAAAAGACATCGACGTCATAGATTCCTTTTCCCGTGTAACTCCCTTCCTCAAAGAGGTCCTGGTAGACGTCGCTGACGGCTGTGGAATACGGGTCCAGGCCCGGGCTGTTGGCGCAGAATCTCGAAAAGATCGATTTTGCCGCGCTGTCGAGACTGACGGTGATCCGGGGCTGCAGGATTCCATAGCCGTGGATGATGCGTCCTTGTTCTCGATCGAGAATTGCCCGGTTAAGAGGGTGGGCCATCGTGCCGACGAGCCGTTTTGCGGTTCCCAATGGCAACCGGGTATCCGTGTCGAGAGTAATGACATACTTGACCTTAGGGAGGTGATCGACCAGGTCATCAGCCGTGATATATGTGGTTGGTGTCTGACTTCGAAGAAGTCGGTTCAGTTCGACGAGCTTTCCCCGTTTACGTTCCCATCCCATCCAGACCCCATCCGCTGCATTCCAGGTGCGTTTTCGATGGAGGAGGAAGAATCTCTTGCCGGCATTGCTGGGATAACGGGCGTTTAATTCGTCGATTCCTGCGCGAGCCTGTTGCAGAAGAGCAGCGTCTTCTGGCATCTCGGGCTTCGGCGCATCGGCGAAGTCAGTGACCAATGCAAACGCGAGCCCTTCTTCCGGATTGCTGAGATAGTGAATTTCAATGCGCTGCAGAAGTGATGCGACCCCACCCCGGCTTGTCAGCATGCTCGGAATCGCGATCAGCGTTTGGTAGTGAGTCGGAATGCGAGTGGTGAACTCAATCTTGGGGAGCGAGGCCGGGCGCAGCAGGTTGGTCACCAGTATGTTCAGTACCGCCAGAACGACTTCACTTACGGGAATCAGCCCCAGGAGGCTGAGAGCCAGAGTGACGGGGAGCGATGCGCCCAAACTGTGGAGCAAGGCTCCCACTCCCCACACACCGATCGCTGTTCCCAACCCGATGCCACCGAGATACAAAGTGGTCGCGGACCCTTTCACCATCCGGACAATCCGCCAATGCAGCTTGGGACTGACCTTGAGACGGTGTTCCAGTTGAATGCGACCTGACCCAATCAGGTAAAACCCGACATGCCGCGCACGAGGATCCTGGGTCTCGCTCCGCTCTGCTTCCAACGCGAGATCGATGGCCTCCCCTGCGACGATTGTTTCGGGGAGCTTGCCCCGTTTCGCAATTTCCTCAATCTGATGTCGGTAATGGTCCCGCGTCGCAAAGTCCATATGACTGTAGATGTGCGCAGGATCCTGACGCAATATCGGTTCGACGAGACTCACTCTTTCAAAGAAGAGAGTCCAGTCGAGGGCGGTCAGCAGCCGCATGCTGGTGATCAGGTTTCCGATGGAAACCTGGTTGGCGGCCAGTCGGTGTTGTTCGCAACGGATGCAGTCGTCGATCGCTTGTTGATCATGCCCAAACCAATGAATCAGATCCTGCAGGGTGAAATTGTAGGGCTGATTGTGGGGGTCACGCAGACATTCGATGAGTTGCATGATCAGGCTGGGGGAATCCATCAGGTGAGCATGCGAACCGGGATTCGGACGGTTCTGTTCCCACTGGCCGAGAAGTCCTCGAGCTTTTTCGCGATGCTGCCGAACGGCCAGGACGTGCGAACAGAGACGGCGAAGATTTTCCACCAGGACCAGCCGCAGCATGATCGGAACGGCCCACAATTCCCCTGTGGTCAATGGGGTGATGCGCTGGTAAGCAGCGACGAAACCACTGATTAATTCTTCGTCCAGGCTGCTGTCCGTGTGGATGATCAGTTCGTGGGCAAGATCGTAGACGCGAGGAAAACCAGCCCATTGACCGGAAGTGAGCTTGGGAAGTTCCCTGTAATACTGCTGCGGCAGATCTTCATGTATCTCGCGAAGTTGCTCTTCAATAATGTAATAGTTGTCGAGAATCCATTCGGCATCGGAGGTCAGCGGGTCGCCGTTATGAACTGCCTGGGTGATCGTGCGATAGGTCAGGGATATGTAGCGGCAATTCTCTTCAAAACGCTCGGCAAAACGGACTTTCCCTTCCGCTCTGTCCGAGACGGAGTGCTTTGAGGCGAGCTCTTCCGCATGTAACCATAAGTGTTCCGCGCTGAATGGCTCCCCGCGCAGAGGAGGATCGAGATTTGCCAACACCTCAGACATCGTTGTCCTTTTCCACAGGTTTCCTGTTGTCGAGCAATGTGGAAGGTGGGAACGCAAAGGATATGCCGTAAAACAGGCTTGAGAATGGTCTCCACTGAAGTTCGCCCCCATTTTGTTCGAGGAAAGAGGCATTAACGGCCGACTTGCGGGGAAGTTGGTCCATCCTCACATGGAATGAGGAACTCAATGTCTGGAGGATGTGCGATCAGGCTGGTTGCCTGGCTGTCAAAAAATGCTGCTGATACGGAAGGTCATTCGCAGTCTCCGAATAAAAGTGGTCGCTTCCGGTGACGGCACGGATCTTGCGAAACGGGGAATCGCTTCAATAAGGAGCCGAGCAGTAAATAAAAGCACCTCCAAAGTCAGGAACATCTCCATGATCGCACACATACACACTCTCCAATCTCACCATGAGCCGCACGATCAGTTGAGTTGGAACGACGTCACCACGGTGGAATTGGCCCCGCGACGAGCAGTGCGACGTGCTCGTAATTCGAACGATGAGGCGATTGCGCGAGATCTGTTAAAATTGTGCCTGTCGAGTCTCGGCGGCTACGAAGAGATTGCCGAGCGGTCGACTTCTGAGGAGGTTCGGGAATTTGCTCAGGTAGTCCTCCGGCAGCGATGGGCGCATGGCCACGCCCTCGAAATGCGGTTTCACCCATTTGGTCTCCAGGGCGCCCGCTCGGAGTTTTCCTGTGCCGAAATACGATCTCACTGGTTGCTGGCTTTCAGCAGCTTGGAAGAGGACGCCGATCTCAGCTACTTGGATCACATCGAGCGGGCGGAATGCGCGCTGGAAGAGGCCTACTTGGCCGCCTCCAAACGCCTCTCTGATCCTGCTTTCGCCGAGCAACTGCTCGATTTTGCATTAAGCGTCTGCGGGGCGCGGCAAAGATGGGAAGAGATTGGCAGTGTCGCTGGTGATTCTGAGGCATCATGGCATGCCTCTCCGTAAACTCTTTTCTGATGAGTGTAAGACAAACGCGTTTCCCAAAGTCCGGATTTCGACGAGCGTGACGAATACACCCACTTGGCACATTCGCGATACTCACCCGTGAAGGGCCTGAAGGTTTGTCTTGATTTCGTATCGAGAGATCGAGTCAACATTGAAGCGCAGACGATTCGTCCGCAAGGGCGAATTTGATCTGTTAACCACCCGGTATTGCCGCCCAGAGACTCCGAGACTCTCTCAAACAAAGAGACATTTTTACGTTCAGAATGGGGGATCAAGCTGCCAGCCAGCACACCTCGCAGCAAACCAGCCGGTGCTCACATCAACGCAAGTTCTTGCCAGAACTGCGGAAAAGACAAAAGGCCGAGAGCGTGAACTCTCGGCCTTTCTCTGTAAACCACACGGGAGCGGCATCGCTCCTCCGTTTTCTTCGGCTCCCCGACAAGGACTCGAACCTTGAACCTAGCGGTTAACAGCCGCTCGCTCTACCGATTGAGCTATCGGGGAAGGTGAGGCAAAATTATAGCAACTTTCCCCTTCAACACAACTCCACTCAACCCGCCTTCCATCGGCCATTTCGCCGCGAAAACTTCACATTTTTCAAAATTGAGAACGCCCGCACCGCCATCTCAGTCAGAGAGGTTCCAGCGGGCGTCTCCCATGTCGATCATCGCCGTTCTCAGCCGCCCCGAGGACTCCGGCGGACTGTCGGTGAGCGGCACAAACTGGGCAACCGCGGGATCGTAGCTGTAGACGATTCCCGACTCAATTTCATACAGCCACGCGTGCAGGCTCAGCTTACCCTCCGCCAGCGCCACCGCGACGGCTGGGTGCGTCTGCAGGTTTTCGATCTGGACCAGCACATTTTCCTCCGTGCAGACACCCAGCAGGTCCTCACCGTGCAGGGTCTTGTACTTGGAGCGGACAATCCGCCGCGTCGCTTCAGAATGCTTGAGCCAGTCCGCGACGCTGGGCATTTCGGTCAGCGCCTCGGGATGCAGCAGTCCCTTCATCGCCCCACAGTGGGAATGCCCGCAAACCACGATGTCCGAGACCTTCAGCCCCACAACGGCGAACTCGATCGCCGCAATCTCCGCACCCGAATTCCCCGCATATGCAGGGATGATGTTCCCCGCATTGCGAAGCACGAACAGCGAACCCGGCTTCGCATTCGTCAGCAGGTTGGGATCGATACGGGAATCGGAGCAGGTAATGAACAGCGTGTCCGGGTTTTGACCATGGGCCAGCTCCTCAAACAACGCCTGGTGCACCCGAAAGGCCTGTGTCCGGAAGTGATGGATCCCTGCAACCAGTTCTTTGACCACTCTAGCCACTCCTTGCTGATGAACCTTCGCGACCAGTTGACCGCAACGCGTTGCCCGCCGGTTTTTAACAGCTTGCGAAGTTATCACCGGGTGTCAAGAGAAGCTCCTCGCAACGACGGCACATTCAGCCGTGATCATGGTCGTGCCGGTGAGACGGGTTCAGTCGCTGCAGCGAGGACTGGGCCGCTGCGAAGGTGATCTCGCCGTGAATGACCCCCTTCGTGGAGATCAGTTCTTCCCCCAGCCGCCGAATTTGTTTTCCCGGCCCGCGGAGAATCGTCACTTCCAGGCAAGTATGTTCATCCATGTGGACGTGCATGGTGGAGACCGTCAGGTCGTGGTGTTCGTGCTGCTTGTCCATCGGAAGCAAATTTCAATTCGCGGCGCGGATAATACACCAGGCTGAGCACTGCCACTTGTTCCCCGCCGGAAGTGGCCAGCTCACGCGCCATCAATCGGTCCCGGATCAGATCTCAACCGCCTGCTTTCAAATGCATAACCCTTCCCGGCGTTCATCTCGTCGAACTGTTCCAGCAGCGATTCTTCCAATGAAATGCTGATACGGGTCAGGTCGGACATCGCTGGCAATCCCACGCAGGAACGGTCTCCGGCCGACGAACGTGTCGCGCCGTTTAGTAGCCCAGTTTAGCGTCGGCCCGCTGAAAA
Organism: Planctomycetales bacterium; assembly: GCA_046349635.1. Lineage (GTDB taxonomy): Bacteria > Planctomycetota > Planctomycetia > Planctomycetales > Planctomycetaceae > JAXMBX01. Next base: position 153,084 of record JAXMBX010000004.1, read on the forward strand.
TGCCCCACTCACGGAATCATCCATCCAGAGGGCAGGGGACCACACCTCGCAACATGCGGTTGGTGACCACATTCAGAGTACTGGGAGAACCAGTACGGCAAACGCCTATTCGTACTTTCCATGAACACCTGCACGCAGTTGCACTGTCTCCCATTCTTCCCGGTGATCTGCAGGAGGTTTCCGCTGACGGTCGACCGCCTGTGCGGCTTCCAGCAGCGGCGTCTTTTCTTCCCATACACCAGCAGACGCCAGTCATCCTTGTTCCGCAGCTTGATCGCCAGTTGCGGTGGTGCACAGGCATTCCCTTGTCTTTCCCATCGGCACCGCGGTCTCAAGACCGGCAGCCGCGCGGTATCGACCTTCTTGTCGTTGACCATCGGTTGGAACCGCACCGGGACGAAAATGCACCCCAGGATCGCGCCCTCTTCCGTTTTCACGGCGGGATCAACCGCGTTTTCCTTCAAGGCTTCACGCGGAACCACGATCAGCCGTTCCGGGCCCTTGGCGCTCAAACCGTCCGCTTCTGCCGACGCCGGCTTCCAGGGCAGCAGAAACAGCTTCGCAGCTTCCGCCTGCTTGATCATCCGGGCAGCCAGTTGATGCGCTTCCTCACCCTTGATCGGTTCGAATCCTTGGGCGAAGCAACTGATGATCAACAGCACGAACGCAGACAGCAGCAGACAACAACGACGAATAGGCATGGCGAGAAATTTTCGGCGGGAGTCTGGGCGGGGGCATCCAAACCGTGGCGTCGCGGACCTCATTGTCCGGCACAATTCTCAAGGCGGGAACATCAGGTTTCAACTGATGTTGATGTTTTTATTCTAAAATTTGAAAGCCCGGGAATTCAATCCCAATTTTGGCCCCAAGCCCAAGGATTTTGGGGATTTCCGTCGTTCCTTCCCCAGACTCCCCGTTGTTCCGTCAACCCTTGGAAGAAGCCCCCCATCCACGACCAGACAGCCACGCAGTCAGCCCTATTGCCGGCGGGTCCCCCGGCACACGGCGAAAATCGCCAGCCCCGCAAACACCACGACCACACCCAACTCCACATAGTAGGTGTTCCCGGCCCCCGCACTGGAATTGACCTGGGCCAGGCCAACCTGGGCCGGACAGAGATCGGATAATCCCGCAACCAGCAGGCAGGCCCATGCAGCGGGGGCAACGGCGGCGAATCGGATCACGGTTGAACCCTTTGAAAATCGGGGAATTCCCTGAGAGAGAGGCACGAATGGGAAATGTACTATACGTCTTACCGCTCCTTCCGTCATCGCCAAATGGCCTGAAAACAGGACGATTTTACCCGGGGGGCTTTCATCTCCTCACGGGAATTTTGTGTACACCCTCAATTTCCCCGGTTAGCATGCAAGGACCACTTCTGCCGCACTTTCTTTCCACGCGGCGACCACATCTCGTACTCGTCCACCCTCGTCACCAGGAGGACCACGTCATGGCTCGTATTTCCGATCTCTTACAGCGTAAGAATGGCACTGTCTGGACGATCTCACCTACCTCAACCGTGTTCGAGGGGGCCCGCATGATGCGCGAGCATAACATCGGGGCACTGGTCGTCGAACACGAAGGGCAAGTCGTCGGGATTTTTACCGAGCGAGACGTCCTCCGTCGCGTTGTGGCGGAACAGCGCAGCCCCTTGCAAACGCTCGTCGGCGATGCGATGACCGCCAACGTCGTCTGCTGTTCTCTCGACACCACGACCGATGAAGCCCGCGGGGCCATGCGGGACAGACGCATCCGCCACCTTCCGGTGGCCGATGAAGACGGGCAACTGATGGGGCTGATCTCCATGGGGGACCTCAATGCGGATCTCCACTCCTCCCAGGAGCAAAGCATCTTCCTCCTGCAGGAATACATCAGCGGCCGCGTCTGAATGATGCCCATTCATTCACCCGCGCCCCTTGTGTGAGACGGGCTCGCCTCTCTTTTCTTTCATCAACCCAGACAATAAAAGCCCACCGCGGCATTCGTACCGTGGTGGGCTTTTGCGTTGGTATGCAGTGATTTCACGGAGGCGAGGAAGCCCGCGTTCCCTCCATGTGATAATCCGTCGGCTTGGTGAGGTTGTCGAACGTCTTGATCAGGTCCGCCTTCAGTGTCTCCGGGTCTTCCCCCGTCGCTTTGGAAAGCTTGGCAATCACTTTGCTGCTCACGTCTCCCGAATTGACCCTCGCCTTCAACTGCGGTTGCTGCGTTGCTCCTCCCTTGTGAGGCTCGTTTTCGCCACCATGTTTCGCGGCGATCCCCGGCGATGTATCAAACGAATCGAACTTCAGCTTGATATTGGAGAGTGCCGCCTTCCCAATGCCGGGCAGGTCAATCGTTCCGAAAATGTCAGGCTTCTTGGCATGGCCGTTCTTCTTGAAGCTGCTGGATGCAACCTGCAGCGTGAGTTCATAGGTGCCGCTGTCCCCCTCCGGTGGTGTCTGGGGAGGAATCAGGTGCAGGTTCCACGTCCCCAGCATCGTGGCAGGCAGAACCCGCAGCTCGCACGATTCCACTGGGCCGAATGTCTGTCGCGCACGGCGTTTGTCGAAGCGGGAACCGGAAGTGATGGAACGCAGAAAACGTGTCAAGGTGGTAGGCATGAGGCACCTCACGGGACGGGTGGGAAACGGCGACATCCGGCTCCAGAACGCGGGAACACCGGGCGGACCATTTCCTGATCCTAATAGCTCCCGAATGCCTTGTTCAACAACTTTTTGAACTTGGGACACGGAGAAAGGAGTTTTGGCGAATTGGAAAAGTCCATAAAAAAAGACCTCAGCCAGTGATCTCACCTGCTGAGGTCTCGAAAAATGCCGAAGGAGGGAGTCGAACCCTCACACCCTTTACGGATAACGGATTTTGAATCCGTCGCGTCTGCCATTCCGCCACTTCGGCTGAAGCCGTTTTTCAACAGAAATCTACTATAGTGCGGCCCCTCAAGCCGTCAAGGGTGCAGCAAATCAGGCCGCAGCGAGAGGACCAGTTGTCGTTATCGCAACGCCAGATCGTCGATCTGCGGCAATTCATCGACTCCCGACAGTCCGAACAGCGACAGAAAACGGGGCGTCGTATGGTACTCCACCCCGTCCGCCGCACCCGACACTCGCTCGATCCCCACCAGTTCCCGCCGGATCAGGCCCCGAACCAGGCTTCCCACGTTCTTTTTACCGCTCAACAGAAGTTGTTTATGGGAGAGAGGCTGTTGGTAGGCAATCAACGCCAGCACCTCCAGGGAATCTTGAGACAGCTTCACCTCGCGCGGACCCACTCCATAAACCTTGTTGCGCAGCGGTTCAAACTCCGCCCGCAATGCCATCCGGTAGCCACCCTCTCCCAGCCGGATTTCATAAGGCCGGTTCTGCTCTTGAAACTGTGCGTTCAATTCGTCGATCTGGGTTTCAATCTCTGCATGATCGACATGCGCGTCGAACAGCCCCGCCAGTTTCTTCCCCGTCAACGGCGACCCACCGACAAATAACGCCGCTGCGATCACCTGCCTCGGACTGACGAGCCGTTGCTCTTCCTCGTCTTCAGACTCTTCCACAGCGGCAGCGTCCGCTTCCTGAGGGGCCTCCTCGGCACTCGGCTCGGATTCCATCGCGGGAAGCGACTCTTCGACCGCCTGGGATTCCGCCGCATCAAGCGCTTCCAACGCCCGGAGGTACGCCGCTTCCAGATCCTCTCCGGAGAGAGACTCTTCCCCGTCCTGCGGGGCAGGGGAGTCGGGCGGTTCGTGTTCCGGGTTTCGTCCGCGTCGGTTGTCCATGCCTCTTTCCTCCCTGAAACATTCCGGGGGAAATATAGCAGCACGGGAACGATTCCCGGAAGAGCGTTTTTAATGCCCCAGCGGGGGCTCCGTGCCGGCCGTAGACGCAACATTCTTGGGGGGCCGCAGCAGCGAAACCATGAAGATCCCGATAAACATCAACCCTCCACCCAGAAGATAAGGGTAATCCACCCGGTATTTCAGGAGCGTCAGCCCAACGACGGGGCCGGCAATCCGGGCCAGCGCCGCCATGCTCTGACCTAACCCCAAGATCTCCCCTTGGGCCGATTGGGAAGCATTCCGCGACAATAGCGCCTGCAGGCACGGGTTCAGGCAGGAAAAACCGACCGTCACAATTGGAAGCAGGATGTACAACAATCGTTCCGAATTCGGATGGACGGAATACCAGCCCAGGGCAAACAGCCCGATCGTCATCAGAATCGTCCCGAAGATCCCCATATTCCGTTCGCCGACTCTTGAAACGAGAGGACGGACGACCAACCCCTGATTCAACGTAAGAATCAGGCCGATGTAGGCGAACACGTAGAAGTTGCCGCGATCCGTGAAATTCAATGCGGCCGTGAGCAGGGAAAGGGTGCTTTCAAATTGGGAAAACGCGAATGTGGTTACGAACATTGCAGTGAGTAACTGCAGGATCGCCACATTGGAAAGCGCGGCAGTCACACCCGCCCAGGGATGAGAGCGGCGAACCGCCGTAGCGGCTCCAGGAGTCCAAGATTCTCTCAGTTTGAAAATCGCCAGCAGCAATGCCATCCCTGACAATGCCGATGCCACATAGCCCGGCGCAGCGCTCGGAATGATGTTCTGAGATTTTTCCTCAGGCACGAAAAACGCCCCCAGGACCGGACCGAACGTGAAGCCCAGCCCGAACGCCGCACCAATCAATGCCATCCCTTTAGCCCGTTTCTCCGGGCCAGTGATGTCCGCGATATACGCCTGCGCCGTGGGAATCGTCGCACCGGCAATCCCCGCTCCTATGCGTGTAATGAACAACCACGGAACGATCGATAGCCCCAGTAACTGGCCGGTCGCTCCCAGCGATGTCGCATACCCGAACAGGCCATAGAACAACGTGGAACCAGCCAGACCAATCAACAGCACCGGACGCCGCCCGATTCGATCCGAGATATGCCCCCAGACCGGAGCGAACAGGAACTGCATCAGCGAGAAGGAGGCCATCAACGCCCCCAATGCCAGACCCCTTCGATCTTGAAATGCTGCGCCATAGCGGGGGAGAAGCGGGAGAACGATGCCGAAACCCAGGAGATCGATGAAGACCGTCAGAAAGATAAGAAACAACGAGGCTTTTGAACCTGCGGCCACGACAAACTCCCGGTGATGACTATGAGAGGGATTTCCGTTCCGATCCCACTCCGCGACACGGGCGGAGCAACGAGTTGTCCCATCATCCCCGGACGTACAACCAAGTCAACCAACACAGCAGTGGAAACAGCAGAAACATCAGCACGAATGTCACCAGTGTCGAACGGCTTTGTTGCGGCCAGCGTCCCATTTGAGATCGTTCCCCTCTCCCCGGTAGTCCATTTGCCCCTGAACGGCATACGCATACTCGTCATCTGATGAAAGACCAGTTTGCCTCCGCTCCCTCCCTGTCAGAATACCTGTTAAGGGCAGTTCCTCAACTGACCGGAAACATTCTCCAGGTGAGCGCCATCCAGCCTCAGGCACAATTTCCCGGCGGCGAAAAGCCCGCCTGAACTTCGATTCTGCCGAAATTCAAACGGATTCAGCGGTTATGGCCTCTTGCTGTGCTTGACGGTTCGGCGCAACTTCAATTACACTGACAGCTTGCAGAAAATAATTGCTGACCAGCCGGTCGTCCGGAAAGTCTCCCTCCGATGAGGTCGAGAACCGGTGGCCGGAGAGTTGGGATCCAACCAGGGAACGTTGACCTTGCGCGCTATCATCAGTGACATTCACGGCAATCTCGAAGCCCTGGAAACGGTTCTTGCGGACATTCGACGCCAGGACATTAACGACGTGATCTGCCTCGGCGACGTTGTGGGGTATGGCCCCAATCCGCGCGAATGTATCGACGTCGTCATGAAGGAATGCCAGGTCTGCCTGCTGGGCAACCACGACCAGGGGGCCTTGTTCGATCCCGAGGGCTTTAACGCCGGCGCTGAACGAGCCATCTTCTGGACTCGCCGACAGTTGGAAACCGGTGATCCAAAAGATAACGAAGCACGTTGGGAATACCTGGGGGAACGCCCCCGCACCCACCGCTCCGGGGAATTCCTTTTCGTACATGGATCCGCCCGCAATCCCCTTAATGAATATGTCTTTCCTGAAGATATTTATAACCAGCGCAAGATGGAAAAGATTTTTGCTCTGGTCGAACGGTACTGTTTCCAGGGACACACCCATGTCCCAGGGGTCTTTTCCGAAGGGTTGAACTTTTTCAGCCCGGAAGAAATCGGCTACAACTATACGCTGACGAACGAGAAAATCCTGGTGAACGTCGGATCCGTCGGGCAGCCTCGCAATGGCGACCCCCGCGCTTCCTACGTCGTCCTCAATGACAAGGAGCTTTCGTTCCGCCGTGTAGAATATGACGTCGAGAAAACGATTGCAAAAATCTATGCGATCCCCGAACTCGACAACTTTCTGGGAGACCGTCTCAGGGACGGTCGTTGATGCTCGGATGAATCACAGCTCACAGGCGGCATCCCGAACATTCGCTGTGAGGAATCAGGGATGATGTCCCCTTAACCAGTTTTTTTCCCGGCCGGCTTCATTCCTACCTCTCAGGGACAGGGAGTGGACAGGCACCGTCGCCACGGTTTGCTCGGGAATCAAACGTTTCAAAAGTTTCCTGCCAATCGCATGAGCAAAGATCGATTTCTGCTGTTTATCATTCTCTCTGCGGCCATTTTCATCGGCTGGGAAGCGTTCATCGCTCCCAAGATCCGCCCCAAACTCCCGCCTAAAAAGGAAGTCGCCGCTGCCAAACCGGGGGAACCCGCCACCCCTGTGAAGCCCGGAGAACAGCCCGCCGCAAAAACAGATCCTGCGCAGAAACCCGCGGCCGCCGATGACAAAAAGCAAACCGATGCCAAACCGGAAATTGCCGTCAAACCGGATGACAAGCAAGAAAAGGCAGGTCTCAAGGTCCCCGAGCACCCCGCCAAAATCATCAAGCTGGGCAGCCTCGATTTCAAAAACTCACGCTACCGCATGCAGGTCACCATCGACTCGCTCGGTGCGGTCCTCAACCAGATTGAATTGAACGACCGCCAGTACCGCGACAGCGAACCTCCTTACGGTCCCCTCAAGTTGCTGGGGAATTCTCAGACCCCCCTGCGCTCTCTCGAATGCGATATTCCCGTCATTGATGAGCAACTCGCCAAACTCTCCCAGGTCTTGAGTACCAAATCGCTCCATTGGGAGGTCGTCCCCGGCTCGCAGTCCGAATCAAATGTCGCTCTCCGCCTCAAGTCCCCCGATGGTCAATGGGAAGTCACCAAAACGTTCCACCTGCAGGAAATTCCTGAAAAGAACCCCAAGGATCAAGGCCCCGCTTACGACTTGCAGTTTGAGATCCAGGTCAAAAACCTCTCGGATAAAACCGCCAAGGCTGGTTATGTGTTGACCGGGCCTGTGGGGCTCCCGCTGGAAAACCACGAATACACCCGCGAATTCCGCATCATCTCCGTCGGATTTGATCAGGGGGACGGCAAGGTCATCGCCAAATCGACCGCGGCCCGCGAAATTATCTCGAGTGCCAAAAGCGAAAAGCCCGAAGTCTGGGAAGAGCCGATCCGCTATGTCGGGGTCAACGTCCAGTACTTTGCAGCTCTCCTTCTCCCTCAGGAAGACCAGCCGCAAAGTTCCGTATCTGAAATCGATCCGCCCCATTCTTGTCGCCGAAAACGTCGCGAAACCCGAGAAAAGTGATCTCTCCGTACTGCTGACCAGCAAGGATCTGGAACTGGCCCCCGCCGGCAAGGAGGGAGCCAGCGTCACTCACAAGTATCTGCTCTTCGCCGGGCCGAAACGGGAAGAATTCCTCCGCCCCATCGATGCCCAGCATATCATCATCTACGGCATGGCCGGCAATCTCGGCATCACCCAGTTGATGCAGGGGCTCCTCAACGTCTTCCACTCCCTGCTTCCCTCCTGGGCCTGGCCGTGGGGCTGGTCGATCATCATGTTGACCATCGTGGTCCGCATGGCCATGTTCCCCTTCTCACGCAAGCAGGCACTCAGCGCCGCCCGCATGCAGGAATTGCAACCGGAAATCGCCGCACTCAAAAAGAAGTACGCCAAGGAACCCGAGAAGCTGGGACGCGCCCAGATGGAACTGTTCCGCAAGAATAACTACAACCCCTTTGGTGGCTGCCTCATCCTGTTCATCCAGTTGCCCATCTTCATCGGTCTCTACCAGGCCCTGAATATCTCCGTCGATCTCCGCATGGCCGAATTCCTGTGGATCAAGAATCTCGCCGCTCCCGATGCCCTGTTCCGCTTTCCGTTCAAGCACTGGCCCCTCCCGATTCTCGACAGTTGGATCGGCCCTACTTTCAACCTGCTCCCGATTTTCACCATCGTCCTGTTCATGATTCAGCAGAAGATGATGATGCCTCCTCCCACGGACAAGGAGCAGGAGATGCAGCAGAACATGATGAAGTACATGATGATCTTCATGGGACTCATGTTCTACGGCGTCCCCGCCGGGTTGTGCGTCTACTTCATTTCCTCCAGCCTGTGGGGACTCGCGGAACGGAAACTCATCCCCAAGACCCTCAAGCCGAAAGGCACCGCCGACGCTCCCAACGTCGCCGTCGCCGCCGGTGGAAAAAAATAACCGCAAATTTCCTCCCCTCGCCCCTTGTGGGAGAGGGGGCGTGGGTGAGGGGTAAGGAACAAACATCTCATATTTCCCCGGCGTGTGGGTGGCGAAGCCACAAGGAGGCTTTCACCTGCTCTACTGTTCCACTGCTCACCTGCTCTCGCCCGTAGGGCGCGGGTGGCGTAGCCACAAGATGCCGCACATTGCGGAGACAATCGCCACTTGATGAATAACCCCTCTAAAAAAGAGGACCTGCGCTGAAAGATCGCGATGCTGTTTCAAACCGGTGACACCATCGCCGCTCTCGCCTCTGCTCCCGGATCTGCCGTCCGCGGAATCCTCCGCGTCAGCGGTCCGCAGGCACTGTCGGTCGTCTCCCAATGCATCGAGTCGAATAAGCCACTCACGGATCTCGTCCTCCCCACTCGCGTAACCGGAGAGTGGAGGTTCATTGCGCACGAAGGACGGCTCCCCGTCGCCTGCTATTGCTGGCCCGACCGGCGCAGTTTCACCGGCGAGCCTTCCGTCGAAATTCACACTCTCGGCGCACCGCCGCTGCTGGAGGCCATGCTCGCACAACTGTTTCGCGCCGGGGCCCGTCCCGCGCAACGCGGGGAGTTCACATTCCGCGCCTTCGTCGCCGGCAAGCTCGACCTCATGCAGGCCGAGGCTCTCCTCGGGGTCATCCAATCTCAGGATGCGGACGAATTGCAGACCGCCTTGACGCAACTGGCGGGCGGTGTCTCGCAACGCTTTGAACAGGTCCGCAACGTTCTACTTGACCTTCTCGCCGATCTGGAAGCCGAACTCGACTTCTCCGATGAGGGGTTGGAGTTTGTCCCCCGCGATCTTCTGCGAATGCGGCTCGAGGAAGTCCTCCGGGATCTCGAACGCATCCAGTCGCAGACTTTGACCCGCAACCTCAATCGTCCGCGCAAGCGGGTGATCATCACCGGCCCGGCCAATGTCGGGAAAAGCACTCTCTTCAATGCCCTCTGTGCGGAGTCCCGGGCCTTGGTCTCCGAGCATCCAGGGACCACCCGGGATTATCTTTCCGCGGAGGTGAGCTGGGACGGAATCGATCTGGAACTCATCGACACTGCCGGCGAGGAAATCGTTCCTGACTTAATGATTCGCCTGTCGCTTGATTTGCGCGACGAACTAATCCAGGCCGCCGATTTAGAACTCCGTTGTTCACTCATTAGCTCAGTAACTGAATCACGCGCGCCAACACAGCACCGACCCATTCCTTCGATCGCCGTCCTGACGCAATGCGACCGTTTCGCGGCTCCTCACGTCATGCCCCCGAATGCGATTTTCGTGAGCGCTCAAACAGGCATGGGATTACAAGACTTACGAGCTGCAATCCGCCATGCGTTGGGACAACAGAAACGCAACGGAGAACTGATCGGCAGCACCGCCGCACGCTGCGAAAAAAGCCTCGAAGAGGCGCGCCAGGCTCTCTCCCGAGCTCTGGAAAATGCGACCCGCAAAGGAAGCCACGAACTTCTGGCTGATGACGTTCGAACAGCTTTGGAGACTCTGGGGGAATTGACCGGGGCCTGGACCACCAACGATCTTCTCGACCGGATCTTCAGCCGCTTCTGCATCGGAAAATAGACGCGCTCGCGTCATCCTCTTTTCCGCATTCCATCCATTAAGGTTTCTTGATTTGTGAAATCGCAATGGTATGATGAGCGCTCACTTAACCTAAAATTCATCTCAGCATCTCTGGATTCTCCTCGCTTGAGTTCATTTCCCTCAGGCTCTTGAGACCGTTGGATCTCCCTGGTTTGAAGGTTCGCCTGTTTGGAACGCTCGAACGAGACGTTTGTCATTCCGTTGTCGGTCCCCTCTGGAGTTGTCTCACTCAAGTCGGATTTTCCTTGGTTCTGCTCTTCACCGTTTCGCTCGAAACGGTTCTCTGTCTCTCTCTTCTCATCTGTCAGTCTCTTCGGAAAGTGTAAAGCATGACTCAAGGAACAATCAAAAAGCTGGTCTCTGACAAAGGATTCGGTTTCATCACCCCCAGTCAGGGAGGGAATGATATCTTCTTCCACATGTCCGCCGTATCGGGGACGGATTTCGCCGCGCTGCAAGTCGGCCAAAGCGTCTCCTTCGACGTCGATGACAGCAATGACCGCGGCAAGGGGCCTCGCGCCGCAAACGTCCGGGTCTCCTGATCGCACCCAGCGGGCCCAGTGGTCCAGGCTTTCTCCTCCAGGAGAGTTCGAGCCTCTGATTCTTTGACAATATCGCGTTCGTTCGACCAGCGCTCTTGAGGTCGGGCGGACGCGTTTTTTTTCACACGGGCCGCACCCGACCTCTCATCTCAGGCGCGTGTTTCCACATCTGCCGAGGAAACGTCTTGCATCCGCATCTGGCGTGTGGCAGCATGGAACCCGGCCAACGCTTCGCCGACATTTCTTCTTGGACACGCTCCCGTCTGGCGTTAATAAAGTGTACTTCTTCTGAATCTGGTGCTCATCCGAGCGTTGACCTCATCACCCCGTCGAGCCCCAACGCATGACGCAATCTCCGGATGCCTCTCCGCAATCGGACAAACCGCGCACCCATACCGTCGAGGAATTGTGTCAGCGGTTCCAGCAGGCGTTTCAAGACGGGAAACGGGTCCGCATCGAAGATATCCTGAAAAAGGTCCAGTCACTGGATAGTGGCCGACTCCTCCGCGGCCTGATCATCGTCGAGGTCACTTACAGGCGACGCCAGGGGGAAAGTCCCCAGGCAGCCGAGTATCACTCCCGCTTCCCGGACCACCCTGCGGTTGTCGACGACACCTTCAACATGCTCGGCAAATCCTCAAGAGCTCGCGAGGAACCCCCCCGCCAGACGAGCGCCAACGGAATCCCCCCGGTCAAGCAGGCGAAAGCCCCTCCGGGTGATGACGACTTCCCAATTGAAGTCGTCGAGGAAGGAGACCGGCATCGCCGACCCGCTCCTTCTTCCGCTCAAAAACCGCCCGCTAGGAAGGATCAATTCGACCTGGAAATTGTTGAGGTTCCTGCCAAGCCGGGCGCCAAACAGCCGGCCACCTCGGGCAGCCGGCCTGGGGGCCGTGGGAACGCGCCTCTCCGGAAGCCGGCCCCCAAGGATTCCCTGGACGACATTCTCAGTCAGATGCAGCCCCTCAAACCCCGCGTCAAAGCCGTGCGGGATACCGACGACGACGAGGAACAAGAAGACCGTCCCAAAGTTAAAAAGGTCAGGAAGAAAAAAAAGAAACAGAAGGCGTCCTCGGAAGGGGCCGGGAACGCCATGGAATTCGCCATTCCACTCGGCCTCCTGATCGTCAGTGCGATTGTCAATCTCGCCTTCGCCGCAGTCTTCGTTCCCGTCGGGGTTCCCATGTGGATTTATGTCCTGGTGAAGGTCGGATACATTCTGATCACTACCGCCGTCACCACCGTCGCCCTCTTTGCCGCCGCCGCGATTCTCGACACCCAATATGGCTACTTCGGCACGGGCCTGATCAAGATCGGGGCCATCTGCCTGACTCAGACCTGGATCGGCGAACTCGGCCTGCATCTTCCCGGGGCGGCATTGATTGAAGTGGGGGCCTGGGTCGCTACGTTTACGATGTTCATGGTCTTCTTTCAGTTAAGCCTGTTTGAGCGCTGGCTTCCATGTCCGTCGTCCGCATCGCACACCGTCTCGCGTATGCGTTTTTGTTCATCTCCCTGATCTCCTTCTATGCCAACGGCGGCAAGACTGACTCGAAGACGCCGCCGTCGATGCCGTCGGCAAGCATATTGATGCCACGATGGAGAAAGAAAACGCGGCCCAGGCCGCCGCCGCGGCACCCTATCACCAGTTGGCGAAGAAATTCGGCGATGCCCTTATGCAGGAAAAATATTCCGAGGCCTATGCCCTGATGTCCGACGCCTACCGCAAGCACACGACACTCGAGAAATTCACGGAGTTACACAAGAACGCACGCAAGGAATACGGCAAGCCGCTCCAGGTCGAAACCGGCGTGGGGACACTCGACAAAGACAGCTTGAAAGACGAGGAATACGGAAAGCTCGACGAAATTCCCGCCAACATCCGCCGCGCTTGGATGCATGCCCAACTTGCCCTTGAGGTCAGCGGCAAAGGCGAAGACGCGGAAGTCGACCGCTGCTACGACTGCTGGATGCTCCTCATCGACCAAAACGGAAAACTCGTCGTCGGCCGCTTCGAATACCACTGGTGCGACTAACCCACCTGTGTCCCCTCGAGTGGCCCACGTCCCCTCTGGGCATCTGAATACCCTCTTGAATCCGGGCGGCGTCAGCCACAAGTGGCGAATTCTCGCCGTCAAAGACCTTCTCCCCCGCGCGGGAGAAGGTGGCCGCACAGCGGCCGGAAGAGGGGGCCATCCAAACGTCTCTGACCTCCGCACTCCCCGCTTTTCACCCGCGTGCGTTGGTGGCACAGGTTCCCGGTACTCCGGGGACCTGTGTGCGCCAGCACAAGAGGAGAATTCAAATCGGTGCGGGGGACGCCAACCTAAACCTCCGCCAACGGCTCCTTCGAGTCCCCGAATTCCTTCGTCGGCAGGCCGCATTTGTCCAGCATCGCCAGGAACAGGCTGCACATCTTCCGGTTCGGCTTCCCGAGGTAATCCAGGCTCCGACCCGTCGCAATCCGGCCTCCACCCTTCCCTAGCATCACCACCGGCAACTGCGTCGCATCGTGCGCCCCAGTCAACATGCTCGAGCAATACATGATCATCGAGTTATCGAGCGCCGTCCGTTCTCCCTCCTGGATCGCATCCAGCTTCTTCCCGATGTACGCCAGTTGCTCGATGAAGAACTGGTTCACCTTCAGCCAGTCCGCCGTATCCGAGTGCGACAACAGGTGGTGGATCATGTAATCGACCCCCAGGTGCGGGAACCGCAGCGAACTGTGGTCGTTGTTCAGCTTGAGCGTCGTCACCCGCGTCGTGTCGGTCTGGAAGCCCAGCACCAGGATGTCGCACATCAGCTTCATGTGTTCCGCGATATTCTGCGGAATCCCGTCCGCCGGGCGGGGAATATTCGGCTTCGACAGCGTCGGACGCCAACCCTGCAGTTCTCCCTGCTTCCCGGCCTTGGAAATCCGCTGCTCCACTTCCCGCACCGATTCCAGGTATTCATCCAGCTTCCGCTGGTCGTTGTTGCTCACCTGCTTCCGGAAGTCACGGGCATCTTCCAGCACCGCATCCAGCACGCTCTTGTCACCCTTCTGGACTTCGTCCTTGAACAGGCGATCGAATGCCAACGCAGGGTACAGTTCCAGCGGCGTCGGTGTCGTCGGCGAACTCCACGAGATGTGCGAGCTGTACAGCATCGAATAGTTCTTGTGCACCGACGGATTCGATTTCTCGCATCCCAGCACCAGGCTCGGCACTTTCGTCGAACCGGCGAATTTCTGCGCCACCATCTGATCCACGCTCGTTCCGGATCGGATCACTCCGCCGGACGCCAGCGGCGCGCCGGATAGAATATTACCCGTCTGCGAACTGTGGATATTCCCCTTCAGCGCTTCTTCGTTGTACAACCCGCGGATGAACAGCATCTTTTCCTTCAGGCCGTTCAACGGAGCCAGGACCTGCCCCAGCTCCATGCTCTTGCCGGTCCCCTTGGCCCACCACTCCTTGCTGTGGAACCCGTTCCCGGAGAACAGCACCGCCAACCGCACCGGCGCCTGGCTCGACTTCGGTCCGCTCGTCGGGGCATCACCCCACACCGGCAGCGATTCCAGCCACGGCAACGCCATCGATACTCCGACTCCACGGAGAAATCTGCGTCGCGAAAATTGATGTGTCAGCATCGTTCAGTCCTTTAGCGGGAAGGTGTTTCAACTCGTCTACTGATTATCGGGTAACACGCCCTCAAGGTAAATCCGCAAATTGCTGATCCTTACCTCGAATCTCCCGAAACTGTCGGCTTCTTAACAGTGTCTCCACCGCCACCGAGAAGCGGTAATCGTTCTGTTTCAATTTCTGCTGCATCTCCTGCAGCAACGGCTCGTCGGACAACTGCACCTCGCGTCCCAGTCCATAGCCGATGAACTTCTTGCAGAACTGCCGCAAGATCGCATCCCCGCGCTTCGTCATCAGGTACTGCCGCAACCCTGCCAACCCTTCAAACTCAGAGCCGTCCAGAGTCTTGGCCTGCGTGTTGATCGGGCGGTCCGCCAGATCTTTCGTCCGCAAGCGGCCAATCGCGTCATAAGCCTCCAGCGAGAAGCCCATCGGATCGATCCGCTGATGGCAATTCGAACACCGCGCATCGTTGGAATGTTTTTCCACCAGTTGCCGCACGGTCAAGCCTGCTGTCGCGGTCTCGTCTTCCGGAAGCGTCGGCACATCCTTCGGCGGCCTCGGGAGCTTTTCTCCCAGCAGCACCTCAGACACCCAGTTCCCCCGCAGAATCGGACTCGTCCGCGACGCTCCCGACTGTTTCGACAACGTCGCCGCCAGACCTAGAATTCCTCCCCGGCCGTATTGAGCAACCCCGTCGACTCGTTTCCAATCGCTCCCTTTGACCTCCGGCATGCCGTAGTGCGCCGCCAGCGGAGCATTCACGAACGTGTGATCCGCGTTCAGCACGGAGATCACCGAACCGTCGTTCTGGAACAGATCCGTGAAGAACCGGATCACTTCCTCGTACATATCCCCCCGCAGCTTGTTAAACGTCGGGAAATGCCGCTCGCTCTTCTCATCGAGCGCATCGAATTCATACACGTGCAGCCACTGGCAGGCAAACTCCGTCGCCAGTCGTCGGGTCCGTGCATCCTTCAACATCCGCCGAGCCTGCGCCACGAGCACGTCCGGCTCGTGCAGTTTTCCCGACGCCGCCACCTGCCTCAACTCCTCATCCGGAGCCGAGGACCATAGCAGATAGCTCAACCGCGTCGCGAGTTCCCAGTCGCTGACCGGCCCAGCAGCAGTCCCACTGGGGGGCTGCTCCAGTCGGTACAAGAACTTCGGCGACGCCAGAATCCGCGCCAACAAAAACCGGAACGCCTCCTCATGCGGCAACGGCTCAGCCCGCAACGTCTGATACAGCGTTTGCAGCTCCTTCAGATCTGAATCGGTAAGCGGCCGCCGATACGCCTGCGACGCCAACGCATACAACTGCTTCAACTGACTCGGCTCCGCATCCACCAGTTCCTTCTTGTACGCCGCCGCCCGGTCATAAATCTGCTTGCGGAAGGGCTCAAACAGCCGCGGATCACTGTCCTGCGAAGCGTATTCCAGCAGTTGCAGGAACGAATCCACCTGGGTCAACGCATCTTGGCTGATGAAATGCAACTCCTGCCAGCACCGTTCCAGCCGCGCCCCTTCCTGCGGCGTCAGCAGCAGACGACGCAGGTTGTCGTCCTCCCGATGAAACAGCGTCAACGTCACGGCCTCATCCACCGGAACAATCTGCGGATAGCACACCGCCGCCGGGAAGTGTTGACGGAACTCGTCGAACTCCTGCGCAATCCGCTTGTCCCCCTTGCTCCCCGGATGCACCAGAATCGGCAGGTCATCCCGCAACGATGTCCCCGCCACCGCGGTTCCAACCGCAACCTGCGGCTGCACGCTCCCCTCGGTCCCCACCTGCGGGTGCAGAAACGCCGTCGTCAGGAATTCACACCCCACCACCAGATCCGCCGGCAGCCGGATTTCAATCGCTTCCGGCGCCTGCACGCACAACGACCGCTGATCCACCCGCGTCCCATTCGCATGCTGCCCGAATTTCTCGGCCGGCAATCCCCATGGGGAAGCCGTTCCCCCCGCCGATTTGGAAGCATCCACCGGCATGTAATACAACGGCCCGGTCAACGAACACAGCCGTCGATACAGAATCGCATCCGGGTGTTTTGCATCCGCAGGGGGCTGCGAAGTGAGCATCTTCTGCAGTTCTTCCGCCAGTTTTGCTTTTTCATCTGGCTTGTTCGTGTCCAGCCACCGCGCCAGCAGCGATCCCGGCGGCACGTTCACGCTGTTCGATTCCCCCGTGATCGGTTCCGAATAAAAGTTCCACGTCTCCTTGTTCCCGAATTTGTCCGCGTGCGGGTTGGAAGCCAGAATGTCCCCCGTGACGTCCTTGGTGAGTGTCCACGCCCGCTTCTCCCCCTCCAGTTCCTGCACGGTGAAATCAATGTCCGTCAGGTCGCAGCCGTGCGAACCATCCCGCGCATTGATAATCAACGAAATGACATCCCCGGTCTGCACCGCCAGATGCTCCACCGGCCCGACCGGCATGCTCGCCCCCCCGGTCGCCTCTCCGTTCACCAGTTTCTGACGAGTCACTCCCCGCCGCAGTTCCAGCGCCCACCGCACCCCGTTGCCGCATTCCGGATGCGCCCGCATCACCGCTCCAGAGACTTTCACGATTCCCGAAATCGGGCTTCGCCACCCCGCCGCCACATCCTGGCTCGGCGACGGATGCACGCACACCCCATGCCCCTTCATATTCCCTGGCACCCGGACATGCTGATCCGAAGAATTCGCAATGAACAACGGCGTCTCACCACTCCCCCATCCGCTCACAAACTCATATCCCCCCACCCGGTTCATCTTCGTGGTGAAATTATTCAGGCGGATGACAGCATCCGTTCCAATCCCCAGGTACCCCAGCCATCCCGCTAATGATCCTTCCGACACCCCGTACTGCTTCGCCAGTTCCGGAAGGTTCGGTTTTCCTGCGGTGCCGGTAATCGTCGCCGCGACCGCCAGCGACTTCGCCGTCTCTCCAAACAACACCGTCCGCCGTTCCGTCAGCCCCGTGGTAAAGGCCCGCAGATCTTGCAAGAAAATCGGCGCCCGCCCGGGAACCACCAGTTGCGGAGCCTGCCACTCCATGAAGTCATGTTCATTTCCGTCCCCCGCCGTCGAAACGGCGAGCGTCACTTTCACTTCGCCGTTTCCTCCCTGATCGGGCAGCGGAATCCGGAAGTCCGGACGATGCACCGCCGGATTCATCGGGACCATCCACGTTTTCATGTGCCCCACCGGCTGGAACCGCGTCAGCCGTCCCTGCCACCCCTGAATCGCCCCGCTCAAGGCCGCTGCATCCGCGGGCTTCGCTGTCTTCCACCGTTCGCGAATGCTGTTCAACAGCAGTGAAGGGCGGTCGTCATTCAACACCTGCCACATCGTCGCCAGGTACGGCGCGCTCAGGCCTCGCTCCTGCGCGATCTTAGTCACCGACTTCCCCCCGGAGCGGATCGCCTCCCGCTCCTCGAGCGTCGCCTTCAGATATTTCTCCAGCGGAATCTTTCCCGCTTCATCCGCGTATTTCTTGTACGTCCCCCGGATCTCATTCAGCAGCTCATCCGTCCAGTCCCGGCGCGTTGTGGACTTCGAAAACCTGAATCCATCCGGCAGCAGCACCGCGTGCGACGCCACCATCTTCGCCGCATCCAGGTACTTCACAAACAGGGCAGGGGACATCACCAGCGCGTTGCCGGTATTGGTAAAACCCTCTCCCGCCGCCCCGTCCGCTGGGAATTCCTTCGCCGGTTGCAGATCCACCCCCGTCAGATCCTTCAGCGTATACGTGTACTCGGCGTTCCCCAGCCGCCGCAACACCACCGGCCCGGGATCACCGGCGCTCGCAATCGCTTCCGCATGCACGAACTGTTCCGCCCATGTCCGCAACTGCTTCCGCTCGTCGCTTGTCAGTTGCTTCGATTTCTTCGGGGGCATCTCCCCGTTGTCCAGCATTTCCACCACCCGCGGCCAAGGCTTCGAATCCTTCCGCAGATCTCCCAGCGTCTTGAACCGCTCCAGATCCAGTTGCCCCTCTTGCAACTCCGTGGAATGGCAGTTCAAACAGTATTTCTGCAGCAGCGGGCGGATCTCTTTCGTGTAACCCGCCTCCAGTTTTTCAAACGGCACCGCATCCGCCGCCGAACTGCTGCGTGGCACACCGAGAATCAGAACGATGGTGATAGACAGAATTGCCCCAACTAACCGCGTCATCCCAATTCTCCGATCCGTTTCTTGTGACTTTCGATCGATTCTCGCAGTTCCCGCTCAGCCTCCGCCACGTTCCCTCGTTGCAGGTTGTCGATAATCCGCTGATGAATCGTGATCCCACTCGACCATTCCGCCTTTTTGACGCTCTCCCGGAACCGCTGGAAGAAAATCGCCAGGACCTCTCCGAACGGCATCAGCGGCGTCAGCCCGCTCGCTTCAATCAGACTCCGGTGAAACGCAATGTCCAGTTCCACAAACCGCTGCAGCGTTTTCGTCTGCCGCAACTCACGGTTGATCTCACTCAGCCCCGCGTGAATCGAAGCATCCTTCTGCATCCTGCGCGAGACATGCGGCAACACCCCCGTCTCAATCAGCACCCGGGTATCAATCAGCACCAGCGGATCCGCTTCCTGCAACGCCGGGTGAAACCCCAGGCATTCCGTCACCTTGTCCAGGTTCATCCGCCCGACGGTCAGCCCCCGGCCCGGCTTGGCTTCCAGGATTCCCAAAAACTCCAGCGACTTCGTCGCTTCCCGCAGGCTCAACCGGCTCACCCCGAACCGCGCCGCCAATTCCGTCTCCGTCGGCAGCCGGTCCCCCGGTCGCAGCATCTCTTCCGTGATATATGCGCGCAACCGGTCCGCGACGACATCGCGCAGCTTGGCTCGTTCGATCGTTTCCAGCATCTCATTAGCTCCGGACTTGCAGGTCACTCGCGGTACCCGTAGATTATCTGACAATCTGATCGATCTGCAAGTCTGCATATGTTCTCTCTTCAAACATTCCCGTTCCGCCTCAACGTGGAAGGTCTGCTCGCATGAAAGTCGCGATCACTGATTACACATTCCCCGATCTGCAGATTGAAAAGCAGATCCTGGAATCAGACGGCCACGAAGTCGTCGCCTGGAAAGAAAAGAAATCCGCCGCGGAATTGCCCGAACTCGTCCATGACGCCGACGCCGTCATCACCCAGTTCGCCCCCATGAATGCCGACGTCATCGCCACCCTGCAAAAGGCCCGCGTCATTGTCCGCTACGGCATCGGCGTCGATAACGTCGACCTGGAAGCCGCCCGCAAACGCAACATCCCCGTCTGCAATGTCCCCGGCTTCTGCATCGATGAAGTCGCCGACCACACCCTCTCCTTTCTCCTCGCCTGCACCCGCCAGGTCATCCCCAACACACTCCTACTTCGCGAAGGGCAGTGGGGTCTCGCCACCCCCTCAACCGGATGTCCGCCCTGAAAGACATGACCGTCGGCGTCGTCGGCTTTGGTCAGATCGGCAAGGAAGTCGTCAACCGCCTCCGTCCCTTCAAGTGCAAAATCCTCGTCCATGACCCCGTCGTCCCTCCGGCCGCCATCGAACAAGCCGGTGGCAAGAGCGTCGATCTGAACACCCTCTACGCCGCATCCGATGCCGTCACTCTGCATTGCCCCTCACTTCCCCAAACCCGCGGCATGATCAACCGTGACAGCCTTTCCCAAATGAAACCCGGCGCGATCTTCCTCAACCTCGCCCGCGGTGATCTCGTAATTTCCGATGATCTCGTCGCCGCCCTGCAAAGCGGTCATGTCTCCGCTGCCGCCCTCGATGTCTTCAACCCCGAGCCGATCCCTGTGGACCACCCCATTCGCAAAATGCCCAATGTCGTGATCGCCGCCCATATTTCATCTGCCAGCCCTCGGGCCGTCACCACCCTGCGGGAAACCGCCGCTCAACTCGCCGCCATGGTCCTCAAAGGGGAAGCTCCCCGGAACGTCGTCAATGGAGTCAAACCCACTTAAAACCCCGAAATAATTCTCCCCGAAGGGAGGACCGAATCGCTATACTGAGAGACCTGCCCGAAACCACAAATTCGTAACCCACCCGATTTTTGCGAGCGTCCCCATGACTCAATTTCCCCGTCGTCAATTCCTGCAGACCTCGTCCCTCCTCCTCGGCGGGAGTTGGCTCCACTCCGCCCTGGCCGCGGACGCCCCCAATGTCCCCACGTTTGCCCCGCAGGCAAAGTTCGACCCGGAAATCGTCCTCCTCTCCTGGCAAAGCGATCCCACCACCTCGATGACGATCCAATGGGTCGGCAAGGAAAACGAAGCCGCCGAACGCCTCATCTGGTCCGCTGCCGCCGGCGCGATGGACTGGCGTTCCACCCCGCCGACGAAACATCAGATGCCGATGACCGACCTCTGGATTTTCCGGACCGAACTCACCGGCCTGAAGCCCGGATCGGAATATCGCTTCCGCATCGGTCTCGATTCCCCCGAATACAAGTTCATGACCGTTCCTGCCAAGCTCACTGACAGCTTCCAATTCGTCAGCGGCGGAGACAGCGGCATCGATCAGCACGCCCAGGCCACCAACCGTGTCGCCGCCGCTCAGGTCCCCTGGTTCGTCTTCATGGGAGGGGACCTCGCCTATGAAAACGGTCGCGACCCCAAGACCTTCGTCCAGTTCCTCAAGAACTACTCGCAGCAGGTCCGCACTCCCGACAACCGCCTCATTCCCATGGTCGCCTGCATCGGCAACCACGAAGTCAACGGCAGCTACGGCCACAAGCCCAGTTCTGCTCCCTTCTTCTACGCGATGTTCGGCGGTTTCTTCAAAGACGGGGGCTACGGCGTCCTCGACTTCGGCGATTACCTCTCCCTCGTCCTTCTTGATTCCAACCATACCACTCCCGTCGCCGGCGAGCAGACCAGCTGGCTCGACAAAACCCTCAAGGAACGTCAGGAACGCCCCCACGTCCTCGTCGGCTACCACGTCCCCTCCTATCCCTCCGTCCGGGACGTCGATCTCGATCACAATGAAAAGGGAGTCGGCATCGACACCCGCAAGCACTGGGTTCCGCTCTTCGAACGCTACAACGTCGACGCCGTCATGGAACACCACGACCACGCCTTCAAGCGCTCTCACCCCCTCATGGGGAGCCAGGTCTCCAAAAACGGCATCGTCTATCTCGGCGACGGCTCCTGGGGCAAGATCCGCCTGCCGAAAACTCCCGAACAACGCCCGTATCTGGCCGTTTCCAAGCAGTCCTACCACCTCTCCGTGCATCGCCTGGAAGCCGTCGAACGCTTCCACCTTGCGATCTCCGACACGGGCAAGGTGGTTGATGCTTGCACGACCACCAAACGGGCCCGCACCTGATTCTCAGTCGGCCTATCACGTCCGTCGTCCCTTCGATAGCGATGTTTCCATGCGCTCGACATCCCACGCCATCCCGGATTGGGAACACGGGGAGCTTCCGCCCGCTCCGCCGTTGTCGTGGAGGCATTGGACCCGCTTCATCGGCCCCGGAATCGTCATGATGGGGGTCCAGATCGGCGGGGGCGAATGGCTCCTCGGCCCCGAAGTCACCGCCCGTTACGGCGGCAACCTCATGTGGATTGCGACAGTCGCGATCATCCTCCAGGTCTTCTACAACCTCGAGTGTGGCCGCTACGCCCTCTACTGCGGCGAGCCGATCTTCACCGGCTTCTTGCGCTCCGCCCCCGGCCCCTATTTCTGGATGGGGATCATCCTGCTGCTGAACCTCGGCGCCTTGATTCCCGGCCTCTCCACCCACGGCGCCGCCATGGCCGTCTCCCTCTGGCTCAACCGTCCCCCCACCGAAGCTGACCGCATGTTGGTTACGAACGTCTCTTACTTGTTCCTCTTCCTCGTCGCCCTGCCCATGTTCGTCGGAGGCAAGGTCTACTCCATGCTCCAGGGGATCATGACGGTCAAAGTCGCCGTCGTCCTCGGCTTTTGCCTCGTCTTGGGAATCTGTTTCGTCAGCCCTACGAACTGGGCCAACATCTTCAGCGGCTTCCTCAAGTTCGGCATGGTCCCCACACTCCACGACGGGCAACACGGCACCGTGAACGTCCTCACTCACTGGTGGCAGCACGGCAGCGTCCCCGAAATCGCCCTCGGCAATATCGCCGTCCTCGGAGCCTTCGCCGGTTACGCCGGGGGCGGCGGCCTCGCCAACGCCACCTATTCCAACTTCATCCGCGACAAAGGCTGGGGCATGGGGAGCCAGGTCGGAGCAATCCCCAGCGCCGTCGGCGGCACGAATATCTCCCTCAGCCACGTTGGAAAAGTCTTCGCCATCACCCACAACTCCCTCGCCCGCTGGCGACTGGTGGCGCTATATCCTCGTCGATCAAATCGCCGTCTGGGCTCCCGGTTGTTTCATGGGCATGGCGCTCCCCGCACTCCTGTCGCTCCAATTCTCACCCTATTCCGAACTCCAGGGGGCCAAACTCGACTGGGCACAATCCCTCATCACCGCCGACGGCATAAGACACGCCCCCCAATTTGCCGCACCTGTCGCCTCCTTTCTCTGGATGGTCACCGTCCTCGTCGGCATGCTCGTCATGCTCCCCAGCCAGATGTCCATCGTCGACGACGTCAGCCGCCGTTGGACCGATCTCCTCTGGTCCGGCAGCAAACGCATCCGCGAAACCCTCCATGGCAACGAAGTCCGCCGCGTCTATTACACCATCCTGATTGTTTACGTCCTCTGGACCTTCTTCTGCGCCTGGCTCTTCAACACCTACGGCACTCCCAAGCTCATGACCCTCGTCATCGCCAACTTGAACAATCTCGCCATCGGCGCCACTTCGTTTCTCTTGCTCTGGATTAATTGCACCCGCTTGCCTCGCGAATTGAAACCCCGCTGGTATCATCGGGCGGGACTCTTCTGTTGCGGCCTGTTTTACATGGGACTCGCCGCAATCGTCTTTTTCGCCAAACAATGGCCCATGTTGCGCGATCTTCTGGGAGGCCGATCTTGAATTCACCCGGACAAAATTTACCAGGATCCTCCGGCGCCGAAAGCCGGTTCAATCTGCACGGACGCGTCGCCTTGATTACCGGTGCCGCCAGCGGCATGGGCCGCGCCTCCGCCATCGCCCTCGCCGAACATGGTGCCGACCTACTCCTCGCCGACCTGAACGAAGCCGGCCTGCAGGACACCGCCTCCAAAATCAAAGCCCTGGGTCGCCGCGCCATCCCTCAGGTCTGTAACGTCAGCCAGACCGAACCCATCCGCCAGTTATTCGCGACATTGGACAAGGAATTCGGCCGCATCGACTTCCTCGCCAATATCGCTGGCGAAGGTTACTTGGAAAAACCGGAAACCATCTCTCTCGAAAGCGTCCAGCAGGTCTTCCAGAACCTCGTCTTCAGCCGCTTCCTCATGTGCCAGGAAGGAGGCAAGCGGATGCTCAAGGCGGGCCACGGGAGCATCCTCAACATCGGCTCCCTCGCCAGTATGACCGCTCTGGGCCGCGGCCACATCGCCTACAGCATGGCCATGGGGGCTGTCGTCCAGATGACCCGCGAACTCAGCACCGAATGGGCCTCCCGTGGCGTCCGCGTCAATGCCATCCTCCCCGCCCAGGTTCTCAACCCCAGCCTCCAGAAACGGATGGACGCCGATCCCACTCTCCAGGGACAATGGCTCAGTGGCATCCCCGCTGGACGCATGGGGAAACCGCAGGACATCGAAGGCCTCGCCGTCCTCCTCGCCTCAGATGCCTCCTCCTGGGTCACCGGCGCCCTCATCCCCATGGATGGCGGCAACATGGCCATGAACTCCGGCGGCACAATCGGTAAGTAAGTCTCTCCCTTCAACACTCTAATTTCGTTTTTCGTAACGACCGAGTTTTTTCATGGCTTCCAAAAAATCCGCCGTCCAATCCTCTCCCGCGACTCAGCGCCCCGATTTGCGCAACGGAGACTCTTCGCACAAAATCTCCCGGGACCGCCTTCTCAGCCTCTACCGCACGATGCAGACCATCCGGCAGTCGGAAGAGGAACTCGCCCGTTGCCATCAGCGCGGCCTCATCCACGGTGCCTGCCACACCTACGTCGGTGAAGAGGCCATCGCCACCGGCGTCGCCGCCCACCTCACTCCCAAAGACAGTGTCTTCAGCACCCATCGCGGCCACGGTCACGCCCTCGCCAAAGGCATGCCCCCCAGAGAACTCTTCGCGGAACTCTTCGGTCGCCAGACCGGCTGCTCACGGGGCAGGGGAGGCAGCATGCACCTCTTCTCTCCCGAAATCGGCATGATGGGGACCAGCGGCATTGTCGGCCCCTGCATCCTCCAGGCCTGCGGCGGGGGATACAGTTCCAAGGTTCTAGAGAATGGCACCGTCGGCGTCGCCTTCTTCGGCGATGGCGCCTCCAACAACGGCGCCTTCCACGAAGGCCTCAACATGGCCGCCATCTGGAAGCTCCCCGTCCTCTTCATCTGTGAAAACAACCAATACGCCACCGAAGTCCCCTTCTCCTACGCCAGCGGCACCTCCGACATCGGCGCACGCGCCGCCAACTACGGCATGGCCGGACACACCCTCGACGGTAACGATGTCCTCACCATCCACGCCGTCGCCGAGGAAGCCGTCGCCCGCGCACGATCAGGCGGCGGCCCGACCCTCATCGAATGCAAAACCTACCGCACCCGCGCCCACGCCGAAGGGATGGGAGACTTCACCTACCGCACCCGCGAAGAAGTCGAAGCCTGGAAAAAACTCTGCCCCATCGCCACCTTCCGCGCCAAGGTCCTGGAGCAAGGCCTTCTCACCGCAGCCGACCTTAATCAGATCGATCAGGAGATCGCCACCCTCGTCGCCGAAGCCCGCCAGTTCGCCGAAACCAGCCCCTGGCCCGATGGCAACACCGCTACCGATCACGTCTACGCGGTCCCTGCGGCTAAACTTCCCCCCGAGCCGCAGAACGTCCCCGGCAAGGAGATTACTTACACCCAGGCCACCGTCGATGCCCTCACCCTCGAAATGGAACGCAACCCCGGCATCTTCGTGATGGGAGAAGGCATCGGCAAACGGGGCGGAAATTTCCGCACCACCCCCGGCCTCTACGACAAACACGGCCCCGTCCGGCTCTGCGACACCCCCATCTGCGAACGGGGCTTCGTCGGCCTCGCGGGCGGTGCCGCCATGACCGGCACCCGCCCCATCATCGACTTCATGTTCGCCGACTTCGTCCTCGATTCCCTCGGCGAGATCATCAACCAGATCGCCAAGATGCAATACATGTCCAGCGGTCGCCTCAAGATGCCCGTCCTGCTCCGGGGCTGCATCGGCATCGGACACTCCGCCGCCACCCACCACTCCGGCAGCTACTACAGTCTCTACTCCCAGGTCCCCGGCCTCCGCGTCGTTGTCCCCAGCACTCCCTACGATGCCAAAGGCCTCTTCACCCACGCCCTCCGCTGCAACGACCCCGTCCTCTTCCTGGAACATCGCGAACTGATGACCATCAAGGGTTTCGTCCCCGATCAGGACTATGAAATCGAATTCGGCCGCGCGAAGGTCGTCCGGGAAGGGAAAGACGTCACCGTCGTCGCTCTCGCTCGCATGGTCCACCTCACCCTCTCCATCTGCGACGAACTCCAGAAGTCCGGCATCTCCGTCGAACTGATCGACCCCCGCACCGTCTCCCCTCTGGACACCGACACCATCCTCGTCTCCGTCGCCAAAACCGGTCGCCTGTTGATCGTCGATGAGCCACCCACCCCCTTGGGTGTCGGCGCCGAAATCGCCGCCCAGATCGCCGACCGCGGCTTCGATGACCTCGACGCCCCCATCCGCCGTCTGAACGGCGCCTTCGCCCCCACCCCCTACAGCCCTCCGCTGGAAGCCGCCGTCGTCCCGACCGCCGCGCTGATTCAGCAGGCCATTCGCGATCTGGTGGAGGAATAACCCATGGCCATCGAAATCACCGTCCCCCGCCTTGGCTGGTCCATGGAAGAAGGCACCTTCGTCGGCTGGCTGAAAAAAGATGGCGACACCATCCGCGTCGGCGACATGCTCTTCGAACTCGAAGGGGAAAAAGCCCTCCAGGAAATTGAAGCCGTCGACTCCGGCATTCTCCGCATCCCTCCCGATGCCCCCGCCCCCGGATCGGTGGTCCCCGTCGGCAAAATCCTCGCTTGGCTCCTCGCCGCGGGAGAACCCCTCCCCTGGGAAACAAACAACACCGAAAGCAAAACGTCAGCCGCCAACCCGGGCGCCTCCGCTGTGGTTGAAGAAAACACCGCCGAGACTTCACCCGCCGCGGCTCCTTCCGTCCGCCGCAAGGCCCGCGAACTCGGCGTCCCTCTCGAAAACGTCACCGGCAGCGGCAATGGCGGCCGAATCGTCGCCGCCGATCTCGAACCCTGGACTCGCAAAGAATCCCCTTCCGATCGCAACGTCCACGCTTCCCCCCGCGCCCGTCGTGCCGCCGCCCAGCGCGGTATCGACTGGCAGACAGTAAAGGGGACCGGCAAATCCGGCCGCATCCGCGAACGGGACGTCCTCGCCGCCGCGAATAATTCTTCGCAGTCAACGGGCGCGCAAACCCGCATCCCCATCACTCCTCGCCGCCGCGCCATCGCCGGGAAAATGTCCGCCAGCGCTCGCGAAACCGCCCCCGTCACTCTCACCACTCGCGCTAACGTGGGGCATCTCGTCGCCCTCCGCACACAGTTCCAGCAGACGGGGGGCAGCGTCCCCACCTATACCGACCTCATCGCCCAACTGACCGCTCTCGCCCTCTGCGAAGACCCTCTCATCGCCGGTTGCTGGAAAGAAACCGAAATCGAACTCCCCGCGGTCAACGGCGTGCACATCGGCATCGCCGTCGACACGCCTCAGGGCCTCCTCGTCCCCGTCCTTCGCAACGTCGCCCAACGCTCGCTCAACGACCTCTCGACGGACTCCAAGCGCCTCGTCGATCTCGCCCGCCAGGGACGTCTCCCCCCCCAGGAGATGCAGGGAGGCGTCTTCACGATCACGAACCTCGGCAACTTCGGCATCGACGCCTTCACCCCCATCATCAACCTCCCGCAAGCCGCCATCCTCGGGCTGGGGGCGATCCGCAAGGAAGTCGTCGTCGATGACGCCGGCGCCTTCGCCGCCGCCGAAATCATGACCCTCAGCCTCACCTTTGACCATCGCGTTATCGACGGTGCCCCCGCTGCCCGCTTCCTCCAGTCCCTCGTCAAACGCCTCGAAAATCCCGCCCCCTATCTCCTGAATGCTCAGTGAGTTCTCAATGCTTTCCGAAATCAAACTCCTGGGCAGATTTCTTCTGCTCAGTCTGCTTCTTTCCGTTTCCTCCCTCTACGCCGCCGACGATCCCAACGCCGGCCTCACCGTCAAGGATGGCATCGCCACCCTCGAACAGGTCAGCGAAGAAGCGAATCAAGTCCTCTTCAAGTTTTACGACTACGAGAAATCCATCCCCCTCGAAACCCGCGTCGTCGACCACATCGAGAAGGAAGGCTTCATCCGCGAAAAAATCGTCTATCGCGGCGTGCAGGGATTCTGGGTTCCCGCCTACCTGCAGTACCCCGCGAAGACCACGCAACCGATCCCCTGCGTCCTCCTCCTGCACGGCTGGTCCGGCTCCAAGGAACACTGGTGGAACGATGGTGGCTACCTCCACGGCGGCGAAATGCGCAAATCGCTCCTTAACGCAGGCTACGCCGTCTTTGCCCCCGATGCCCAATGTCACGGCGATCGCATCGCTGTGAACGACTACGCCGTCGTCAATCACTACGCCGACCCCGCCCTCGGAACCTCACCCCGCAAAGGCTACTTCAACCAGTCCGAAATCTATCTCCAGTCCGTCCGCGATTTCCGCCGCGCTATCGACGTTCTCGAAACCCGCAAGGAGATCAACCCCAAGCGCATCGGTTCCTGTGGCTACAGCATGGGCGGTGCCCACACCTTGATGCTCATGGGCGTCGAGCCTCGCATCAAAGTCGGCGTCGCCGCCGTCCCCCCCGCCATTCGTAAGCAACTGCCTCAGATCGCGCCCCAGAACTTCGTCCGCGGCTTGGGTGATAGACCGCTCCGCACCATCATGGGGATCACCGATCCCCTCTGTCCCGTGGAGCAGGCCAGGGGACTGCAAGCCCTGATGAACCCCAAAACCTGCGACCAGGTCCTGATCGACGCCGGCCACAAACTCCCCGAGTCCTGGGTCCCCCAAGCCACCGAATGGCTCAAAAAACACCTCTAAATTCCAATCTCTCACCCCCGATGGGATCAACTGAGTATGACCAGATGGGCATCTGGTCATTACGAAGGCGATAGCGTTAACTTCTCGGTGAGGGGGAGGTGCAAACGTCTCTTTAGCCACAGCCGTGTAGCACCGGTTGCCGGTACCTCCGGCTACCGGGGTGGCGCAGCCACAGGAACCCCCTCAACTCGACTCACGTTATTGGGTGGCCCGGATTCTTGAATCCGGGCGGCGCAGCCGCAAGAGGTTGCCGTTTGACGTGCACCAGAACTCGACGGGGTGGCCCATACGCCCGCAGGGCGTGTGGGTGGCGCAGCCACAAGAGGCGACGGGTGGCATGCTACGCATCGTTGCGCAGCAACAGGGCGGGCATGGATTCACTTGATGAGGAACGTCTCTTCAATCAGATCAGCAACCCTCACGCCGTCGTATCCAGCTTCACGAACGCCGTCATCAAAAAATCCGTGATGCTCTGGCTGTTCTTCGAATCATCCCCCTGGTTCAACTGGTCCAGCAATTGTTGCAGCAACTGCGATAGCGTGTCATTGCTGCTGCTCGACGTCGAACTCGAAGAGTCGCTGGAAGACGATCCGTTGGAGGGAGGCGGACCACCCGGCGGCGGCCCGGGGGGAGGCCCACCCGCCCCTTGAGGCGGTCGCAACTTCGCGGCGAACGTATCCCCATCCAGACCATACTTGCTGAACACGGAGGACACCGTTTCATCCACCGTGCTCGGATCGGGAGGAGATCCACTGCTGTTTGAATCGTGCAGCGATTTGAACGCCGCTTTGAGATCGCTTTCCAGCGACGCCTTCTGCGTGTCATCCAGGCTGGTCGAAGACAGCAGCGACTCCAGCTTCTGCTGAAATCCCCCCCCCTCCGCCGCCACCTCGTTCCGGAGGCTTCAATTCGCTCGCCAGCGACTTTCCATCCAGGCCGTAATTGTCAAACACGGACGAGACCGCATCCTGGATCGCGGCAGGATCCGGCGGAAACTGCCCCGACTGGAACACTGATTGAATGGCCGATTGCAGGTCGTTCCGCAGTGAGGATTTCTGCGAATCATCCAGCCCGCTGGATGAAACCAGTTGGTCGAGTTGATCTTTAAGGGGATTGCTCCGTTTGGATCCGCTCGTTCCGC
The DNA here is from genome assembly GCA_046349635.1 of Planctomycetales bacterium. GTDB lineage: Bacteria > Planctomycetota > Planctomycetia > Planctomycetales > Planctomycetaceae > JAXMBX01. The sequence goes on from JAXMBX010000004.1 coordinate 182,813, forward strand.
TGATCGATTGCGAGGAATAGGCACTGCACGCGCCGCCAACAGACGATATTCCGGACATGGCGATCCTGACTTTCTCGGAAGGTTTCTGCGGGCTGATGCGAGAGCCCACTTTCTACCGTAGTAGAATCGACCGAGTAACTTTCAGAATCGATCTGCTTCCTAGCGAATCCGTCTGAATTTCTTTCGCAAAACCTGCCGGATTGCCGCGAGATTGGCGAACTATCCCTGTCCCTGGCAAACTTTAACGGCACCACTTACGACGACGGATTTGAACGCCGCACCCGCACCACGAGTTCCCCTCGGGCTCCTCTCTCAACTCTTCCAGCAACACCGGCAGGATCGTCCGGCAGAGCATCGCCTGCCCTTCCGGATTCGGATGGCAGCCGTCCGTCGTGATCGGAGCGATCGGCTCTCCACCGGCTTCACGCGCCGACCACTCCCCGTAATGATCCACCAGCGGCACCTTCAATTCCCGCGCCACCCGGCGGCACTCCTCCACAAACGGCTCCAGTGGCCCGTTCGGATTCTTCCCCCTCCCATCTTTGGACTCAACAGCCCATTTGGGAGGCGTCATCAGAATCGGCTCGATACTCGCACCCCTCAAACGTCGCACAAGCTCTCTGAGATTCTTCGCATACTCCTCAGCCGTCAATCGGCTCACGGTCCGCCCCGGATCGATGTAGCTGTCATTCGTCCCGTACATGATCGTGACGAACCCCGGCTTCTTCGAAATCACATCCTTCTCCAGCCGCACCAGCGCCTGATCCGTCCGCTCTCCGCCAATCCCCACGTTGCTGACCGTCGCATCAAAACCGCGACGCTTCAGCTCCACTTCCAACAACGCAGCAAACGTCTGATCCGCCGCCACCCCCGTCCGGACCCCCTTCGTGATCGAATCCCCCAGCGTCACCACCCGCACCGCTCGCTTCGCCGCAGGTTCTTCTCCACAGGCGACAGAAACCGTCCCGACAATCAGGAAGAAACAGATTCGGGCGAGCATGCATTCCCTCCTAAATAACGTTGATCAGGCCAATTCCGCCAGATGCCGGTACTTCCCGTGGTAGTGCAGCAACGGCTCACCATCTCCCGTCCCTCCCCCCAGGATCTCACCCACGAAAATGTCATGGTCACCGCCAGGCAGGATATGCCGGATCTTGCAGTCCGCGAACGCCAGCGATTCCTTGAAAATCGGCGCGCCACTCTCCCCGGTCATCAGCGGAATGTCCGCAAACTCTTTCGGGCCCGGCTTTGCGAACCGCTGGGACAAATGCTCCTGCTCTGTGGTCAGGATATTCACCGCGTAATTGCCGGAGCGCTTCAGGAATTCGCACATCGAGGCCCGATGATCGACCGCCACCAGGAGCAACGGGGGATTCAGCGACAGCGAGCAGACCGCCGTCGCCGTCATGCCATGCCGTTCCTCACCATGCACGGACGTGATCACCGTCACCCCCGCCGCAAATCGTCCCATCACCTGACGCAGAATCTGTGGATCAGCCGGCATGTTATCCCTCGCATGTTGCTGTCATAGAAATCAAACCCGCTGCACCATACCGAAAACACTCCTCCCCCTCCAGTCACCTCCACTTCGCCCGCTTGTTCCCCTCTGCCCCCGCAGTATCATGGAACTCCAAACTCCGAGGGCCGCCTCCATGACTGATCTGTCTGACGACAAACTCTCCGCCGCTGAACAGGCGTTCGAGCGCTATCGCGGTTGGGCTGGCCTGATTCTCGCCCCGGTTGTCTTCTCCCTGATCCTCTCCGCCCCGGGCTGGCAGATGAAGCCCGAGGCCCAGCGCCTCGCCGCGGTCATGGCAAGCGTCATGATTCTCTGGATCACAGAGCCCATCCCCATGCCCGTCAGCGCCCTGCTGGGGGCCTGTACCTGCGTCATCCTCAAGGTGGCCGATCCGAAGACGGTGTTCGCCCCCTTTGCGGACCCTCTCATCTTCCTCTTCATCGGCTCGTTCTTTCTCGCCCAGGCCATTTTCCTCCACAAGCTCGACCGAAGATTGGCCTACGGAGTCCTGTCCTTGTCCTGGGTCGGCTCCTCCCCCGCGCGCATCCTCTTCGCCTACGGTGCCGTCACAGCGCTCATCTCAGGCTGGATTTCCAATACCGCCACCACCGCCATGATGCTCGCCATAGGCCTCTCCATCATCCGTTTCCTGCAGGAAAACCACGCCCAGGGGGGCAGCCGCATCGATCCCCGCTACGCCACCGGCATGATGCTCATGACCTCGTTTGCTGCTTCGATCGGTGGGCTCGCAACCCCCGTCGGAACGCCCCCCAACCTGATTGGAATCGGATTCATCCGGCAGCAACTGGGGGTTAATATCTCGTTCTTCCAATGGTGCCTCCTCGGCATCCCTCTGGTGACGATCCTGTATCTAAGCCTCTTCGGCTACATGAATTTCCTGTGCCGTGCTGGAGTTTCCCGCATCGCAGGCTGTGCGGAAATGCTGCAAGCCCAGAAGCAGGATATGGGCCCCTGGACCACCGGACAGAAGTCCACCCTCTTCGCCTTTCTGGTCATGGTTTCCCTCTGGCTCATCCCCGGCGTGATCAGTCTTCTCGAACAAAGCCATTGGCAGCCCTATCACGATTGGACCCGCACCCTCTCCTTCACCCCCGCTGAGTTTGCAAAGCGGGTTCCCGAGTCCGTCGCCGCCCTCCTCGGAGCCGTGTTACTCTTCTTGCTCCCCGGCCATAAGGGGGAGCGGGCTCTCACCTGGAAAGAGGCCGTCAATATTGAGTGGGGAGTCATTCTCATCTACGGCGGCGGTTACACCCTGGGTGTCCTCTCCGAACAAACAGGCCTCGGGACCGCCATGGGAAAAGCCATCACCGCCTGGATTCCGGGAACCGGAAACTGGGAATTGCTGATCGTCTCCTGCCTGGTCTCAGTCCTGATCTCCGAACTCACCTCCAATACCGCCGCGGTGACGATCGTCGTCCCCGTCGTCATTTCACTGGCTCGCGCGATGAAACTGGATCCCGTCGAACCCGCTATCGGGGCTATTTTCTCCAGCTCTCTCGGGTTTATGCTCCCGGTTTCGACCCCGTGCAACGCCATCGTCTATGGCAGCGGTCTCGTTCCCATTTCTCGGATGATTCGCTACGGCCTGCTTCTGGACCTGATCGGCATCGTCGTCATCGTTCTCGGGATCAAATGCTTGCTTCCTTGGGTTGGGATTTCTCTCCCCCATTGATCGATCTATGGGTGAACCGCTTCTACTGGAGTAGCTCGGCCATCTCGACCAATCGGCGGTTAACTTTTCCTGGTCGGATTGATCGTTTACTGCGGTAGAAACGGCAGAAATTCGGCAGGCCTGAGTTCTTCGATCGAGGAGACGATTTGCTCTGAATCTCGATTTTTTCTCATTCCCGAAACCAGCTCGTACGCAGTGTTTGAAATTGTTGTTGGAATTTTTTCTGATTTTTGAAACTTTTGGATCTTTTGCACTTGTCAGTCCGGTTGGGATCGATACTCTAGGTATTGGATCAAGAATTCCTGAAATTGGGATTGTGAATTCTCACAGTATTCCTCTCGGGAAACCCTGATTCAAAAAGTCGTCCAGGTCAAGGTTCTCTCACTCTCTACTCAACTGTTCCGTTGAAGAGAACTTTCCCCCAGACGAAGTTCCCCATCTGATTGAGTTCCTGCGGATTATCTGAACAACAATTCACATAAGCCGCTTCTGTCTTTTTTTCTTTTTTCTCAGCGTCTCCTGATCAATTCCCGTTCTCTCCAAACACTTTGAGCGAACTCGAATTTGTCCGGTGACCGTATTCGCACAGGTTCCACTGAGTTTCTGCTCCCATCGAGACTGTCTCGTGGGGGGTTTCCTATTCCTTTTCTAAAACAGGAAGGTCAATCATGTCACGACAACGCAAGGGTTTCACGTTGATCGAACTGCTGGTGGTCATTGCCATCATCGCAGTCTTGATCGCTCTGCTGCTC
>JAXMBX010000005.1:0-160061 GCA_046349635.1 Planctomycetales bacterium
CTGCATGCGGGCGGCGCGCAGATGCGAGACCGGATAGAGGACAAAGAGCATATCCCTGGAAGGGGGAGAGCGATTCACGAGGGCGACGCGATACCAGTCGTTACCGAGGAGGCGGGGGGGGTGTGTGTTCATGTCGCCGAGTCCGCCATGCGTAAAGGCAAGAGACCGGAGCGGCTCCAGCGAGGTTTCATCGGTGAAGGTGGAGTCGATCAGTTCCCCGGAGGAGTTGCGGAGGACGAAGTGCGCCCCGGAGAGGCTGCGGAGGGCGTGCATCACGTTGTTGGTGAGGGGATAGTTCGAGTTCACGAGGGAATCGACGACGTGCTGCAGTTGGGTGAGAGTCTGTTGTTCAACGTTGCGGGCTGCGATCCAGGCGGATGCAACGGTAATGAGAACGACCGTCAATCCGAGCAGTGCGGAAAACGGCAGAAGGATTTGCCGGTGGATGGAGATACGGGAGGTCGTGGAGAAGGGCCACATGAGGACACCGGCCTTTGGAATGAACTGCAGGATCAGAACGGATCAGGCTCCCGGATGGAGGGGCTGTCCTTTCATGATAAGAGATCATGATGGGAGAATAAAAGGGGAAGGACGATCAGAGATTGTCCAGCGGTGGACAGGTTTTGTCCGCGAGAAATGCCGAGAAATCTGGCAGAATCAGGGTCGTTCGGGCAGTGATTACTTTCCAGGAAGGGTTTCATGATCAGGGGTACCGCTCCCCGGTGGGGATTCACGCTGATCGAGTTGAGCATGGTGATCGCGATGACTGCGGTCTTGATCACGCTTCTCTTGCCGGCAGTCCAGAGCGCCCGGGAAACGGCACGGCGGACGGAATGCCGCAACAACATGCGTCAGATCGGCATTGCGCTGCAGAATTACGTCGATAGCTTCAGTGTGTTTCCGCCAAGTTTCTGCATCACACCGGGGACGACGTGGACCGGGGACGAGGGTTCGCTTTCGATTCACGCGCGGTTGCTGCCGTTTCTGGATCAGATGAATGCGTATCGGCGGTTGAATCTGAACCAGGATTGGAAAGCCCAAATTGTGAGTGGGGTTCCCCAGTTCAGTGTGCCGGTCTTCCACTGTCCGAGTGACCGGCGGAACACGGAACCGCAGAAGTGGTCTTCCGCCGCGGCGTCCGTGGGAGTGAATTACGGGTTCTATGCGGGGAAATGGCTGGTGTACGATCCGCGAACGGGGAAAGGAGCGGATGGGGCGTTTGGAGTGAACGAGGCTATTTCGCCGGCCATGATCCGGGATGGCTTGAGCCAGACGATCGGGATCGCGGAAGTGAAGACGCACACGAGACTGTTGCGGAATTCGGTTTCCGATCCCCCGCCGACACCTCCGCTGGGATTGGAGTGGAAACCGACCCCCGGTTACGCGGGAGGCGTCTCCAGCAACGATGAGAGCGGGCACACAGCGTGGTGTGACCCGCGAGTTGCGCAGGGCGGATTCACGACGTTGATCGGTCCGAACGGAACACGCGTCGGAGCGAAACCTCTTCAAGAAGATTTTTGCAGCGTGGATGAGGGGAGTAGCCTGACGCGTCCGACCTATGCGGCCGTGACGGCGCGGAGCTATCACGTCAATGGAGTGACGATCCTCTTGTTGGACGGATCGAGCCGGTTCATCAGCGACGGCTTCAAGATCGACCTGTGGCGCGCACTCGGTACACGCGACGGTAACGAAATGCTCGATATCACGAGGTTCTGAATTACGAGATTCGGAATCCGTCAGGCGAGAGGGAGTGTGACCGGAACACCGGTTTCGGCGCTGCGCGTGACCGCGTCCGTGAACTCCATGTAGGAGACACCGGTGGGAAAGTCGGTCCGGTGGACCTGTTCGGTGCCGCGAATGGCGCCGATGAATTCCGCTTCGACGCGCCAGCCTCCCTTTTTCTCCGCGGGGAGATCGAGGAGCCGCATTTCCGGTTCATTGGCCCGTCCGACCCAGAGTTTTTCCTGGGGGCCGAATTCGAGCTTGATCGTGCCGCGATCACCGTAGAGGTGGAGTTGTTTGCCGGGTCCGAAGAGGATGGTGCCGCTCATGTGATAGATGCCCCGGGCTCCGTTTTCGTATTGGGTCACGATCTGGACGCTGTCGGGGACGGTGACGGGGAGCTTCGTCTGGTCGTACGCGGACGGACGGATCGGCTCGAAGAGGGCAGTCTGAGCGAAGACGCGCGAGACACGGGGCGTCCAGCGTGAAGCGGTCTCATGGAGGATCCCCATGGCGAGGATATTGTTGCCGCTGATTTCACGGTCCTGCCGCCAGTGAAGGAAGGTGGAGTAATCGCGGAAGACGTCATCCGCGCCGATGATGACAGCCTCGCGGAGCTTGCCGATGTAGTCGTTCTGGATGAGGTCGGTGACGTATGTGTCGTAAGTCAGCCCGAACGGGCTGGGGACGATCATGGCGACTTGCTTGGGGTGTGCCTGGGAGGCGGCGAGCATGGTTTTCGCCTCGGCGAGATTGCGGGCCATGCGGGCTTCCGTGAGGACGTGTTTCCCGGCGGCAAGGGCGGCACAGGTGACTTCGGCGTGCATGTTGGGCCAGGTGCCGATCATGACGGCGTCGACCTGGGGATCGGCGACGAGCTCCTGCCAGGCGTCGTATGTCTTGGGGATGCCGAACTGGGAGGCGATTTTGGCGGAGGATTCGGGGGTGCGATTGGCGACGCCGACGATTTCGACGCCGGGGATGGCACGAAAACCCGGGATGTGCCGGTCCCGCGTATTTGCCCCAGCCCCCACGATACCGATCCGAACGCGCTGCTCAGCCATGTCGACCACCCATTCCTTGCGAAAACTGCAGAGAAATCAATCCGTGGTTGAGATTCTGTCCGGTGAGGATGCGGACGTCAACCGCTGAGGGGGTGGGGTGGAGGCGAGGAAGGAAAAGACTACTTGGGGGTCTCTTTCTTCGGGGCGGCGTCGGTGAGGATCGGCTCTTCGCTGGGAGCGATGCGATCACTGCGGGGAGTGTGGGCCTGGGTCCACTTCGCCATTTCCTCGACATGCTTGGGGAGATCGACCTTGTCGGAGCCCAGGACAACCTTGTTCACCAGGGGGACGATCATGGTGAAGGCTTCTTTGGTGATGTTTTTGTAGGACGCGAGGCGGGTCTTTTGCTCGACCTGCGCCAGCAGCCCCCAGCCTTTTTGTTTTTCTTTGTCGTCTTCCCAATGGAAGGCACAGTAGAGATTCCAGAAGCAGTACCTCCAGGCCCAGGAATCCTGCTGTTCGGCGAGTTCCCAGTCATCGGCCATCGTGCGGCCGAGTTTCACGAACTCGATGGCGATCAGCTCGATATTCAGGCCCCCTTGCGGGGTCTCAAGCGGGAGGCGACCGATCGCACGGGCCGAGGCGGTCCTGAGGAGCATGTCGCGTTCGTCGTTGACGACGATCTGCATGAGCTTCTGCACGACGATGGGGCGGCGCCCCTCTTCCGCTTCCACCTGACCGAGAACCCCCAGCGATTCGATGATCCGCAGCAGGTAGGCGGGTTCCTGAGAATTCTCGTTGGTGAGTTCATTGAGGAAACTCTGGACGATGCTGTTGCGGGTCTGGGGGGAGATGGAGGCATCGTGGAAGTACAGAGTCAGGCCGCGAACGGCGTGGATCTTTACCGCGGGAATCTGCTTACGGTCGCGCATGATCGCCATCAGCATGCGATAGGCGGGCTCGTACAGCTGGACGTCCTCGTTTTTCTCGCGGAAGGTGAGGCGCGCGAGAAGGGCCGCCACATTCTGACGGACGTAGTAGTTGTTCTGCAGGAGCTTCATCTCATCGATCAGCTTGACGAGAATCTCCAGGTAGGCGTCGTGGACCTGAAAGCTCGAAGCGAGGTGGGAGTAGTAGAGATCGCGCAGGATCTGGGCGTTGATATCGTACAGCTTGAAGCGGAGTTCCGGCTGAGTCATGCGGGCGAGGTGGTACTTGATTCCGCGTTCGAGGAGCTTGCGGTCCTCATCACCCGAGAGCTTGCCGGAAATGATCAAGTTCGAGAATGCGGCGCGATCCTTCTTGAAGTCCTCAACCGGTATCGCATTGACGAGCTTCATTTCCGGGGTGGTTCCCTTGGCGGGGGATTCGACGGAATCGCTGCCGAGGGGTTTGCCGGGGGGGGGCTTTTTCTTGTTCTTGGGATCTTTTGTCCCAGCGGTCGTTGGATTCGCATCGGCCCCTTTTTCCGGCTCTGCCCAAGCCGGTGTGGTGGCGCAAATCAAACAACATCCGACCCACGCAAAGAGGAGGGGGCGGAGCGGACCTGACGCCCGAAACCGGGAATTCACATTCAGTTTTGGCACAAACGGTTCCTCGTCACGGCGTGGCTCACGGCCAGTCTCGGTTGGCAGCTGATCCCTGAAAACGCCCACTGGAATGATAGATCGACAGCCCGATGTCGAAAACGTCAAAACAGTTAGAGTCTCCGATCAGTGATTCTTTCAGAATCGTGATCTTAGCGGCTGGGGATCTTTTTGCCAGCTTCCTAATCATCCTACTTTGAAAACGGAGGGGAGGCCACCAAATCGTCAGTTTTTGGGAAAGGCCCGACAGAGAAGAGATTGACGTGGGAAAACAAACGCCTTGAGAACATTAGCAAGAGAACTAGCGATTCGACAAACTCCGCGGATCAGTTGGACTGGACGTCCGGAAACTGATGCGAAGGGGATAGGATTTTGATGACTGAACCGGGGCGGAAGTTGCAGAGAATTGGGTGCGGACGAAGCAAAATTTCCGGTCCGGCGCCGGGAAAGTCCGTTCGGAGCGAATGGCTCTTTCCATAAGTGACAAGCTAGCGGCAGGTTAAGACGAGTGTCAAGAAGTTTTGAGGAAAAGGGGTTGAGACCGGGAAAGATACGCTCAAAAGATGGATTCAGGCCGAAAACATGAGAAAAATGGGGGGATTTGGGAGTGAATGCCTCACCGCCAGGGACTGGACGGGGGCGTGGCACAGGGCATGATACCAGAGCATTATGCCGGATATGATGGTCGTGCCTTCACCGAACATTCACGGGAGAGATGCGGCATGCCTCTGATCTATTTTGACCCCCGGTTTCAGGAGCATCAGACCGGGGAGCATCCGGAGTGTCCCGGGCGGTTGCAGAGCATCCAGACGCACCTGGAAAAGCAGGGGACGCTGAAACAGTGGACGCGGAAAGAGGTGGTCTCGGTGAAGCCTGCCCAGATGGAGGCGATTCATACCAAGAATTATCTGCAGGAACTGGAGAAACGGGCGGCTGCGGGGGGTGGGCGGATCGAGGCGGACACGGTCATGAGCCGGAAGTCGTGGGAGGTGGCACAACTGGCCGCCGGAACGGCCGTGGCGGCGGTCGATGAAGTGATCAAGGGGGAGCAGAAGCAGGCGGTGTGCCTGATCCGGCCTCCGGGACATCATGCCCTCTCCAAAGGGGCGATGGGATTCTGCCTGTTAAACAACGTCGCCATCGCGGCGGCACATGCGCTGAATCAGCATCGATTGCAGCGGGTGCTGATCGTGGATTGGGATGTGCATCACGGGAACGGGACGCAGGACATCTTCTACGAGTCGGGGCGGGTCTTTTTTTTCTCGGTGCATCGGTCGCCGTTTTATCCCGGGACGGGAGGGGCAATGGAGACCGGGACGGGAGAAGGACTCGGGACGAAGTTCAACCTGCCGTTGCGGTTCGGGGTGGCGAGGAAATCGTACATCGAGCAGTTCGAGACGGTGCTGACACAGGCGGCGGAAAAGTGCAAGCCGGAGTTGGTGCTGTTGAGCGCGGGGTTCGACGCGCACAAGGCGGATCCGATTGGATCATTGGGGTTGGAGACGGAGGACTTCGAGCCACTCACGAAACTGGTTATGCAAGTGGCGAAGAGCCACTGCGGAGGGAAGCTGGTGAGCCTGCTGGAGGGGGGCTACAACCTGCAGGCGCTGGCAGAGAGCGTGGAAGTGCATCTCAACACGCTGGCGGCGGGGTGACGCTGGGCATAGCGAACGAGTTGAATCAAGTGTGAAGCCCGTCGGATTGAGTCATGAACTAATACTGATCAGGTCACGGTGATAGCGGCGGTGTCGCGGGCGGAGGAGAAGGCCGTCGTGCCGCCGCGGGTGTTGGTGTCGATTTTGTTCCCTTCCACTCCTGAAGATTGGTCCCAGGCGGCGAAAGAGATTTGGCGTGAGCCGCTGAAGGTGGGGAGGGGTTTGAAGCGGATCATCGTGCTGGCGACGGCGCGGAGCAAGAGGGAGTGGGACTGGTCGACGGAGCCGACGTTGGTCCAGTTGGCGCCGCAGTCCAAAGAGTATTGCCAGGTTCCGCCGGAGCTGGGGGCGGCGTAGAGGGCAATTCCCTTGGGGTCGGTGAACTCGATGTCGGTGATATAGTTGGCGCCGGCGGAGGCGATGAGGTCGAGGATGGAGATGCCGGCGGGGTTGGTGTTGGAGGCGGAGATGGTGGGGAGCGTCGGGTTCCCTGACGGGTTGAGGACGGGGGCATCGTTCACGGTGTTGACGGTGACCGTGACACTGTCGGCACCGATGCTGAAGGGGGTTGTTGTACCGAAGATACTCGCGTCGACCTTGGTCCCTGCGGTCCCGCTCGATTGATCCCAGGCGCGGAAGTAGAGTTTGCGATCGCCGGTGCTGCTTCCATCGGGGACGAAGCGGAGAAAGGTGGAGGCATCGGACTTGAGCAGGAGGGCGCTGGACGGGGCAACGGCGCCGATGGAAATCCAGTTAGTGCAATTGTTGAGAGAGTATTCCCAATGGCCGCCGATGTCCTGGACCTGGTAGACGGCGATTCCTTCAGGGCCGCCGTCTACGTCGGTGATATAGTCGTTGGGGGCGACACTGGCGATCAGGGTGCTGAGCTTGAAGCCGGGGTTGTTGAAGGCGGATTTATTGACGGTGGGGACGACGGGGTTGAAGGTGTTGAAGAGCAACGGGGCGTCATTCACCGGCGTGATGGTGATGGTGGCGCTGTCGGCCTTGAGGCTCAAGGGTGTGGAGCCGCCGTTGGCGGTGACGTCCGCGTAGCCGCCGTTGGTGCCGGCAGACTGGTCCCAGGCGCGGAAGTAGACCTGCCGGGTGCCATTGAAGTTGGCGAGGGGGACGAACCGCAAGCGGGTGTTGCCGGCAGGATCGGCAGCCAATAACAGAGCATGAGCGGGAGAGAGGCCGGTGATGGTGGTCCAGTTCGTACCGCCGTTGAGGGTGTATTGCCAGTTGCCTCCGGAGTTGGGTGCGGAGTAGAGGGCGAGCCCTTCGGGAGCGGCGGTATCGGGGTCGGTGATGTAGGCGTTGCCCAGAAGAGTGCTGGCGATGATGTCCTTGATGGCGGTGCCATTGTTGGCGATGGTGTCTTCGGTGAGGATGATCAGGGAGGGGTTGCCGGTGGGATTGAGGAGTGGGGCTTCGTTGGCGTTGAGGATGGTGATGGTGAAGACCTGTTCCAGGACGATGCCGGTGGATTCGGTGGTCCGGACGCGGATCGAGTATTTGGAGCGGGCTTCGTAGTCGAATTTGGCGGCGGTTTTCAGGTGGCCCTGGGCGTCGACGCGGAAGCTAGCGTTGTCGGTGGCACCTTTGCCGCTGACGAGGGTGTAGAGGTAGGTGCTGCCGGAGTTGGGGCCGGTGGTGGAGAGTTGTCCGAAGAGTGTGCCGCCGGGGAGGTTTTCAGAGACGGAGGGGGTGGGGAGGGAGAGAGTCAGAGGGGTGGTGATGGTGGCGTCGATGGTGAATTTGAGGACCGGCTGGTCGGGGACGTTGGAGTTGATGGTGACGAGGCCGCCGAAGTTGCCGCCGGTGTTGCCGTTCAAGCGGATGGTGAGATTGGCGGTTGCCCCTGCGGGGATCGGGTTCAGGGGAGTGACGAGGGAGAAGCCCTGGGGGAGCTGGATGGAGGAGATGACGAGGGGTTGAGAGCCGGTGTTCTTGACGGAGAAGACGGAATCGAGGGGAGTACCGAAGGGGGAGGATCCGAGGGGGCGAGATCGGTTTCGATACGGTACTGCTTCGAGGCGGCGTCTGTGATTTGAATTTGCGGAGTGAGGGAGCCGGTTTCGTAGGTGGAGGTATCGCCGGCTTTCCATGTGATCAGAGCGGCTGCATCGGCGGAGGCAATTTGCGGATTGATTACTCTCACTGATCCATTCACGGTGAATGCTAAAATGTAGCCACTGACGAGCGGACGGATGGAGGCGAAAGGGTCCGACGGGTTGAAAGGGAAGTCCTCGGGCTTGGACCAGGGGACCGCTTTTTCCGGGGGTAGCTCCAAGACCATGAGGGTGTTGGAATTACCATCCGTGTTACCACCGGGGTACACTGCGGTGTGATAGGCCTGAGGGTCTGAAACGACCTGAAAACCGGTTTGATTTGTGCCGACAGACAAGCCCCGGCTGCGGAAGATTTCGGGCATCTTGTCGAGGAGGAGGAGATTGTTGGGGCTGTCCCAGGGCTCATCCTTGTGGAACTGATTGTAGAGAGCAGTTTCGCCGAGGTAGGGGAGGAGATAGACGCGCCAACTGAGTTTGGGGTTGCCGTTGGCGTCGAAATAACTGGCGGGGAAATAGGTTGGGGTGACGGGGAACGTGTGGTAAGAATCATTGAAGTTCAACATGGCGAGGGCAATCGTATACAGTTCGTTCCAGGAGTCCGTGTAGGTTTGCTCAGGAACGAAGGTGGCATTGCCAATTGTCGTTGAATCAATAATTTCGTCCCCATGCCAGGTGGCGAAGGATTTGAAGTCGGCGGGAGAGATCGTGGGCTTCAGGTTTCGGACAGTGCCATAAGCCATGAGGGCGAGTAGGCCGTCGGCGGGGGTGTTTTCGAGACCTGCGAGATCGATGTTGGCGAGGGGATTGGCGGGGTCGAAGGGGATGTCATCGGGGCGAGTCCATTCGACAGCCTGGGAGGCCTGGGTTTCAAGGACGAGAATCGTACTGTTTGTGTTATCGCGAATGTCACGTAATGCGGGACCATGTCCGAGACCGCCGGAGGGGGGTTGCTGATTGTAAGCGGCGGTTCCGGTCAGAACCTGAAAACCAGTGAGATGAGTTCCGACGGGGAGGCCACGGCTGCGGAAGACCTCGGGCATCTGGTCGAGGAGGAGAAGATTGTCGGGGCTATTCCACGGTTGATCGAGGTGAAACTTGTAGAGCAGGTCTGATCTTCCCAGATAGGGGAGCAGATAAACGCGCCAGCTGAGGTAAGGTTTTCCCGAGGAGTCAAAATTGCTGGCGGATCCATAAACCGGGAAGACGTTGCTGATGTTGGTATAGGTGTGAAGTGCCTGTCCCAACTGCTGCAGTTTGAATTCGCGGTCATCGATTGATTCCCCGGCAGGATAGTTGAGGAAGGAGTTGGCGAGTTGCGTGGGGCCCATGGATTCGTAACCGGCCCAGGAAACGAGAGCCTTGAGATTGGGGGCGGTGATCTGGGGAGAGATGCGATGCAGGCTGCCATCGAGCATGAGGCCCCAGAGTCCCTGTGCTGGGATTTGTGGAAGACCGGCGAGGGGGTCCGCGGAGTTGTACTGGATGTCTGCATCCGGACGGGTCCAGGTGAGAGCGGAGGAGGCGGGGAGTTCGATGACACCGAGTGTGTTTGCCAAGCCATCGGTCACATAGGAGAGACTAATGTAATCGTTTCCCTGAAATGAGTAGGCTTTCGGTCCGTTGAAGACCTGATATCCGGTGACGGAACTGCCGGGAGCGACGCCGACGCTACGGAAGACATCGGGCATGAGCGCTGCGAGCGGGAGATTGTTGGGGCTGTTCCAGGGTTCGTTGAGGTGGAATTTATTGAAGAGGACTTGTTCGCCGAGGTAGGGGAGGAGGAAGACGCGCCAGCTGAGGTAGGAATTGCCGTTCGCGTCAAAATTTGACGAAGTTGAGCTAATGCGAGGACCTGGAGGGAGACTGCCGTGCCCGCCGTAGTAACTCAGCATGGCCAGATAGATGTTCCGGAGATTGTTCTGGGTGATCTGGTCTGGCGTGAGGGGGGTATCGACAAAGATCTGGGGGAGGCGGTCAGCGGAGAGGATTTCGCCCCCGGACCAGGTGACGATCGATTGGAAAGCGGTCGCGCTAATCTGTGGATTGAGGTGGTGGATCTGAAAGTCGGCGGTGGCGATGAGGATGAAGTCGGACGGGACAGGAGTGATGATGCTGAGGGGATCGGTGGGGGAATAGGGAGAATCATCCGGGGCTGTCCAGGGGACCGCTTTGGAGGCGGAGGTTTCGATGAGGAGGAGTGAAGTGGCGGGGTTATCGGTGATCGACAGTTTGGGACCGCCGGCGCCGGTGAGATGGAACCCGCCGGGGAGATCGATGCGCTGGAAACCGGTGGAACTAGAGCCGGCAGCCAGGTCGAGGCTGCGGAAGACATCGGGCATCTGGTTGAGGAAGGGGAGATTGTTGGCGCTGTTCCAGGGTTCGTTGAGGTGGAACTGCTGGTAGAGGTCGTTGTACCCCAGGAACGGGAGGAGGTGGACGCGCCAGCTGAGGTTGTAGTGGCCGTTGGCATCCAGCGCGGAGGGAGTCACGACTGGCGGAAGATGGCCGTAAGCGGCCTGAAAGTTGTAAAGCGCCCGGGCGATGGCATTGAGGCGCTCCGTGCGGACGAGGACGGAGTTGTCGGTGGAGGGGACCGGGGCGAGGCGGATGGCATCGGCGACGACTGTCCCATCGGATCCGGGATTCGTCAGTTCGACGGTCAGCTTGCCGTCGGTAATTGTGATGACGCCGAGGTTCTGGAAGTTGGTTGAGCCCGATTGGAAGTCGGCATTCGGAGTGAGGCGCTGGTTGACGGTGAAGGTTCGAACCGGGCTGCTGCCGAATTCGGAGCGGGAGGTAAAGGTGGCGTTCGTGGCGCGGTCGGCTCCGGACGTCCACGTGGCCTGCAGATAGTATTGGCCGTTGTCGAGGCCGGAGAAGTTCCAGGAGGCGAAGGCGCCGGCGACGGTGCTGTCTGCGGTGGCGATGGTCCCCTGATTCCCCTGACCGGTGACATCCTGCCAGTCGCGGACGTCAGAAAAGGCGGGGTCGGAGTTATCGACGATGACGGGTGAGGCGGAGAGGAGGGTGCGGGGTTCGAGCGTTTCAGGTTGCCAGGAGATACGTCGGCGCGTGGAGATTCGAAGCGAGTGGGGCGCGAACAGGTCTTCGAACCAGTGACGGAGGTGCATGGTACTTCTCGGGGCGCGCAGAAAGAGGGGAACAATTGGGAGAAATGAAGTCCTATTAACGGTACTTAATAGGCGTTTGACAAGCGAGAGGAAAGTTGTGAATTTTGGAAGAGGGAGAAGCGAAGTTTGCGCCGGCCTGTCGGCCAACGTCTTGTGACGGGGAGAATGGCTTTGTCAATGACCACTCAACGCGCACATGTCCACCCTGATGCTCCGCAGCGAAGTAGGCATGCCACCCGGACATTCTGCGGTGGATGGTCTATTACTCAAAGGGTCAGCGCTGGTAGATGGGGAGGAAGCCATTCTCAAGCTGGAGAATGGTGGTGTTGATGGCGGTGACGTAGACGGGGCCGATGTGCCCTTCGCGCCAATTTCCCGCAGCGGTCTGCTTGCGGAGGATTTCATCCGTAATCGCGGCGTAGTATTTGTCCCATTCGTCTCCGCCGACGCGATAGAGGACCTGGGCATAGTAGTAGTGGGCGTAGTGCCAGTGTCCGAAGGCGCTGCCGCCGTCATCGGTGGGCTTGAGGTTCTTGCGGCAATAGTCGCGGAGCTTGGCGACGTACGGGGTGTCGTATTCGCCGAGGTTGTAAAGCAGGGCAATGGCGGCTGCGGTCAGAGGAGGGCGAGGGGCGCCCCCTTTGATGCTGTACTGGATGCCACCATCGGGGGTGGTGCATTTGCGGATGTATTCGATGGCGCGGTCGATGACCTGCTTGGGGACAACGATGCCGGCGTTGCGGCAGGCGCGCAGACCCTGAGCCTGAGTGATGCAGGTGGAACCTTCGTCGAAGTTGTTTCCGTCCTTGGCGGAGACGTAGCCCCAGCCTCCTGCATCGGTCTGGGCGTAGGCGCAGAATTCGACCGCCTTGGTGAGTTTCTCCTTGAGTTCCTCGCGTCGCTCGGCGTCTTCTTCTTCGCCGAAGACCTGGGAGAGGAAGAGCATGGAGAAGCCGTGGCCGTACATGTAATGAAAGTCCTGGGACATTTCATACCCGATGAGGCCATTGGGGCGGGACATTTCGAGGAGGTAGTTGACGGCGAGGCGGATGTTGCGGGCGTATTTGCCGCGGGTGGTGGTGGAGCCTTCGCAGAGCATGGCATTGCCGACGAGGGCGGTCATGGCGACGCGGTATTGACCGCCGTTCGCTTCCCAGTAGCCCTGGCGTCGTTGTTCGCGGGCGAGGTAGTCGAGACCGCGTGAGACCGCCTGCTTGATACGGGGATCGTTGGACTTGGCCTGGACGGGTAACGGCGAAGAGCCGATGCAGGTCAGTACCGCTGCAGCGAATAACAGTCCGAACCAGATCCCTGAGCGCATCTCTCTTTTCTTCCTTGTCGCCCTTCCGGTGGTTGGCTCGCGCATCCGTGGTGACTCGAACACGTGGTAAATCGAAGACCCGGGGAGGGCTGCTTTATTGTATGGGAAAGGGGTGAAGGGGGGCAATCCGAGAAGAACGGCTGGGGCGATCGGAGACGTTTGGTTGGCTTGAGGCCTGAATGTGTTTTCATGATCTAATGACGGCACTGGTGGACGGAGCCACCAGTGGCACGCATCAAATGGGAAACGATGTTGGTGCAAGAGACTCTTGCCACGCCCTTGGCAGGGCGTGCCACCCAGAGTGGGGGAAATGAGTGGGTGGATGCTGGGGAGGGAGGGGTCTACAATGGGCGGTCCGGCTGAGGGTGGTTTTTTCTCAAAGGTGGTTGCATGTCGATGCGGTATGAGGTGGCGGAAATTGAGCGGATGTTGTCGCCGTCGCTGGTGATTTTCCGCGATCTGGTGGAGGAAAACCTGCGGAAGATGGTGGCGATTGCAGGGGATGTTTCCCGGTTGCGCCCGCACGCGAAGACACACAAGATGCCGGCGATGGTTCGGCTGGAGACCGCGCACGGGATCACGAAGCATAAATGCGCGACACTCGCGGAAGCGGAGATGCTGGCGGAGTGCGGGGTGCGGGACATTTTCCTGGCGTATAACCTCGTCGGGCCGAATATCGGGCGAGCCGTGGAGTTCCGTCAGAAGTATCCGGAGACGGAGTTGATGGTGACGGTGGACCATGAGAAGCCGTTGCAGGAACTGGGTGACGCGATGAAGGGGGCGGGGACGAGTATCGGAGTGCTGCTGGATATTGATACGGGGCAACATCGGACGGGATTGGAGGTAGGGGCACGAGCGAAGGAGTTGTATGGGGCGATCGCGCGGACGAAAGGAGTGCGTGCGGCAGGGTTGCATGTGTATGACGGGCACCAGCATCAAAAGGATCTGGCGGAACGACGGACGGCGGTGTTGGGACAGTTTCAGCAGGTGCTCGTGTTCCGGGACGAGTTACGGAAGAGCGGGTACGATGTGCCGCGGATGGTGTGCGGTGGGACGGCCTCGTTTCCAATTTATGCAGAGCAGACGGACCCGACGATTGAGTTAAGTCCGGGGACGTGCGTGTTTCATGACGCGGGGTATGGGGAGTCGTTTCCGGACCTGGCTTTTGTCCCGGCGGCGTGCATCCTAACGCGGGTTGTCAGCAGGCCCACGGAGGACCGGGTGACATTCGACCTTGGTTATAAAGCGGCGGCATCGGATCCCCCTGCGGGGCGGAGGCTGGTGTTTCCGAACCTGCCGGATGCGGAGCAGGTCTTGCAGAATGAAGAACACCTGGTGATTAAGACGTCGCAGGCGGGGAAGTATCAGCCGGGGGCTACGGATTGGGCGATTCCACGGCATATCTGTCCCTCGGTGGCGTTGCACAAGTGGGCGTATGTGGTATCTGACGGACACTTGTGCGAGACGTGGGCGATTGTGGCGCGGGATCGGCAGATCACGTTGTAATTATTGAAAGAAAGACAGATTTCGAATGGCTGCGGAACGGATGAAGACGGGGATTCCGGATCTGGATGAGATGCTGGGGGGCGGATTGATTCCGGGGACGCTGACCGTCGTGGCGGGGGCGACGGGAATCGGCAAGACGCAACTCGGAATCCAATGGGCGCACGAGGGAAAAGTGCAGGAGGGTGAACCGGGGGTCTTCTTCGATATGACGTCGAGAGGAGATGCGCAGAACCACGGGGAGTATGCGCAGCGGTTGTGCGACTGGGCACTGAACGAAATGTCGCTGGAGGAGAACCGGGATCCGCTGGGGGTGTGGGACCGGGGGCTGACGCGGCGTGACTATCTGCACATCTTTCAGCAGAGCGGGCGGAAAGTGACGCGGCATGACCTGGACCAGGATGAATGGCGGGAGTGGAAGATCGAGCTGGCGAAGAAGCTGGCAGAGGCGATCTATTTCTTCTACGGCAATTTCGTGCATGGAGCGCGGCGGGTGGTGATTGACGGGGTTGAGCCGACGGACCAGGAGAAGGATTCGTTTCAGTTTCATCTGTTCGAGTACATCTATCACCAGATCCTGCATAAGGAAGCGGACTGGGTGGCGCGGGACCTGTTCCGAGTCCATTACCGGGCTCACGAGAACGAAGTGCAGCAGCACATGTACGACCACAAGCAAGTGGGGTGCCTGTTGCTGTATACGACGCATGAGGTGATGCTGGATGATCTGCTGGAGAAGCCGATTGCGAGCGGGGATGTCCTGTCGAACGCCAACTCGATTATCCTGATGGGGAAGACGCGGGAAGGGAGTAAGATGGGGCGGGCGCTGCAGATCGCGAAGCACCGGGGGAGCTATTGCGATGAGTCGATCGTGCCGTACGAACTGACGTCGAAGGGGCTCTACCTCCTGTGATTGTGGGTTTTGCCTGCCAACGGCTGTTCTGATCCGACGGTGGTACGTATCATGTCGGAACACCCCTCCCCGACCTCTTTCTCGTAGATTCTCGTTATGCCTGTCGCTGAAAAAACCTGCCGCCTGGTGACGCTGGGCTGCAAGGTGAACCAATATGAAACGCAGTTGGTCAAAGAGACCCTGGTGCGGAACGGCTTCCGGGAAGCGGAAGAGGGGGAAGCCGCGGACCTGTGCGTGGTGAATTCCTGCACGGTGACGGCGGAGGCGGACTCGAAGGGACGGCAGTTGATCCGGCAGTTGGCGAAGCAGAACCCGAACACCAAGACGGTCGTGATGGGGTGCTATGCGACACGGGAGCCTGAGGCACTCGTGGGGTTGCCGAATGTTGTGGAAGTGGTGACCGACAAGCGAGAGTTGCCGGACCTGTTTGAGCGGATGGGGCTGACGGAGTTTCCGGCGGGGATTTCGCAGTTTGACGGACATCGGCGGGCGTTCGTGAAGGTGCAGGATGGCTGCGTGTTGAAGTGCACGTATTGCATCATTCCGTCAGTGAGGCCGCATTTGCGGAGCCGTGAACCGGCGGAGATCGAGCGGGAAGTGCGGCAGCTGATCGATAACGGTTACAAAGAGATCGTGCTGTGCGGAATCCATCTGGGGCATTACGGGGTGGACACCACGCGCGGGAAGAGCGGGCGGGCGCCGTTCCGGCTGGGACATCTGGTGCAGTTGCTGGACCGGATTCCGGGGAAGTGGCGGTTGCGGCTGTCGAGCATTGAAGCGGCGGAAGTGGGGACGGAATTCATCGAGATGGCGGCGGAGTGCGAGCATCTGTGTCCGCATTTCCATCCGTCGCTGCAGAGCGGATCGAACGAGATTCTGTACCGGATGCGGCGGCGATATCGCGTGGGGCGGTTTCTGGAGAAGATGGAGATGTTCCGGGAGCGGATGGATCTGCCCGCATTCTCGACGGACGTAATTGTCGGTTTTCCGGGGGAGACGGAAGCGCATTTCCAGGAGACGCTCGACGCCTGCGAGGCGGGGGGCTTCATGAAGATCCACATTTTTCCGTTCAGTGCACGGAAAGGGACACCAGCGGCGACGTTTCCGGATCAAGTGCCGGCGGAGGTGAAAAAGGAGCGGTGCCTGCGACTGGCGGAACTGGAGCGGAAGCTGGCGAAGAGATATTGCGAGACGCTGGTGGGGCGGAAAATTTCGACGCTGATTGAATTGCCGCCGAAGGATCAGCCTGAACTGGTGCGAGGGACGGCGTGCCGGTATGCGAGTGTGACGTTGCCTTCTGGGACGGCGACCGTGGGGGAGATGTGCGACGTCCACGTGACGGGGCTACTGGATCAGGGAGTGAGTGGCGTGCGTATCGGTACGGAAGGGTGAGGAGAGCATTTTGGCATTTCTGATCGACATCGAGGGGATTGACGGTTCCGGCAAGGGGACACAGGCGGCGCTGTTGCAGAAGCGGCTGCAAGCGGAAGGGTTCCGGACATCGCTGATCAGCTTTCCGCGGTACAAGGAAACGTTTTTCGGGGGGCGGGTCGCGAGTTTCCTGAATGGACAGTTCGGGACGCTGGAGCAGGTGGATCCGTTCCTGGTGTCGCTGTTGTATGCGGGGGACCGGCTGGAATCGCGGGAGTGGCTGCTGGAACAGATTGCACAGCATGACGTGGTGATCTTCGACCGGTATGTGTCGTCCAACCTGGCACACCAGGGGTCGAAGAAAACGGGAGCGGCGCGGGAGGAACTGATCCGGGCGATTGAGCGGATTGAGTTTGAGATTACAAGCTGCCGCGGCCTGACCTGGTGATCCTGATGGATCTGCCGGAGGAGTGCGCGCAGGAACGTGTCGCGGCCAAGGCGCCGCGGAACTACACCGACCAGAAGGCGGATCTGCAGGAAGCGGATGCGAATCACCTGTCGAAGACGCGCGAGGTCTATCGTGAGCTGGCGGATCAGCGGGACAACTGGCGGGTCGTGGACGTGATCGAAAACGGACACGCGCTCAGCCGGGAAGAGATCGCGGAACGGATCTGGAATGTGGTGCAGGAAGAGCGTCAGCGGGTGAAGTGACTGAGGGATTGAGGCTCCACATTCCGGCGTTCCGTGTTGTTCTTGAATTCTCTGCACATGGCGCAAGGAAGTGTGGCTGCGCCACCCGGCCGGTGACGACCGGGCCACCCAAGTCAGGTTATGGCTTAGCGGATTCGGCTTCCTGTTCGTCGATGGCGCCGTCGTGGTTCAGGTCGAGTTTCTCGAACGATTCGAGCGGGCCGAGAAATTCCTTGAGGGTGACATCGCCGTCACGGTTGCGGTCCATGCGCTGAAACCAGATTGGACCTGAGAGGGTTTCGCGCGTCCGGCTGCGGGTGGCTGTGGGGGTGTTAAGGGCATTGGCGGCGACTTCAAGGAGCGGTGAGCGGTTGTATTCGAAGACGACTTTCTGGCGGACGGTCAGTTCGGAGGGGGCGAGAAAGCCATCGCGATTCTGATCGAAGGATTTCAGAACCTCGCCGGACTGGCGGAATTCGCGGGGGGAGAGACGGCGGTCGTTGTCCTTGTCCAGGATTTCCATGAGGGATTTGGAGTCGTTGGTCACGATGACGGTGAGGCGTCCTCCGGTGATCAGGAGATGTTGATCGAGATAGGCGACGAGTTCCTTGTCGAAGAGTTGTCCGTCATTGTCGCGGTCCACCTGCTTGAAACTGACCATGGGGAGTTGCAGGCCGAGGAATTCTTGTTCGTTCAGATATTGATTCTTGTCCGCATCCACCTGGCGAAATCTGCTGCGATAGAATTGCCGGGCATCGTAAGGAGTGATACGAGTTCCCCGGACACCGACGTCAATGGGGATGGAATCGATCACAAGATCGGTCTGGTTGGTCGAGGTGTTTCCAGGCGTCGAGGGAGGCGCTCCCGCCTGTTGCAGGGTCATTTTAGGGCGACGGAATTCGCGGGCGCTGAGTTGAAGCGTGACGGCGACTTCGCCGGGGGGATTAGCCAGAAGAGCAAGGAATTCGCTTTCATCCAGCCGGGAGTTTTTGTCGAGGTCGAACTTTGCAAAGTCCGTTGCGGAGAGGCCGCTTTCGGAATGATCCAGTGCTCCGTCCGGTTTGCCGGCGGGGAGACGGTCGTAAGTGGTCAGCAGGCGTTTGACCAGGTCTTTGCGTTCCTGTTCCGATTCGGGAATCAGGAACCAGGTTTCGGCGGTCGAACTTCCCCCCTGTGCCAGGCTGGCAGGATTCATCCCGGGGGGGAGAAGTTCTTCAATTGCGACGCTGCCATCCTCGTTGAGGTCGTAGCGGTTGAGAACTTTGGATCCCGCGGCGAGCTCGGCTGCGGAGACGAGGCCATCGCCGTTTTGATCGAGGAACTTGAAGAGATCGACTGCCTGGGTCTGGCGAGGAGGAGGAAATTCCAGCCGGAGAGTTTTTCCCATCAGGAGGTCGGCGAGGATCTCAAATTCTTCGGGAGAAAGTTTACCATCGGCGGGTTGCAGGTCGGCCTGTTTCCACCAGGTTTCGGACATCTGGGAATCGGGGGAACGATCTCCCCAGGTGGAGAGTGTGGCCCATTCCTCTTTGCTGACAAACCCATCCTCATTTTTATCCAGCAAGGCCGCCAGCTTTTGAACCGAGTTTTTTCGGACGTCGGTCAGGGGCTTGCTGTCGACGCTGGAAGTGAGACGGAGAAACACGGGATGGCGGGGAGCAAAGAGAATCAGCCCGGCGTCGCGCGTGGCAGTCTCGGCGGCGGCCGCGGAGTTCGCAACGGCCGCAAGTCCGAGAACAGTCGGAATCAGGCAACGGAAGTGTGACATAATTGCGCGACTTGCGAGGAAATCGGCGGAAAGCCCGGAAAAACCGGGCGGTTCCAGTCTGTATGCTATACAGCATACAATATCTCTTGTGTTTTACTACAAATATTCGGCCGGAGGGGTGCGGACGGTCTGCCTGAGGGGAGAATGGCGGGATATTATTCGACGATTTCGACGGCGCGGACGCGGCGGATGAGGGCGACGAAGGCGAGGAGGGTGATGACCGACATCAGCCAGAGAGCCCACCAGGCATAGGTTTCATCCGGGGGGCGGCGGAAGCGTCCGAAGAAAAGTTGCTGGATGAGCGCATGTTGCGCCAGGGTCGAGCAGCCGCCAGTATTCGTTGTTGCTGGCTTTCCAAAGAAATTCGCCTAAACGCCCGGGCATGAGGAGCAGGCTGGACCAGGTGATGGCAATCGGGGCGGCTTTCTGCAAGTAAGAGGAGAGGCTGACGAGCCAAATACTGTTCACAAGACACAGGACGGTGCCGTAGGCAAGGACAGCGAGAGGGATCCGCCAGTTGTCGAGCCAGTAGGTCCAGCCTGAGGTGAAGGAGCCGTATTCAATGAAGAGCGCCAGGGCTGGAAGGACGGTCAGGATGAGGATCAAGCTGCTGACGGCGAGAAGTTTCCCCGCGATGTAATGACGTTTGGCGATACGGCGGGAGAGATAAAAGGGGAGGATCCTCTGGCGGAAATCGGACCCGACGAGGAGGCTGCCGGAGAAGGCGAGGAGGATCATGACGACAATGCTCTGGCGTTCCATGAAGTTCATGTAGCCGTTGTCGTTGGAATTCTCCGCCTGGGCGCTGAAGCCGAATTCCCGGAGGATACGTCGCTGGGCGTCACCAGGAAGATCGAGCTGGGTGACGGCGTAGATCACCGACCAGAACATGATGAACTGGGCGAGGCCGAGAGCGAGGAGCAGCCAGTAGGTTTTGCGGCGGAGAACCTGCACTAACGCCACACGAGCGATGGAGGCGACGCCGCGGAGTGGATAGCGCAACGTTCCCTGCCAGCCATGATAATTGGCGATATCAATTCCCACGGTGGGTCTCCGATGCTGTGACGGCGGGTGTGGAGGAGGTCAGCCGCAGGAACATGCGTTCGAGGTCTTCTTCATCTTCGCGGAGGCGGGTGATGACCGTTTGAGATGCGGCGGCGAGGGAGAACAGGTCCGTGGTGCTCCAATTCGGAGGGAGTTCGACGAGAGCCTGGGGTTCGCCGGAGTCTGATTGCTGGAGGACTGATCCTCCCTGGGCACGGAGCTTTTGCAGGAATTCCGTTTGTGAATCGCGCCACTGGATGTCGAAGCGGTGGGGGGTGTCGGAAGTCATGACGTCGAGTGGGCCGGAGCGGGCGATGGTCCCCTGATGCATGATGACGACCTGTTTGCAGAGCTTTTCGACATCCTTCAAGACATGCGTGCAGAGGATGAGGCTTTTGCCGGTTTCCGAGATAAGATCCTGCAGGAGGCGGAGCATCGACTGGCGACCGGCGGGGTCGAGCCCGTTTGTCGGTTCGTCGAGGAGGAGCAGTTCGGGATCGTGGACGAGGGCGGCGGCGAGTTTGAGGCGTTGCAGGTTGCCGGTGGAGTATTCATCGAGACGGCGGTAGCGAAGTTCCCCCAGGCCGACGTAGTTGAGGACTTCGTGGGCACGGCGTCTGGCATCGCGATAGGGCATGCCATACAGATCGCCGGAGAGGGCGACGAATTCGACTCCCTTGAGGAGGGGAACGGTGGCGGCGGCTTCGGGCATGTAGCCGATGCGGCCACGGAGTTCGAGGCCACTGTGGCGGATGTCCACTCCCAGGAGCGTTCCCGTGCCGGAGGAAGGGGGAAGCAGGCCGAGGAGAACTTTCAGAAGCGTGGACTTTCCGGCGCCGTTATTGCCGACGAGGCCGACCGTTCCGGTTTCCAGTTGCAGGGAGACATCGCGCAGGGCCTGGATGTGTCCGAAATTGCGAGACAGGTTGTGGAGATCGGCCAGGAGCATGAGAGTCAGTTCGTGCTAGGGTTGCTTGTGTCCGACTTAATGATAGGGGGATGGAAATCCGCTCGCTACGTTGCGGGAAATTCCGCCTTAATATTTTGGCGTTGCTGGAAAGTGATTATCAAATCCCGTTAGGATCGAAGTTCGCTCGTCCCTCTCTTACTCCCGTTTTGTCGTGTGCGCTTCATGAAATCTCCCACCGCGACCGGCATGGATCTGACCTTTACCGAAGTCACGAAGTTTTACGGGGCGGTGATCGGGCTGAATAATCTCTCCTGCACGATCGGGCCGGGGATCACGGGGCTCCTGGGGTCGAACGGGGCGGGGAAGTCGACGCTGCTCAAGCTGGCAAGCGGGCAGTTAAGTCCCACGCAGGGGAATGTGCGGATTGGAACGTTGAACGCGACGTCCACCGCGGCGAAACGGCATATCGGGTATTGCCCCGATCATCACAACATGTATGAGGAGATGACCGGAGAGGAATTTGTCCGGACGATGTGCGCGCTCAACGGGTTTTCGCGTGAAGAGGTCGTGCGGCGGACGGCGGAAGTACTGCAGGAAGTCGGAATGACCGACCGGGCCAAACGGAAGATTGCCGGATGCAGTCATGGGATGCGGCAGCGGTTCAAACTGGCGCAGGCGTTGGTGCATGATCCGGACATTCTGCTCCTGGATGAGCCGTTGACCGGGATTGACCCGGGGGCGGAAAGAGATTAACGATCTGCTGTTCAAGTTGTCGGCAGAGGGAAAGAGCATCCTGGTGTCGAGTCACATATTGAGCGACATCGAAACATTGGCGGATCAGATTCTGGTGCTGGGGCGTGGGCGGATGATTGCGTCAGGAAGTCTGCAGGAAATTCGGCGGCTGCTGGATGACCGGCCGCTGTTGATCGAGTTGATTTCCGATGATTCTCGTTCGCTGGCGGCGGCTATGGTGCAGTTGCCGCAGGTGCAGGGGTGCGACGTGACGGGGGAGAGGATCCAGGTTCGAACGCGGCAGTCAGCGGATTTTTACGCACAGGTGCAGGAGATGGTGGCGGCGGGACGGCATTCGGTGCGGCAGATGTATAGCCTGGATGAAGGGGCGGAGGCGGTGTTCGAATACCTGCAGCAGGGGAAACAAGAAGGATGAGTTCCTGGCGTTCGTTTGTCACACTGTTGCGGTTTTCGTTCCGGCGGCTGTTCTGGTCGGTGAACACGGTGATGATCCTGCTGCCGTTGATCGGTTGCGGGATGTTCGTAGCACGGCGCGGATTTCGGGGAATCGAGTCATCGGAGGAGGCGTTTCGATCGTTCAGCGAGTTTCTGCTGTTCGTGTTTTCCTCGTTTTTGATTCCGATCTGTGCGCTGGGATTTGGAACGACCGCATTGGGGGCGGAGCGTGAGGAGCAGACGCTGGTGTTTCTGCTGACACGGCCGATACCGCGTTGGCAGGTCTTGCTGGCGAAAGTGCTGGCTTCGGTGCCGCTGGCGTGCGGGTTCGTGCTGGGGAGTTTCGCGATTTATTGCAGTATGGCGGGATCAGTCGGGGCGATCGCGTGGAAGGCGTATTGGCCGGCGATGTTGGGGATGACGCTGGCTTACCTCGCGCTGTTTCACCTGTTCGCGGTGGCATTCCGGCATCCGACGATGCTTGCTTTGGTGTATGCGCTGTTCATGGAGTTGTTCGTGGCGAATCTGCCGGGGACGATCAAACGGCTGGCGGTGAACTATTACGGAAAGTCGTTGCTGTATGACCTCGGGGCAAACTCGGGGCTGAAGACGCCCCGGGGGTTTGAGACGGTCCCGCCGGGGAATGCGTACCTGGCGTTATGGGGGATTGCGGCCGGTTGCCTGCTGGTAGCGTTCTTGTTCTTCCAGTGGCGGGAGTATCGGGATCTGACGTGAACGGGTGAGATCACTCGTCGTCATCATCATCGTCGTCATCATCTCCGCCAGCGAGGAAGTTGCGGCGCATGTCCTCCGGGTTGTCCATTTTGGGAGACTTGAGAAGACTGCTCCAGTTGAAGCCCCGGTCGAAAGGTTTCAGGGCTTTCGCAGGGTCAAAGACGCGCGTGTCACTTTTGAGCAACTGGTAACCTTTGGGATCGGGTAACTCTGCGAACATGTCATCGGGGAGAGATGCAGCGGCGTCGAACTGGTTGAGGTAGGGGAGATCAAGGATTGTGAAAATCGTCTTGATGATCGAACCGAAGTTCAGCAGGGTGTGGGAGACGTAGCCTTTTTTAACGTGTGGGCCGATGAGCATCAGCAGGGAGCGGTGAGCCTCCATGTGGTCGGGGCCACCCTGGGAGTCATCCTCGGTGACGATGATGAGCATGTCCTTCCAGTAGGGAGTCTTTGAGAGGAACTGGACGACGCGGCCGAGGGCAACGTCGTTATCGGCGACGTAGGATTCCTTGAACGGGTAGCCTGCTTCAGGGCGTTCTCCGGCCATGTGGTCATTGGGGAGGACCATGGTGATGAGGGCGGGGAGGGGCTGTTTTCCCGGTCCCCACTTCTCCGCATATTCCTGCTCGAACATATCGACGCGGAACTGGTCGGGGATGCTGGTGTTGTAGGTGGCGAACTTGCGGGAAGTGTTGTCGAAGAGAGGCTTGGGGAGAGGAAACGCGACGGCCATCTTCACGCCGGTGTATTTATGGACCTGTTCTTCCAGGGCGGCGGGCATTTCGGTCCCGAAGCCGAAGTTGAAAAACGGGATCCGGTTGCGGTGGAGGTGTTCCCACAGGGCGCCTGCTTCGTTGTAGTCTTCCGGATTGACGATGGCGCTGGATCCGGAGACGTAGCGCCGTCCGGGGGCGGTGCTGAAGAGCCGTTCCTCGATGCGGGAGCGGGCGTTGACTTCGACCCATTCGTTGGGATAGACCCCGGCGACCCAGCGATGGCCGGTGTTGGACTGGTCGGAGTCGCAGTAGAAGTTGTCGCAGATGGCAAACTGGTCAGCCAAGGCCTGGTGATTGGGGGTGATATCGGCATCCGGAATGGAAAGGCCCTTGGAGTTTTTCAGCGAGACTTTCAATGCGAGCGTGGCGAGAGTGGGATCACCGGCGACGTTCTTGCGGGCACCGAAGACCTGATCGAAGGTGCGGTTTTCCTTGACGATGAAAACAACGTGCTTGATCGGGCTGACGCGAAGCTTGGATACGGGAGGGAGAGGATTTTTGAGATTATCGGCGATGGGGGAGAGTTTGCTGGTGTTGTCGAACACTCGCTGGGTGTATGCAGTGAGTTCAGTGGGGCTCGGGACAGGAATGATCTGAAAGGTCCCCTGCATGATATCACCGGGGTGGGTGCCACGTGCGGGGGGGGTGAAATCCTTGCCGCCGTTGGGGCCCGATCCGACCCCTTTGGCACTGGAGACGAAGAGCCGTTTTCCGTCGGCGGAACATTTGACGAAGGAACAGAACCAACCCGCGGGGATGTAACCGAGATTTTTCCGCTCGACGGTGTCGACGACGGCGACGGCGTTCAGCCCGGAACAGGCGACGTAGAGGCGGGACTCGTCGGGGGAGAGTGCGAGGCCAAAGGGCATGACTCCGCGAAGCGTTTCCATGTGGGGGACGAGGAGTTCGATCTGGCCAACGATTTTTTCCTTGGCGGCGTCGATGATGGAGATGGTGTCATTGGTGGTATTGGCGACGTAGATGTACTCCCGGGCGACGGCAACGGTGCTGGGGCTGGCTCCGCCGACGGTATTGATGTTGCCGCGCTTGGCACCGACGAGATAACCGGTCTTGATCTTCGCGGCGACGTTCCCAGTATTCAGGCTGACCTTGAAAACGGACATGGCATCCGGATGGTTGGTGCTGCCGAGGCCGGGGATTTTCTTTCCATCGATTTCCACTCCTCCTTCTGCTTCTTTGGAGGGAATACCGAAGGGGGCAAAGTCGAGGCCTTCTTTCTGGACGTCCTTGCCGGACTTGATACCGGGGATGAGCTGGTATTCGAACATGCCGACATTGGAGACCCAGGCGAACTGTTCGTTGTGAGAGAGTCGGACGGCGAAGGGATTTCGTCCGACCCGTTCGGAACGGACCTTGTTGGTGGGGAGATCGACCTGGATGAGTCGATAGTTGTGTTGATCGACGGCATAGAGCTTGGTGCCGGCGCGGTTGACGACCATGTCTCCGATGAGGCTGTCCTTGTATTCGTTGCCATCGACGGGGATGTGGCCGTCAAATTTTCGCTCGGCGACCTTGAAGCGGATGATGCCGCTGCGGTTGGCGTCACTGATATACAGCGTCTTACCATCCGGGGAGAACGCGCAACCCATGTACGTTCCTCCTGAAAGTTCAGCGGGAGGCTTTTCCCCATAAGGGGGGATGCGGTCGAGGAGTTTGGGGGTATTTGTTTCGAGGGAGATGAATTCGAGGGCATTGGCACGCATCAGAACGGCCAGTTTTTCGTCCGGACTGATGGCCATTCCCCAACTGTAGGACTGGGTACGGACGAACTCGCCGGCAGGGGTGAGGCGGCGGCCGTTGATGAGGGTCATCTCGTTCCCGGTGTGGCTGGGGCGGCTCTGTTTACCGGGGGCTTCGAGGGTGAACTCAGGCAGGGCGGCTTGCGCGGGAAGTCCCGAACCAAGCAGAACGATCAGGGAGAAAGAAAGAATATAGGGCATCAGTGTGGCCTCAACGGGAGTAACAGGAAGAGTCAGAGTCACTGTACCCGCAAAAGGGCAGGATTTCCTCTTTGGCCCGACTTCAAGAGCGCAAAGGAGATCCTTGAAAGTGGCGAAAGGGTGAGAGGGGCGTTATAAGAAATTGATTCCGGATCATTACACAAGATGCTCCGGACGAATTGCGCATTCACTGAAATCGGGGATTCATCGTGCTCACCAAGCGCATTTTGTGAAGTGCTCTTGAACATGACCCTCCTGAGATTCTCATCGACTGGAAAGCTTACTTCATGGCCAGGATTTATTACGCGGGGGACTGGGCGTTGCAGATTGGTCCGTCCTATGCGGAGTCTCCGTTCTATCACTCGGTCAAAGGGGCGGAAGTCATCAACGGGGGGACGTGGCTGAAGGAGGCGATTGAGTCAACCGGTGAGCATGAGGTGACGAGCGTTCCGAGCTGGGAGTTCTACATGCTCAAGCCGGGGGAATACGAAAAGATCCTGGCGACGTACGACGCGGTGATTTTCTCCGACCTGGAGGCGCGGAACTTCCAGTTGTCACCGTCGTTCTTCCAGCGGGAGAAGATGGGACAGGTGTTGACGTTTCCGGACAGGATCCGGTTGACGATTGAAGCGGTGCAGGGGGGAGTGGGGGTGCTGTTTGTCGGAGGCTGGCAGAGCTTTACCGGAGATCGGGGAATCGGGGGCTGGGGACGTTGCCGGTTGAAAGAACTGCTCCCGGTGACGTGTCTCGATTACGAAGACCTGATCGAGAACTCGGAGGGGTATGGGGCAGAGGTGCTGGATCCGGGGCATCCGATTCTGGAAGGGATGGATTTTTCCCGGATTCCGCCGATTCTGGGATACAACCAGGTCAAGCCACGCGAGGGGTTTGAGGTGGTTGCCCAATGGAGCCACACCAAAGACCCGCTGCTGGCTGTGGGGAAGGTTGGGAAAGGCAGGACGGCTGCTTTCATGTCTGACCCGGCGCCGCACTGGGGGTGCAACTTCGTGTTCTGGGAACACTACAACCGGTTCTGGCTGAACGTCATCGAGTGGGTGGTGCGGAAGCGGTGACGCCCTTCGGGCGAGAGCAGTAGAGCAGGGGAACAGTAGAGCAGTAGAGAAGACAGAAAGAGATCAGAGACGTTTGTTCCGCCCCCTCTTCCGGCCGCTCAGAGTTGAGCTATCGCCTTCGCAATGACCTGACGCCCGTCATGTCATGCTCAGTTGATTCTCCCGCGCTGGGGAGAAGGTCTTTGTTTTGGTCCGCACAGCGGACCCTACACGAATTAAACTTTCAGGTCGGCGGTTTGAGTGGTCTTGAGTTGGTCCGCGTATTTCTTGCGGATCGGGTCGACGTGGTCGCGGACAAATTGTTCGACCTGTTCGGGGGCGCGGCCCACGAACTTGTGGGGGTCGAGGACGTCCTTGAGGTTCACGCCCGAGAAATCGGAATCAGCGGCGAGGCGGGCCATGAGGTCGTTGTCGCGGCCGAACTCTTTGACCTCGCGGCCGGCAGCCTGGCTGTGGACGCGGATTTTCTCGTGGAGGTGCTGACGGTCGCCGCCGGCAGCAACGGCTTGCATGAGAATGTTTTCGGTCGCCATGAAGGGGAGTTCCGCCTGCAGGTGTTTGCGGATCACTTCGGGGTAGACCACCATGCCGTTGACGATGTTGCCGTAGAGAATCAGGACCGCATCAATGGCGAGGAGTGACTGGGGAATCGAGAGACGGCGGTTGGCGCTGTCGTCGAGGGTCCGTTCCAGCCATTGGGTGGCGAAGGTCTGATCGGCGCTGGAGGTGAGGCTCATGGCGAACCGAGCCAGGCTGCACATCCGTTCGGCGCGCATCGGATTTCGCTTGTAGGCCATGGCGGAGGAGCCGATCTGCTTCTCTTCGAACGGTTCTTCAAGTTCCTTGCGGCTCTGGAGCAGGCGGAGGTCGCTGCCGGCTTTGTGAGCGGATTGGCCGATGCCTCCGAGCGTTCCAAGAACCTGAGCATCGACCTTACGGGAATAGGTCTGACCTGTGACGGGATAGACTTCTTCAAAACCCATCTTGTCGGCGACACGGCGTTCGAGTTCTTCCACCTTGGCGTGATCGCCGTGGAAGAGTTCGAGGAAGCTGGCCTGGGTGCCGGTGGTCCCTTTGACGCCGCGGAAGCGGAGAGTGTGGAGGCGATGTTCGACTTCTTCCAGGTCGAGAAGGAGGTCGTAGCACCAGAGAGTGGCGCGCTTGCCGACGGTGGTGGGTTGGGCGGGTTGCAGGTGAGTGAAACCGAGGCAGGGGAGCTGACGCTGTTCCATCGCGAACTTCGCGAGGCGGTCGATGACGGTGACCAACCGGGCGCGGATGATCTTCAGGCTCTCGCGAATAAGGAGCAGGTCGCCGTTGTCGGTGACGTAGCAGCTCGTAGCGCCGAGGTGGATGATTCCCTTGGCGGAGGGGCAGCGATCGCCGTAGGTGTGGACGTGGGCCATCACGTCGTGGCGGAGTTGCTTTTCGTATTTGGCGGCGAGATCGAAATCGATGTCATCGACTGCCCCCTTGAGTTCGCTGATCTGCGCGGCCGTGATGGGGAGGCCGAGTTCCGCTTCGGCTTCGGCGAGGGCCACCCAGAGTTTGCGCCAGGTGGAATGGCGGCTCTGATCCGACCAGAGTCGGCTCATTTCCTGCGAGGCGTAGCGGGTATTCAGGGGGTTTTCGTAGAGATCGTGACCCATGGGGGGAGGTTGACTTTCCAGTTAGCTGCAGCCCGAACTCGTGGCTCTTGAGAGGCTTGGGAAATCAGGGGGGACGCTGTTATGGAGCGTGCCTTTCCCTTATCATAATCCCTTCGCCGGGCGCAGGGTATCGTGCGTCATGTGCAAGAGAGACCGCAAGTTGCGCTGCAGGGCGCGGCCTCTGGGAAACCCCTGGAGGCTGGGCGGTCGCTGTCACACGCAGACAAATCACAGTTCAGGAATATCGGGAATACGCTCATGACTCCGCTTGCTTCATTGATCTCCACGGGAACAAAGCTCTGGCTCGACAGCATCGATCCGGAGCTGGTGAAATCGAACCGAGCCGAAGGAGCGACGGGGGCGACCTCGAATCCGATCATCGTTTCGGACCTGATCAAGACCGGTCGATTCGATGCGGAGATTGAAAAGTTGATCGGCGAGGGGCTGGACGACGAAGCGATTGCCTGGGAAATGACGGACCAACTGGTTCGCCAGGCGCAGGAGGTCTTCCTTCCGGTCTGGGAACAGACGAAAGGGAATGACGGGTACGTCAGTTTCGAGCTGGACCCGCTGCTGGAAGATGCTTCCTGCCCGTTGAGCCTGGAGCAGAAGATCGCCCGGTACGTCGAACTGGGGAAGAAGTGGAGCGCGGGACACAAGAACAGGATGATCAAGATTCCGGCGACCCCTGCCGGCCTGGGGGCAGTTGAAGAACTCTGCGCCGCGGGGGTGACGTTGAACGTGACGTTGATCTTCAGCGACCGGCAGTACCAGATTGCCCGGGACAGCATGTGGCGGGGAGCGCTGAAGCGGGCGGCGCGCGATGCGTTCAAGTCGGTGTACAGCATCTTCGTGAGCCGAATTGATGTGTACACGTTGCAGCACGTCTCCCAGTTGTCTCCGGCGGCCCAAGGGAAAGTGGGAATTGTGAACGCTCAGCGGATCTGGGAAGCGAACCAGAAGTTCTGGGCCGACAAGAAGCTGCCGTTGCAGCAGGAAATCATTTTCGCCAGCACGGGGACGAAAGACCCCAAGGATCCCGCCGACAAGTACGTGGCCGCATTGGCCGGGTCAGACATCCAGACGAATCCGCCCGGGACGAACGCGGCGATTCAGAAACTGCCCGGGAAGACGTTTACAAAGATGGTGGACAAGTATCCTCCGGCGGACGTGCTGCAGGATATCGATACGCACGTCGATTTCGCCCGGATGGAGCAGGTCCTGATGGAGGAAGGGCTGAAGAAATTCGCCGATCCGCAAAAGGCGCTGATCAAGCTGATCGGTGAGAAGCGGGCGGCGTTGAAGAAGTAACGAAGTCCCCGAGATGAGGAAATACGAAGGGCCGTGGTGATCACACCACGGCCCTTTTTTTGCGCACAGGAGGCCGAGGACAGGCTTACTTGATCGACTCGATTATTTTGATGACGCGGGCTTCATCGTATTTGTCCGCAGGAGTGAAGTACACGAAGTCAGCGTTGCCGTCTTTGCCGGTAAATTTGCCGTGGACCAGGCGGGCATCCTGATTGTTCTTCTTGTTTTTCCCCTTGGCGAAGGTGAATTTTGTTTTGGCCCCACGAATCGTGAATTCCTTGTCGGTGGATTCTGTGATGTCGAAGTCCTTTTCGGAAGTGGACTCAAAGGATTGTTTCACGTCTGGAGCGTTCCCAGAGGTTTTGGGATCTCGGAACTGGGTGAGCACCAGGCCTTCCGTCTCGTTGTCGCCGGCGAAGATGACCATGCGAATTCCGAGCTTGTCCGCGTGCATGGACATGCGGGCCACCAGTTCCGGGGGGATGTCGATGTCCGCGATTCCCTGGGCGACCTCCCGGCCGACCTTAGGATCGAAGGAGGGGTGAAACTGACTGACACCCCACCACGCGAGACCTCCCAGTGCCAGGCAGAGGGCCAGGGATAACACTCCCAGGAGGGCCATGATGATCAGAATATAGCGAAAGCAACCGGAACCGCGGGGAGTTTGCTGGGGATAGGGGGCAGACATGTGGAGTCCTTTGCAGCAGGGATGTTTCGAGTCGTGGCTGTGACCGGCACGGCTCACGGAAATGATTATCCCGAGGTGATACGCGTAATGCGAGATGAAAGATCACCGGAAATTTTCGCGGCGGAACGAAAAGCCTACTTGATGGATTCGATGATCTTGACGATGCGAGCTTCGTCGTATTTGTCGGCGGGGATGAAGTAGACGAAGTCAGTGTTCCCTTCCAGGCCGGGGAATTCGCCGATCACTTGCCGGAATTGGGCTTTTGAGTTGCGGGATTTTCCGGTGATAAAATCAAACTTAGCGGTTTTGCCCCGGATCTTGAATTCACGGGGCTTGGTTTCGGTGACTTCCAGGTCTTCACCGGATTCCTTGCCGGAGCGTTCCAGTTGATTTTTGAATTCGCCGCGATATTTGGAATCATGGAACTGGCTGAGGATGAGCGTTTCGTCAGCCTTGTCGGCATGGAACATGACGCCGGTAATTCCCAGGGTCTGCATGCGGATGGAAAACCGGCAGGTGAGATCCGTGGGGATTTCGATGTCAGCGATGGTTCTTACAACCTGAAGGCCGGTCTGGGGATCAAAGGAAGGACTGAGTTCCTTGAGCCCCCACCACATCACACTCCCGAGGCCGGCACAGAGAAGGGAGACCCCGAGGCCAACGGTGGCAAAAATGACCAGGGACAATCGCGCACAGCCTGAGCTATTCACCGGTTGCTGATCGGACATGGTCATTCCAGGGTGAGATTTTTTTGTATCGCATGAGAATCGTTGAATCGCCTGAAATTTTGACCGCGATCAACGCTGTACAAAAAATCAAAGCGTCGCAGAAAAACTGGCCGCAGACAGTAGAGCATTTCCAGCGGGCGGGAACAATCACAGCCGAAGCCTGTTCCGGCGGAATGGGATCATCCGTTGCGTTCTTCATCCCGTTGCTGCTGCATCATGCGGCGGCGTTCCTTCTTGCTCATGCCGCGCAGGTCGTTGCGCTCGTTCTGCTGGTGGGGGCCACGATTGGCGTTTTGCGGAGGATCGAAGCGGTAATTCTTGCCGTTATCGGGACGGGTGGCCCGTTCCAGTTCTTCTTCCTCGGAAAGTTCCTCGTCGGCGGCTTCTTCTTCGTCTTCTTCCTCCGACTCCTCTTCCACTTCTTCCTGTTCGGCCTTCTTCTTTTTGGCGTCGGCAGCTTTCTTTGCCTTCCGTTTGGCGGCGGCCTTGGCATCACCGCCGATGCCGACCAATGCCAGCAGCGCGGTGAACAGGGACACAATCCGTCCGATGATTCCAAGGCGGTAGAAATCTTCGATCGGAGGTTCGACGGAGATGTACAGGACGTAGCGGGCGTGGAGCCACAGCGCACCGAAGATGAGGGTCTGGCCGGAGAGGAGCAGTTCCAGGCGGACGGTCTCCAGGAAGCGGGGTGTCCAGGAAGAGAAGATGACCCTTTGGTCGAAGGCGTCGGCGACAGTCACCAGATGGCAGATCAGTCCCATAAAGAGGAGCGCGCGGCTGGCGAGGCAGTCGCGCATATCCGCGAGTACCTGCCGCGAGATCCAATACCCCAAAACCACGGCGGGAATGAGCCAGGACCAGGTTTCATGTCCCTTGAATTTCTCCGGCCAGAAATGCAGGAGCGTTTTGCTCCAGACGAGGTGCCCCCGGTTGGTGAGCATGAAACTGTAGAACAGCAGCACGAACGTTGCGGTCCGCCAGAGGCGGAAACTTCCCCGGAAGTCAGTGATGCTGCGAGAACGGGCCCAGTACATGAGCAAACACAACTGGGCACTCAGGAAGAGCAGCAGCGAACCATACCAGTTGGCGAAGGGGTGCGAGGTGAGGGAGAACAGCCAGGAAATAGCCGGACCGGTGTATTGGGTCACCGTTGAGTCGTAGAACCCCAGCGTGGGGATCAACGCGGAGCAGATCAGTCCCGCGAGAGTGCCGAGGAGGATCTTGAAAGGCGAGGCGGGGACGATTTCCGTGAAGGAGAAGGGGAGTTGTCCGCCGGCTTTGGCATTGCCGCGCGAGGAACCTCGTTGTGAGCTGGCCCGTCCCCGCGCGCGTTCGGCTTCTGCAGCCAACCGACGTCGGCGCCGTTCATCGACTTTGGGGGAACCGCCAAATATGCTCACGAGCGCTCACCGGTGCCTGGGGCACATCCTTGTTCCGGCAGGAGAGGCACGAACGTGCTTCCCACCGGCAGACACGTCAGGATCTCAACCGCCTCCGGCAGTTGAGGGACAAATTCCCCTTGACCCCGGCTGCAGACCGGGCGGAGAGAATCCGTTCTTCGTACACCATCGGCCAGAGGTTGGAGGGAGATTCGGATAAAACCGCCAAGGCGGATCTTCCTGCCTATGTTTCGGGAGCCGAGTGGAGAATTGAATAAAGAGCGGGTCGATCAGGAGATATGGAGAAAGATTGCGGGCGAAGGTGGCTGCCAAAATGGCGACGCGGGAGGTTCGGAGGCTCTTCCGGGTGCGCTGCCATTTTGGCGGCGAGAGGTGTGGGGGTGATTTGAGAGACGAGATCGAATCACGAAAAAGAGACGGTTTCTAACCCTCGAAAAATCAAACTGTTTGAAACGCACCAAAAGGCCGCGCTCAACCGTCGTTGAGAAATCGGCATACCGTTTGCCTTTCTCTGAGTGCAGCGGTCGAACTGACAGCTACCAGGTACAGCAACACAAAACATCTCTCGGAGGAGGCAGATTCCGGGAGCAAGTCCATTCTGAGAAGGAGAAGAAAGTCATGAGGTTATTGAATCGCGTTTCGAGGTATTGGGATCCGTGGAAAGATTTTCAACAGTTGCAGCAGGAATTGAACCGGGCGATCCAGCACCCCGCGCAGTTGTTCCCGGCGGTCTCCGGCGGAGTACCTTCGGTGAATGTGTGGCGGAGTGAACAGGGAGCCTTGCTGACCTCCGAGATCCCCGGCCTGGACCCTGAAAAGCTGGACATCTCCGTGAACGGTCAGACGGTCACGGTGAAGGGGGAACGGACGCAGGTCGAGAAGGCCGCGAACGAGAAATATCACTGCCAGGAACGATTCACGTCGAAGTTCGCGCGGACCTTCCAGTTGCCATTTCGCGTGGATGCTTCCAAGACCGAAGCCAAATACGAGAAGGGTGTGCTGACGGTGACGCTGCCCCAGGCGCAGGAAGACCGTCCGCAGAAAATCGAGCTGTCATAAATCACAACAACGTCTGGATGAATGTGGTTGTGAGAAGGCTTGATACGAATACACAAGGAGAAAACGAACA
Organism: Planctomycetales bacterium; assembly: GCA_046349635.1. Lineage (GTDB taxonomy): Bacteria > Planctomycetota > Planctomycetia > Planctomycetales > Planctomycetaceae > JAXMBX01. The sequence goes on from JAXMBX010000005.1 coordinate 33,332, forward strand.
TGTCGAATTGCAATGAAAACACGTGCGGCTGCGGCACCAATGACGTGAAAACGGAAACAACGACCAAGCAGAAGGTCTTCGTCCCGCGCGTGGACATCGTGGAATCGGACGATGCCTGGCGACTGGTTGCGGATTTGCCCGGCGTCGAGGAGAAGGATCTGGATATCACCTTGGACAAGAATGTCCTGACGATCCGTGGGAAAGTGGTGTATAGTGCGCCCGAAGGTTACTCCCTCGCGTATCAGGAATATGAGGAGGGGGACTTCGAACGGGTGTTCACCATCTCGGAAGAAGTGGACCGGAGCGGGATCGTGGCTTCGCTCACGCAAGGGGTACTGCATCTGACTCTGCCAAAAGTGAGGCAGGCGCAGGCCCAGAAGATTCCGGTTGTGACTCGCACCTGAGGAACACAATTTGACCCGCTAATGGTTTGGGCAGACCATTTGCCAGCCGCGTTCCGGGGTGGGACGCGGCTGGTTTTTTTGCGTTTTCCGGGCTACCTACAACCGTTACGGCTGTCACGACCGGCCTGGGGGAGAAGCGGGCTGGGCGGGGTTGCGAACCGCCGCTTGGACCGGTCTGTCAGACAGTTGTATGATGAGGAGTAATCCTCCTCGTTAACTTTCGCCCGGGAATTCACGTCATGAGCCGTACGGCCAGCATCAGCCGCCAGACCGCCGAAACCAGGATCACGCTGAGCGTGAATCTCGACGGGACGGGGAAGAACCAGATTGCGACGGGGGTGGGGTTCTTCGATCACATGCTGACGTTGTTCGCACGGCATGGCCTGATCGATCTGGAAGTGCAGGCGGATGGAGATCTGCAGGTGGATCAGCACCACACTGTAGAAGATGTGGGGATTTGCCTGGGACAGGCATTGGCCAAGGCATGGGGTGACAAGCAGGGGATCACGCGCTATGGGAGCATCACATTGCCCATGGAAGAGACGCTGGTGACGGTCGCAACGGACTTGAGCGGCCGGGCGTGGTACGTCAGCAACTTGAAATTCCCGACGGAGAAGATCGGCGAGTTCGACTCGCAGTTGGTGGATGACTTCTGGCAGTCGGTGAGCGCGAATGCTTTGATCAATCTGCACATCGTGCAGCATTATGGACGGAACAGCCATCACATCGCGGAGGCGACGTTCAAAGCGGCGGCACGGGCGTTAAGGATAGCGCTGACGGTGGACCCGCGACAGACGGGAGTTCCCTCCAGCAAGGGTGTGCTGTAGAGGTCGGCGAGTTTCCGGTCAGGAATTTCTCGCAGGTTTGGGGCCGTCAATATCGGCGGACTTCTCGACACCCCTGGGTATGTCATCAGGGACGCTGAAGAACGGATCCTGGCTGTAGCCGGGGCCACGGTTCAGTTTCCAGAATTCCTGGGGATGCAGGTATTCCGGAAAGAACGAACAGCCACTTCCCAGTCCGCAGACCGACAGCAGGGCAATAAGAGAGAGGCGGCGGAGCGCTGTGGTCATGGCGAAATCCTTTCGCAGGACAAAGACGGGCATAGCCGGCTGGGAACAGGGAACAATTGCGGGAGGTTGAGAGTGTGAGAGGAGGGTTTCTAGCGGTGAAAAGAGAAGCACGCAAGAGATCTCCCGTTTCAGACAAAGAGTTTAGGGGGACGGAACCGGAAGTCAGACGAGTTCCGGCAAATTCTGCGTGGTTCGCCGGGTTGGCCTCTTTCACGGGCTGGAAATGGGAGGTTAAACTGAGGAAATCGGTCTCCCGCTTCTTTAGTGATTGCTTCTTGAGAGTCTGTTAGACGGAAATCCCGATGCCGATTGAGTTCCCCTGTCCGCACTGCGGTGCGTTGATTGTGAATGTGCCGGAAAAGTATGCGGGGCAGAAGGGGCGCTGCCTGCACTGCAAGAAACCGGTCGTGATTCCGAGTCCGGCCCCTCCGATCGCACCGGCGGCGGCGGCTCCGGAAGAGTCTCTCCCCGAAGTTGTTCCGGAGGTCATCCCGGATCCGGTGATTCCACCTTCGATCCTTGATCGCAAAGGGAAACGCAATCGGTTTGGTGGGGGTCAGCGGTATGCGCCTGCCGGTTCTCAGAAGTATCAGCCTGCCAGTTCTCAGCGGTATCCTGCGCTGGGTAGATACCGCGACATTCTCACGATTTTGAGCTATGTCATCGCCGTGCTGGGGATGGCGTGGGGCGTGATCGTGATGCTCATGCCCCTGCTGGTTTCGGCGGCTGTCGCCGGAAAGCCGAGTGCGGGGCCTTATGAAGCGTTGGCCTCTTTTTTCGTAGGACTGGTGATCTGCCTGGGGACGTATGTGGTGATGATTATCCTGTTGGCAGTGGCAGAGGGACTGCGAGTCCTGATGGATATCGAAGAGAATACAAGAAAAGAGACCGAGAAGGGGTAAAACCCCAGCGGGGTAGATTTGTCAGTGGTGGGCGGGTGTGTTAGCCTGATTGGACAGTTGTTCAAACAACAAACCTGTTCAAACAACCAATACTTTCCTGCCGAGAGACCGACATGTCCCAAGCTCTTGCTCCCGCGCGGCTCACGACCGTGCAATGGTTGATCTGTGTCATCGCCGCGATCGGATTCGCCTTCGACATCTATGAGTTGTTGATGTTGCCTTTGATCCTGCGGCCGGCACTTGTCGAGCTGACGGGATTTCAGCCGGGAACTCCGGGTTTCATCTGGTGGGCAGGGATGATGTTTTATGTCCCTGCCTTTGCGGGGGGGATCTTCGGCCTGCTGGGAGGTTACCTGACCGATCGGCTGGGGCGGCGGTTTGTGCTGACATGGAGCATCCTGCTGTATGCGGTGTCTGCGTTTGCGGCCGGGTTTTCGACATCCCCTCTGATGTTATTGATTTTACGCTCGACGACGTTCATCGGGGTGTGCATCGAGTTTGTGGCAGCGGTCGCGTGGTTGGCGGAGTTGTTCCCGCATGAGAAGCAGAGAGAGTCCGTGCTGGGTTACACGCAGGCATTTTCTTCCATCGGGGGACTGCTGGTTGCGGTGGCGAATGGTCTGGCCGTTTCCTACGCCGTCAAGCTGCCGGCGATTTTGATGCCCTCATTCCTGGTCTCCTTGCTGGGTCAAATTGCCCCCGATCACCAGCATGAAGCCTGGCGATATACGTTGATGTCCGGATTGATTCCGGCGATTCCTCTGATCCTGATTCGCCCATTCCTGCCGGAGAGCCCGGTCTGGGCCCAGAAGCGGGCGGCGGGGACTTTGAAGCGGCCGAGTATCGGGCAGCTTTTCTCCCCGGAACTGCGGCAGACGACAATCGTGACGACGATCATGTTTGCATGCAGTTATGGGGCGGCGTTTGGGGCGATCCAGCAGATGCCGCAGATCGCTCCGGGATTGCCCGAAGTGAAAGCGGCGACGGCCGGCAAGCCGGTCCCGCAACAGAAACAGATCGAACAGAAGGCGGCCTCGGATTACACGAAGGTGCAGGAGATCGGCGGGTTGATCGGACGGTTCCTGCTGGCATTGCTGGCGGTGCGGATTGTCAGCCGGCGGGGATTGCTGCGGTTGTTCCAGATCCCGGGGATCTTCCTGATGCCGCTGATCTTCTGGTACGCGGGCAAATCGAATCCGTTGTTGTTCACGATCGGCGGCCATTCCTACTATGCGCTGCATGCAGGGATCTTTATCGCTGGTCTTCTGACGGTGGCGCAGTTCAGCTTCTGGGGGAACTACCTGCCGCGTGTCTATCCCGTTCACTTGCGTGGTACGGGGGAGAGCTTTGCCGCAAACATCGGTGGACGAATGATCGGAACGTCCTTCGCCTATCTGGCGTTCTGGCTTTCTTCTCAGTCGTTCATTCCAGGAGGCAGTCCGGGTGTGAAGATGGCGAACACCGCGGCAATTCTCTCCTGTACGGTGTATGTCGTGGGGAGTATCGCCTGCTTCTGGCTCCCTGAGCCCAAGGAAGAAGCGATTGCCGATTAGGGACAACCCCGGCCGAGGAGGGATCAGGATGGAGGGTTGGGGCGCGATGCGCAGCCAACCTTCCAGATTGTCCCCGCGGATCTGTGAGTGGAAGAAATTCCTTATCTCGCCTTGAGTTAAGTGCGGATACGGGGATTGTGGTTTAATTGGCAGTTGGCCCCGCTTTTGCTACAGTTCCGGGTATCCGTTCGTCTCCCGGCTTGGGAGATGTGAGTCCTGACAGGGATGTTCTCAGCCAGTTGCCCGATTCAAGGAACGAATGCCATGACTCTCCATAAATGCTCTGTGTGTGGCCGGTTGTCTCCCCGCCGGTCGAGTTCCTGGGTTGTGATATGCCTGCTGGCGATCGGTTCCGGATGGGGCCTGTTTCCGGTTCGTTCCGAGGGGGCGGATCACCCGCTCGTCCCCGCGATCCAGTTGGCGGAAGCCAGTCAGAAGAAGCTGGAAAGCGTTAAGGATTACACGGCGACGTTTCACAAGAAAGAGTTGGTGAATCAAAAGCAGATTGACCAGCGGATGCTGATCAAGGTGCGTGAAGAGCCCTTCAGCGTCTACATGAAATACGACAAGCCGAACCAGGGGCGGGAAGTGCTGTTTGTCGATGGTCAGAACAAGGGGCAACTGCTGGTGCATGAGGGGGGGGTGTTGAGTTCCGTGGTGGGGACACTGCAGTTTGCTCCCACCTCGCCACAGGTGATGGCGGAAAATCGCCATCCCATCACGCAGGTGGGGATCAGCAAGATGCTCGAGACGATCATCCGGCAATGGCAGGAAGAACAAAAATACGATGACGTGGAAGTGAAGTATTATCCCAATGCGAAGATCAACCAGCATCCGTGCCAGGCGATTGAAACCAGCCATTCGCAGCAGCGTCCGGAATTCAAGTTCCAATTGACCCGTCTCTATCTGGACAAGGAAACGCAACTGCCGATCCGGGTGGAACAGTATGCATGGCCCAGCCGACCGGGAGAGGCACCGCGTCTGGTGGAACTGTATATGTATTCCAACCTGCAGCCCAACGTCGGCCTGAGCCATGCCGACTTCGATCGGAAAAACCGCAAATACAGTTTCTGATTTTGATCACAAAACGCTCTGGACGGAACCCGGTTCCGGTCGCTTGTGTCTCGAACGTGTTCACCAACCGCGTTTTGTGAAAGTTTTTTCCGTCTGTATGGATTCAGGAGATTTCTTTCGTGGAGACAGTCCTCCGGAGCAGTTCAGTCATTTCCTCTTCTCCCCGCGAACCGACTGTCGTCACGACGGTGGCGGAACTGCGGGAACATGTCCGCTCGGCTCGTCAGCAGGGGAAGAGCATCGGACTCGTTCCGACGATGGGAGCCTTGCATGCGGGGCACGTCAGCCTGATCGAAGCGGCGCGGCGCGACTGTGGTTATGTCGTCGTGACGGTGTTCGTCAATCCGACCCAGTTCGGACCGAAAGAGGATCTGCAGAAATATCCTCGCCCGTGGGAGGATGACCTCGCGAAGTGCCGTGATGCGGGAGTGGATCTGATTTTCCGTCCGGACGTGGCGGAGGTGTATCCCAAGCCGTTCTTCACGGTGGTGGATGTGACCGGAATCTCCGAGGTGCTGGAAGGGGCGCACCGTCCGGGGCATTTCCAGGGAGTGGCGACGGTGGTGCTCAAGTTGTTCAACATGGCGCAACCGGATATCGCCTACTTCGGTCAGAAGGATTTTCAACAGCAGCTACTGATCCGCCGCATGACGAAGGAACTGGATCTCCCGCTGGAGATTCGGACCTGTCCGACGATCCGGGAGCCCGATGGCTTGGCCTTGAGCAGCCGGAATGTGTATTTAAGCCCCGAGGAAAGGCGATCCGCGTTGGCGTTAAGCCGCTGTTTACGCCACGCGGAAACTCGACTAAAGTCGGGGGAGAAAGACCTGGCGGCGATTCGCGCAGAGATGAAGAAGATTCTCAGCGAAACGCCGCATGTCGTCCCGGACTACGCCACACTCGTCGATCCGGAGACGATTGCTGAGCTTTCGACACCCCAGCGCGAGCAGGTGGCGGTGGTGGCGGCCAAGGTCGGCACTACGCGACTTATCGACAATCTTCCGATCTCTCTCCCCCAATAGTTCTCTTTCTCAGTAGCGCTCAAGATTCCACATGCGGCAGACACTGTTTCGAATTCCGTTCGATCTGACGATTCCCTTTTTCGGCAGCAAAATTCCGGTGTTCGGCTGGGGATTGCTGCTTTCCATCTGGGTGGGGGTCACCGTCTGGCAGTTATCGCGCCAGATTCGCCGCCAGGGCTGGAAAGGGGAAGTGTGGGAAACGCTGATTGTCGGCGGTGTGGTGAGTTACCTGATCGTGCAGGTTCCGCAGTGGCTGCCGTGGGTGCCTGTTTACGGTTTCGGTGCGATGCTGTTGCTGGCGATTCTGGGCGGGGGACAGCTAGCTTCCATCCGAGTCCAGCGTGAAGGGCTGCCTCCGGAACTGGCGTGGGATGCCGCGATCTGGATTCTGATTCCGGGGATTATCGGGGCGCGGATTTTCAACATCGCGGAATACTGGTCCGAGTTCGTCAAAGACAAACAGAACCTGCTGGAGATCCTGCAGGGGCTGGTGATGCTCCCCAATGGAGGGCTGACGTTGTATGGGGGGGTGATCCTTGGTGGTATTTCCTTCTTCATTTTCTGCCGTCGAAAAAACATCCAGCCGGCCTACATGGCGGATATGGCGATCCCCTCGATCTTCGTGGGGGAGATGTTCGGTCGTCTGGGGTGTTTTCTAAATGGCTGTTGTTACGGAGATCCGAGCTCGCTGCCCTGGGCGGTTTCGTTCCCGAAGGAGAGTTTTCCGTATATGTCCGACCTGGCCCGGGGGCGGCTGGTGGAAGGGGCAACTTGCAGCCTGGCGCTGCACCCCACCCAGATCTACAGTTCGATCAATGCCCTGATCCTGGCGCTGCTGACGTGGCATTATTTTCCCTTCCGCCGGAGGAATGGGGACGTACTCCTGTTGGGCTGGCTGGTCTATCCGGTCACCCGGTTCTTGCTGGAGGTTTTGCGGGGGGACGAACCGGGCTTTCTGGGAAGTCCTCTGACCGTGTCTCAGTGGGTGAGTATCGGGATGTTCGCTACAGGATTGTTGTTCTGGGGGTATCTCTCACGGCAACCCGCCAAGCGGAATCCGCACCTGATTGCCCAGCCCAGTGCGGTTCCCGTCCACACCTGATCCCTCGCCCGGATTCGGTCGGGAGCCTTAACTGATGGACTGGAAATAAGTTACAGGCGTTCCGATAATTCTTCCTCAAGGCCTGTTTGGCAGGAACTTTTCCCGGTTTGCTCCCGTCTAAAGAATGGCATCGTGATCCAGACTGATGACGAACTGATCTCGGCGTGTCGCACGGGCAACACCGAAGCTTTCGGGGAGTTGGTGTGCCGCTATCAGGATCGGTTGTTTCATGGTCTGTTACGAATGCTGGGAAGCCGGGAGGATGCCCAGGACATCGCACAGGAAGCATTTGTTCAGGCATTTCAGAAGCTGAGTTCCTTTCGTGGGGACTCGGCCTTCTACTCGTGGCTGTTCCGGATTGCCTGGAATTCTGCGGTGTCCCAGCGGCGCCGTCGAAAAACAACGACTTCGTTGGAAAGCGTGCGGGAGCAGGCTGGAGTGGAAGCAACCGACCGACATCCCCAGGCCCGTCCGGAGCATCCGTTAGAATTGACGGAGCGCCGCCAGTTGGTCCGCCGGGCTTTAGACAGCCTGAGCGAGGAGTACCGGACCGTGCTGGTCTTGAAGGAGATGGAGGAGATGAGCTATGAGGAAATCGCTCAGATCCTGAATTGTCCGATTGGGACGGTGCGCAGCCGGATCCATCGCGGTCGAGAGGAACTTCGCGAACGGTTGAAGATTTGGCTGGAACGAGAAGAGTGAACGGGTGACGAACGTTGAACAGGTGACAGAGGGAAAGATCGCCTTTCCGGGAAAGTCATGGGCAGGTTGGTGAGATGAGCGAACGAGATCGAGACAATTCGAATTCCGACGAACTGCTGTCGGCTTATCAGGATGGAGAGGTTTCCGCCGAGGAACGCCTCCGTCTCGAAGCGGAGTTGCGGTCTTCGCCTGAGAAACAGGAAGTGCTGCGGCAGTATGTGGAGCTTTCCGGGTGGCTGAAAGACCTGCCGCGCGAAGAATTGTCGGTGGATCTCCGTCCGGAAGTGATGCAGAGGATCGAGAACTCTGATGAAGTGCCTGTGGCCGCTCCGACAGCTTTGCCCTCTCGATCGTCTTCCGCCCGTCGGATGTGGCAATGGGGAGTTTCGTTTTCATCGGTGGCCGCGTTGCTGCTGTTCCTGTGGCTGGTGAATACACCGGACCGACGCGGGAATTCGGTGACTGAGGGGCTTGATGGAAGTGTGGCGATGAAGTCTCCGGTCGCTCCTCAAATCGCCCGTGAGAAAGTCGCCGACGAGATGAAAGTGGCTGCGAAGCCCGCACCGGGTGCTGCGGCTTACTCCGTGCAGAACACGACTGCGGGGAAGGCTCCCGCGGATCATCGGCGTCTGGTGGAACAGGAAATCGAGCTGGGAACAGCGGGGGAGTTTCCGGGGTCTGCTTCCGGCGGGACCATCGCCAGCACTGAGGATGCGACTCAGTACTCCTTTTCGCAGGACATTTCGAAGTTACAGCCGGGGCAGGTGGTCCGGGCGTTGGAACACGCCGGTGACAAGGTTTCCGTGGTAACGTTGTCGGTCGTGGACCGGGACCAGGCATTGGACACTCTGCGGATTGTCCTGGCGAAGCAGGCGGTGCCGGACGAGGATGACGCGAAACTGAACTTAAAAATGAGCGGTGGAGGGCTTGGCGGAGCCAATATGGCTGGGAAGAAGGAGACGCGCGAATACTCGGAGAAAGATTTCCCGCTGATTGCGGTCTACGTCCAGGCGACGGGGGGACAACTGGAAGCGGCGATCAAGGAACTGAAGGCCCAGGAACAGCAGTTCCTGGCGCTGGATGTGGAGTCACAGTTGCCGGAGAAAGAGGTCGAGCAACTGGTCGAAGAGAAAGAATTGCCGCTGGTCGCGGACAAGGAACAGTCTCCGGGCAATCCCAAGGATGCTCCTGCGAGTGAAAAAGCCAAGCCCAATCTGGCGAAGACGGACAAGTCTCCCGATTCAAGCCCGGGACGCAAGCGACCGGCGACGGATGGAGATGGTCAGAAAACTCTCACGGATCTTCTGAGAGAGGGGATGGTCAAAAAGAAGCTCGAAGAACAGATGACGGCCAAGGTCTCAGCACCATCGCAGGCGAGCCGTCAGCGGTCGGTGCAGTTGAAGCAGCTTCCCGCGCAGACCCAAGCTGGTAAATTCGCGGTGCTGGGAGTTGCGCCGACGCAGCAGAATCAGAAGGTTGCCGGCACGAAGAATGCTCCGGAACTGCGGAGTACTCCTGCGCCCGGTCTAGACGTGAAGGGAGTTACCCCGGCCCCTGCGGTCGCAGAAAAGAAAAATCAGCCTGTTGAGGGGAAGGAGGGGGAGCAGCGGGACTCCAAATCAGCCCCTGAAGCTCTGGCCCGGAAAGACTCTCCGGAGAAGCCGCTGCAAGTCCTGTTTGTCCTGAGGCAGCGTGCCGAGCAGAGCGCCCCGATCTCCAAACCCGATGATCCTCAAAAGAAGTAAGCGTTCGGCCTACTCTTCCCCTTCATCGTCAACCATCAGTTCGTCGACGTCCTTGATCTCCTCCAGGCTGCGCAACTGCGATGTGTCCTGGCGTGAGCGGTAGTAAACCTTGACGGGGACTTCGGAGAAGGGGAGCCGCTCGCGGATCACGCCGAGCAGATAGCGCTTCCAGGAGAGATCAATTTCCTCGGGGTAGTTGCATTTGAGGACGAGCGTCGGAGGTTGCGTGGAGACTTGCGTGGCAAAATAGATCCGCAGCCACTTCGTCCCCTTGCTGGAAGGGGGATTTTCGACGATCGCCTGGCGGATGACCTGATTGAGCTGTGACGTGGAGACGCGCGTGCAGGCCTGCTTGAAAATTGACTGGGCGAGGTTGATGAGCTGCTTGGTATTCCGATCCTCTTTCGCAGTGATACACGCGACGGGCATATAGGAGAGGGTCGGGAACATCTTGGCGATGTATTCCGCCCACTGGCCGGTGGTCATCTTTTCACTTTTGGCCAGATCCCATTTATTCACCACGAAGACGCAGGGCTTGTGGTGTTCCATGATTTCTTCGACGAGCTGCTTGTCGACCTTGGAGATCCGTTCGGTGCCGTCGAAGAACATGAAGACGACGTCCGCCCGGCGAATGCTCCGTTTGGCCCGGACCAGGCCGTAGTATTCGACGTCATTGGCGAGGCTTTTGCGTTTCCGGACGCCGGGGGTATCGATGGCCATGAAGGCCCTGCCGTCCAGTTCGAAGCGGACGTCGACGCTGTCTCGCGTCGTTCCGGCCACTTCGCTGACGATCATTCGCTCGGTCTGGGCAAGGGCGTTGATAAAGGTGCTTTTGCCGACATTCCGACGGCCGACGATGGCCAGTTTCATGACCGGCTCGGCGACCATGGCCTCCCCTTCTTCGGCTTCCGTTTCGCTGGGCGGGGGAAGGTGTTCGACGATGGTCTCGATCAGCTTGTCCCGATGGCGGTCGGCGAGGACGCTGGTGCAGATGGAGGGGCTTTGTGTCAGGCGAAAGAACTCGGCAATCTCCATGTCAGTCTTGGGGGAGTCGCATTTGTTGACGACGAGGAGCATGTTTTTGGTGACGCCGCGGAGACGCTTGGCGACTTCCAGGTCGAGCGGGACAAGGCCTTGCTTGCCGTCCACGACGAGAAGGATGAGATCCGCCTCGTCGATCCCCCGCTGGATCTGGCGTTCGACGTCTTCCGTCAATCGATCGGAGTCGATGATCCCGATCCCGCCGGTATCCACCAGTTCGAAGTGTCGTCCCTGTTCGTGCATGACGAAGGTGACGCGGTCGCGGGTCACTCCGGCAGCAGGATCGACCACGGAGATACGTTTCCGGGTCAACCAGTTGAGGAGGGAGCTTTTCCCGACGTTGGGACGACCGACAATCGCGACCTTGGGAATCGACATGGAACGCAGAGGCTTTCAGAGGACGGATACGGGAGAGAAGTCAAATGGGGGCCAAACCGCCACTGTAACAGGGGCTGTGACGTGACGCATCCGAGAACGTTTCGTTTTCCGGATTTTGAATCCTCCCTGCGGGAAAGACTCCGCGTCTTGAGAGGCGTCTATGGGGCTGATATGCTGGACTTCGAATTAAACCATTGTCTCTTCAGAAGTTCTGCAACATGCCCCGCGCCAATTTTGCCGCTCAAAACTCCCGTCCGGAATGGCACTCAACCACAATCCTGACCGTCCGACAGAAAGGGGCGGTCGCCATTGGCGGGGATGGCCAAGTGACGCTAGGGACAACAATTATGAAGTCCGATACCCGCAAGATCCGCTGGGTGTTGGAGAACAAGGTGCTGGTGGGTTTTGCCGGATCCACGGCGGATGCGTTTGCGTTGATGGAGCGGTTCGAAGCCAAGGCGAAAGATTTTCCAGGGAATATTCCCCGCGCTGCGACGGAACTGGCCCGCGAATGGCGAACCGACCGGGCGCTCCGTCGGCTGGAAGCGCTGATGATCGTCGTCAATGACGAACATTCGCTGTTGATCTCTGGGAATGGAGACGTCATTCAACCCGCGGATGGGATCATCGGGATTGGATCGGGGGGAATGTATGCCGTGGCAGCGGCGCGGGGGCTCTCGCAGAACACAAAGTTGTCTGCGGGGGAGATCGTCCGCAAGGCACTGGAGATTGCCGCGGATATCGACATCTACACCAATCGTGAAATCATTGTCGAAGAGATCAAGCTGAAGACCAAAAGCTGATTCCTCAGGAAAAGAAGACCCGTTCGGCGGTCTTGCGGAGGATCCATTCCTTGTCGGCCGCGGACAAGAACGTCAGCCCACTCTCGATGAGGTCGATGGACTGCTTGTAGGTCTGGGAAACGACCTGGTAGGGGCAGTCGGTCGCCCACATGAGTCGTTCCGGACCGTAGGCGTCGTAGACCTTCCGAATCATGGGCTCCAGGTCGAGGTAGGGGGGCTTCGCCTTGCCTAATGCGTAGAAGGCGGAAAGTTTCACCGTGGTGTTCTTGTGTTTCGCCAGGTCGGTGAGCAGCTTGACGTCTGAGTCCTGGATGTTGTTGCCCACCCCGATGCGGCTGAGGTGATCGACGACGACCGGCGTCTCCGGGAATTCCTCGCACATTTTGGAGAGGGCGGGGAGGGCATTGGGGTTGATGAGGCAGCACATCGCGAGTTTCTCGCGGGTGCCGAGGGCGAACATCTTCCGCAGGCCGTCGCTGCTCAGCCAGCGGTCGGGGGGAAGGTTCTTGGGATAGATGCGGAAGCCACGGACGCCGAGCTGCTTGAGCCGGAGCATTTCCGGTTCGGGGTTCTGGCCGTCCTGATCGATGACGGCGACACCGGAGAACATCCCCTTGTACTTCCCCATCATGTCGGTCATGTAGCGATTGTCGTAACCGTAGAACGACATCTGGATGAGGACGACGCGATTGACGCCGGCGGTTTTCATGTGGGCCTGGAGTTCCTCCGCGGTGAAGCTGGGAGGATCCATGTTCTGGCGGAAGTATCCCGGGGCGAGGGGATAATGGGCGGTGTCCGGGGTCCAGATGTGGGAGTGAGCATCAATGTAGTTCATGGCCGCCTCGGCGAGGAGATGATCAACGGGTGAATGGCCCCATGATGACGGATCTATGGCTTGCGAATCAACGATCTTCAGCGTGAAAACAAACCTGAAACCGGGGAATCAGGATCAGTCGGGGAGGCCTTGACCCTTGGTTTCGGGCGCGAGCCAGATGATGACCATGCCGACGATGTAAATCAGGCTCATGGAGCCGCAGGCAGCGGGATAGCCTTTGGCAAACGTTCCCAATTGCTGACCGGCGATAACGATTTTCATGTCGGAGGTGAAGAAGGCCATCAGTGCGCCTGTCTGGAGGGCGCCGACGGCGGCGATGATCCGTCCGAAATTGAAGCTGAAGCCTTGGCCGGTGGCCCGGACCTTGGTGTTGAACAGTTCGGGGAGATACAGGGGAAGCCAGCCATAGAAGGAGGCAGTGCAGCCCCCCAGGACGAAGACGGAGACGAGGAAGCTGGTGTTGTAGGAGGTGTGCTGGGAGAAGAAATACCAGGACGAGAGGAGAGAGGTCACGCACATCAGGAGATAAGTGGGACGGCGACCGATGGCATCGCCGAGAAGAGCGGCGAGGATCGTGCCGACGACGGCACCACTACTGGAGCAGATGAGGGTCCATTCCTTGGAGTGAAATTGGCTGTTAGTGAGCAGGTTGGCCCAGACTGACGCCCACTGGACGGAGCCCCAGGTGCCGAGCAGGGCGACACCACTGAGGCAGGCGGCGAGCAGCATGCGACGGACGATGGGCCACCAGGGACCACCCTGGCCCTCTTTCTCCAGCCGCTGCAGGAAACGAACGACTGGATAGACGTAACCAATGGTGGCGATGGCCAGGCCGACGAGCGTGGCGGCGATGCGGAGCGTGAGGGGGATTTTGTCCGTGGCCCAGACGCCAATAATCAAGACGGGTCCGAGCCCTCCGATGAGGACGCCGAGAAGATCGCGTGTGGCCCAGTGGGAGGTGGTTCCCTGGCCTTTTTCATGCTCCCATTTTTCCGACTCGGGGACGAAGAGGCGGATGAGGAACGTGAGAAGTGCGGGGGCGGCGCCAAGCATCATCATAATACGCCAGCCCTGATTCGCGGTGAGGGCCTCAGTGGTGGCGGCGGGAATGCCGAGGGACAGCATGGTGGCTTTGAGGTGTTCAAGAACGGAGGTGAGGCCGATGCCGATAAAGCCGACGGCGAAATAGCCAAGATTGGCGGCAGCGCCGATCAGGCCGGCCATGAGCGCACGGGAGCGATTGGGCCAGACTTCCATGACGAGGGCCACGCCGAGGGACCATTCTCCCCCCATGCCGAGGGAGGCTATAAAGCGGAGGATGGCGATCTGCCAGGCATCGGTGACGAATCCACACATCCCGGTGAAGAGGGCATAGGTCAGGACGCTGAGGGACATGGCGCGGACGCGGCCGATGCGATCACCGAGCCAGCCAAAGACGACCCCTCCGGAGGCGGCACCAATGAGGAAGATGGCGATGATGACGCCGAACCAGTAGCCGACGACCCCTTCCTGGGCGGGGTCGGAGATGTGCATGAGATCCTTAATGGCGGTCCGTCCGAGCATGCCGAACAGGCCCATTTCGGCGCCGTCGAACATCCAGCCCAGGAGGGCGGCGAGAAGAGCGGCCCAGCGCTGGAAAGATTTTTTTTGGTCGGTCTGTCCAGAGACGGAAGTATTCATGTGAGGAGCGCTCAGAGGGGCAAGCTTAGGCGGGTTGAGGTGCCACCTTTGTGGCGGGTTGGGCGTCGAAAAGCTTTGAGACGGTTTCCGCAGCAGGGGGTGGTGTGATCAGGCTCACCAGAACTCCAGCGATGAGTGATGCCAGCAGGCCCCACACGATCGGGTCGATTCCCAGGAGGTACAACGGCTTGAAGGAACTGATCGCCCCGATCCGGGCGTTTTCAGGGAACCACTGAGGATACCAGAATCCAAGGATGTAAAGAGTGAGGACGGTGGCAGCGCCGGCCAGCATGCTGGCGAACGTGCCGGCAGTCGTCGCCCGTCGCCAGTAGGCGATCATCAACGCGGGGACGCAGAATGTCGCGGCGGTTCCACTGCCGGAGAAGACAACGAAGACCTGCAGGTATTGGACCGGCTGCAGGTTGGCAAGGACGGCGATAATCCCAATGGCGATCATGGCGGCATGGGAGAGCCACTTCAATTCGGCGGCCCCGGCGTGCGGACGAAGGAACCGCTGGTAGACGTCACGCACCAGCCCCGAGGCAATCAGAACGAGGTACGAACTGACTGTCGCCATAATGGCTCCAAAGGGAGCGGCGAGAATCAGTCCTCCCAGGAAAGATCCGAAGGGAAGTTTTGAGGTCGTCATCAACGCCAGCCGGGGAATGATCTCGTCCGACTTGGCACCCAGGTCGGGGACCATCGCCCGCCCGCAGATGCAGATGACGATCAGCGGAATGTAGATACAAAGATTGTAGAGGCTGAGGAGATAGATCGAGCGGCGGATCGTTCCAGCGTTTTTGCAGGCCATGATGCGAACCATGCCGGCTGGCGAACCGATCCCGGTGAAGACCCAGAGGGCAAAGAAGGAGAAGGCTGAGCCAAGCGGGAGAAATTGGCGGGGGTGAGCGGGATCGTATCCGGGAATCGTGGGAGGGTCGTAACCCGGCCCGAAGACATACCCGGGACCAGTGTTATGAATCGCCTCCATGGTCGCGTGTTCCAGGCCCCCGACTTGTGAGAGAGCAAGGAAGAAGAGGATCACCACGCCGATGAGCATCATCACACTCTGGAAGAGATCGGTCCAGACGGCTGCCAGGAAGCCCCCGAGCATCGTGTACCCCACGACGGTCAGGGTGAAGACCGCCAGCCCCATGTAATACAACCAGTCGAGAGGCTTGGCGGAGTTGATCACCACGGCCTTGTGGGCCAGCCATTGTTCGGGCGTAAGTTGTTTCGCGGCGGCGTCGGTAAAGGCTTTTTCAGTCGGAAAATTCTGCGTCGTCAAAGGCTGGAGTTTTTCCTGGATGTCGGCAGGAAGTTTCATGCCGTGGAGTTTCGCTTCAGTGAGGTGATAGTCTGTCATGTCCTCGGAGAGGGCGAGTTGTCCCGTTCCCGGCCAGGAAAGTTTCATGACGATGGCACCTGCCTTGAACTGCGCGACCATCATGAACGACATGTAGAACATGATGAACAAGGACGCGGCCAGGCCCAGGAAGGAGCTTTGGAAACGGGCACGGAACAGATCGGGGACGGTGATGGCGCCGGTATGGCGGGACATCTGGGCGAGACGTTTGCCGAGGATGCCGAACCCGGTGATCGGGACGACCATATAGCTGGCGATCCACAGGGCGACGATCCAGCCGTGGGTGTAAACGAGGGAGGGGAAGCCCATGAAGGTGCCGCCACTCTGGACGGTTGCGGTGAGGGCCAGAGCCCAACTTCCTAAGCCGCGGTTACCGAGAAAGAATCCCTTGAGGAAGGAACCTTTCTGCATCGCCTTGTTGGCCAGAGAGCCGATCCACATGGAGGCCCCGATGAACAGCAAGAGCGCGAAGACGGTTCCGACCCCGGCGGAGGGTTCGGCGGCGGCGAGTAGAGCGATGTTAATCATGGGTTCTACTCCAGCAGGCCGTCTTCAAAGTCACTGTCCGCCTCGTCCCCCAAGGCCTCATCGCGCATGAAGAACGCGCCGAAGATCAGGGAGAAAACGACGCACAGGACCCAGGGAACGACGACTCCCCAGAAGGTCCAATCGGGTATTCCCCAGATGAGCTTGAGGGTGGAGATATCGCGGCGATAGCCGTGGGTGTAGCAATACAGCACGCTGTAGAGCATGGCGACGACCCACACGCTCCCCACAATCAGGGCTTCGCGGCGGGCACTGACTAAGACGGGATCATCCTGATGCGCGGGCATCGGTCTCCTCTGGGAATACAGGATCCGGGACACTCCCTTGGGATCCGGTCGCTCCCCTCCTGGGACCGGGAATCATGAGGCGGGGTGGTCAGAGCCGCTGGACCGTTTCCCGTCGCGTCGGAGGCGTTTTAGCGTCTGACGCGAGGCCACATTGTAGTCCTTGGCCTTAACGCTTGTAAACCTTCATGGGTGCAATGGTTCGGTAGAAAATCCGTGGTAGCTTTCCACATCGCCCGCATCTCAGGTGTCGCGCATAAAAAAACGAAGCCCGAGGGCTTCGCGAGAACGGCGAGAAGCGGCCCTTTACGGGACCATGACCCCTTGCAGGTCGTCCGCCAGTTTTTCGACTTGCTCATATGTGAGCTGCATGTCGATGCGGGTGCGCGTGCTGTCCTTCTTTTTCTCAAAGCGGAGGAGTTCCACCGTCGAGGGAGGGCAGAGTTGCAGTTCGTAGTAGCGGATGCGGTCCTGCTGCCTGTCGGGAGGATTGGAGCGGGCCTGGACGGTTTCCCCTTCGCTGTCCACTTCCCAGACTCGGAGCGGTTCGAGAAGGTAGGTGAGGCGTTTGCAGAGCTCGTCTCCCTTGGTGCGCAGCTGGTTGACGTCGAGAGTCTGTCCGTCGGTGCGACCGACGCGGAGGGAGCGGAGCAGGCAGCCGAGGGTGTCGGCGACGAGGAGATCAGCCGAGGCCTGGAGGTTCCCCTCGGCGGCGGTCACGGGACCACCACCTCCCCAGTTCTTGAGTGTCTGAATAAAACGTGTTCCCAGCCCCATGATGGCGATCCTCCTTCAGGATCGATTCGGCGAAGTCGGATCACTTCACTGCAATCCGATGTTCACCCTTTTCGCAACTGATGATGCTCGCGTTCTGATCGATGACTGTTTCCAGATGGACAGGACGGCTCCAGAGTTTTTCCAGGTGCGTCAGGGTGTCGTGAGCATAGTCCTGCTTAAGTTCGACACCCTGATATAAGTGGCGCAGATACAGTTCACCACGGTTCCTGTAATTTCCATCGACCACATGGATGATCGGTCGTCCATGATTGGTCAGGTTGTCCAGCAAGGTCCGCTTAATTGTGTCAAATTGCCGGGAGGCAATTTCGTAATTGTCGTTGGCCTCGTTGAACTGGAAGGAGAACAGTCTGTGTTTGGCACAGAACTCCGCGGTGAGGAAGGTATCAATAAAGGTCACGTCATTATGAATTCTACGCACCTCGAAGATCTTGTCGCGGCCAAGTCCTAACTGCTTGTCCCACTTCAGCTTTTCGCGGAGGTTGTCACAGGACTCGTATTCCTGGCCGAATTGGCCTTTGTTCCAGCGGTCCTCGATGTCTCGGAAGAGTTCGATGCCAATCTTGTAGGGATTGAGTCTGTTCTGGCTCATGGCCATGGTGCCGCTGTGGTGGTCGGCGTAGTCGACGATTTCGGCATCGGTCAAACCGTGACGGGTCATGATCGTGGAGTGCCAATAGCTGGCCCAGCCCTCGTTCATGATCTTGGTCTGCCCCTGGGGGGCGAAGTAGTAGGCTTCGTCCCGGATGATCGAGAGTACGTCGTGCTGCCAGGGGGCGAGGGGGGCATGTTCCAGGAGGAAGAGGAGGACATCCCGTTGCGGTTCTTCGGGAAAGCTGCGGCTTTCGTGGGAGTCCCGCTCTTTCTGTTCCCGTTCCCTGGCTTCCGCCTGCAAGACTTTCGGAGGATTGATGTAAGGGTCCATGTAACCCTTGGAGGGGAAACGACCGGTCGGGGCTTCCCCTTCGTGGTGTTCCTCCAATTGGCTGTGCGTGTGGGGGATAGGAGCCGGGGTACGGCGGATGTGGGGGGAATACATGTCGATGAGGTCTTCGATCGACAGGCAGGCGTCGATGAATTCCTCGACCGCCTCGTAGCCGAAGCGGTCAATGTAGCGATTCACCCGGGCCGCATGATTCGCCATCTGGTCGAGCATTTTGCGATTGGTGTGGGCGAACCAGGCGTTGTTCTTGAAGAAGTCGCAGTGGCCGTAAACGTGGGCGATCACCAACTTCTGGTCTGACAGTTGATTGCAGGAGAGCAGGTAGGCGTAGCAGGGATCGGTGTTGATCACCATCTCGTAGATCTTCTGCAGGCCGTAGCTGTAGCCCTTCATCAACTCATCATATTGGGCTCCGAACCTCCAGTGCGGATAGCGGATCGGAAAGCCGCCGAACGCGGCGAACATGCTCAACTCTTCGTAGTCGAGTTCCTCAAAGATGGTCGGGAAGAAGTCCAGCCCATAACGGCGCGCATGTTCCTCCATCTCCTGCTGGATGTCTCGAATGGCGGCCGGTAGTGGGCGAGGAAGGCTCAGCGACATAGGAACAAGTCCGACTTATTTTCCTTTTCCGAGGAAAGACTTGATGGACTGGTAAATGGCATCCTTGTTTTCGATTTCGGAGAGAATCAGGTTGTCGTATTGCTCCTCGATGGAGCGAAGTTCCCGGAGAAAGTCTCCCGAGCCATAGGGGCTTTCCACCTGCCCATAACAGAACAGGTTGCAGGCTGGGATCAGGCTTTGGGTCAGCATTTCGAGGCAGATGCGGTTGTCTTCTCCCCAGTTGTCACCGTCAGAGAACTGGAAGATGTACAGGTTCCAGTCGGAGACGGGATATTCCTTTTCGATGATCTGCTGGGCGAGGCGATAAGCGGAGGAGATCCGGGTGCCACCGCTTTCGCGGGTGTGATAGAAGGTTTCCTCGTCCACTTCCTGGGCGACGGCATCGTGAATAATGTAGCGGGTCTGCAGCCCGTCGTACTGGCTTTGCAGCCAGGTATCGATCCAGAACGATTCAATCCGGACAATCTCCTTCTGGTCATCGGTCATCGAGCCGGAGACGTCCATAATGTAGAGAATGGCCGCGTTCGCCTGCGGCTTGATGACCTGCTTCCAACTGCGATAAAGCTGATCTTCGCGAGTGGGAGTGATGATGGGGGATCGTGGATCGTATTCGTCGCTGGAGATGAGGCGTTTGAGCGCCTGCTTGTACGTCCGTTTGAAGTGCCGAAGGGATTCGGGACCGGTCTGGCGGATGCTGCTGTATTTGTCTTTTTGGGTGGAGAGGGTGTCCTGTCCCTTGGGGATGATGCGGGGGAGTTCGAGTTCCTCCGCGAGCATCTGGGCCAGTTCGTCGAGTGAGACCTCCACCTCCCGCACGTGTCCGCCGGGTTGATCTCCGGCTTTGCCGGTTCCTTCGCCGTCCGGGTCTCCCTTACCGATGGGAGTGCCGACGTCCCCTTCCCCCTGGCCGACCCCTTGTGCTCCCTTCTGCCCATGCTGAAAGTGGGGGATTTCGATATTAGGAATGGGAATGCTGACGAACTCGCGTCCCTTGCGGCCGATCATCTCGCCGTTGGTGATGTACTTGCGCAACTGCTGGCGAACCTTGCCGCGCACAATCTGTTTGAATCGCGACAGGTCGCGATCAATGCTGCGTGACATGCTTCACCATCCTTTCCGTAGGCAATCCGTTCTCGCGCGCCGGCTCCTTTTTATTTTCGGTGTTCTATTTCCCGGTGTGCTTGGTGTCTCCCCGCGCAAAAATACTGGCGACATACTGCAACACGTCGGTCGCCGACTCATCGTTGTAGTGGTAATCCCGAATGAGGCGTCCCTTGACGATGTCGATTTTCACCTGCGTATCGGCATCGACGACGTTCGAAACCAGGCTGGTCAGCTTGATGGTATCCTTCTGGTCCTCGAACAACTTCATTTCGAGGGCCTTCTGCAGGCGCTCGTTGGTCTTGTAGTTGAACTTCTTGCCATCGAGTGCCAAAGCACCGATGTAATTCATGATTTCACGACGGAAATCGTCCTTGCGGGTTTCGGGGATGTCGATCCGTTCCTCGATGGAGCGCATCAGGCGTTCGTCCGGTTCCTCACTTTGGCCGGTGAACTTGTTCCTCACTTTCTCCTTTTGGGTGTAAGCCTTCACATTGTCGATGTAGTTCGAGCAGAGGCGTGTGAGGGCTTCCTCATCGGCGGCGATGGCCCGCTGGACCTCGTTTTTCACGATGTCGGTGTATTCATCTTTCACGACGGAGACGAGATGCCGATATTCCTCGCGGGTCTCCTCGTTGGGGATGAGGGAGTGGTGCTTCAGTCCGTTTTCGAGTTCATTGAGCACCATAAAGGGATTGATGCTCGTCGCGTGAGGATTGGTCACGAGGGCGTTGGAGATCTTGTCCTGGACGTATCGCGGGGAGATGCCGTGCATCCCTTCCGAATGGGCTTCGTTTCGGAGTTGCTCGATGTTGTCGAGCGTGAACCCCGGCAAGGTCTTTCCGTTGTAGAGTTTGAGCTTCTGCAGGCGGGTCAGGCCGGCATGCTTGGGGTCTTCCAGGCGGGTCAAAACGGCCCACATCGCGGCGATTTCCAGCGTGTGCGGGGCGATATGCTTGCCGCGGACCCGCTGCTCGTTGTAGTCCTTTTCGTAGATCTGGATTTCTTCTTCGAGCTTGGTGACGTACGGCACGTCGATTTTCACTGTCCGGTCGCGCAGGGCTTCCATGAACTCGTTGGATTGGAGCTTGCGGTACTCCGGTTCGTTGGTGTGGCCCAGGATCACAGTATCGATGTCGGTCTGCGCGAACTTCTTGGGCTTGATCTTGTGTTCCTGTGAGGCACCGAGCAGGTCGTAGAGGAACGCGACGTCCAGTTTCAGGACTTCAATGAATTCGATCAGGCCGCGGTTGGCGACGTTGAATTCGCCGTCGAAGTTGAACGCTCGCGGATCGCTGTCGCTGCCGAACTCTGCGATCTTCCGATAGTTGATGTCGCCGGTCAGCTCGGTCGAGTCCTGATTCTTTTCATCCTTGGGCTGGAATGTCCCGATGCCGAGACGATCCTGCTCGGAGAGGATGACCCGTTTCACGACGACGTCTTTAACCACCTGCGTCCAGTCACCGGCGGCTTTCTGCAGGCGCTGGTTGAACATGAACCGGCAGAGAGGGCAGAGTTCGCCGCTGATCTCGACATTGAAGTGGTCCGCCTGCGGTCCTTCGTTGAGAACCTTTTCAATTTCCTGGCGATGAGCGGCGGGAACGAGGTGCAGCGGTTCCTCGCGCATGGGGCACCAGGTGATTTCGCCGTTCTCGTCGCGCCAGCCGAAGCTGTAGGCGGCCCCTTCTTCCGTCTGGCTGTATTTTTCGAGCCCGCGTTTCAGGAGTCGGGCGATGGTACTCTTGGAAGAGCCGACCGGTCCGTGGAGGAGTAGGACGCGGCGTTCGCTGCCATATTTGAGGGCGGCGCTTTTGAAGACGTTGACCAGTTCCATGAGGGCCTTGGTGAGGCCGAAGATGGCGTCCCGTCCTTCGTGGTCGGGGTCATCGAAGAATTTGTAGCGAAACTGGCCGTCTTTCGCCCCCTCGACACTGTAGGTCCCATAAGAGAGGACCATATCGTACAGCCGCTCGTACGCGGCGCGGGTCACACGTGGATTCTGTAGAACGATTTCCAGATATTCCTCGAACGATCCCTGCCAGTGTTCCTGTTGAAACACGTTGCGGTCGATGCGTTGGGAAATCTGTTCTAACAACTGGTGTCCAAGTCCCACGGGAATCCTCCTTCGGCCAAATGGGCCGTTACAAAATCAATTCATTCAACCTCGCTCGCATGGGTGACAGACCTGGGTGGCGCAGCATCATTCGCTCCCTCTGTAATTGCTCCGTGCAATTCGCTCGTTTAAGTGCGGGTGAGTTCGCCGGTGTATCGACCATCCGTGGCCCTGACCAACTTGTGAGTCTTGTTTGACAGGCTTCAGCGGAACAGGGTTCACCCGGCCGCGGAAGTGGCCAACATTGCTGGGGGCATCCACCACCAACCTGTCGGATTCGGTATGTCTCTTAATTATCGATCGGTCTGTGGACCCTTGCAATACCGATCTTTCTAAGTCCGTCGCGCGCTTTGTCGCGAAGTATATCGCGAGAAGTGAGGTAATTACCGTGATTCAGGGCATTTCGTGAGGCACAGAGCAAGCGGCGCGCAACCACGTTTATTTTTCACCGCGCCTGTCCCGAGGTCTTTCGACACTCAGGGCTTGAGAAATTTTTAGAGGATTCGCCATCAACGCGCGGTGCGCAACCGCGGCGTTCAGTCGGCGTCGTCCTCATCGTGGGATTCGCGACCGGCGTCGTTCTCCTGCGCCTTGCCGGATGTTTTCTTGCTGCGACGGAAGACCGCCACCACGTCCTCAATCGGAACGACGAACAGGACGTTGTTCGGTTCCAGATCGACCGGGATCGCATTCTTGGGATGGAAGAGAACCTTGTCGTACTTCCGGACCGGGAAGTCTTCATCCCGTTCGATCTGCAGACTGATCTCGACAATCCGCCCGGTAATCGTGGGGATCTCCGCCTGGTCGGGGAGGACGATTCCACCACGGGTCTTTTGCCGCGACTCATCCTTCCGGATCAGGATGCGCATGCCGAGCGGCTCTACGAATTCGCTCAAGGTGCTCACTTTCTATATTTCTGCTTCTCAGGGGAACAGCTGTTCTCCCGGAGTTTTGTTCTACTTCAAGTATAGATCCTGTCGAGAGACCGGGCTATTCCAGGAACTTCAGAGTGAACCCCCTGCGAATTCTCCGCTCTTTATTACAGGGCACCCGCTTCGAAATGGGGGAAAAGCGGGCATAAGGCGGGCATAAGATTGACGCTGTTGTTGACATCGGCCAGAATCGCTCGCCGGTCTTAGTTTTTGGGGCGTGCGTCGGGCCTCAATGTGGTTTTCTCTCCAGAGGAATGGCAGAAGTTCTTGGCGGACCATGATTTCCGCGTGGTCCAGGCCGGGTGTGGATGGTTGCATGAGTTACTTTCGTCCCAACGTGGACCAGATCGCCGGATACCTGCCGGGGGAACAACCCCAGGAAACCGGTTGGATCAAGTTGAATACCAATGAGAACCCTTATCCTCCTTCGCCCCGGGTGATCGAGGCACTGGAGAGGGCGGTCCATGGCCGGTTGAACATCTACCCCGATCCCTTGGGGACGCCGTTTCGCAAAGCGGTGGCGGAAGTCTTCAACGTCGACCCCGACTGGGTTCTACCGGCGAATGGGAGTGACGAGAACCTGACGCTGATCATGCGCTCGTTCCTCGATCCAGAGGATCGGGTGGTGTATCCCTATCCGAGTTACATCCTGTACGAGACGCTGGTGCAGTTGCAGGGGGCGAAGTTCGACCGGTTGTTGCTCCAGTCTGATTGGAACTGGAATCCGGCGACCGCTCAGTCTTTGATCGCCGATGCCAAGCTGACGATTCTGCCGAATCCGAATTCTCCGTCCGGGAATCGCTGGGAGGATGGCCAGGTCCTGAGCTTGATCCCTCCGCGCGGTCTGCTGGTGCTGGATGAAGCATACGGGGACTTCTGTGATCAGCCACACCGGGGGGAACTTTTGAAGGGTTCGGAAGGGAAGCGGCTGATTGTGACCCGCTCGTTCAGCAAGTCATTCAGCATGGCGGGGATTCGGCTGGGATTTGCACTGGCGCATCCGGACCTGATTTCCGGGATGCGGAAGATGAAGGACAGCTACAACTGCGACACACTCTCCCTGGCTGCCGGGACTGCGGCGTTGAAAGATATGGCGTGGATGGAGCAGAACACGGCGAAAATCCGTGCGACACGGCGAAGATTGACGTCCGAACTTCGGCCGCTTGGGTTTCAAGTTCCGGAGAGCCAGGCGAATTTTGTCTGGGCAGAACATCCGGAACACACGTCGCAGACGATCTACGAACGGCTCAAGGAACGGAAGATTCTCGTCCGGCTGATGAACTACGGCGGGGTGCAATGGAACGGCAAACTCTGCTCCGGATTGCGGATCTCCATTGGGACGGATGCGGAGATCGACGCGCTGCTCACGGAATTGAAGACTTTCGTCTGAACCCCGGGCAGGTCAGCGACGTTCGCTGGAGCTGGACAGAAGCTGTCCCTGAATGACCCGGATCAGTTTCTTCTTATCGATCGGCTTGGTGGCGTAGTCGCTGCAACCCGCGGCTAAGCATTTCTCACGGTCGCCTGACATCGCATGGGCCGTAAGAGCGATGATCGGACCATCGTATCCGACTTCGCGGAGCTTCCGGCTGGCACCATAACCATCCAGCACCGGCATCTGCATGTCCATGAGGATGACGTGGTAAGGATTCCCGGCCTCCCGGGCCTGGATTGCCAGTTCGAAGGCGATCTGCCCATTCTCGGCGACGCGAACTTCCTCGGCTCCTTCTTTTGTGAGCAGGAAGCGGAGCAGGCGCTGATTGTCGACGCCATCCTCGGCGAGGAGAATACGGAGTCCGGCCAGTCCCTGGACTTTTTCCGGAGTCGCGGGTTTCGAGGAGGTGAGAGCGGGGAAGGGATTAAACTCGGCGGGAATCCCTGCCAGCGGACGGATCATGCGGGCATTATTGACGAGTCCAATGTCCAGCGTGACCCGGAAGGTCGTCCCTTTCCCCAACTCACTGAGGACTTCCACATCGCCCCCCAGCATGCAGGCGAGACGACGAGTGATGGTCAATCCCAGTCCGGTTCCCCCGTATTTGCGCGTCGTGGAAGTATCCGCCTGCGTAAAAGGCTGGAACAGTTTTTTGAGAGTTTCCGGGGACATCCCCATGCCGGTATCGGAGACGTCCAGTTGCAGTTGTCCGTGGCCGGATGCAGGTGAGGAAGCCAGGTAACGGGTCGTGATTTTGACATAACCCCGTTCCGTGAACTTGATCGAGTTGCTGACCAGATTGATCAGAATCTGGCGAATCCGGGTGGGATCGGTCACCATCACTTCCGGAACAGCAGTCTCGTACTCCACCAATAAGGGGAGTTCTTTCGTCTCCGCACGAACCAGCATGATGTTCCGGACTTCATCGATGGCCTGTACCAATGAGCAATTGATTTTCTCGACTTGGAGCTGTCCGGCTTCGATCTTGGAGAGGTCGAGGATGTCGTTGATGATTTCGAGCAGGTAATGTCCGTTTCGCTGCACGGTGCGCAGGGCTTCCTGGGAGTGCTCGCTGAGGTTCCCCTCGTCGAGGATGACGTCGGTATAGCCCAGGATCGCCGTCATGGGGGTGCGAATTTCGTGCGACATATTGGCCAGGAATTCGCTTTTGGCCTTGGTCGCCTGTTCCGCCTGGGTTTTGGCGGCGGCAAGTTCGGAGACGAGTTGTTCCAGGCGGACGGAATTCTTTTCGTGCTGTTCCTTGGCGAGTTGCAGCTCGTCCAGGGAATGCCGCAAGTTCGATTCGGTCCTGATCCGCTCGGTGATGTCTTCAACCGTCCCCACGATATGAATGGCATCGTCCGAGAAGACGGGACTGCTGCGGAAGTGAACCCAGCGGGTCTTTCCGTGTTCGCCGACAACTTCGAAAACGGTGTTGTAGCTGCTCCCGTCGAGGATGCTGTTTTCCAGTTCGGCGAGCATCTCGCCGCGTTGATTGGGATGAATCAGGTCGGTCCAGTTTCCCGACATCAGTTCTCCCATGGAAAGTCCCATGATGGACTGCCATTGAACGTTGGCATAGAGGACTTCACGGTGTTCGTTCAACTGGAAGACGCCGATGGGAAGTCCTTCGCTCAACTGGCGATACCGCTGTTCGCTCAGGGCGATCAGTTTGTTTTGCGAGGAAAGCGCGGAGTCTTGCGGCACGGTTGTCGGTCTGGCCCGACGATTCGCGCGGTGGCGAGCCCAGTGCTCGATCCCGGCAAACGACAGACAGAAGCAGACGAGAGTCATGACGTGGCGTTGATGGTCGTTTTCCGCGTCCATCCAGCCGGGTGACGCGAAATCAAGGGCGTGATGGATGAGGGCGATGAGGGCGGCAGCGGCCAACAACGCGAAAGCAATCTCTCCCAGCCAGGAGAGGCGCGGGGGGAGCAGGGGAACCTGCAGATGGAGCAGTTTCACCAATCGAGAGACCAGAGGTGAGCGTTGCGCGGACATGGGCATTTCGATTCAAAAACTCGAGCAATGGCGAACGAGAAGCGCAGGATGAGCGGGAACACGTCACGAATCGGGCGGTTTGCAGGGGAAAACCTCACCTTTGTGAAAGTGTTCATCGGCGTTCGATGGAGGAGCAGCAAGTCGTTCTGAGCGGGAATTGCCGCAGAAAAGTCATGAAGAAGTCAGGACTCGGCACGATCCCTATGACGGTTGTGATCGGTCGTCGAACAGCGTGGAGAAATCGAAAAACCCGGCAGAAACGGACCTCGAAAGCGGTTTTGAAAACTTGAAACAAAATTCTCAATTCCCGGCAGAATCTGAGGTTCTGCATCGTTCGGGGACTGATTCCGGCAGAATCGGCGGTTTTTCGAGAGCGCAGGTGTTGACCTGATTTTCGAATTGGACTAGAAACCCCGCCGCACCAACGACAGCAACACCCTTTGATCGGGGTGTTTCCGCACCGGGAGTGGGTTCCCGACGGAAAAGGTTTCTCACCCTCTGGTCTCCCTCGTTGGCCCTTTCTCTCTCTCACCTCTGTCTCAAAGATCTGTCAGGAACAATTCCATGGCACGTAAGACACTCGGCATTGTGGCCCTCTGCGGCCTGACTTGGCTGTGCGGGGATGTCCGTTCAGCCTCAGCGCAAAGCTTGTTCGACCCGTTCGGCTGCTGCAATCCCTGCTGCCCGGCTCCGGTCGTTTCGCAGGCCTGCGTGGTTCCGCAATACACTCAGGTTCCGGTCACGACCATGCAGGACGTGAAGCGGACCGTCTACAAACCGGTGCAGGAAACCCGGTATGTGGATCAGACCGTCACGGAGATGCGTCCCCAGGAGGAGATTCACACCGTGCAGGTCCCCACCGTCCAGTATCAGACGGTGACTGAAAACCAGACCCGGATGCGCGACGCGGGTCGTTGGGTGACAAACTACCAGACTCGTCCGCAAATGACCGCCTGCCAGTACGACAGCCGTCCCGGCATGTTCGGCTGGCTGAACCGCAGCGGCTTCCAGGTCCGCCAGGCATTCACGCCGAAAGTTGTCGCCAGCCGCAGTTATGTTCCGAACATGATGGCGGAAGTCGTCCCCGTCACCCGCCAGGTTGCGGTGCAAAGCGTTCAGGAACAACAGGTCAAAGTGACCAAGATGATTCCCTTTACGACCACCCGCAAGGTGGCGATGACCACGACCAAGATGGTGGCCCAGACGGAAACCGTCAAGCAGGCGGTCACCACGATGCAGACCGTCCCGACCGCGACCGCGTATGGTTTCAACTCCTTCGGTGGAACCGCCACCGCTGTTGCCCCGACTCCCGTCACGTCTCAGAAGACGGAAGCGATCCAACAGCGTAAGGCGTTGACCGCCGAACGTCTGGACGAATTCGCTCCGACCAAGGACAAGACCTCTGCCAAGGAAACCGACGGTAAGAGTGGCTCGATTCCGAATCCGGGTCAGAAGGCTCGCGAATCCCAGAATCCGGAACCGACCTATGCCGGTGAGGAACCGGTTCTGAGCCAGAAGACTCCGACCGCCGCCAAGGTGGGAATGTGGGTGGCTGCCCGCAAGACCACTCCCGCGACGGAAGAAGCGGAAGTCACCGTGGCGGATGCCAAGAAGTACACTCGCACGAAATAATCAGTCGAATACAAGGATGACCGCTCTGCGGTCTCCGAGGATCCCCCCCCTTTGGGAAACAGGCATTGGCCCACGCGGCTGATGTCTGTTTCCTTTTTGCGCGCCTGTCGTCGTGTACAATGCGAGCGACGATGGTTATTTCTTCCTGTTGAGATGACACCATGAACTATCTACTCGGATTGGATCTGGGGACGACCTCCGTCGCCGCGGTCGCACTGGGGCTGGACGGTAAGCTGATCGCAGAGTATCAGGCCTCCAATAATGCCGCGATCTCCGGACTACCTGCGGGGCATGCGGAACAGGATCCGCGGCGTATCCGCGAGGTGGCCCTGGAAGTTCTTCGGACGATTTCCGGGCGGATGGAAGGGAAGCCGATCGCACTGGGAATCACCGGTCAGATGCACGGCATGGTGGCGGTTGATGGAAACAACCTACCCGTGACGAATCTGATCACGTGGCAGGATCGGCGGGCGAATGAGCCTTACGATGCAACAGGCGAAACATTCCTGGAGCAGATTCATCGGCGGTGTTCACCGGAGATGTTCGTACCGACGGGGGTGCGCCTGGCAGCGGGATTTGTGGGGACGACATTATTCATCCTGAAACGGCGCGGGCAGTTACCTCCCCAGACGAAGAAGGTGTTGATTCTCGCGGATTGGATCGCTTCTCAGTTGACGGGGGAGGATCCGGTCACGGATCGAGGGAACGCTGCCTCAACGGGGATGTATGACCAGCAGCACGACAGATGGAGCAAGGAACTGTTCAAAGCGTTGGAACTGCCGATTGAATTGTTTCCTCCCGTGCGCGAAAGCGGGGACGAGATCGGGCAGTTGACAGCGGAGATGGCCGCAGCGACAGGATTGCCCCAGGCTTTGCCGCTCTGCAATGCGATCGGGGACAACCAGGCGGCGGTCATGGGAAGTTTTCCGGCGGGGGAGCCGGGAATTCATATCAATATCGGAACCGGTGGGCAGATCAGTTGGCCGCTGTCGCGTTTCGTGCGGGTGGAAGGAACGGAAACGCGCTATCTGCCGATCCAGCGATACATGCTGGTCGGTGCCGGTTTAGCGGGAGGAGAGTCTTTTGCCTGGGTGCAACGGACGATCTCGTCGTGGCTGGCTGCGTATGGGGTGAACCTTACTTCAGATGAAGTGTACGCCAAGATCAACGAACTGGCCGCGTCAGTACCGGAGAATGCAGATGGATTGCAGTGCCGTCCGGTGTTTCGGGGGACGCGGCGCGATCCGGGTTTGCGCGGCAGTTTCAGCGGGGTGAGCCATGACAATTTCTCGCTGGGGCACGTCGCCCGCAGTGTGATGCAGGGAATCGCGAACGGAATGCACGAATTCCTGGACATCGCGCGGGATTACGCGCCGCGCGGTAGCTTCCGGATCATCGGAGCAGGGAACGGGCTGCGGCAGAACAAACTGCTGACCCGGATCATCTCGGAGAAATTCCAGGCACCGGTCTATTTCGCGGGACATCCGCAGGAGGCGGCGTATGGGGCCGCATTGCTGGCCGGAGTGCAGATGCGAAACTGGCCGAGCCTGGAAGAGGCGGGGAAATCGATCCGCCTCGTTCCGGCGGAAGAGGTTCAGAGGTCGCTTTAATCAAATCGCGGTGATCAGGCGGCGAGGGTCTTTTCCGGTTCGTGGGACCGCTTCGGGCCGGGGGCAATCATCCCCAGAAACGCACCAACGACGAAGATCACAAGCGTTCCCATGAATGGGGCCATCAGTTTGTGGAACGGGCTGCGGAGTTTCGCTAGCGCACTCTCCGGGGGAATCTGCAGCAGGTCCCAGACTTCGGGAATAGAGAGTGTCATCCAGAAGGTGACGAGCAGACCCAAAACCACTCCCACCGCGGCCTGGGAACTTGTGGTGCGGGGACAGATAACCCCCAGCAGGAAGAGGCCCAGGATCCCGCCGCTGGCGATCCCCCCCCACGTCCACCAGGTGGAGAGGATGTCGGGAGTCTTCAGGGTGAGGATGGCAAACAGGGTGCTCATGGCTCCGAAGACGAAGGTGGAACTGTGCAGAATCCACATGGCTCGTTTCTCACTGCAATCCGGCCGGAGATATCGCTGGTAGATGTCCTTGAGGAACAGGGTGGCCATGCAGTTCAGATTGGAATCCATGGCGGCGGAGGCGATCGCGGCAATGACCAGTCCGGTCAGGCCGGCGGGAAGGCCCGTATTAATGAAGTGGGGAAAGACCCCCTTGGTCGGGGTATCCGGGGGAAGCCAGCCGGGATTGGCTTTGACGTACGCGAACAGTGAGGCCCCCATAAAGAAGAAGAGGAAGGCGGTTGGGAGGTAGAGGACGACACCGTACCAGACGCTGCGGGCCGCATCCTTGTCTGACTTGGCGCTGATGTACCGCTGGATGTAGCTCTGGTCGATGGCGAAGTTGCGGGTGTGTTCGTTCAGTCCCTGCAGTAGAACCACCCAGAAGGAAGAGACGAAGAGATTGAATTCAAACGTTCCCAGACTGAATTTACCCCACGGTCCCTGATCCTTAGCGGCAAGGCCCACGCTGATGATTTCCGGAATCCCGCCTGGAACTCCGGCGATCAGATAGTACACACAGGCAATGACTCCGAGGATCAGGACGATGGCCTGGATCACCCCGGCCCAGATGACCCCTTCCGTCCCTCCCAGGAGCGGGTAGATCGTGATCAGCACTCCGAGGAAAAAGATCATGGAGGTCACGTCCCACTTGAAGAGGGGAGCGATGACGGAGGCCAGGAGTTGTGTGATCATTCCCAGGCGGACGACCTGCAGCATGACAAAGCAGACGACGCAGTAGGTGCGCGCCCAGGGACCGAAGCGATGTTCCAGGTGGTGATAGGCGGAGACTTCCCCTGAGCGGCGAAAGAAGGGAACAAAGAATGCGACCGCGAAATAGGCGGCGACCGGTGTGACGAGGGCAAAGACCAGGGGGTTCCAGTTCTTCGCGTAGGCGTCAGTCGGATTTCCGAGGAAGCTGATCGTACTGATATAGGAACCGAAGATGGAGAGGCCCATGGCCCAGCCGGGGATGGACTGGCCGGCGGACATGAATTCATCGGCATTACGTGTGTAGAAGACAAACCAGCAACCGAAGGCGACAACCGCGATCAGATAGCCGAGAACAATCATCTGGTCGATGTTCATGAGAAACTCCGCAGGAATTCCAACAGGGGGTCGATGGGCTTTGTCCCCTGAAGAGGCAGACGGTCCGCTGTGCGAAGCGAGGGGTCCACCGGGAAATATTCAGGATGTGTGAAGGAATCAGCCAAACCCAGCGATTCTAGCGGGTTTGGAATCGTCCTCCAAGACTGTGGGAAAACCCCGGGAGGAGATTTGTCAAAACATTATGCAGCTATTCACGGAGATGGAATTGGGGCTTAGAATGTCGGACTCGGCATTTTTTTTCGCGACGTGAGACGTTGGGCCGGGTGTTGTGAGGAGGGTGGAAGCGGTCTGGACGCCCCCCTCATGCGGTTTTCGGCCACCTTCTCCCATGATGGGGAGCAGGTGTGGGGAGTTCGACAGGGATTGTCTACAAGGAAGAGTCATCTATGAGGCTGGCGCAGTTTCTGGAGAGCCGCTTTCGTGGGGATATCCGCTTTCGCGGAGAGCAGTACATCAAGAAGGAACAGGTGTTCATCATGGACATCTCTCCGGATGATCTGCATGGGGAAGTGCGGGACGGGCTGGGGTACCGGACGCATCTGCACCGGGAAGAGAATGACTTGCGGATGTCCTGCACCTGCCGTCCGGAATCGCTCCATGACGTGGCGTGCAAACACGTCTGGGGAACCATCCTCGCCATCGATGCGGCGGGAATTCTGCCTTCCTCGATCATGCCCGGTTATCTCCCCCCGTTCATGGTGGAGAGCAACCCTCTCGATCCAACGGACGATGATTGGGACGAAGAGTTCGACGACGAGTTTCCGCGTCCCGGGGCCACTCCCGGCCCGCGCTCGGGGGCACGCCTGGCAACGGCACCCAAAAAAGAGTGGGACGATCAACTGAGCAAACTGCGCGAATCCCTGTCGTCTCGCGAGGCGGCACGCAGCGCAGGGGACAAGGATCGGGAAATCTATTACGAGATCGATCTCCCCGCCAGCCGCGAGCAGGGGATGCTGGTGCTGCTGACCTCTCAGCGACAGAAGCGTGGAAGCGGGCAATGGGGGAAACTGAAACCGTTGCGGTTGCGTCCGGCATTGCTGGAGGAAGTGGAAGGGGAGGACCGGACGATTCTCTCCTGCCTGTATGGAGGTTCGCAGGAGCGGCTGCCGTGGATGAACGGTCCTGAAGGTGGGACGCCCTTCCGATTCCAGTTGCCGTTTCCGTTGGCGGAGTTGCTGCTTCCCAAGCTGTGCGGGACGGAGCGGCTGCAGTTTCGGCAGGCTGAGGACCAGGTCGGAACTCTCCTCCGCTGGGATGAGGGGGCGCCGTGGACGTTGTCGTTGCGGGTGTCACGAAATGAGGAAAAACTCGCCTGTCAACTTGAGGGAGAGCTGACACGCGGAAGTGACCGGTTGCCTTTGGGGGAGACGACCCTGATTCTCCCCGGCGGGTTCGTGTTCACGAATGAGACTGTGGCACGGTTCCGTGATGCGGGGGTGTCCGAGTGGATCACGCTGTTGCGCCGCCCCGAGCCTCTGGAAATTCCCGCGGGCGAAGAAATGGAGTTTGTGGATCGGCTGCTGGACATGCCGGGCTTGCCGCGGCTGGAACTGCCGGAAGAGCTGCAGTTGCAGCAGGAGAGTGGCGCACCGGTGCCGCATCTGGTGCTGCACACGCCGCGCGGGGTGCGCTGGCAAAAGGAACGGCTGCAGGGGGAAATCAGCTTCGAATATCGGGGGGAACTGATCCGCGGCAACAGTCCGCAGGGGGCACTGGTTCTCCGCGAGCAGGGGATTTATGTCCCACGCGACCCGGAGCAGGAGCGGCAATTCTGGAGTCAACTGGAAGCGACGGGATTCAAGCGGCCGGGAGAAACACAAAAAGTCGGTTGGGATGTGGAAATCCAACCCAAGGAACTCGGTCCGGCCGTGCGACAATTGATGCAATCCGGCTGGGTGGTGCGCGGCGAAGGGAAGCAGATTCGCGAGCCAGGAGTGCTGGAATTTGAAGTTCACTCCCACATCGACTGGTTTGAGCTGCATGCGAAGGTGGATTTCGCGGGGCATCGGGTTCCGTTCCCGGAACTGCTCGCCGCGCTGGCCCGTGGCGATACGATGGTGCGGCTGGAAGATGGCTCCCTCGGCCTGCTTCCAGAAGAGTGGTTCCAACAGTATGGACTGATGGGGAACCTGGGGATTGCAGAAAATGATCACCTGCGATTCTCACGCAATCAAGTGGGGGTACTCGACGCATTGCTCGCCACGCAGACGAATGTCGATTTCGATCTGAGCTTTATCGAACTGCGGGAACGGCTGCAGTCTTTCGCGGGGATCAAGATTTCAGAAGAGCCCGAGGGTTTTCACGGCAAGTTGCGCGACTATCAGCGGGAAGGGGTGGGCTGGCTGCAGTTCCTGCAGGAATTTCAATTCGGCGGCTGTCTGGCGGATGACATGGGCCTGGGGAAAACCGTCCAGTTACTGGGCCTGCTCCTGGAACGACATCGAACGCGGGACGACAAGAAACCTTCGCTGGTCGTCGTACCCAAATCGCTGGTCTTCAACTGGGCGCAGGAATGTACGACATTCACGCCGCAGTTAAGGATCATGGAATACACGGGCTTGGAACGGGCAAAGCTCCGCAAGGACTTCACCAAGGTCGATATCATCCTGACGACTTATGGAACGCTGCGGCGGGATATCCTGCAGTTGCGCGAAGTGGAATTCGATTACGTCGTGCTGGATGAGGCCCAGGCGATCAAGAATGCCCGGTCGCAGGTGGCGAAGGCATCGCGATTGTTGCGGGCGGAGCATCGACTGGCGTTAAGCGGGACGCCGATTGAAAACCATCTGGGTGATTTGTGGTCGATCTTCGAATTTCTCAATCCCGGGATGCTGGGACGGGCGGCGATCTTCAAGCCGGATGGGGACATGGACGACCAGGAGACGCGGCGGCTCTTGTCGCAGGCGCTGCGCCCATTCATTCTGCGTCGCTCCAAGACCCAGGTGGCGAACGAGCTCCCCGAAAAACTCGAACAGACCATCCACTGCAAGATGGGAGAACAGCAGACGCAGTTGTACAACGAACTTCGCGACCACTATCGCCAGTCGCTGATGGGGATGATCCAGCGAGATGGACTTGCGAAGTCGAAAATCCACGTGCTGGAAGCGCTCCTCCGCTTGCGGCAGGCGGCGTGTCACCCGGCATTGCTGGACAAGGGGCAAGAGGAAGAATCGAGCGCCAAGCTGGACGTGCTGTTGTGGCATCTGGAGGAACTGCTGGCCGAGGGGCACAAGGTGCTCGTCTTCTCCCAGTTCACGAGCATGCTCGCCATTGTCAGGAAGCACCTGGAGAAGAAGGAGATCGTCTACGAATATCTCGACGGCCAGACGCGCCGCCGCAAGGAGCACGTGGAGCGATTCCAGACCGATCCGAACTGCGGGGTGTTCCTCATCAGCCTGAAGGCCGGGGGCCTGGGGCTGAACCTGACCGCTGCGGATTACGTCTTTATTCTTGATCCGTGGTGGAATCCGGCCGTGGAAGCCCAGGCGATTGACCGGGCACACCGGATCGGCCAGGTGCGGCAGGTGTTCGCGTATCGCCTGATCTGTCAGGATACGGTGGAGGAAAAGATCGCCCAGTTGCAGGAACAGAAACGGGATCTGGCGGAAGCGATCCTGCAGGCGGATAATAATCTGATCCGGGATCTGACGGCGGAGGATTTGGCGCTCCTGTTCTCGTAAGGTGTGTGACAAGGGGTAAGAAACTTCGTGAAGATTGCACTCGCGCAGTTGAATCCGACGGTCGGAGACCTGACCGGAAATGTGCATCTGGTCCTGAACGCGGCTCAGCAGGCTGCCGCGGAGGGGGCCGAGTTGCTGATCGCCTCGGAACTGTTGATCAGCGGTTATCCTCCCAAGGATCTGCTGTTGCGGAAGGGGTTTGTGCAAGCCTGCCTGCATGCGCTGGTGGAACTTGCGAAGCAACTCCCTCCTGACCTGGGAGTTCTGGTGGGACACCCGGCGTTTTCCACGGGGGCCCATTGCCGTCCGGTGAATGCGGCCAGCCTGTTGCACCAGGGAGAAGTCCGCGCCACGATTCATAAATCGCTGCTCCCCAACTATGACGTGTTCGATGAGCAGCGGTACTTTCTCTCCGCGGCAGAGATCAACACGATCTCCTTCCAAGGCCGGACGCTGGGTGTGCATATCTGTGAGGATGCGTGGTGGGGAGAGGCGGAGACTTGTTATCACGTCGAGGCGCATCCTCGTCCCGATCCGGTGGCGGAACTGGTGAAGCAGGGGGCGGAGGTGCTGATCAATCTCTCCGCCAGCCCGTTTCAAATCGATAAACCGCATCGGCGGGTGGAATTGTTGCGGCGGCATGTGCTGGCACATCAACGCCCGTTCCTGTTCGTGAACCAGGTGGGAGGGAACGATGACCTGGTGTTTGACGGCCACAGCCTGGTGTTGAATGCCCAAGGGCAGACCGTTTTGCAGATGCAGGGCTTCCAATCCGAGGTGCGGATGATCGACCTGGATCAACTCTCACCCGTTCCTGAACAGCATGGAACGCGCGAAGAAGAGTTATTGGATGCGTTGATTCTGGGATTGCGGGATTACGTCCATAAGTCCGGTTTCACGGATGGGGTGCTGGGGCTGAGTGGCGGCATCGACAGTGCGCTGGCGGCCTACATCGCCGCGGAGGCACTGGGCCCCGCGCATGTGCACGGGCTGGCATTACCCAGTCGGTACAGCAGCGATCACAGCTTGAATGATGCGGCTGCTCTTGCAAAGAATCTGGGGATCGATTACCAGGTGATTCCGATTGATGCGGTGCATCGGGCCTATGAGGGACTGCCGGTGGTGTCGGAAGATCTGAGCAGTCAGCCGGGAGGCTTGGCGGACCAGAACCTGCAAGCCCGGATTCGGGGGGCGATCGTGATGGAGCGGAGTAACCGGCATGGCTGGATGGCGCTCTCCACGGGGAACAAAAGCGAACTGGCAATGGGCTATTGCACCCTCTATGGCGACATGGCGGGCGGTTTTGCGGTCCTGTGTGACGTGTACAAACAGGATGTCTATGGACTCGCTCGGCACATCAACAGCGTCCGCGAGAAGCGTGAAGCTATTCCGCATGGGTCGATTGAAAAACCGCCCAGTGCGGAACTGGCTCCCAACCAATTGGACCAGGATACTCTGCCGCCGTATCCGATCCTCGACGCCATCCTGACGGCGCTGATCGATCAGGAAGCGTCAGCGGTGGAGTTGTCGCAGAAATTTCCGCCGGAAACGGTCCGCTGGGTGATTTCCCGGCTCGATCGGAACGAGTTCAAACGCCGCCAGATCCCGCCAGGGATCAAGGTCTCGCAGCGGGCGTTTGGAAGCGGTCGACGGATGCCGATGGCAGCCCGGTTTCCGCTGTGTTAGGACGCGATCCGGGCCTTCTTTCTCTTCGAAGGGGGGACCGGGAATGTTGCTGAGCGACTTCCTCGGTTACACTGACGGTCAGTGACTCGACTCTTGAAGAGGCAAATCATGGCCGCGACTCCTTCCAAATCCTCGAATTTACGGATGCTGATCGCATTGGTCGTCCTGGGATTTCTGGGAGGGGCGGCTCTGTGGGTGAACTTGAACCAGCCTGACCCCTACGCGCGGGATTTCGAACCGGGATCAGGAGCCGAGTCGCAGATCGAGTTCGCGGATGACGTGCACAGCAACTCCAGGACGGATTCGAGTATCACTGACCTGGAGTTTACCGACACGCAGGGGAAGGCGGTCAAACTCAAGGATTTCGTGGGGAAGAAGAACCTGGTGCTGGCGGTGATGCGGGGAGAGTCCTACTACGGTACGGCGTGTCCGTATTGTTCGACGCAATCGTCCCGCCTGATTGCCAATTACCAGGAATTCCAGAATCGGGATTCAGAGGTGGTGATCCTGTTTCCCGTCGAGAAAAAGGGAGATCTCACCACTCTGAAGGATTTCGAGAAGTCGGTTGCGAAGCAGTTGAAGCTGGAGAAGTTCACCACGCCGTTTCCTCTCCTTCTCGACGTCGAGCTGAAGGCGATCAATACGCTCGGGATCCGGGGACATCTGGCCAAGCCTTCCACCTATATTCTGGACAAGAAGGGTCAGGTCCGGTTTGCGTATGTCGGAAAGACGACGTCGGACCGGCCTTCCATCAAAGCCATGCTGAAGGAACTGGACGGGATCAACAAGGCGAGCTGACGTGAACGGTCATGAGTCGGATTTGAGAAGGTGATCTGGCAGCATGGAATCCGATTTAAGCGCGCGGTCTTCGTTGTTCTGGACACTCGCGGTGCAGCGTGGGCTGCTGACTGAGGAGGCGGCCCGCACGCTGCAGGAAGAAGCTTCCTCCGCCGACCTCCGCCCGGGGGAACTGGTCCTGCGGAAGGCACTGCTGGATCCGGTCCAGGTGGATATCGTCGAGACGTTGCTGCGGCCGCATGACATCGTCCCCGGTTATGAATTGGAGGACGTGCTGGGGCATGGCGGGATGGGAGTGGTCTATCGCGCCCGTCAGAAAAACCTGAACCGGACCGTGGCCCTCAAGACGATTCTGATTAACCGCATGCTCGATTCCAAAGCGGCGGCCCGATTCGAACAGGAAGCGATTGCCATCGGCCGCCTGCAGCATCCCCATATCGTGAATGCATTCGACTTCGGACGGCACGAGGGGCGGCTGTACCTCGCGATGGAATTCGTGCGCGGGAAGGATCTGGAACATCTGATCGTACATGAAGAAGAATTGGACGAAGCGCTCGTCTTGGGACTGGCACGGCAGGCGGTGCTGGGGCTGGCATATGCCGCGCGAACGGGGGTGGTACATCGGGACATCAAGCCGGCCAACCTGATGCTGG
The DNA here is from genome assembly GCA_046349635.1 of Planctomycetales bacterium. Lineage (GTDB taxonomy): Bacteria > Planctomycetota > Planctomycetia > Planctomycetales > Planctomycetaceae > JAXMBX01. Next base: position 71,407 of record JAXMBX010000005.1, read on the forward strand.
ATCAGAGCGGAGATCTGGGACTGGGGGAAATTCCGACGGTGAAGATCGCAGACTTCGGCCTGGCGTTTCTGACGGACGATTCAGAGTCCCGGACCCGTTTGACTGCCGACAACGCCGCCGTGGGAAGCCCGCATTACATCGCCCCGGAGCAGTTGCAGCAATCGCACGTCGATTTCCGGGCGGATATCTACGCGCTGGGGCAACGCTGTTTCATGCCTTGGCAGGGCATGCGCCTTTCGCGGGGAAGTCGGTCCTGCAGATCGCAACAGCGAAGGTCTCCGGAGTTCATCCGCGAGTCAGTGAGTTTCGGAACGGTGTTTCCCCAGAGACAGATGAGCTGATCGCCTGGATGATGAACCCTGATCCCGCGAAACGCCCCAGGGAATACAAAGAGCTGTTAAGTCGAATCGATCAAATTCTGGCACAGTCTCCGACGCAGGAATTCAACGCCGTCCCTGCCGTTCAAGTTTCGACAGACGGGACTTCGAACGTACAGCAACTTCCCACGCTGGAGGTTGTAAGTCCGCAGCGGAATTACTTCTGCTCGAGCCGCTGGCTGGTGGCGGGGGCGTTGGTTTTTGTGGTCGGATTGGTGGGTTGGAGTTTTTTCCCGCGAGATTTTCTGAGGCCGACACGGCGTCAGTATCAGCCTTCGTCGTATTCGGTGCCGCTGTTTAATGGGACGTCCCTGGATCTTTCGATCTGGCGCCCTGAGCCGGGGGGGAGCTGGCATGATGCGGTCAATGACGAAAAGGCCAAGGTGATCGAGGGAATGGGAACCACGTTTGTCCGGCTGGTGCATCCGGCGAAAGGTGGTGAAGGAACGGTGTCCGTGCCGAACCACGAGTTGACGTTTCAGGTCCAGTTGCATCAAGCCAAAGAGGTCGAATTTACGTTTGGAATTCCGGTCTTGGGGGGATCTGCTCGGGCAGTACGCCTCACTCCCGGTAAGGCGGAACTGGGAAGCATTGCTTTCCCCAGCGGTGTATTTCGCTCCGAAGAGATATTCCCGATTCCCGATGAGGATCCGAACATTTTTCATGTTCGGATTGACCAGGAGGAGAACCGCTGCTGGGTGGAAATCGGGGGACATCCGAGTCCAGGGTTTTACCTGTCTGGGAAGGACTTTCAACCTCGAATCAGACTCAGGACGGTGGGGGGAGCCGCGTGGTTCTCGGACTTCGAACTGACGGGATTGGTACGGAAGTAGAGAGCAGTTCCCGAAAGAGATTAATGGAGTCTACTACAGGGCCACGAAGCCGTGACTCATGCTTTTTGGCCGGAAAGCCCGGTTCCTTGCTCCTGCGGAAATTGGTGGTATACTGTTTGATCCGGTCAGGGAGCCAAATGCAGGCTCTTTCCGGAACAATATTGACGTAAATGCTCATTGCCCTATAAGTTGCGGGCGTGGTGGAATTGGCAGACACGCCAGCTTGAGGGGCTGGTGACGTAACAGTCGTGCAGGTTCAAGTCCTGTCGCCCGCACTTTTGACGACTCTTCGGAGTCGTCCCCCAGGTTTGAGGGAATGGCCGAGAGCGTCAATCTGGTTCGCCGCGAAATCATTCAGACCGCGAAGATCATCGTCGTGAAGGTCGGTACGAATGTCCTCTCTCACGAGGATGACACGCTGGACATCTCGCGGATCGAGAATCTGGCCGAGCAGATCCACCAGTTGCGCCAAACGGGGCGGCAGGTGGTCCTCGTGTCGAGTGGGGCCATTGGATCGGGGCTGAGCCTCCTCAAGCTCAAGAAGCGTCCCGATGATCTCCCCCATCTCCAGGCGGCCGCCTCTATCGGGCAGGCACACTTAATCCGCTTATACGACGACTGTCTGAAGAAGCATGGGTATCACGCCGCACAGATTCTGCTGACGGCGAATGATTTTAAGCAGCGGGCCCGGTATCTCAACGTTCGGAACACATTGCTGACGCTGTTTGAGTACAACTCCCTGCCGATCGTGAATGAAAACGATACGGTCAGCGTTGAAGAGATCCGGTTTGGGGACAATGACCGGTTGGCGGCATTGGTGACGAACCTACTGCATTCGCCGCTCTTGATCATCCTGTCCGTGATTGACGGTCTGTATGACGGCGATCCGAGCCTGCCGGAGAGCAAGGTCGTTCCGCTCGTCGAACGCTGGGATGAAACGATTTCGGGGATGGCGGTTGCGACGAAGAGCAGCCGCGGGACAGGGGGGATGCAGAGTAAGCTGGAAGCCGCGCGGCTGACCACCGCCTGCGGCGGGAATGTGATTATCGCCAATGGCCGGAACCGCCACGTCCTGAAGGAAATTCTCGAGGGGAAGGAAGTCGGGACGCTGTTCCTGGCCCAGGGGGAAGAACTCCCTGCCTGGAAACGATGGATCGGCTACAACGTCCCGCCGCGCGGCAAGCTGGTGCTGGATGACGGCGCCCGGAACGCCATCGAGAAGCAGGGGAAGTCCCTCCTGGCAATCGGGGTGACCAGCGTGCAGGGGGACTTCGAAAAGGGACAGATTGTGGCGCTGGTCGATCTGCAGGGACGGGAATTCGCCCGGGGACTGACCAATTACAATTCCGTTGATGCGGCCCGGATTGCGGGAAAGCGTTCGGACCGGATCCATGAAATCCTCGGCAAAGTCCCCTACGCTGAAGTGATCCATCGGGACAACCTGGTCGTCACGACCGGGCAGGTCTCCGGCTGAAATCGGTGTGATTTCCCGACCGCGTGGGCTTCCATGGGGTAGAGTTTCGTAGAGCCGCCTGAAATTGGCTCGTGACTCCAAGCCCCGCAATTGCGGTTGCCCCTTTCGGTTTCAGTCGGGATTCCGAGCCATGTACTACTATTTTGAGGTCTACAAAAACCTGCTGCTGAAGTCCTGGAACAACATGGGACCGGAGCAGTATGGGACCGTGCTGATCGTGATTGCCCTCATCGGTTGGTACTTCATGAAATCGGGACTGAAGCGGTGCTGATCACCGCGTGACGACGATATTCTCATTGCAAGTAACGCCCCAGGTCTCCAGCAGACTTGGGGCGTTACTTTTTTGGCGTGCATGTCAGGAGCGGATGGGACATGATAGGGGTTCTTGACAACGTACCCCGATTTGCCCTCCGGCCTGAAGGCCCCTCCCGTTCTATTTGCGAGGAGGAGAATTGAGAAAGATCTGTCACCATGCGAATGATTTGGAATGGCGTTGTGGTCATCGCGGTTCTGTGGGGATTTCAAAAACCGCTTCCTCCGGAAATGACCCCCGACCCGAACGGCGCGCGGCCCATTCCCGCAGCGGACACGGTCTTCACCGAGGACATGACCTGGATGGAAGTCCGGGATGCCATCAAAGCGGGCAAGGATACGATCATCATCGCGACGGGGGGGATCGAGCAGAACGGGCCGTACAACGTCACGGGAAAACACAACGTCATCCTGCGCGGCACGACGGAAGCCATTGCCCGCCAACTGGGGAATGCCCTCGTTGCGCCGATCATCCCGTTTGTCCCGGAGGGGCAAATTTCTCCTCCCACGGAGCATATGCTTTATCCGGGGACCGTCAGCTTGACGGAAGAGACTTACCGCCAGGTGCTGCGGGAGATCTGTGCCTGCTTCAAGCAGCACGGATTCAAGAACCTGATCCTGATCGGTGACAGTGGCGGGAACCAGCCTGGGATGCGAGCGGTGGCGAAAGAGTTGACCCAGCAGTGGGGAACCGAGGGACCGCGGGTGTTGTGGGTCAAGGAGTACTTCAACTGGGCGCAAGCCGGGGAGTGGGTGGAGAAGGAGTATGGGATCAAGCAGGTGAAGGAAGGGTTTCATGATGACTTCCAGACGGAAGCGAGCATGCTCGCCGTGGATCCTCGGTCGATCCGCCTGAAAGAGCGGATGGAAGCGGGGAAAGCGAAGATCAACGGGGTGCCGCTCGAACCAGTGGAAAAGTCGAAAGAAATTGGCCGAAAGATCAATGAATTTCGTGCCAAGGCCGTGGTGGACGCGGTTCGGAAGGCTTGGGGGAAGTAACGTTGAATCCCCTCAAATTGACGGGGTTTCACCGTTTGCTTAGATTGAAATACTTAAAATGAGGTGGGGACCAGGGAACATAAGTCCCTCATCAGAAGGATTTTGACCGTCTTCAGGAGGAGGAGCCAGGCGTGAAGTCGAAGGGGTTTGGAGGGAGTTCGGAGGCCGATGCCTCAACGATGAAGGGGCAGTCGTGGCCTTGCCTGCGGCAGTTCTGCGTCTTCATGGAGAACCGCGTCGGACGGCTGCTCGAACTCATCCGCAAGCTGGAGCAGTCCGAGCTGCGGGTGATTGCGCTGAGCATCGCGAATTCGGTCGATTGCGCGATCGTGCGGGTGATGGTCAATGATGCCGACCGTTGCCGTGAGATCTTCCAGCTCAACAATTTCGCGTTCGCGGAAAGTGACCTGGTGGGCGTGGAGATGCCGGACGGCCCGCAGCCTTACCTGCAGGTCTGCATGGCCTTGCTGCAGTGCGAATTGAATATCCACTACACCTACCCACTCCTGTTCCGTCGAAACGGGCACGGTGCGATCGCGCTATATGTGGATGACGTCGATCTGGCAATCCGGACTCTGCAGGAGAAGGGGCACCGGTTGATTACCGAATCGGACCTGCTGAATCACGAGGATTACGACTAGCGGGTGAGGCTTTTTTGTTCCGTGTCCGAGCAATTTGAAGCGTATTATTGTTGGGTCAGGCTGGGGTGGCGTGTTTCTCGGTTGTCTGTGCAATTTCACAATTTGCGATCAGAGAAAGGGTTCCCCATTTCGACTGAACAGAAGGCCACCGCTGAGCCTGATTCCACTGCTCCCTCAAATCAATCGCGGTCAAATCAGCCCCAGACCAACATGGCGATGGTTGTTGTTGTGGGGATTGTCGCGATTGGTTTTCTGCTCGGAATTGCGAGTCTGGTCTCTAAGATCAATCAGGACAGGGAGGCACGGCGTGTCCGCCGGGAAGCCCAGGAAATTGCGAGGGCGCAACTCAATAAGGTGGCGGAGGAATTGGACAAGAAGACCACAGCGACGGGAGCCTATGTCCGCGTGAAAGAGGGGCCTATTGACGAAAAAGATCAATGGGGAACCCCGATGGAGGTGAGTTATTCGCAAGGGGGCGTTGCGGAGTTCCTGATTGTCCGATCGGCAGGGCCCGATAAGGTGATGCACACCGCGGATGACGTGCAGGTGCAGAAGGCGACGGTGAACTTCAAGGGAGTGGGGGAAGGGATCAAGAAAAATATTGAGGAGACGACGGCTAACGCAGCGAAAGGAGCCGTGAAGGGGGTGGCGTCAGGGGTCAAAGAGGCAGTGAAGGAAGCTTTCACGCGGAAGAAGAAAGAGGAGAAACCGGCGGAAGCTGGTGTGGCTCCCGAGAAGAAACCCGAGGGGAAATGAAAAAAGTCCAGGAACTTCATGAGTTGTTACCCCACGTGACGTGTGGTGATCCACGATGAGTTCTTCCAATTCCCCCGTTGCGGATTCAGAGGGTAGTCGTGATGCGAAAAAATCTCCCGACAAACTCTGGTGGTTGAAGTATCTCCGCTGGGCCTTGTTTGCGAACGTCCTCACCTTTGTTATCTGGCAGGGGATGAAGCTCGCGAAGGAGGTCGACTGGTCGGAGCAGAAGCTGGATTACTTCTGGCTGTTCCTGGCGGCGGCGACGTATCTGGTCGGCTGGCTGCCGTGCGTCTGGTTCTGGCGGATGCTGATGGCGCATCAAGGGACGGTTGTCTCGTGGCCGGTCGCCATTCGCGCCCACTACTGCGGCCAATGGGGGAAATACGTCCCCGGCAAGGCAGCGGTGTTGATCATTCGCGGCAGCATGGTCCATGGAGCGGGAGTGCATCTGCTGGTCGGTATTCTGACGGCCGGCTACGAAAGTCTCGCCACGATTGCGGTTGGTGGAGCGGTGGCGGCGGCGCTCTTTCCCTGGGTGGTTCCCAAGGAGCATTATGCAAAGTGGGGACTGCAGCTTCTCTCGCCAGACCAGTGGGGGTTTGCGATGCCCTGGCTGGTCTGCATCGTCGGGGCGCTCTCTTTTTCGGGGATGTCCCGGCTGATTCAGCTCGTCCTGAAAAAGACCGTGAATAAAGCGGTCCGGGCGTCTCAGGGAGTGGAATCGGCCGAGGGAGCGATTGTAGCGAATGTGCATCCTCCGTGGTGGTCGATCTTCGTGCTCATTCTCCCATGGTGGTTGCACGGTCTCAGCCTCGGATGCACAATTCATGCATTAGGAATAACGGACCTGCATTGGACGCATTTGCCCCGTTGGACAGCTGCGGCGAGCTTGGGAACGGTCGCCGGATTCGTGGTTCTATTCTCTCCGGGAGGACTCGGAGTGCGTGAAGGGATGCTGATGCTGACGCTCGAGCCGGTGCTTGGTGCTCGTGCTGCCGTTGTTCCCGTGCTCTTGCGGATCGTGTGGTTTGTCAGCGAGGTTGTGGCGGCGGTGGGATGTTATTGGTTGCTCCCGTCTGCCAAACGTAGCGATAAAAAATAGAGTAGGTCACTTCATGCTCTCCGTGATCGTCCCGGTTCTGAATGAAGCGCCCAGTCTGCCCCAGTTGGCAGAGGAGATCCGGACGAGTTGCGACCAAGCCAAGATCCCCTACGAAATCATTTTTGTGGATGACGGCTCGAACGACCTTTCCTGGCAGACGATTGAAACGCTCGCGAAACAGTCATCACACATTCGGGGTTTGAAGTTCCGCAGAAACTTCGGCAAGGCAGCGGCACTTTCCGCGGGGATGCAGTCCGCCCAGGGTGAAATCCTGATGTGCATGGATGCCGACCTGCAGGACGATCCCAAAGAGATTCCCCGCTTCCTGGAAAAACTGAACGAGGGAGTGGACGTCGTCAATGGCTGGAAAGAACGGCGCCTTGATCCTTGGCACAAGGTATACCCGAGCAAGGTCTTCAACCGGATGGTCAGCCGACTGACCGGTCTATCACTGCACGATCACAACTGCGGCTTCAAATGTTTCCGGCGTGAGGTGGGGCAGGAGATCCGCCTGTACGGCGAACTGCACCGCTTCATTCCGGTTCTCGCACATGCCCGCGGGTTTAAGGTGGCGGAGATTCCGGTCCATCATCGCCGCCGGGAGCATGGCTCGTCGAAGTACGGCTTCAATCGGTTCCTGAAAGGGTTCCTGGATTTACTGACTGTGAAATTCCTGACCGGTTATGGCCAGCGTCCGCAGCACTTGCTGGGAACCCTGGGAGTGATCTGCTTTCTGTTCGGCACTCTGGGGCTGGCGTATCTCGCCTGCCTGTGGATGTTTACAAATCTCATCACGCCGATCATTGGTCTGTTGCTGGGCAAGACGCTGGCGGGGTTCGGTCCGATCGGGAATCGGCCGCTTCTGGCCTACTCCGTGACGGGGTTATTGCTGGGGGCACAGTTGCTATCGCTGGGTTTTCTGGCGGAATCGATTGTCGCCCGGACCAGCCGGGATGAGGAGGTTTACGCCATTTCGGATCGGACGGGGGGTGGTTCCGGGGGGCCTCCGACGGTGGATTGAGGTCCGCCGGGTTATCTGGCAGAGACCCAATTCGTCTGGAAACGGCGGTTTTTGGCCCGGTTTTGTCTCCCTGGAAAGCCCGGTCGGAAAATCCGAAAAACTCCTCTAGCGGAACTGAAATCCGGATTCTTAGAATGAATGCCGTCGAGCTTTCGTGTCACCACTCAGTCGCTCTCGTCACCTCTTCTACGACTGAACATCTCCGGACATTTCTGTCTGCTGGTCGCCGCGAGAAGCTATCTCCCCGCAGGAGCGGAACCATGAACAAGAAAATGCATTATGGTCAGGCTCTGAATCTGGATCAGCTTCGTTTTGAAGAACTGGGCCGCTCCCCGATCACGCGCATGAATGAACTGCGCCGTGACACCGCCGAGCAGCCATTTTCCGCGCATTTCCTGACCTGCACCCGCAAAGGGGATCGTCGGGATCGCGAACTCCACTCCGGTGGGTTCGAGGAATACCTGATCTGACAGCGCCTGGGCGTGAGAATTTCGGGGCAGGATTTCTCCGCCGCGCGCACTCTCCACCAAGATCGCAACCCTCGGGGTTTGCGTCTCTCTTTCCGCTCCGGTAACGTGGGAAATAGATCCTTGGCGAGGCTTTACTCCTCGTCTGTCTGTTCTCTCGCTGATTTTTCTCCCACCAAAGCCCGGAGGCTTGCATGTCCGTGACTGCTCCCGTTGTCCCGACCGTTCTGCACCTGCATCCTGAGGATAATGTCTCGGTGGCGACCCGGACTGTCCCCGCGGGAGCCTCCATCCCAGGGCCGAACGGAAGCGAGCTGGTCACAAAGGAAAAGATCGACCAGGGGCACAAAGTCTGCGTCCGGGGCATTCGCAAGGGGGAACCGATCCGTAAGTTCGGGCAGACCATCGGCTATGCGACGAGCGATATCGAAGTCGGGCAGTGGGTGCATACTCACAACGTTGAAGCAGGGCAGTTGAGCCTCGATTATGCCTTTGCCTCGGCCGTTCCTCCCGATCCCCAGCCGATCACCGGGCGGACCTTTATGGGTTACCGCCGTGCAGATGGCCGGGCCGCGACGCGCAACTATATCGGGATCGTCTCGACCGTGAACTGCTCAGCTGCGACCTCCAAGATGGTTGCCGCGAAATTTGACCCCGCGCTGCTGGAGGCGTTCCCGAATGTTGACGGCGTGATTCCGCTGGCGCACCAGACCGGCTGTGCGATGCAATACGGCGGGGAGGACCACCTGCAGTTGAACCGAGTGCTTTCCGGCTATGCAAAACATGCCAACATCGGGGCGTACGTGGTGCTGGGGCTGGGCTGCGAAACGGCACAGGGCTCGTTTCTGGCGGAAAAAAACGGGCTGGTGCAGATCCAGTTGCCGAACGCCAACAAAGACATGCCGCTGGTGATGAATATCCAGGACCTGGGGGGGATCGCAAAAACGGTCAAGCGGGTCACGGAGATCATCAAGGAGATGCTCCCCGAGGTGAACAAAATCCAGCGCCAGCCGATTCCGGCCTCGGAATTGATTCTCGGCCTGAACTGCGGCGGGAGCGACGGCAATAGTGGCGTCACCGCAAACCCCGCACTCGGAATCGCCGGGGACATGCTCGTCGCCTGTGGAGGGACCTCCGTTCTGGCGGAGACCCCCGAGATCTATGGTGGGGAACATCTGCTCACTCGTCGCGCGCGGACCCGCGAGATCGGCGAAAAACTGGTCGAGCGGATCAAATGGTGGGAAAAGTACACCGCCTTCTTCGGAGCGGAGATCAACAACAATCCCTCTGTCGGAAACAAGAAGGGGGGGCTGACGACGATCTATGAGAAATCGCTCGGCGCCATCGCCAAGGGTGGGCAGGCCCCGCTCAACGCCGTCTATCGTTATGCCGAGCCAATCACCACCAAAGGTTTCTGCTTTATGGATACTCCCGGTTACGATCCCGCCTCCGTGACGGGACTGGTGGCAGGTGGCTGCAACATCGTCATCTTCACCACCGGACGGGGAAGCTGCCTGGGGAGTAAGCCCGCCCCGACGATCAAGGTGGCGACCAACACCCCCATGTACGAGCGGATGGTAGATGACATGGATCTGAACGCCGGGACCGTGTTGGATGGTGTTCCGCTAGAGGAAGTGGGTCGGGAAATCTTCGAGAAGATGATTTCCGTGGCCAGCGGCGAAAAGACCAAAAGCGAAGCGCAGGGGATCGGCGATGAGGAATTCGTCCCCTGGAGCATCGGCCCGACGCTGTAGATCCCAGTAGAACTGACAGGCATGACACTATGCTCCGCTCGCCGTTAGTCTTCTTCTGCCTACTGCTGGGTTTTTCTCCGCTTCTCGCAGCAGAGCCGGTGGTGGATCCGTGGAAAGCAAAAGTCGATGAACTCGCCCAGCCGCTGGTGAAAAGCAAGCCGGGGCTAGTGATCGGAATACTGACACCGGACGGGGTGCGCAAAGTCTATGGCTATGGGGTCATCCAGAAGGATGGCCCCGCTCCCGATGGTAAAACGCTGTTCGAAATCGGATCGATCAGCAAGACGTTTACCGCGTTGCTGCTGGCGGATGCGGTCGTGCGTGGCGAAGTGAAACTCGACGATCCCGTGCAGAAATGTTTCTCCTTGGATTGGAAGATCCCCAAACGGGGGGAGCAGGAGATCACGCTGCGGGAGCTGGCGACACACACTTCCGGCCTGCCGCGGATCCCTTCCAATCTGTACTGGGGGCTGCTGTGGAACGGCGTCGCGGGGAATGGAAAGATGGCCGAGGATCCCTACTCCCATTTGAGCCAGAAGAAACTGAGAGAGGGACTGGCAGATCTGAAGCTGGGGAAAGAAAAGAAACCCGCCTGCGATTACAGCAATCTCGGCATGGGGCTCGTCGGAGAAGCACTCGCATCAAAGGCGAAATTGTCATTCGAAGAGTTGATCCGCACGCGGATCGGGAGGCCGTTAGGACTGCGGGATACGGTCATCACTCCCACGCAAGAACAGTTGCCCCGGTTTGCCACCGGACACAAGGGGAAGTCGATCCCGGTTGACCATTGGACGTTCGCCTCCCTGCAGGGATGCGGGGCGATTATCTCCACGGCGGACGACATGCTGGAATATCTCGCTGCCGAAGTGGGACAGAAACCCTCCTCGCTCGACAAGGCGATGGCGTTAACTCAGGAACGGCGGGAGAATTTTGTCGGCAAGATCGGAATCGGTCTGGCCTGGCTGATCGTTGACTTGCCGGAGAAAAAGCAGCGTTACTGGTGGCACAACGGAGGAACAGGCGGCTTTACCTCCTACTGTGCCTTCAGTCAGGAGCCGCGGGTGGCAGTCGTGATTCTGTGCAATTCCGGAGTGGATCTGTTCAGCGGAGCGACGGACAAGCTGGGTGAGAAGCTCATTCGGCTGTTGATGGATGGCCCATCTGGCGGGAACGGGAAGAAATAGCAAAGCCGGTCATTCCTCGATCGGCGCTTCCGCTTCGACGGCTTCAGAGGACTGGATTTCCAGACGCAGCCGTTTGATCCGGCGTTTGTCGGCATGGAGGACGGTGAACAGGATGTTTTCCCACTGCACCTGTTCCCCTTCGAGGGGAATGCGCCCCATTTGTGAGAAGACGAATCCACCCAGGGTATCGATTTCCTGGTCGCTCGGGATCGTGGTTTCAAGTCGTTCGTTGACGTCGTCAATGTGCTGGCCGGCGTCCACCTCAAAGACCTGCGGGCGGACTTCGCGGAACGGATCCGCTTCGCTCTCATCATGCTCGTCTGCGATTTCGCCGACGATCTCTTCGAGGATGTCCTCCATCGTCACCAGCCCGGCGACGCCGCCGTATTCGTCCAGCACGACCGCGACGTGGACCCGCTCCCGTTTCAGGGCTTCCAGCAGCTTGTCGATCCCCATCGTTTCGGGGACATAAAACGGCTTGCGGGCACAATCGATCAGTTTGACGGTCTGGGGGGCCCGGGGATCGAGGTACTTGAGCATGTCCTTGGCATAGAGCATCCCGACGATATCATCCGCCCCTTGCCCCAGAAGCGGGACACGGGAATGCCCCACCCGCACGAACAGTTCGCGGGCCTCTTCCAGAGTTGCTTCCGCGCTGAGGGTCGTCATCGCGGTCCGCGGAGTCATGACGTCCGCCACATCCACTTCCGGCAGATCCATCACGCGGTGGATCATGGAGCGGGCCTCGTCTTCCAGCACCCCCTCACGCGAACCTTCTTCCATCACCGTCCGGATTTCCTCGGTGATGACCGCCGCGTCCCCTTTTTCCGGCTCTTCCAGTCCCGCGATCCGATGCACGATCCGGTCGAACCAGCGAGCCGCGAGAATCAGCGGACTGAGCAGGCCCGTCAACACGCGGATCACCGGCCAGATGAAATCGAGATAGGTTTCACACGCCACGCGGGAAAGCATCCACGGAACGATCACCCCCAGGCACATCGAGAGGAACAGGAACAGCAGCGTATCCCCGATGACATGGACTGGGGACCATTCGCCCCGCGGTCCGCTGACCCAGTCGGTCTGCCAATAGGGGAAAATCCCCGCGACCAGCAGCACCCACAGCCCGACTTTGAGGAGTTCCAGCCCCAGCAGGGTCGATTCGTGGTTCCGCAGAATCTCGCCGAAGCGGCCTTCATGTCCCCGCAGACGGGAGATTTCTTCCAAACGACTGCGGGAGAAATCGCGCAGGCTGTAGCAGGCCCAGGAGACCAGCCAGAGGATGACCCACATCAGCGGAAAGAGGATCGGCTTGAGCGTTTCGATACTCACCCGGAACCTCCCGGCGGATGCAGGGTGGGATCGGGGGAGAGGTCACGCTCGGTGTATTGGGGGACGATACCATGCGCCGCGAGATGGAACTTTTCCCGTTCCCGCATGATGGCCCGTTCTTCGTCATCCTGGTCGTCATAGCCGCACAGATGCAGCAGGCCATGAACGAGGTACAGGGTCATTTCGTTGTGTGTGGACCAGCCATAGCGAGTCCCTCCGCGGACTGCCTCTTCCGCACCGATCAGGATTTCGCCATTGAGGCTCATGCCGAAGCCACGGGGAGCGTCTTCAGGAGCTTCTTCCAGTTCTTCCTCCTCCAGGAGAAAGCTAAGGACGTCGGCAGGGTAATCGTGGTCGAGGAATTCCTTGTTGATTTTCCAGATCTCGGGGTCGTCGAGCAGGGCGATGCTGATTTCCGCTTCGCGAACACCTTCTGCCGTCAGCAGGGTCTGTGCGACTTTAAGGAGGAACTCCTCGTCCACGTCTACGATATCCTGCTGGTTGGCGATTTCGATCTGGAACATCTTCGAGTCTTAGGGGACAAAAGGAATGCGAGACAATTCACGTGGCCGCGGAGAAGGGGATCAGGCGGTCCGTTGTTCGGGGTATTTGATCCGTCCGTGGTAGATGCCGATCAGCGATTTAACGAGGGATTGCTGCACGAGGTGCAGTTCGGTCATCGTGAGGGAGCTTTCCTCGAATTGCCCATCCAACAGCCGCTTCATGGCGATCTCGTGAACCAGGCGTTCAATTCGCTTGGGGGTCGGCTCGCTCAACGTCCGGCTGGCACTTTCCACGGCGTCCGCGAGCATCATCACCCCCGCTTCGCGCGTCTGCGGCTTGGGCCCCGGATAGCGGAACGAGGATTCCTGCACTTCCCGCTTGTGGTCCGGGTTCTGGTCGGCGTTCTTCGTGGCGGCGTGGTAGAAGTATTCCACGAGGGTGGTTCCGTGGTGCTGCTCGACGAAATCGATGAGCGGCTGAGGCAGGCCATACTGATGCGCCAGGTCGATCCCGTCCTTGACGTGCCCGATGATGATCAAGGTACTCATGGCGGGGGCGAGATGCGAGTGCCGACTGGCGTTTCCTTCAGTAACGTTCTCGACGAAATACTGCGGCTTGAGCATCTTGCCGATGTCGTGAAAATACGCTCCCACCCGGACGAGCAGGCCATTAGCACCGATGGCATCCGCGGCAGTCTCGGCGATGGAGGCCATCGTGATCGAGTGGTTATAGGTCCCCGGTGCACGGCGAACGAGTTCCTGCAGGAGCGGATGCGAAACATCCCCCAACTCCAGCAGGCTGATGTCGGTGACCATTCCAAAAGCGGACTCGATGAACGGCAGGCTCCCCGCCACGAGGAATCCGGAAGCCAGACACCAGCCCGCGCCATACAGACTTTCGGAGAGGACCGTGTAATCCTGGAACAACGCCCGGACAGATTCCGCGCGGATGATTTCCGTCCCCCAGAACATGATGAAATAACTGACACCCGACCAGAACCCGACTTTGATCAAGGTGGAGCGGGAAGAGACGCGGGCGAGCATCACGACGGCGGTCGCGGAGGCGCTCATCAGCATCACGAATTCGGACAGGCTCCCTCCCATCGACATCGTGATGATCAGGCTCAAAGAAAAGGCGGTGATTGTCGCCAGCACCTGGTTATAGGCAATTGCGAAGACCATCACCGCGGCCAGGATCGGAATCACTTCCGCCCGCCACGATTCCAAGGCAAGCACCCGGCCCAATGCCACGGCGAGGACCAGCGCGGTGAGATAAATGCTCAACCGGCTGGGACTGCGCGCCAGCAGCGGATGATTCTTGATGAGGTAATAACCATTCACTACCATCAGGATCAGGATCATCAGCGTGACGGTCGCGATGCGAATGAATTTCTGTTCGGAGGGGGTGGCCATCTGAACGGCGGCATGTTCCGCTTCCAGCAAAGCGAGATGGTCGGCGGTAATGGGAACGTTCGGGCCGACAAGAAGGTCCCCCTTCTTGTACAGAGAGGTGACCGGCTGCTCCTGTTCGCGGGCTTTCTGGCGGGCCTCCTGCGTCGCCACGTCGTCATACGTCAAGGTTCCCTTGAGATGCACCAGGATCCAGCTTTCGAGCATGGGGCGCAGTGAATTCATCGCCGGGTAACTGGCCCAGGCATCGCTCAGGCCTCCATCGGGGGCGAGGAGAGAGCGAAGAGAAACTTCCGAGAAGTAGCCGAGGTCATCCCGGTTGCCGGGACGTCGGACTGCGATGCGGGAGTCGGGCTTGATGTCCTGCAGGCCTGTGGGGCGTTCCACGAGGACACCGCTTCGCATGACCGGTTCCAGGAATTTCGTGAATTCCAGCACAAGGTCGTCGGTTTTTCGTTCGTCCATCGCAATCGCGCGGAGCCGCTGAAAGCGGACTTCCGCATCCTTCAACGTCACTCCGGGCGTGCCATCCGCACCTCCGGCCGCCTGGACTCCCAGGCCAAACGAGGTCACGGTTTCCGGGGGAAGACTTTCCAGAGATTTAGCGCTGGCGATCGGTTTCAACGCGGTTTTAAGTTCCTGCGGCAGCACTTTCAGCGCGGCGGGATTGTTGCTGAAGATGTACGGGACGGAAGCCAGGTTCACCTCGCGGGCGCGGTCTGTCGCCACGCGGTCGATCCGTTCGAAATCCACGCGGGCCGCGATCCCTCCCGGAACCTTCTGCCCCAGGTGATAGGGGAACGGCAACCGCCAGGCCTGCACGGAGATCACCATTGCGATCAGGGCCATCAGGCAGAGCAATAGCTGCAGCGAGATGTGCCGATCCCGGATCTGATGCAGTACTTCCGCGAATGAATAGCTGGACGGACGCAACTGGTTTGTCTTCAGTCGTCCGCGTCGAAATCCAAATTGGCTCATGAAAGTAAGCCGTCACTGTCGTGCGGCGGGAAGGGTCAGGGAAAATGAGACGAGAGCGCGTTTGCAGTCTGAAATCTGAAGGGCGGAAATTTCACGTCAGGCGATGCCCCGAGCGGGAGGCGTGTTCCAATGGTTCATAGGCCTTGACGATCTCACGGACAAGAGGATGCCGGACGATGTCCCGTCCGGAAAGCTTGACGGCCGCAATCCCGTGGATCGAGGAAAGCCGGTCGATGGCGTCCGACAACCCGTTGGGGATGTGCGGGGGGAGATCCACCTGTGTGACGTCCCCCGAGGCAACGATCTTGGAGCCATTCCCCATGCGGGTGAGGAACATCTTCATTTGTGTAATGGTCGTATTCTGGGCTTCATCCAGAATGATGAATGTTTGATTGAGGGTTCGCCCGCGCATGTAGGCGAGGGGAATGATCTCAATGACATCTTTTTCGAGGTAACGCCCCACCTGTTCGGAGTCGAGAATATCGATCAGCGAATCGAGCAGGGGACGGAGGAAAGGATTGACCTTGGCGAGCATATCGCCGGGGAGAAATCCGATCTTTTCCCCCGCTTCGACGGCGGGACGGACGAGGACGATTTTCTTGATCTGTTCCTGGCGAAGGGCATGGACCGCCATTGCGACCGCGAGGTAGGTCTTTCCGCAACCCGCCGGTCCCGTGCAGAACACAAGGTCGTTTTCCCGGATGGATTGGATATAGGCCATCTGTCCGGGGGAGCGGGGGACGATCTTCCGCGATTTCTCGAACAACGGAATGGCGGCCTGTTCGTCTCCGGGGTCGGCATGGACCTGCCGAGTCAGGGCTTCCGTAATGTCCGCATCCGAGAGTCCCCCCTGCAGTTCCAGCGTCTTGCGAAGCTGGTTCAGGACGGCGACCCCCTGGCGGACCTGATCTTCGGGGCCTTGGACGAGGAGTTGATCGCCGCGCAGAACGACATTAACCCCGAGTGTATTGCGAACCCGTCTCAGGTACTGGTCGCGGGGGCCGAACAGGGCGAGAATCTGTTCCGGGTCAGTAAAAGTAATGGTCGCGTCGGACATGGAGGAATTCGAATGCGTGGAACTGCCGTCGGAGAAAGTGGAGCTTACCTCGCGGAGCGGATTAGGGACGCAACTCTTGAATCTCCTTAACAATCCAGAAACGAACCAAGTCAAAGCCCCTGTTGTAATTATACCTCCGTTCCGTCTTGAAAAGCGACGTTCTCCCGCCGACGGGGGTGTTTTTTTGCCACCTGCATGGTTCTGGAGAACTGGGGAGATCTTGCCGCTTGCGAGAAGTACGCGAGGCAAGTCCCGACATTCCCGCGGCGTGAGGGGTTTTTCGCTGAATCTCGGTGACTGCCGGGGAGGGGATTCAAGTCGCTACGGCCATAAGACGATGAGACGAAAACGCCCGGATCCACCGGTGGGTGGGGCAGGGTGTGCCTTTCGCCGGGCCACACCCTCCTGTGCTCGCAAGTCTCTCTTGTTTATGGATTTGCAGATTCAATGTATACGGAATACTTCCAGTTCAGCCGCCGCCCGTTTGGCGCAACTCCTGATCCCGCCTGTTGTTATCTGGGGGGGAGTTCCATCGCCAACGTCGTGGCGGACCTGCTGCGCTGCATTGACGGTGGATTGGGCCTGGCGGTCGTTACGGGTGAGGCAGGGACGGGCAAATCTCTTCTGTGTCAATACCTCGCAACCGAATTGCGGGACCGTTACGAGACCGTGTTGATCCCTTCCTGCAATTTCCCGACGCGGCGATCCCTGCTGCAGTCGGCATTATTCGAATTGAAGCAACCCTTCTTTGGGAAGACCGATCTCGAGCTCCGTCTTGAACTGGTGAGTTGCCTGAAGTCTGTCAGTGCCGAAGGCCGGGAAACGCTGTTGATCCTGGATGAAGCCCATCTGCTCAGCGATCGGTTGCTGGAAGAAGTGCGGACGTTGGCGGATCTGTCCCAGGGAGGAAAAGCGCTCCTGAAAATCCTGCTGGCCGGTCAACCCAGCCTGGAAGAAAGGCTGGCTCTGCCCGGTCACGATGCCCTTAATCATCGGATCGGAACCCAGATCACGTTGGAGGCCCTCTCGCGGAGCGAAACGCTGGAATACATCACCTGTCGCCTCACTGCGGCTGGACGTAAATCCGCAGATATTTTCACCCCGCAGGCGCTGCAACTGATTGCGCGGGCCTGTGACGGATTGCCGCGGCAGATCAACCAGTTGTGCGATCATGCCCTGTTGCTGGCTTACGTCGCCCAGACTCCCCAGGTGGACGAAGAGATCGTTCGCCAGGCGCTGGATGATCTTCAACAACTTCCGTTGCACTGGAATCCGACGGCACTGTCAGCGGGACCCTTGGAAGGGATGCCGCGACAAGGAGAGCGGGAGACCATCGATTTGGGACCCGCTTTCGAGTCCGAAGTCGTGGAAGATGAAGTAGTGGCAGATTCTGTCTTTGAGCTGGGTGAGGAGGTTCTGGAAGAGACCGAGTCTCCGGATGCGGCCTTCGAGTTCGGTGCGGATCTGGATGAGCCATCGCAAATCGTCGGCGAATCCTCCTCGGCCTGGATTGAGGAGTCGCAGATTCTCGAATCGCTCGCCAAGGAAACTCCCCCAAATTTTCCGATCCTGAGCGAAACTCCGGTCAAAGCTCCCGAACCGGTCCTCCCGTATGAAGAACGGGTTGAGGACCGCTACGCATCACTCGATGCCGGACGACCCTTCCACATTCGCAACGTCGAACCGGTGCAACCGGTGAACGAGATTCCGGTTCCCCCGGAGACGTCGGAAGCAAGGCCTCAGCATGTGCCATTGCGTGGACCAATGTCTTCCGCATTCTTCGAGCATTCCTCACTGGCTCCCCTCGGTTCCGCTCCGGAAAATGTCGATCCGCTGCAGTTCCTGGATGAAGTGGTCAGCCCCATGCTGAACCGCTCGTTGGCCCAGGACTTGCCGACTCGGTCAGAACTGGACCGTCGGCTGGAGGAGTTCATCGCTGCCCAAAAATCCGCCGACTTCAGTCCGCGGAGTGTCAGTGAGATTGAAGAGGAGATCGGTGAGGAGGTGCTGGATCTCTGTCTGGAGACCCAGCAGGAAGTTCACAACCTGGAGGAGATCCGGGGTGGTTCTGAGATGTTGTCCGCACCGGGGATGTTTGAGACCTCCACGGAAGAGGCGGTCTTCGAAGCGGACGATCTGGGGCAGATGGTGCGCGGGGATGCTGCTCATAACCCCATTCCCCGTCCCAATTACAAGACGGTCTTCAGCGAGTTGCGCCGCCGTCTGAAACAGAAGCGGATGCTGTAATTCCGGGCCTGTTTTCCTGGCAGGCGGGTAAAACCTTCGGATTTCGGGTCAGCCCTGACGCAGAAGCGTTAGGCGCGCTAAAATTCCCCATGATTGCCAGTTCCTGCAAATTGGCAAAACCTTGTCCTTGCGAAGTCTTGAAAACAGGAAATTCCCCCGATCAAGGGATTCCCTCTTGAACCGCTGCCCCGAGGATGGAGATGATCTGAACTCTCTGGCAACAATGCAGTTGTCAGAAGAATTCCCCCTGAGGGTAGTTCACGGAAACCCCTTAATATGACCATGGTTTCGGCAGGCAATCAAAAGTTAACCACCGAATTCAACGGACAGGAATTAGACCTGATTCGGAGCGGGCAGTTCTCCCAGATGTACGAGAAGATGGGAGCCCATGTCTGCCGGTCGGCAGAGGGATGCCGTTTCACCGTCTGGGCACCGAATGCCCAGGAGGTTTCCGTCCTGTGTGATGCCAACAACTGGCATCATGGTCGCAACCCGCTGCAGCGGATTGATGACGGGATGTGGAGCGGGATCGTGCCTGAAATGCGTCCCGGGATGCCCTACAAGTACGGCGTGCGGAATAACTGGGGGCAGTTAACCCAGAAATCCGACCCATATGCCTTCTGGAGCGAGCTCCGTCCGAAATCCGCCTCCGTCGTTTACGACCTGGAGAATTACGAATGGTCGGACCAACGCTGGATCCAGCAGCGGGAACAGACGAACTGGCTGGAAAAACCGATTTCAACCTATGAGGTGCATCTCTCCTCGTGGCGGCGTCCCAAGGATGGCCGGCGGTTTTTCAACTACCGAGAACTGGCGCACATGCTGGTGGAGTATTGCCAGAAGCTCGGATACACCCACCTGCAACTGCTTCCCATTACGGAACATCCGTTTGATGGGTCGTGGGGATACCAGACAATCGGCTATTTCGCCGCCACCAGCCGGTTCGGAACCCCTGAAGACTTCATGTACTTCGTGGACTATTGTCACCAGCACGACATCGGTGTGCTCGTGGACTGGGTTCCCGCCCACTTCCCGAAGGATGGGCATGGTCTGGCACGGTTTGACGGAACCTGCCTGTATGAACACGAAGATCCGCGGCAGGGGACGCACCCCGACTGGGGGACGCTGGTCTTCAATTACGCCCGCAATGAAGTCCGGAACTTCCTGCTCTCCAGCGCCCGGTTCTGGCTCGACAAGTACCACGTGGACGGATTGCGTGTCGATGCCGTCGCCTCCATGTTGTACCTCGACTATTCCCGCAAGGAAGGGGAATGGATTCCGAATGTCTTCGGCGGACGGGAAAACCTGGAAGCAGTCCAGTTCCTCAAGGATATGAACATCCAGATGCACGGCGATTTCCCCGGCATCCTGACCGTAGCGGAGGAATCCACCTCGTGGGGGGGCGTCTCGCGTCCCGTTTACATGGGGGGGCTGGGATTCAGCATGAAATGGGACATGGGCTGGATGAACGACACGCTGAAATATTTCCAGCGCGATCCCTTGTACCGCTCCCACCATCAGAATGAACTTTCCTTCAGGATGGTGTATGCCTTCACCGAGAATTTCGTACTGCCTTTGTCGCACGACGAAGTCGTGCATGGTAAACAGGCGTTGATCTCTCAGATGCCCGGGGATTTCTGGCAGAAATTCGCCAATCTCCGACTGCTCTACGGCTATCAGTACACGATGCCCGGTAAGAAACTCCTCTTCATGGGGGGGGAATTTGCCCAATGGGGGGAATGGAATGACGCCGGCGAACTCGACTGGGCCCTTTTAGGCCACAAGTATCACGACGGGATACGCAGTCTGGTCGGAGATTTGAATGCCCAATACCGCAGCTTGCCCGCGCTCCATCAGCAGGATTGCCAGCCGGAGTCCTTCGCCTGGATCCAGTGCGACGATTGGCAGAACAGCACTTATGCCTTTATCCGATTTGGCCGGGATCGCAGTGACTTTGTCATCTGTGCGTTCAATCTCACGCCGGTGCCACGCTACGAGTACCGCCTCGGAGTTCCGCGGAATGGTTTCTACGCGGAGATTCTGAACACGGACGCAGCCTTGTACGGTGGAAGCAACTTGGGGAACATGGGAGGCCGCTACAGTGATCCCACCCCGATGCACGGTCACGCGCAAAGCATTTCGGTCACACTCCCCCCACTGGGGATGGTGATTCTCCGCCCGATCTGAGTAATGATCTCACAAAATGCTCTGGACGAAGTACGGTTTCCTGAATTGGAAATCGAATGTGATCACCAACCGCATTTTGTGGAGCGAGCGGGGAATCGCCGTGAAATAGATCACGGAACCTTGGCGGCTGTCGGGCTGAGTGGAGCGGCAACCCGTGAAACGGGTGCCGCTGGGAGTCTCGAAAGAGTGCCGATATTCGCACCGGCGTCCCCTCCCGTGCTGGCCCCTTGAATCGCGGGATTGAGACTGCCCGATTTCGCATCAAGCGAGAAGTCCCGGGGAATCAGGTCCGTTAACGGCTTGCGTCCCCAGGATTGCTGCTGCCAAAGGACTGGCTCGTTATGGGGGTCCACCTCGTTTTCCGGTCCCCACCGTCTCGTCCAGCCTTCAAACTTCAGGCGGATCCCCTTGGTGGCGTTGTCCGACGAGGCCGTCGTCCAGAAGTCTTCGAACCGGTCATAGAAGTTCTTTTGACCGTTCCAGGAGAGCAAGCGGGCAAAGTCTTCCTGGGGAAGATTTCCCTGCATGGAGACCAAGGCAGGGATCCCCTGCTGCGCGCTGACGCTGGTGGTGAAAATGTTATTCGTGGCGGTCACTTCAATCCTGGGGAGACTCATCAGGGAATCTCCGGCCGACATGCGGATCAATCCGCCGTTCAGGACCATCGAATTCTGATCCAGTTGGACTTCGATAATTCCTCCAGGCCGGCCCGTGTCCACAGAGCCTTCGGTCCGAATCAACGTGCCGGAAGAGGCGATGACGCAATCCTTCACCGACACCCGCAGCGAGTGTGAATGCCGGACGGCGATCAGGTCCGCCTGCCCCCGGATCATCGAACCCTGCAGGTCGAAGCGAAACGAGGATTTGGTGGAAGCGAGGGGACTCGTCTCGATGTCCATGAGGGAAGGATCCATTCCGGAGGAACGGAATTCCGCAAAGGTCAGGTTCCGATTTTCCCGGCCCTGCAGCGTCACGACAACGCGCTCCAGGCGGAGTTGTTCCCCCTTCTGGATGGAAAACAGCGTCCAGGGATCGGTCGTGGAGTTCTCGGGCTGACGGATCAGCAGATTGACGTCGACCAGTTGCAAGGAACCGGCGGTGATTGTCACCATCTGGGTCTGAGGGGGATCGCCGGGGATTTCGAGCGGAATCAATTCCAGGGTGGGGTGGTTTCCACGGGCCGCACGGATCGTCACCTTCTTGT
Source organism: Planctomycetales bacterium (assembly GCA_046349635.1). GTDB lineage: Bacteria > Planctomycetota > Planctomycetia > Planctomycetales > Planctomycetaceae > JAXMBX01. The sequence goes on from JAXMBX010000005.1 coordinate 93,245, forward strand.
TGATCCGGATGGGGCGTTCCATGCGGATGCCGTCGAAGCGGAGTTCGATGACATTGCCGTCCACGGCGTCAAAGCAGGCGGCTTCGAGTGTCGGATAGCGATGCTCCGCGCCGCTCGTGGAGGCGAGGATGGCAAACGGTTCCAGATTCGCGGGAGGCGTCGCCCGAACTTCAGTGTTTGGTGGTGCAGTGGTCTGTTCCGCAGATTTCTTCTGCGTCGCAGATTTGATTTCCCCCACCATGAGGGGACTTTCAGGGTCATCCGGATCCGTTAATTCCGTCCCCGGGATAGGCTCCTGCGATTGAGTCAGGTTTGTCTTAGGAGCGGATGGTCGTTTGGGCACGTTTTCGAAGAGCTTAGGAACGTCTTCAGGATTGGGTGATTCCGCCGTCGCGGGAGGGATCGGCTGAGCGGAGGCGGTTTTCTGGGGATCGGCCAGTGGTTTCTTTTCCGGTGAAACAGGTCCCACGGGGGAGGTTTTCCGCACGCCCGAATCCACAGTCTCGACATCCTCAGTCCCCTTGGAAGGAAGAATTCCCTGAGGCCCTGGTGAAGTCTGCGAGAGTCCCCCGCCGGGTTTGCTCTTCGTCGTATCGCGCGTCTCTGCCGGAGCCTTACCATCCAGCGTGTTTTGGTCGTCCTCCCGCACAACGGGGTTTGCCGGAGGTATCCGTGCGGAGCGGTCCCCGTCGTATTTCAGCCACAGGACAAACAGCAGGAGCGCACCGACCGTGATCAGCCAGCCTCCGTATTTTTGCCAGAAGGTGGGAGGAGGATAGTGGGCGGCGACCCACACTGCACTTTCCAGATAGCTGCTCTTCAGGCCCATTGAAGTGGCGACGAGGATCAGATCCCGGATCAATTGCTCCGGGCTTTGATAACGGGCCCGGGGATCAGCGGCCATCATCTTCTGCACGATGGAGGACAGATCATCCGACACCAGCCGGTTTTTCTGCCGGGGGTCGGGAACGTCCTTCGCCTGGTGGTCGAGGAGTTTCTGCAGGACGGTTCCCTCCGGATAGGGAGGCTCACCCGTCAGCATGTGAAACACGGTGCAGCCGAGCGAATAGATATCGCTGCGAACATCCACGCTGCGGGGGTCTTTGGCCTGTTCGGGGGAGATGTAGTCAAAGGTTCCGAGCGTCGTGCCTGCGGTCGTCAGTTGGTCCCCGGGGTCGCGGTTCTCATTCCGTGCCAGTCCCATATCCACTAGCTTGGCCCGCCCCTGCGGGGTGATGATGATATTGGAGGGCTTGATGTCACGGTGAACCACCCCGTTCTCTGAGGTGTGCGACAAAGCGAAGGCAATCTGCAGCGTGTAATTCACGACGTCGGCGGGGGCCAGCGTGCCATGCTGGTGAATCAGGTCTCGGACGTTTGTCCCGGAGACGAATTCAAACGCGATGAAATGCAACGCATGCTCTTCGCCGATGTAGTAGACCCGCGCAATATTCTCGTGGTCGAGTTGGGCGGCTGCCTGGGCTTCATTGCGGAACCTGAGGACGGAGGCGGAGTCACGGGTTTGGGACGGGGGGAGTACCTTGAGTGCCACCGGACGGTTGAGGCGCATATCGATCGCCTTGAAAACCGCCCCCATACCGCCGCTACGAATGCAATGCTCGATCCGGAAGTGCCCCAGAACGATCCCCTGCGGGTTGGCAAAAGGTTGCGTTCCACCCGGAGTCGAAGGGGGGAACAAGACCGTCGCCACCTCAGAGAGGGGGCCGATGGAGATCAGATCGCTGCCGATCGGACGGGATTCCGGATTAATAACCGTATCCGGACCGGCAGAGAGTCCGGACGGGGGGGGAATCACAGCCGATCCGGCCTGCTGGGAAAGAGAGGATCCCGAATTGGGGTGATCCGCCTGCGAATTCATGAATCAATTACCTCGGGCATTGTGCGGGAAAACCACCGGGTCTCCCCACGGGCGTCTCCGACGACCATCAACAGCCTTGTTCACAATCCTTGCCATCCGAAATGATGAACCAGGCGCTGATTCTCGTTTCGGATGTTCGGCTGATCGGCCCAAACATTCAGAGTCCTACTTTATGCGATCAAGGGGAGAACTGTCAGTCTCAAACAGCCCGGCAGTGGGAAATGTTCTTTGAAAGCCAACGACTTGATTTTGACGGAAGTGCTGTTTGTGGAATGAATTGTGGTCACCGCAAGACTTACTCGGCGCCCAGGATCTGGTCCAGGGACTTTTGCATGGCGCTCAAGTATTGCTCGATTTTTTCGAAGCGCGTGCTGGTAAATTCGTGAGCATCCAGAATTTCCTGAACTTGCCGTCGGACGGCGATATCCGTAATCGGATGCACCGCTCCGTCTTGTATCGCGGCGTCCAGGCGTTCCGCTTTCGGGAGAACCGCCTGTTCCAGGTGTTCGGAGAGTTCCCGAGACGCCTGTTCCGCTCCAGTGATCAATTCACGCAACGGGACCGAGACGAGGTTTGGCTTGTTCATCAAAAATGGCCCATGATGTGACGAAATCGCGGGATCTCAGGGATTTCAGAGGTGTCATCTCTATTAGACACGCTCCCCCGGAAAAGGGTCAAGAAGATTCCGCTCGATGTCGGCCGCGAAGAAGCGGCATCGCCATTTACTGTAATGGGTTGCGCTCAGTGAGCATTCTTAGACGACGATCCCTCGTGTGGTGACACCTGACAGAGAAGTCATCTGGGAATCTCCTGGATCGGCTGGTACTGGGATTGACGAAACCACTTCGGAAAAGTGGGACCATCTTTGCAGTGGTTGCTCGTTCCAAGTGCGGTTGCTATATTCGCCTGCATGAATATAAAGTCGTCGACACTTCCCCCGAAGCTGGAGCAGGTTTTTCGTGCCCTGTCGGACCCGACCCGATTGCGGATCATGAACCTGTTGAGTGAGGGGGAGATGTGTGTCTGCGACCTGGTTTCGATTCTGGGGGCGTTGCAGCCGGCGGTCTCACGGCATTTGTCCTATCTGCGCAAGGTTGGGCTTGTCCTGGCCCGCAAAGAGGGTCTGTGGGTGCATTATCGCCTGGCGGATCCGAAGACAGGCTTTCACAGGAAGCTGTTGGAATGTCTGACTTCCGGAGAAGAACAGTGGGGGCAGTTGGGCAAGGATCGCAAACAGTTGCGATGTGAGGGGCGCTCCGACTGCTGCTGATTTTTTTCGATGTTACATTCGCCTGGGTGAATATAGAGAGTGTGATGAAACCAAAGGTAAACGTGTTGTTTCTCTGTACGGGGAATTCCTGCCGCAGCCAGATGGCCGAAGGGTGGTGTCGCGCACTGCGCGGGGATATGTACGAAGCCTACTCGGCGGGAGTCGAACCCCAGGGAATGAATCCTCGGGCGGTGCAGGTGATGCGGGAAGCAGGGATCGATCTTTCGCAGGGGCGTTCGAAACACCTTTCCGAACTGGCGGGAATCAACTTCGACGTCGTGATCACGGTCTGTGGGCACGCCCGGGAGACCTGTCCCGTCCTTCCGGGGGTCAAAATGGTTCACGTTCCCTTTGATGATCCTCCGCGACTGGCCGAGTCCAGCCGGAGCGAGGAAGAAGTGCTGGGACACTATCGGCGCGTGCGGGATGAAATCCGTGCGTTTATTGAATCGCGAGAATTTGAATCGAAAGTCAAACAGGATGTCTGAGAACAAGTGCCGTCGGTTGGGTTTTCTGGATCGGATGCTCACGCTCTGGATTTTCCTGGCGATGGGAGCGGGGGTGGCCGTCGGGCACTTCGTGCCGCATGTCGAATCGCTGATCCATGGCTTTCAGATCGGGACCACGAACGTCCTGATTGCCGCCGGGTTGATTCTGATGATGTATCCGCCGCTGGCGAAGGTGCGATACGAAGAGTTGGGTGAAGTGTTTCGAAATTGGAAGATCCTGGGATTATCACTGATCCAGAACTGGGTGATTGGACCTGTGCTGATGTTCGGACTGGCGATCGCGTTTCTGCAGGACAAGCCGGAATACATGGTCGGCCTGATCCTGGTCGGGTTGGCACGATGCATTGCGATGGTGATTGTCTGGAATGAATTGGCGCAGGGGGACAACGAATACGCGGCGGGGCTCGTCGCGTTTAACAGCGTGTTTCAGGTGCTGTTTTACAGTCTCTATGCGTGGGTGTTCATCACGCTGATTCCCCCCCTGTTCGGATTGCGGGGAACCGCGGTGGAAATCAGCATCGGTGAGATTGCCCAGAGCGTCTTCATTTACCTCGGCATTCCGTTCCTGGGGGGGATGTTCACGCGCTTGTGTCTGCTAAGAGTAAAGGGAAAAGAATGGTATGAGCGGGTTTTTATTCCCGCGATCAGCCCGATCACCCTGGTATCTTTGTTATTCACAATCTTCGTGATGTTCAGCTTGAAGGGGAACCTGATCGTCCAGATTCCGCTGGATGTGCTGCGGATCGCGATTCCGCTCCTGATCTATTTCGTGGTGATGTTTCTCGTGAGTTTCTGGATGGGGAAGCGGGTCGGAGCGGATTATTCCAAGACGGTGACGATCGCCTTCACGGCCGCGAGCAACAATTTCGAGCTGGCGATTGCCGTCGCGGTCGCAATCTTCGGGATCAATTCCGGGGCCGCGTTTGCGGCGGTGATTGGCCCGTTGGTCGAGGTTCCCGTGATGATCGGGCTGGTGAGTCTCTCCCAGATCTGGCTGCGGAAAACATACGGTCAGAGTGTCCTGCCGTGAAAATTAAGGGCTTTGCCGGATGATTAGCGCGGTCGGTACAATGACGCGACTGGGGAAATGACTGCGTGATGAAGAGATCAGGGGAAATGGAACTGTCCTTAATTGGCTATTTTTTGCGGCGGACGAAGATTCCGCCGAATTGGGAACCGTTTCTTCCCTCAACTCTGACGGAAGTCTGCACCGTCAGCCACTGTATGAATCCACCGTCCGAGGGCTGGATCAACCGCTGGTTGCACAACGATCTCGGTTTTTTCAACACGCAAGCTGATGCCTTATCGATGACGGTGGACTCTCCCCACGAACATCATCTGTTCGCTTACCGCCTGCTGCTGGTGCGATTTGATCGGGGAAATCGTGACCCGATCTCATTGCCGGAGTTGGCGGTCGAGTATTTGTCGAACGACTTTGTTTCGCTCGGGTTCGACGTGGTCAGTAAGTCGGTCTCTGCCTTCTTCGAATGTTCGCCGTTGTCCTGCAATGGCCTGTCGAAAGAGTTCCCGGTCAACCGGTTCTGTCTGCTCAGCACTCTGGCCGAAGCCGAGGCGTTCGCGGAACATTGTTCCCGCGAAGAGCCTGAGCCGGGGCCGTATTACGTCGTGGAAGTAATGCGCGAGAACGACCTTGGTAACGGTTAGTTGACCCCCGCCAGTTTCACGCGGACGAGCTTGATCAGACGGCCGGAGACGTTCCAGTCCTGGACGTACAGGTTGCCGTCCTTGTCCCAGTAGGACCCATGCGTCCCGCTGAAGATCCCTTCGACCCATTTGTCCTGCGGCACGTTGTAATTCAATCCTAATTTCAGATCGGGATTGTTCCCGAGGACGGCAATGATGGTGTTGGTCTTGTCGAGTATCACCAGGCGGCCATGCAGATCGGGAACGGAGACATAATCCCCCTGGATCGCGGCGGAGGTGGGCATCCCCAGACCGGTGATGACTTCGGCGATGAATTCTCCCTCCAGGCTGTAGTGCAGCAGACGTCCCTTGGGTTGGTGGTTCCGGTCGCAGATCAGGAGACGGGGCGGGTCGTAACGGGTGTCGAGGACCATCCCGTGCGCGGTGTTGAACTCTTTGAGCTCATTTCCCTTGGTCCCGAAGTAGGACAGAAATTTGCCGGTCTTGTCGAACTTGAAGATGTGATTGCTGGCGTAACCATCGGAGAGGAAGATATCGCCGTTCGGGCCGACGTCGATGGCGGTCGGACTGAATTTGCTTTTCGGATCGAGTCCCGATTCCTTGGGGAAGGGGAGCTTCAGGACGATGGCACCGGTCTGGGCGTTGAACTTGATCCCTTCCGCGGCGTTGTTGCGCGCGCCGTAGATGAACTCCCCGTCTGCCTCGGACCGGATTTTCATGTCGTGAATGGCGGAGTATTCATCTCCCAGAAAACGTCGGACGACTTTCCCCTCGGGCGAAAAGACGAAGACGCCAATGTTCGCGCTGGTGTAGATATTCCCCTCCTTGTCGACGACCACCCCGCCGTGCGTTCCGCCGAGAACCGATTTGCCATCCGGTCCGAGCCCCCAGCCCGGGACGGTATCGAAGGTCATGAGGCCACAACCCATGCGGACGGGCTTGACCGGTTCCGCCGCGAATCCGGCTACGGAGAGACTGAAAACGAGGAGGAGTGCGAGGCAGGGGCGGAGAACGTTCATGGTGAAGTTCCTTGGGCTGAGCGCACGAGGGTTCGCGCCGGAAGCTGAGATTTAAAAGGGGTGAAGATTGGGGACAGACTATTACTGTCGGGGATGGCGGAGAGAAAAGCAAGACCCCGTGCTGCGGGGAACTGATGAAATCGATCCGACGCGGGTGCGGACGATTTCCACGTTCCGTACAATACTTGCCGCGCAGAATTTAACGACAGGAGATCGCCGGAACGATGGCAACAACTTTGAAGCATCAGCCCCGAGTCGGAATAGCGGCGCGCTGTCCGATTTATTATGGCTGGGTGCAGGTGATCCTGGCGGCGGTGGCCATGACCGCGACCCTGCCAGGACGGACGCATGGCCTGAGCCTCGTCACGGAACCGCTGCTGCAGGATCTGAAATTCGACCGGGTTACGTTTGCCAATCTCAACCTGGCGGCCACGATTCTGGGAGCGGCCATGGGGATTGTCGCCGGGTGGGTGATCGACCGCTGGGGAACCCGCAAGGCTGCTGTTCTCGCTGGACTGCTTCTTGCCTTTTCCGTCTTTGGATTGTGCTGGTCGCGCGGGATTGCGACGTCCCTCATTGCGCTTACCGGTATTCGAGCATTCGGGCAGAGTGCCCTGTCCGTCATCAGCATGGCGATGGTCGGCAAGTGGTTTGTCCGCAGGCTGGGTATGGCAATGGGAATGTTCGCACTGTTGATCACGATCGGCTTTATCGCGACTGTGCTGGGGGTAGGAGACGCGGTCCAGAAAGTCGCGGGCCCCGTTACTGGAATCCCACCCGTCTATGCACATCCCGAGGCGTGGCGGACTGTCTGGAACGGGATCGGGTGGTGGCTCCTCATCGGTTTTGTCCCGCTGGCGTGGCTGTTCGTGCGCGATACTCCCGAAAGCTGCAGTCTACTTCCCGATGCTCCCGCTCGGGAAAGCACTCCCCCCCTTGTTGCTGACATCTCGTTCGCTTCCGCGCTGCGGACCCCCGCATTCTGGGTCTTTGTGTTAACGACGGGGCTTTTCAATCTGATTTTCTCGGGGGTGACTTTGTTCAATGAATCGATCCTCACTGAGCGAGGCTTTCCGCCACAGTCGGCCGCGCAGTGTCTGGCAACAGTGACTGCGGGAGGACTGCTGGCAAATCTGATTGCGGGAGCGTTTAACAGTTCTGTTTCGCTCCGCAGACTGCTAGGAATCGGGATGTTGATCCTGGCGGGGGCACTCGCCTATTTTCCCAGGATGAAAACGGCTACTGACCTCCAGATGTATGCCATTGCGGTCGGGGTTTCCGGCGGGTTCATCACGGTCGTTTTTTTCGCCCTGTGGGGACAACTTTATGGCCGCTCAGAGCTGGGGAGAATTCAGGGAGCCGCCCAGGTCATCACCACTCTCTCTTCCGCAGCCGGGCCGTTGGTCTTGGCGGGAAGCCATGACTATCTCGGCTCGTATGCCCCGGCGATGCTGGGACTCGCGGTGGTCTCCGCGGTTTTGACGATTGCCAGCGTCCTGGTTCCGTTGCCGAAGCGATGAGTCGGCGAGGAAACGGCCTCTATCTATTCGCGAAAAAGTCTTGTAGCTTGGGAGGGACAAAGTTCCCTTTCCTTGATTCGAACAAGAGTGAGTGCGCGATGCGTTCCTGCACGGCCTTTGTTGTTTTTCTTCTGGGGACATTCGCTCCGGCGATTCAGGCCCAGACCGGCACGATTCATGAGCCGGTCCGCTATGTTGGTGGGCCGGTGGTGCATCACAACATGCATGATGGGCAGTTGCGCCCGGCTGTCGGCGTCGAAACATTCCAGGTGATGCGCGCGAATCGCACCCATCCGGAACAGGCGGACAGCTTCGGTTGGACCTATAACCATGCCCCCATGATCTGCTATTGGAACAACAGGTTCTATCTTGAGTACCTGAGCAATCCGGTGGGGGAACATGTCGCCCCCGGTCAGACGCTGCTGTGCAGTTCCGTGGATGGCCGGCAGTGGAGCGCGCCCGAGGTGGTGTTTCCGATCTATGAACTCAAATCCCCCGATCCGCTCAGCACGACCGCCATGATGCACCAGCGGATGGGGTTCTTCATCGCTCCGGATGATCGCCTGCTGCTGTGTGCGTTCTATGGCCATGCCCCCAATCCTTTCAACAAGGGAGGCATCGGCCGGGTCGTCCGTGAGCTGCACAAGGATGGCTCTCTGGGGCCGATCTATTTCCTCCGCTACAACGAACAATCAGGCTGGGGAGAGAAGAATACCCGCTACCCGTTCTACAAGCGTTCCACGGATGCCGGTTTTGTGGCTGCCTGTGATGCCCTGATGGACAATCGCCTCATGCGGCAACAGTGGTGGGACGAGGAACATCTGGACGACGACGCCTTCGCCGCCGCGGCACTTGAGAAACGGCAGGCGTTCAACTGGTATCACCGCAAGGATGGCAAACTTGTTGGGCTATGGAAATGGTCGCTGGCCGCCCTCTCCTCCGATGAGGGGAAAACCTGGTCAAACCCGGTCAAAGTGCCCACGTTACAGATGACCGGAGCGAAGATCTCGGGCCGTCGCACGAGCGATGGGCGGTTCGCGCTGATCTATAACCCGAATCTGGATGATGACCACCGCTGGCCGCTCGCGATTGTCACCAGTGAGGATGGAGTTCTGTTCGACAACATGCTCTGCACACACGGCGAAGTGCCACCCCGCCGTTTCGCAGGCCGTTACAAGGACTTCGGGCCGCAATACAACCGGATTGCGGAGGAAGGGAATGGGGAACCTCCCGGCCCGGATCTGTGGGTGACGTACAGCATGAACAAGGAGGACATCTGGGTCAGCCGGGTTCCGGTCCCCGTCCGGCATGCGGTGCAGGGGCCCGTTCACGACAACTTCGACAATCTGAAAACCGCAGATCCGGTGACCGACTGGAACATCTATTCTCCCCGTTGGGCACCGGTTGCTGTCGCGGATTTTCCCGATGCGGCGAACAAAAGTCTCGAACTGCAGGACAAGGATCCATACGACTATGCCCGTGCGGTCCGCGTGTTCCCTGAAACGAAATCGGCCCACGTCCAGTTCAAGGTTCAGCCCGGACAGAATAAGGTGGGGCGTCTGGAGATTGAACTGATGGACCGTTTTGGTCACAGACCGGTCCGGTTGGTCGTCGCTGATGATGGACAGGTCAAACTTCTCAACGAGACAGCGCTCACCACTCTTGCTCCTTATCAAGCAAAGGAGTGGTATCACGTCGAACTTAAGGTGGATGTCGCGAAGCAGAGTTTCGACGTTTGGCTGGCGGGCAAGTCGGTCGCGTCGAATGTTCCGTTCGCGGAATTCGTGAAGAGCGTTGAGCGGATTTCTTTCCGGACCGGACCTCGACGGGACGGCCCGACGCTCAAAACGACGACCGAAGGAGAACCAGACCGGGTCACGCCGAATCCGGATCTCCCAGAACCGCTCGCGGTGTTTCACATTGATGATGTGAAAATTGAACCGTGAGATAAGAGTTACTTGGCTTTGGTTCCTAATTCTCTCGCGATTGCCGCATCGAAATTCTTTTTCTGGGCGATGATCCATTTTCTGTAGCCTTCTGGATCGACCCAGGCTTTGGCACCTTCCTTTGCTGCTCGGGCCAGTTTGGCGTCGTAGTTGAAAGCCTCCGTGTGGGCCATCAGCCAGATGTCGGGCTTCAGGTCTTCCAGAACCCGGAGCGTCCGCTGGTAGTCTTCGCGAATCCCCGGATAGGAGGGATCTTTTGCGACGCGATAGCCGGGGTTCACGCTGGTGCCATTGGGAAAGACGACGGTGAAGGTCTGGCCTTCGTCGGTCAATTTCATGACGAAGGTGGTCGAACCGCGCGTATGGCCGTTGGTCAGGAGCGCTGTAATGGCCACGTCCCCGAGCTTGAGGACATCTCCATCATGGAAGACCTGATCGACTTTGGCCGGCTCGAAGCCGAATTCCGGAGATTTGCCATAGTGGAAGTCGAGTTTGCCGCCCGACTCGAACAGGTCTTTCTCTTCCCGGATGACGGCGATCTGCGAGCCGGAGAGTTTCTGCAGATAGGCGTGACCGCCGGCATGATCGATGTGGGCATGCCCGATGAGGAGTAGCTTGATCTCCTCAGGCTTGAAACCGAGCTTCCGGATCGAGGCTTCAATCATCGGCCCGGATCCGGGCATGCCGGTGTTCAGGATAATGTGACCTTCCGGCGTCGTGATCAGGTAGACGCTCAAGCCCTTCGTGCCGACGAAATAAATCGGTCCGATGATTTTGGCGGGCTCAGCAGGCTCGTCCCATTTCAGCGCGGTCCGGGCGGTCTTGAGAAACAACGCGGGATCGTTCGCCAGTTTCTGGAGATCGATCTGCGCAGAGACCGGTGTCGCAAGTCCCATCAGCAAGACCGTCAACATCACGCCAATCCGAAGATTTCCCGTCAGAATCAACATGCGAGCCTCCGTATCGCGTCTGGTCTTTGGAGCAGCTCTACTTCTTCAGGTCCACCGTCACCTTTTTGATGGTGCCGGAGAATTCGAAAGGGGGCGTGTACACCTCATCCACGGGGGAGCCGGTATCCGCACCGATGTCCATCGTTGTCAGGACGTTGCGGAGTGTTGACGGGAGAACGGCATCGCGAAAGCGAATGTGGACCTAATTGTAGCATTTTAGACAACGTTGTCTAATGGGAGCGCTGACGATCCGCCGGACGGTTTTCAACTCGTTCCCTCAGAGCAGATTGCTCGCGAGCTCCGCCAATTCGCTCCGCTCCCCTTTTTCCAGGGTCACGTGTGCGAAGAGATTCTGCCCTACCATCCGATCGATCAGGTAACTCAGGCCGTTGGAGAGCGTGTCGAGATACGGGTGATCGATCTGCTGAATATCCCCGGTGAAGACGATCTTGGTTCCTTCACCGGCTCGGGTGATGATCGTTTTGATCTCGTGAGGAGTGAGGTTCTGGGCCTCGTCGACGATGAAGAACACGCCGCTGCAGGCTGCCTCGCGGATATAGGCCAGGGGGGTGACTTCAAGCTGGTTCGCCGCGAGGAGATCTTGCGCCTTCTGTGTGCCGGAAAGATCGTCCAGTTGATGACGCATGATTGTCAGGTTGTCATACAGAGGCTGCATGTACGGGTCGAGCTTGGCGGCAATATCACCCGGCAGAAAGCCGAGATCCCGATTGCTCAGGGGAACCGCGGGGCGGGCGAGAAGGATCTGGCGATAGCGGGCACGCGATTCCATGGCGGCAGCGAGCGCCAGCAAGGTCTTTCCGGATCCCGCCTTGCCGGTGAGGGTCACCAGTTTCAAGTCATCGTTCAGGAGCGCGCGGAGGGCAAAGGACTGTTCCGCGTTTCGCGGTTGAATGCCCGCTGCGGATAACTTCTCGATCCTGTCGAAACTGTTCTGCAATGGGTTGTACGTGGCGAGAACCGATTTGGAACCGTTTCTCAAGACGAAGTTTTCATTGGCGCGCGGTGGCGGAACGCATTCGAGAGACTCCGCGGGGACCCGGCCTCCGTTCTTGAAGAACTGGGTCACGGCGTCCGAGGGAAGATCCTCGATGAGCCGCTTGCCGGTATACAGCTTGTCCATGCTCTCGACTTTGTCCGTGCTGTAGTCCTGGGCGGTCAGGCCAAAGGACTTCGCCTTCATCCTGAGGTTGGTGTCTTTCGTGACGAGGACCACGGCGCGCGGCGATTCCCGTTGCTGCAGCGAGAGTGCAATGTTCAGGATGCGATGGTCCGGACAATCGGCGAGGAAGGCGTCCTTGAGGCGCTGGTTGTGGTCGGCATCAAGCACGACGCGAATCGAGCCCAGTCCCGATCCGAGTGACGCTCCTTCCGGTGAGAGCAGATCTCCCGTCACTTCGTCGACGCGGCGCAGAAACGCCCGGGCCTGGAAGTTGATGTCCTCGTTTCCCTTTTTGAAACGGTCGAGTTCTTCGAGCACCGTGATCGGGACGGCGACGTCGTTTTCCTGGAAGTTTCGCAAGCAGCCTGCATCGTGAAGGATGACGTTGGTGTCCAGAACAAACAGCTTGGACCCGGATCGCGATGCAGCCTCTGCCATACCATCCTCCCTGATGGGGGTTCTCGTTCCATGATCGATTGGGGATCGACAGGATCTCCGATATGCCGATGGGATCGTACTCTTGCCACCCGGTTCGGTCAACGCCACATCCCGCTCTCTGGCAGTCCGGTCTTGTGAGTCGGAAAACTTCCTGGTGTGGGCGTACCTCTTGGATTTCCGGTATTCGGCGAGCAGGTTCGCGTATTATTCACAATCGCGCCAGACACCGACTTCGTCACGGAGTAATCCTCCGCGGCGCCACTGAACACGACAGTTCGCTACTCACTAACGAGACACGTCATCTACCGGCTCGTATCCCAGATACTCGCGACCTTCTTTGAGGCTCCATTTCATGCCGCTGTTCGCGGACATGCCGTTCACGACCACGCACGGTTCCGGCCAGTGGGCACTGTCGGCGAAAATCCCTTTTTCGAATACCTGTGTGAAATCTCGGTTGGAGAGCCACATGTTCCGAAACCAGATTTCCGCCGGATTCTGCGTGTCCGGTAATTGCCGTTGCTGCGTGATCGTTCCGGAGGAGGAGAGAGTGCAGGGGAGATTTTCCCCGGGCTGGCACCACCCCACCCGGATACAGACAAAAGAGGTCTGGCCTCCCGACCGTCGGGCAAGGGCGTGGCACACCCGTTCGCCCGCGCTCTTCGCAACGGCGTAAGGGGTGGAGTCCATCGCCCGTTCGCCCGCATTCCAGCAGGTTCCTACGGCGTGCTCCCGGTCGGTCGTCAATTCCCCCGGACCAACGCTCGCCGCCAGTGGGCCATCGAGGTAACGCCCCATGACATGGTTCGAGGAAACAAAGATCACCCGTTTCACACCGGCATCGACCGCTGCAAGGGTGACATTCAGCGTCATGTCCAGCGAGGCGTTGGCTTCGTCCCAGGTTGCTTCAGGGAAGGGGTTCCGTGCGGCGAAGTGGACGACGGCATCGCTGGAGTCAATCGCATCTCGCCAGCGGCGGTCGTTCCAGTCCAGTAACTCGCACGCCGTGAATTCCACCTTTGCCGTCGGCTGGAGCTGTTGCAATTCCTGCAACTGTTCCGTGCTGGGGGTTTGCAGATCGAGTCCAATCACTTTGGCGACCTGTGGATGGACGCTCAGATGTTTCAGCAGCTTCCAGCCCAGGTTCCCCCGCACTCCGGTAATCGTGACTTGTGTCATGAGGTTTCGTCTTCAGCAAAGAGCTTAATGGAGTTGGTTATTCTTTCAGGAGTTCTCGGTTGTAAGCTTCCAAGGCTTCCCATGAATAGCGGACAGGCTCGCGGCTGCTGAGGCTGAGGATCAACGATTCCCAGATTCCGGGAAACATTGAAAAATTAAAGTGCCGTTGCCAGTCAGAAACAAGTTCTGCCAAAACTTCTCTTTGGTACGGATTTAGGCGTATCAAGTCTTGGCGGAGACGAGACGAGACATGATTTCCCTCTCGATCAGACTCGGTCAACCGGAAAATGACAGCTTCGGCAATCCAGTCGGCGTCCGGGTGGTCCAGAGTCAATAGTAGAAGTCCGGGGAGGAAATAGTAAAACGCGGCCGGTGTGAGATCGTTGATATTTCCACTGAAAGGGCCAATATCCGCCAATGTGATCTGAGACCAAGTCTTTCCCTTGAGGTTCTGGACTTCAGCTTGGCATTCTTCGCAATCACATTCCGTGAGCGCTTCGTCTGCGGGTCGACGGTTCTTTGCGAAGGCGTTGATAATCGTCTGACGGTCGAACATGGTTGTCTTCACCGGAAATACAGACACATCCCGACGGCGCAGCTGACGAGGATGGCCGCCCAGAGCTTGTCGTTCTGCCAGACGGGACGGGGAGGCCCTTCCGATTGCTGCCGTTCGACTTTAAATCCCGACCAGGTGTATTTCTCACGGGCGGGATCGCGCTCCGATTTCGTCATCAGGCTGACGAGGACGAGCACGCCGTAGCACCCCATGGTCGTGAACGCGGCACGATGGAAGGCCTGCAGGTCGTGTCCGAATCCATGCCACGCGATCTGCTCGAAACAGGATGGACAGGAATGGCCCGACCAGGATGCACAGGAAAGAAGCGGTCCGGGTCACGAAGGGCTGCAGAATCCCCGCGACATACGCCACGATGACACCGGGGACGAGGTAAGAATTGTAGTCCGCCATGGCATTGAAGATCCCCCCCTTCGTCTGGCCGAAGACCAGTGACAGCCAGATCGATGTTCCGACCATCACCATCATGGCCCCCCGTCCGATCCAGATCAGACGTTTTTCGGATTCGTTGGGGTTGATGTACTTCTTGTAGATGTCGAAAGTAAACAGTGTCGCCGTGGAGTTCATCATCGAGTCGATCGTGGAGAGAATACCCGCTACCAGTCCCGCCATGACGATTCCCACCAGGCCATAACCGGCCGGCAGCAATTCGCGGGTCAGTCCCGCGAAGGCGGTATCACTTTCCTTAGCCGGATCGATGTTCAGGATGTATCCCGCCGCCATTCCGGGAACGATGCACAGGAACGGGATCAAGAGTTTGAAGAAACCCGCCGTGATGGTTCCCATCCGGGCGTCCCAGTCGGTTCGCGCCCCCAGTGTCCGCTGCACGATGAACTGGTTCGTCCCCCAGTAGTACATGTGTAGCACCATCAAACCGGACAGGACGCCAGTCCAGGGGAGTTCGCGGTGGTCGGCTGCGAAGAAAACGTGAAATTTCTCCGGCTGTTTTTCCAGAAGCCCGGCCAGCCCTCCCACATTTGGATGCCAGATCGCCAGGACCGCCAGCATCCCGCTGCCGATCAGCAGCAGCACGCTCTGCACCACATCATTAAAGATGTCCGCTTTCAAACCTCCGTAAAACGTGTAGCAGGCGGCGACAATCGTCAACAACCAGACCGCCAGTTCATAGCTGATGGCATACGGTGAATCCGCGGTCAGCTTGGCGATCGTGAGCGCCCCCAGCATCATCGTCGCGACCATCTGGATCAGCAGAAAGACCATGTTGGTGATCGAGTACACCAACTGGCTCCGTTCATCGAACCGCCGCCCCAGGTACTCGGAGAGCGTGTAGATCCCCATTCGCCGATAGAACGGCAGGAAGAAATAGCAGAGCATCATCAATCCAAAGATTGCCCCGAATTCGAAGTTGGCCTGGGCAAAACCCTCCTTCAGCCCCGCTCCCATCATGCCGACCATGTGGTGCGAACTGATATTCGTGCCGAAGATCGAGCCGGCAATCGCCCACCAGGCAACGGTCTTCCCCGCCAGGTAATAATCCTCGGTGTCCTCTTCCTTGCGCCCGATCCACATCCCGAAGCCGGTGACCCCAACGATGCTTAAGACCAGAATCAGGACATCCAGAAACTGCAGCGGTACGCTGGCAGAGGGGGACGATGCGGTTTCGGCCAGTAGAATCGGCAAGGCATCAGTCATGACAGAATCCGGGCGCGAGAGGATATTTGAATTTATGGAGTCAGGGATGAGATCCACAGCTTAGCAATTCCTGACGGCAGGTGCATGCTTACCAGCTCTCCTCTTCGAAAGGAGCTGAAATCGCAAAACAGACTTGCCTCGGATGACGCCCGTGCGCGAAACTGGAGGCTTGCAGTTGTCTCCCCGGCTTCGCTCCTCCCCCCTGAATGTCCCATGAAAATCGTGGTCCTCGCCGACATCCATGCGAACTGGCCCGCTCTGGCGGCGATCAAGGAATCATTCGATGCCTGCCTGGTCCTGGGGGATCTGGTCGATTACGGGACCGATCCCGTCCCCTGCGTGGAGTGGGTCCGCGAACATGCCACCTGTGCAATTCGTGGCAACCACGATCATGGTGTGGCCCAGCACGTCCCCGCACGGCCGGGAGGGGGACTGAAATCACTCGCCGCCGCCACCCGCCCGTTTCAATGGAAGTTCCTCGACCGGCAGATGCTCAAATATCTCTCCCGCCTGCCGATCACCCAGAGGTTCCGGTTGGATGAGAAAAACTTTTTTCTGGTCCACGCCACCCCGCGCGATCCGCTGGATGAATATCTGCTCGAGGACAAACAGGCCTGGGCCGCCCGCCTGCATGGAGAAGAGGCCGATATCGTCTGCGTGGGGCATACGCACGTGCAGTTCCTGCTCGAAGTCAATGGAATGAAGATTCTGAACCCAGGCAGCGTCGGCCAGCCTCGCGATGGAGATTCTCGCGCCGCGTATGCCGTCATCGAGGATGGGAAAATCGAACTCTGCCGTGCGGAATATGACATCGAGGAAACGCTCGACCAGATGCGCCGTGTGGGATTGGATGAAGTCTCGATCCGATCCGCCGAAGCGATGCTCAGGACGGGGGGCCGTCCCCACCTTTTCGAGCCGAATTAACCTGTTTCACAAAGTGGCGATTCCGCTGTCCCTCGTTTAAGCTGGAAGAGCCCTCTGATACTCCTTCCCCAAGATTCCCTCCACTGGAGTCAGTCATGATTTCCCGATATTTCAAATTATCGCTTCTGATGGTTTCTGTGATCGCGGCAGGAGACAGCGCAGGAAATGGCGCGGAGCGCACCGCCGCGACCAATGATCCGATCAAGTGGTCGGCGACCGACTGGCCCTGGTGGCGCGGCCCGCAACGAAATGGAGCCGCCGACCCCCTGCAAAAGCCGCCGCTACACTGGAGCAATACAGAAAACATCGTCTGGAAGACCCCCATTCCCGGCAAAGGGCATGGCTCGCCGACGATAATTGGGGATCGGATCTATCTCGCGAATGCTAATGAAGAAGCGGGGACGCAATCGATCCTGTGCCTGGATCGCGCAACGGGCAAATTGCTCTGGGACCAGGTCGTCCACAAAGGGGGACTCAATCCCAAAGGGAACAAGAAGTCGTCACTCGCCTCCGGCAGCGTGGCCGGGGACGGAACGCGCCTGTTCATGAATTTCTTCCACGGTGGGCAGATCTGGGTGAGTGCGCTGGATGCCCAGAACGGAAAGATCCTGTGGCAGAAGGCCGTCACCGACTTCGCCGTCCATCAGGGTTATGGCCCCTCGCCGACGGTGTATGGTTCACTCGTGATCGTCTCCACGGATAACGTCGGCCACGGCGTCCTCACCGCTCTTGATCGCGCCACGGGAGAAGTTGTCTGGAAACAGGAACGTCCCAAGACTCACAACTATACTTCTCCGATCGTGCTGCACGTCGCCGGCAAGGACCAGGTCATCTGCACCGGCTGCAGCCTCATCGCCAGTTATGACCCGCTGACCGGAAAAAAGAACTGGGAAGTTCCCGGCTCGACTGATGAATGCGTCACCTCCACCGTCACTGATGGAGAACTCGTCTTCAGCACCGGCGGTTATCCCCGCAATCACATGGAGGCGATCAAGGCGGATGGCTCCAAGAAAATCGTCTGGTCAACGACAAACCGGCTGTATGTCCCTTCCATGCTCATTAAGGATGGATACCTGTACGGCACGCAGGACGGCGGAATCGCCACCTGCTGGAAGGCGGACACCGGCAAGAAAATCTGGGACAAGCGGCTGGGCGGAACATTCAGCGCCTCCCCCGTTCTCGTGGGGGATTTGATCTACGCCACGGATGAAGCGGGGAAGACCACGATCTTCAAGGCCAATCCGCAGAAGTATGAAGAGGTCGCCACGAATCAACTGGCGGAAGAGAATTTCGCGACCCCCACGATCGTCGGCGGCAAACTCTACGCCCGCTCGGCCACAACGGCTGACGGAAAGCGTCAGGAATTTCTGTACTGCGTGGGTGAGAAGTAAGATCGCGGAGAAGTAATCTCTTTCCTCCGAACCAGTTCCTGACTTTCCTGCTCAATTCTCTCGTCACCCCGTAGAATGGAAGCCTGTTGTCAGACGAGTGAAAGTGAACAGAGGAAATGACGGCGATGAGTGAGACAGTATCGGAGAGTGGGGCCGTGCAGGGCGTGGAACCGGCCAACAGGTCTGAGCAGTCGCAGATGGCGTTTTCTATCCTCCTGGCCCTCAGCGTCTCCCACTTCCTGAACGACCTGCTGCAGTCCCTCATTCCTGCCATCTATCCCATCCTCAAAACGAAGTATTCCCTCTCCTTTACAGAGGTCGGGTTGATCACGTTCACGTTCCAGTGTGCGGCGTCGGTGTTGCAGCCTCTTGTCGGCATGGCGACCGACCGCAAACCGCGCCCCTTCTCGTTGGCGATCGGGATGGTCTTCACCCTCATCGGCCTGTTACTGCTCTCTGTCGCCAGTAACTTCCACTTGATCTTGATCGCGGCGGGGATGGTCGGGATTGGCTCTTCCGTGTTTCACCCGGAATCTTCCCGCGTGGCCCGTCTCGCCTCGGGAGGAAAATACGGTTTCGCACAATCCTTCTTTCAGGTCGGTGGCAACGCCGGTACCGCCTTTGGCCCGCTTCTCGCCGCGTTTATCGTCGTTCCGTGGGGGCAACCCAGCCTGGCATTGTTTTCGGTCATCGCGTTGACGGCGATTTTCGTTCTGTCGTACGTGGGGGTCTGGTACAAGAACCATCTGTCGCTCTTGAAAGCCCGACCGAAGAAAACCGCCATGGCTCGTGAGACCGGCTTGAGCAAGACCCGCGTCGCGCTCTCCATCGGCATTCTGCTGGTCCTGATCTTCTCGAAGTATTTCTACCTCGTCAGCTTGAGCAGTTACTACACGTTCTATCTGATGAGCAAGTTTGGCGTCTCAGTGCAGGCGGCCCAGGTCTATCTGTTCGTCTTCCTGGGGGCGGTCGCCGCCGGGACATTAGCCGGTGGGCCGATCGGGGATCGGATCGGCTTCAAGGCGGTGATCTGGACATCGATCCTGGGGATTCTCCCCTTCACGCTCGTCCTTCCCTATTCCAATCTCTTCTGGACAGGAGTACTGACCGTTCCGATTGGTTTGATTCTCGCCTCGGCGTTCTCTGCCATCATGGTCTATGCGCAGGAACTAGTCCCCAGCCGGGTGGGGACGATTGCGGGTCTGTTCTTCGGCTTCGCCTTCGGCATGGCGGGGATCGGAGCCGCGGTCCTCGGAAAGTTAGCGGATCTGACGAGCATCGAGTTCGTGTACCACGTCTGCTCCTACCTGCCGCTCTTCGGCCTGCTCACTGCCTTTTTGCCGAATCTGGAGAAGACGAAGCAGCCACACAAGGTCTGAGTTTTACTTCGCAAACTGCGCGATCTCGGCCAGCGTGAACTTGTGTTGCAGGCGGGCCCCCATCTGGGCGACGACCCGCGCGGCCGCCTTGGATGCCAGGTGCCCTGATTGCTTCCACGTCAGGCCGTTGGTGATGCCGAACAGCAGGCCGGCGGCGTACATATCCCCCGCTCCCGTCGTGTCGATGGCCTCGACCGGCGTCGCCTGCACGGGGATCGATTCTCCCTTGTGCATCAGCAGCGAGCCTTCCCCCCCCATGGTCAGTACGACGTTCTCCGCGTGCTGGTGAATTTCATAGGCACACGCGATGGGGTCTTCCTTCTCGGTCAGCGCCCGGGCTTCTTCCAGGTTGCAGAATAGCAGATCGATTGGTCCCCGTATCAATTCCCAGAATTCGTTGCGGAACAACTGGATCAGGAACGGATCGGAAACGGTGAAGGCCACCTTCACGCCATTTTTCTTCGCCAGTTCAATCGTCCGCATCGCCGCCGCACGAGTGCTTGGCCCTGTAAACAGATACCCCTCGATGTACACATATTTTGCTTTGCGGACTTCCTCTTCTTGGATGTCATCCGGCCCCAGTTCGGCGGAGACTCCCAGGTGTGTGAGCATGGTCCGCTGGGCATCTTCGGTGATCAGGATCACGCTGGTCCCCGTCTGCCCGCCGGAGGGGGAGACTTCCACCTGAATTCCCATGTCCCGCATGTCCTTGAGAAAGAATTCCCCGAGCGGATCCTGGGCTACTTTGCCCGCGAAGGCGGTCTTTCCGCCAAATTCCGCGATGCCGATGATCGTGTTGGCGGCTGAGCCTCCAGCACAGCGTGAGAACGAAGTCTCAGACAGGTAAGTGAGGACGTTTTGCTGCACGGCGTCGTCCACCAGTGTCATGATCCCCTTGGGGTAGGGGAGCTTGCCGAAGATGTCGTCACGGACCCGGGCTTGGATATCCACCAGGGCCGCCCCCACCCCGTACACGTCGTAACCCATGCTCTGAAATCCTTCTCTGTTCAGATCGTTTCCATTTGATCCGGGAAGTGTCGCTACGATGACACGGGCCGGACTCTGGCTGGCTCCGCCGGACAGGGGTGGCCGCGTTGACATTCCCCCCCGGCGGACTACGATGGTAGCAAGTTCTCCCCAGCCTGTCTTGGTTGGAAAACCTCGCCGACAATCTTCCCAAAGTTCTGTTCGGATGTGACTTTGCAGCAGGAATTGTCGCCCGGTGGAGATCCCGCGAAACAGCCTTTTGTTTCCGCTGAAAACTTACTGCGAAAACTCCTTGAGAAAGCTATCCTCCGATGACTCAGATCGAACGAGCCCGCAAGAACGAAATCACCCCTGAAATGGAGTTTGTGGCTCGTCGCGAGTCTCTGGAGCCGGAATTCATTCGCGCGGAAGTCGCAGCAGGTCGGATGGTCATCCCCGCCAATAAAGTCCACCTGCAGAAGCGGCTGGAACCGATGGGGATCGGCATCGGCGCCAAATGCAAAATCAACGCCAACATTGGCAACAGTGCCGTCACCAGTGACATCGAAGGGGAATTGGAAAAACTCCACGCGGCGGTCCACTTCGGCGCGGATACCGTCATGGACCTCTCCACTGGCGGGAACATCGACGAGATTCGCCAGGTCATCATTGACGCCTCGCCGGTTCCGATCGGAACCGTCCCGGTCTACCAGGTGGTCCAGAACCTGAAGGACTTCAACGACATGACCCCGCAGGACATGCTCGACATGGTGGAGCATCAGGCAAAGCAGGGGGTCGATTACATGACCCTCCACGCCGGTGTGCTGCGGGAACATCTCCCCCTCACCCTGAAGCGGATCACCGGGATCGTCAGTCGCGGCGGTTCCCTTATGGCGCAGTGGATGATGGCCCACAAGCAGCAGAATCCTCTCTACACGCACTTCGAGGATCTGTGCGACATCATGTACCAATACGATGTCACTTGGAGCCTCGGTGACGGACTCCGTCCCGGCTGTCTGGCGGATGCCTCCGATGACGCCCAGTTTGCCGAACTGAAAACCCTGGGCGAACTGACGCAGCGCGCCTGGAAGAAAAACAATCAGGTTATGATCGAAGGGCCGGGGCACGTCCCGCTCGATCAGATCCCCATGAACATCGAACGCCAGATCAAGGAATGCCACGGGGCGCCGTTCTATGTCCTCGGCCCGCTGGTGATCGACATCTCCCCCGGCTATGACCACATCTCCAGCGCCATCGGCGCGGCCGTGGCCGGCCAGTGCGGAGCGGCGATGTTGTGCTACGTCACTCCCAAGGAGCACCTGGGTCTCCCCAACCGGGAAGACGTCCGCGCGGGGGTCATTGCTTACAAGATCGCCGCTCACGCCGCCGACGTGGCCCGCCATCGCCCCGGCGCTCGCGATCGTGACGATGCTCTCTCCAAGGCCCGTTACGAATTCGACTGGAAGGAGCAATTCCGGCTGTCGCTCGATCCGGAAATGGCCGAGAGCATGCACGACGAAACGTTGCCGCAGGATACCTTCAAGAGTGCCAAATTCTGTTCGATGTGCGGTCCGAAATTCTGTTCGATGCGGATCAACGAAGACATGCGGAAAATGGCCGCGGAAGGGGAACCGGTGACGTTGCAGCTCCCCGTCAGTTCGACCGCCGGTGGCTGAGTGGTCTCCCATCGTAGACTGACGTCGCGGGCGCTTCCGGTTCCGTCATTTTTTCATCCTCAATCTCCAGAGGTGGATGAACGCTCGTGAATCCGATTGCTCCCGTGAACCTGACGCTCCCTTTCGAGGACTCCGCAACGGATGTCGCGCTGGAACGATTCCATCCGTTGATTCAGCGATGGTTTACGGGGCGTTTCGCCGGGCCGACGGAACCGCAGCGGGCCGGCTGGCCCCGGATTCTGGAAGGCTCCCATACACTGATTGCCGCCCCTACAGGGAGCGGTAAGACACTCACCGCCTTTCTCGCCTCCATCGACCGGCTGTTGCGTTTGTCGCTGGATGGGAAAATCGGCGAAGAGGTTCGCGTCCTGTATGTCTCGCCCCTGCGAGCGCTCTCCAACGACATGCACCGCAACCTGGAAGTCCCCCTCGCGGAAATCCAGGCTTTAGCGCAGGAGGCGGGGTTCAACTTCCCCCCCATCCGGGCCGGCCTGCGGACGGGAGACACGTCCCCTTCCGCACGGCAGGCCATCGTCAAGCATCCGCCGCACATCCTCGTCACCACTCCGGAATCCCTCTACCTGATGCTCACCGGCAGCAAGAGTCGGGAGATCCTGAAGACCGTCGATACGGTCATCGTTGACGAGATTCACGCCCTCGTCCGGGACAAGCGGGGGTCGCATCTTTCTCTGACACTGGAACGTCTGGAAGGAGTGGCCGAGCAGCCGATTCAGCGCATCGGCCTCTCCGCCACGCAACGCCCCATTGAGCTGACCGCGAACTTTCTCGTCGGGGCCCGCGAAGAAAACGGGGACTGTGCCATCGTCGATGTCGGCCATGGACGCCACATTGACGTCGCCATCACGACTCCCGACAGCGAACTGCAGGCGGTCTGTTCCCATGAACAATGGGCAGAAATCAACAAGCAGATCGTCCAGATGGTCGAAGAGCATCGCAGTACGCTCATCTTCGTCAACACCCGCCGTCTGGCCGAGCGGCTGACGCATCAGCTTTCCGAACTCCTCGGGCAGGACGCGATCAGCAGCCATCACGGTTCACTCTCCGCCCCGCTGCGTCAGGACACGGAACAGCGCCTGAAGAACGGGCAGTTGAAGGCAGTCGTGGCGACTTCGTCGCTCGAACTGGGGCTCGACGTCGGATATATCGATCTTGTCGTGCAGATTGGCTCACCACGCTCCATCGCCGCGTTTCTGCAGCGGGTGGGGCGTTCCGGTCACGCGCTGGGTCTGACTCCCAAGGGACGGATCTTCGCCCTGACGCGCGATGAAGCCCTGGAGTGTATGGCCCTTGTCCGGGCGATTCGCAATCGGCACCTCGATACCGTTGTCATGCCGGTCGCTCCGCTGGACGTCCTCGCGCAACAGATCGTCGCGGAGGTGGCCCGCCAGGAATGGGGAACAGATGAACTCTTCGCGATGGTCCGCCGTGCCGCGCCGTATGCGAATCTCCCCCGTTCGGAGTTCGATCGCATCCTGCAGATGCTCAGCGAGGGGATGGCCCGCGCCACCGGTCGCAGCCGGGTGTTCCTGCACCACGATCACGTCAATAAGCGGGTTCGCGCCCGCAAAGGGGCCGCGATCACAGCCGCTTCCAACGGCGGAGCCATTCCGGAAGTCGCCAGCTATCGGGTCGTCGCGGAACCGGACCGCGTGGTCGTCGGTTCCGTCGATGAGGATTTCGCCGTCGAATCGATGGCGGGGGACGTTTTTCTCCTGGGGAATACCTCTTGGCGGGTGTTGAACATCCGTGGTGGTGATGTGAATGTCGTTGATGCCGGCGGCGCGGCTCCCACAATTCCCTTCTGGATCGCCGAAGCCCCTGGACGGACGTATGAACTCTCCGAGGAAGTCTCTGACCTTCGTGCGGAACTGGACACACGGGTCTCCGATCTCGAAGCCGCCACTCAATGGCTTATCGAAGAGACGGCCGTCTCACAGCAGGTGGCGGAACAGATCGCGACCTATGCTCTCGCGCAGAAAGAAGCCATCGGCCTGCTTCCCACGTCGAAGCGAATTGTCTTTGAACGTTTCTTCGATGAGAGCGGCGGGATGCAACTGGTTATCCACGCCCCCTTCGGCAGCCGTATCACCCGCGCGTGGGGCCTGGCGATGCGAAAACGGTTCTGCCGTTCGTTCGATTTCGAACTGCAGGCCACCGCGGATGACGATGGGATCATGCTCTCTCTCGGCCCGCAGCACAGCTTTCCGCTGGAAAGCATGTTCGCCATGCTTAATCCGCAGAACGTCAAAGGGTTGCTGGAGCAGGCGGTCCTCGCCATGCCGATGTTTCTGACACGCTGGCGATGGAATGTGATCCGGGCACTGCTGGTCAACCGACAGAACAACGGCCGCAAGGTTCCTCCGCCGCTGCAACGTTTCCGCTCCGATGATCTGCTCACCGCCTGCTTTCCGGCGATCACCGGCTGCAAGGAAGAAATCATCGGCGACATCCCCATCCCCGATCAGCCCCTCGTTCGGCAGACGATGGAGGATTGCTTTACCGAAGCGATGGATTTTCCCCGGCTGCAGGAAATTCTGGGACGGGTCGAGCGGGGGGAAATTGAATTCCTGGCACGGGATACGCGTGAGCCTTCCCCCTTTGCGTATGAACTGCTGAACGCCAATCCGTATGCCTTCCTCGATGGTGGGGAACTGCAGGAACGCCGTGCCCGTGCTGTTTCGACCCGCCGTTCTCTCACGGTGGAAAGTGTCAGCGACTTGGGACACCTCGACCCGCTGGCGATCGAACAAGTGGTCCGGGATGCCCAGCCCTACTTGCGCGACGGCGACGAACTGCACGATGCGCTGCTGACCCGCTTCGTGATTCCCGATGCGGAGCTCCTGCCGTATGGTGTCTGGCTCAATGAACTCCTCGCCACCCGTCGGGCCACGCGGGTTGTTCTCGGGGAAGGAGTGACCGGATGGGTGGCCGCGGAACGGCTTCCGTGGGTGCAGGCGGCCTATCCCGAAGCCCGGCTGGAACCAGTGATCGACATTCCCGACTCGATTCCCCGCGACCAGGATCAACTCCAGGCGCGCCTGGCGATCATCCGGGGCTGGATGGAACTCATCGGACCGATCCGCGCCTCCGCCCTCGCGTTTCGCTTGGCGATCACCGTTCCCCAGGCGGAGGCGTGTCTGGAAGCGCTCGAAGGGGAAGGGGTCATTCTTCGCGGACGTTTCACACCCGAGAGTTTTCCCCAGCAGGGATGGAAGGAGGGGGATCCCGAACCAGTTGAGAAGCCGGAACTGGAATGGTGTCATCGCCGTCTCCTCGCGCGGATTCACCGGTTGACGATGGAAGGCTTACGCCGTCAGATCCAACCAGTGACCGTCGATATCTACCAGCGGTTCCTGCTGCAGCATCACGGTGTCGTCGAGGGACATCACAAGACGGGTGAAAACGGCCTGTTTGAAGCCTTGAGCCAGTTGCAGGGGTGGGATATTCCGGCGGTCAGTTGGGAGCGCGATCTGCTCCCCGCACGTGTCGAAAACTATCAGCCCAAGCTGCTGGATGATCTCTGCTTCGAGGGAACCGTCAGCTGGGGACGCCTGTATCCTCCCAGGCGCAACCCTGAGCGCAGCCGACCGATGGCGAGCCTGACTCGCATCGTCCCTCTCTCCCTGTTTCTCCGCAGTGATCTCCCCTGGCTCACTTCCCGTGCGCCGCAACCGGAGGAACAGACGCTGAGTGGCGTCGGCCAGGAAGTCTTACAGGTGCTCCGGACACAGGGTGCGATGTTCTCAGAAGACCTGTGCGCGGCTGCGGGAATTCTCGCGCCCCAGCTGGACGATGCCCTCGGAGAGTTGATCTCACAGGGATTCGTCAATGCGGATGGCTTCGGAGGCTTGCGGCAGCTCATCGAAAAACGCTCCGAAAACGGACGCCGCGATCACGTCGGACGGCGGTTGTTCGGCCTCACCCGCACCCGCAAGGTGAACGGCAAGACGGGACGCTGGTCGGTCTGGCGGCGGGGCGCTCCCGAGGGGGAACTGACTGACTGGAGCATCATCGAAGCCTGGGCGTGGCAATTGCTCCGTCGCTGGGGCGTGGTCTTCCGCGACCTGCTCAGCCGGGAATCAGGTGCCCCCAAATGGTACGAACTCCTGCAGGTGTACCGTCGTCTGGAAGCTGGTGGAGAAATCCGCGGCGGGCGATTCATCACCGGAGTCGGCGGAGAACAATACGCCCTCGGCGAGACCGTCCGGCATCTCCGCGCGCTGCGGGAAACCCCCGCCGAAAATGAAATCGTCGTCCTGTGCGGGGCCGATCCCCTGAATCTGGCGGGTATCATCACACCTCATCCCCGGCTTCCGGCCACCGCCTCCAACCGGATCGCCTATCTCAATGGTCAACCAGCGGCTTACCTGCAAGGGGGAGAGATCCAATGGCTGGCGTCCCCCACAGACGATCAGCGCCTTCGTATACAGGGTCTGCTCGAAGGCTGGCGCGAAGTTTCTCTCGATACAACGACGCTTCCAAGCGATCTTTCCTGAGCGATCGGCGAATTACTTCTGCAGCGCCAACTCAATTTCTTCACGCACCTCGATCTCCTCCTCGACTAGCAACCACTCACTCAACGCACTCCGTGCTGCTTCGTTCCGGATCTCCCCTAATCCCCATGCGCACGCCCCGCGCACCACGGGATCAAGATCCTGCAACCCCTTGATCAGTGCCGGAACTCCTTCCGCTCGCCGTTGATTCCCCAGTACGATAGCCGCATTCCGCAGGATTCCGGCTCGCCCCGGTCGTGCCAGTGGGGTCGTCCCGAAACGCTCCTCGAACGTCCTCTCGTCCAGGTCGAAGAGTTCCCCGAGGTCGGCGGAGGCGAGATCGGCACGCGGTTGAAACGTTACTTCGTGGCTTTCGGGAGCTTTGCGATTCCAAGGGCAGACCTCTTGGCACAAATCACAGCCGAACAACCACTCTCCCATGCCGTGGCGCAGTTCCCGTGGAATCGCTCCTCGCAGTTCGATCGTCAAGTAAGAAATGCATTTGCGCGCATCGAGGACATACGGCTCGACAAACGCCTCCGTCGGGCAGATCTCCAGGCAGCGGGTGCAGGTCCCGCAGTGGGCGGTCTCGTGGGGCCGGTCGGGTTTCAGTTCGGCATCGGTGAGCATCGCTGCCAGAAAGAAATAACTTCCCATCTGTTTGTTCAACAGGAGCGTGTTTTTGCCGAACCAGCCCAGTCCCGCCAGTTGGGCGAAGTCCCGCTCCAGCAGGGGAGCCGTGTCGACGATCCCGCGCGTCCGCACACCAGGTTGTCGTTGCTTCATCTCGCGCGACAACAGTTTCAACTTTTCACGGATGATGTCGTGGTAGTCGGTCGTCCCCCAGGCATACCGCGACGTCCGTCCTGATCCCGGCGGACAGGGAGGAGGGGCCGCAGTTTTGTAATTCAGCCCCAGCAGCACGATGCTCCGCACCCTCCAGCACCAGTTGGGGATTGCGATACGCTTCGGAGCGGCTCGCGAGATAGTTCATCTCCCCCGCGTAGCCGTTGTTCAGCCACGCCTGGAATTCGGGCCAGGTGCGAGGGGTACCGGCTGCGGCAATCCCGACCAGGTCAAAGCCGATCTTCCGTGCCAATGTCTTGACGGTCGCGGCATCCAGAACCTGGCTCATCGCAGCATCCTGATTGGCGGAATTTAAGCCGCGCCATCCGGCTTTTCCTTCAGCCGCTTCCGTTCCCGCCAGTATTCATAGACCCCCGGCAGGATCGAAATTCCGATAATCGCAAAGATCACCAGCGTAAAGTTCTTGCGGACCGCTTCCATGTTTCCGAAGGCATACCCCGCCATCAGGAACAGCGCGATCCACACCACGCCGCCGATGACGTTGTAGGCCATAAACCGGCGATAGGTCATTTTTCCCATCCCCGCCACGAACGGAGCGAACGTCCGGACGATCGGCACGAACCGCGCCAGGATGATCGTCTTTCCGCCGTACCGTTCGAAGAACTCATGCGTCTTCTCCAGGTGTTTTTTGTTCAGAAAGCGGACGTTCTCGCCGCGGAAGATCTTCGGGCCGAGCATCGCGCCGACCCAATAGTTCACCGTATCTCCCAGGATGGCCGCCACCGTCAGCAGGACGAACAGCAGCGTGATATCGAGCGAGCCTCGCGCGGCGACTGCCCCGATCGCGAACAGCAGCGAGTCCCCCGGCAGGAACGGCGTCACCACCAGCCCCGTCTCCGCAAAAATCACCGCGAACAGAACGAGATAGGTCGTCGAGCCAAAATACGCCAGCAACTGGTCCATGTGGTGATCCAGGTGCAGAATCAGATCGACGAGCTGTTTCAGAGAGTCCATGGCAGGCCAGATCGTTCCCAGGTTTTAAAGTTCCGTTGTGGACTGGTTTCAGGGGGCTGAGTGTAGCACAGGCGGGGAGGGGGGGCTATCCGTGATTTCAGCGGATCGATTCGGGCGGTGCGTCCGTTCTCGGCCCATCCAGGTAGCCTTGCAGGATGGCTTGCGCCGCGAGCATGTCCAGCCGTGCCTTCCGTTTTTTGTCCGACAGATTCGCCGCGAACAGCCTTCCCTCGGCCACCTGCGAAGTGAACCGCTCATCCGCGAACCGCAACGGCAAGCCCGTCACTTCCGCAGCCCACGTTCCAAACGTCCGCGCGACGAAGGCCGTTCCCCCTTCCGCACCGCTCATGTGCACCGGCAGCCCCACGATCAACCCGACAACCCGGTAATCGGCCACGACCCGCTTCAGCGCCTGGGCATCGGCCACCTTCGAAGAGCGCGTGTAGTTCTCGACCGGGCTGGCAATCGTCTGGTCGCTGTTGCAGACCGCGAACCCCAGCCGTTTGACTCCATAGTCAATTCCCAGCAAGGTCCCCTGCAACGGGAACGGAACCCCGTCGGGTTTCTCAGAGGAAGCGGCCATAACCCCTCTGCTCCAGCAAGGCGACCAGTTGCCGGATCGCATTCTCGTCATCCCGCCGTGCGACGAGTGTCGCGTCCGGCGTGTGAATGATCAGGCAGTTTTCCATCCCCACCGTGGCGATCAGATGCTCCGGTGTCGTCCGGATGATGCAGTTGCGCGAGTCCAGCCCCACATAATCCCCGACGACTGTGTTCCCTTCGTCATCTGCCCCCAAGAGGCGGGCCATCGCCAGCCAGCTGCCGACGTCGTCCCATTCAAACGGCGCCTCCAGGACCACGACCTGGGTTGCTTTTTCCAGCACGGCGTGATCGATGGAAATACTGGTCATCGCCGGGAAGATCTCCGCCAGCGCATTGTCCCAGTTGGCTGTACCGACGTGCGGGGCCAGTTTGTCGAGTTGATCCGCAATCAGCGGTTGATAGTCCCGCAATGCCTCCAGGATCCGGTCTGCCCGCCAGACGAAAATACCGCAGTTCCAGTAATAGCCCCCCGCATCCAGAAAATTCTCCGCCGTTTCCAGCGGAGGCTTCTCGTGAAACGTCGCCACCTTGAATGTTTTCAGCTCCGGGGCTCCCAACGGTTCTTCCCGTTCAATATATCCGAACCCCGTCGCGGGATAGGTGGGCGGAACGCCGAACAGCACCAGCGTGGACGGATGCGCCGCGACATGGCTGACTGCCCGTTGGACTGCATTCCGATACGCCTCAACAGGCCGGATGACGTGGTCTGCCGGCATCACCAGCATGATCCCTTCGGGATCGTGTTTCACAATCTGCAGCGCCGCGAGTCCGATGCAGGGTGCCGTATTCCGCCCGCATGGTTCCTGCAGTATCTGCCCTGCCGGCACCTCCGGCAGTTGCTCCTGGGTTTCTCCCACGAGCGTGCGGTTCGTCACCACCCACCAGTTTCTGGAGGGAATCTGATCTGCGCAGCGGTCATACGTCTCCTGCAGCAGGGTCCGCTCCGAGGAGACGCTCAACAACTGCTTGGGGCGCAGCCGTCGGCTTTGCGGCCAGAACCGCGTCCCGCTCCCCCCCGCCATGATCACCGCATGCAGCATGTTCTTCTTTCTACTGGGCCTGACTGATCCCCCGAACCTTGATTGTAGCGTCGTCCCAGGGGACCCGTCATCCAGGCCGGTTTCATTTCTTCGCTGCGAATCGAAGGGCAGCAATCCGGACTGCCTGCAGCATGCCTTGCGCACTCGCTTTCCCCTGCCAGGCGATGTCGAACGCCGTCCCGTGGCTGGGACTCGTTCGGACAATCGGCAGCCCCAGCGTCACGTTCACGGCCGTTTCAAATGCAATCAGCTTCAGCGCGATATGCCCCTGGTCGTGATACATCGCCACGACGCCGTCGAATTCCCCCGCGACCGCCCGCTTGAGGAGCGTATCCGCCGGGAACGGCCCGCTGGCTTCCCATTCGTCTTTTGAACTTCCCTCAACAGCCGGGGCAATGATCCGCGTCTCCTCATCCCCGAACAGTCCTTCTTCTCCTGCATGCGGATTCAGGGCACAGACTCCAATCCGCGGACGGGGAGATCCCACTTCGCGCATGAACGCACCGATGAGGCCGATCTTTTCCGCCACACGTTCCGTCGTCAGCAGGCCGGGGACACTCTTGATGGAGGTATGCAACGTAACGTGGACCACTCCCAGACCATAGGGGGAGCGGACACTCGGGCCGGGAGGGAGATACAGCATCATCCCGAAATCCTTGACGCCGCATTGCTCTGCCAGGATCTCCGTATGGCCGGGATAATTCAGACCCGCCAGATGCAACGCCGCCTTGCTCAAGGGGGCCGTGATGATCGCATCAATTTCCTGGCGCAGCGCGGCTTGTGCCGACGCCACCAGATAGTCATACGCCGCTCTTCCGCCCCGCGAATCGTTCTTGCCGGCAGGAACCTCCGCTGCATTCGCTGGCCCCGGATTCCAGCAGCAGACCGTCAGATTCTCACGGACTAACTCTCGGGGAGAAGGAATCGTCTTGATACGCAACGGCGAACCGATCAGGTTCAGAGCCCGACGGAGAACTTCAGGATGCCCGACCACCAACGGTGTTCCCCATTGCAGGATCAGTGAATCGGTACACGCACGGGCGACGACTTCCGGACCGATTCCCGCGACGTCCCCCATCGTCAGCGCCAGTCGGGGGAGAGGAGATGTTTGTGATTCGGGCATTATCAAGAAGTCTTTCGTCCTCAAATTCAGGGGGAGGACTTGGATTTTAGCGGCAGTCGATAGCAAGCCGCTTCGTGATCGTTCCGCACCAGCAGGAACTCTCCCGCCAACGCCGGGTTATTCCATGTCTTCCCCTCCAACGCCGGAATTTTCCCCAGTTCCTGATGCTTCTTCGGATCTGCCTTCACCAGGCACACCTCTCCATTTTCCGCCTGAATCAGCAACAGATCGTTCACCAGCAGCAACTGCCCATGCTGATAGCGCCCCTGCTTCCACTGTCGTTTGCCATCCTTCAATCGGGCACAGGCCAGGATGCCGTCATCCAGTCCATAGAGATGATCCTGGTACACGACTGCCGTTGTGAACTTGGTTTTCATATCTTTGCTTTTCCAGAGCTCCTTAACATTCCAAGGAGATTGGGGATCCTTGTCCGGGGTCACTTCCAGGAGCACCGCCCCGTTCGAATAGCCGATGCTCAAGAGTACCTGCTTGTCGTTTCCGGGAATCAGCACCGGCTGGGACGCGATTGTCTTTTCGGTGTTCGTCCAGGGAAAGCTCCAGAGCGGCTTTCCATCCTTCGGCGTGAAGGCTTCAATTCCCTGCGAGTTGAACATCAGGATCTGCCGGACGTTGTTCAAAACGGCCAGTTGCGGCGAACTGTAACTCGCCGGCCATTTGCCTGCAGCCCAGCGGCGTTTGCCGTCCGCCTTGCTGTAAGCCACGGGGGAAATCCCGGCCTTCCCCGTTACAGAGACGAACACCAGATCATCCACGATCAACGGCGAGCCGCACATTCCGTGGGCGATCCCGTTACCACCCGTCTCCGCGAACAGGTCCACCTGCCAGATGACGTTTCCGCCACCATCAAGGCAGTGTAATTTTCCGGTGGCCCCAACGGCGTAGACCCTCCCCTCATGAATCGTCGGAGTCGCCCGCGGACCATCTCCCCCCATGACCGACTGAAACACCGCCGGAGTCAGTTGGGCCCACATCTCCTCACCGGTCGAAACCCGGTAACAGGCAATCGCCTCATCATTGTCCCGTTGCTCCATCGTGACTGCATAATCCCCCACGACAGCAAAGGAGGACCAGCTCTTCCCCACCGGCTTGCGCCACAGTTCCTGGGGTGGATTGGCGGTCCAATCGGAGTCGAGGATTAAGTTCGTCAGCACTCCCCGTCGATTCGCCAGGAATTCGGGAAAATCCCTAGGCGAGACGTGTGCGAAATCGGCACTCGGTTTCGCCAGTGTTGCGTTCTTCGGAGTAGGGACGGCGGCTGCTGTTCCGGGTGGACCGTCTTTGGAGAAACTCCACGAGAAATTCGCCCGCGCATCCCCGGTCAGGCCATCCAACCGGAGCAGTGAAGGAAGAATGACGCCGCACAGTCCAAGGAACACCAATCCCGCCCCCCGCAGCTTTTTGCGCGGCGTCAGATATGACATCCACTCCAGCCACGGAATCCAGAGGGACGCCAGCGCCATCACGAGGATCAATTCCCATTTGGGCATCAGATCACCAGTGAAACGAATGATGAATACCGACAGCACCCCCAACCAGGCGAGCAGCCCTGCGGCTCCCCACCATTTTCGGCGTGCGGGGTTCTGGACCTGTCCCCATTTCAGCAGCAGTACCACCGGTACACCGATGCACAAGCCCAGCACCCAGACCCACGCGGCCTCGCGCAACGGAATCCCTTTGGCCCTGACAAACAGCACGATCCAGCAATACAGACACGCGGGAGAAGTGATCCCCACGGCGATCAGCAGCCGCAGGATCGAAAGCCAGCGCTGACCGCCTGGCTTTTGAACGAAAGAAGCAGGAGCATCCGTGGAGTGTTCACCGGAGGGAGTCGTCATTTCTTCTTTTCCTCAGGCTTCTTGGGGGGAGCTGGGGGGACTGGTTTCAGATGGCGATTCAGAAAATCGAATGCCGCCTGGTCCGCTTTCGTCTGGTCCTCACCTTTGAATCCGTGCCCCGCCTCGGGAAGCGTGAACAACACCGCCTCGACGTCGGAGGCTTGGAGCCGTTCCACCATCCAGACTGCCTGTTCATAGTTCACGTACAGATCCTTCGTCCCGTGAATGCAGATCGTGGGCGCCGCCTGCGGTGTCACCCAGTTCAGCGGGCTGGAAACAATGTGGTTGTGCCGCGCCTGTTGCAGGTTTCCTCCCAGGAACAACGGCAACACCTCGTGCGCATCGACGCTCCGACCGTACGATTTCGTGAAGTCGCTCGGCCCATAGACGTTCACCACGCACGCCACTTCCGTGGATTGCTCGGGATTGCCGCCGGTCCCTTCGAACTGCGGCACCCCTTCCGTCACACCCAGGAATTGGGCGAGATGTCCTCCCGCCGAGCCCCCCATTGTGGCGATCCGCGTCGTGTCGATCTTGTATTTTTCCGCGTTGGCCCGCAGCCAGCGGAGCGCCGCCTTGCAATCGTGGACTGCCGCCGGGAATTGATATGCCGGCGCGAGGCGATATTCGACCGTCGCCGCGACATATCCCATCTGGGCCAGCTTGATGCAGAAGGCGTCATACCCTTGGCGCGTCCCCGCCCGGAATCCCCCGCCGTGAATCATCAGCACCGCCGGACATTTTTCTTTCGCCTCCTTGGGATAGGCAATGTCCAGCATCAGGCTCACGTCTCCCGGATGGCTGTACTCCACGTTGGGCTGGAATGTCACCGTCTCCGGAATCTCCAGCTTCGGTTGCGCCTGGGCAATCACCGGCAGCAGAAGCAGTCCCACCATCAACATCCCACGGCGCGCAGCGGTGTTCATCATCTTGGTCCTCGTTCGAATGCGGTGTTCATCAAGCAGGTCGATTCAATCTGTACCACTCTACCAAGAGTCGGAACGGGGGGGAAAAGCGTTCCGGTTCCCGCGCCAGAATTCCCAGCAGTTCCTCCCACGTGACGAACGTAGCGGACGCGATCTCCGCCGGGTCCGGCCGGGGAATATCATCACTCACAGCCTGATACAGGACCGTATGTTCATACGCGGTCTCCGGTGAGGCGGGAAGTTTCACGAGTCTCTGAAGCCTCGCCGTAATCCCCAGTTCTTCCGTCAGTTCCCGATCCGCCGCGGAATCGTAATCTTCACCCGTCCCCAGGTGTCCGGAGGCGGAGGAGGTATAGCACAACGGATACTGGTCCTTGGAAGCGGACCGCAGATGCAGTAGGAACCGTCCATCGGAGCGAAACAGAAAAATGTGGACCGCCCGGTGCAGCAGATTTTCCGCATGCACCCGGCTGCGCGGCGCCTGATACAGAACCCGATCCTCCGCATCGACGACATCAAATGTCTCTTCCGGTGCCGTCATGTCGTCTTTCTGCAGGATTTCCCCGCTTGCCGCTTGTCGGTGAGGGGCTTCGTGGTGAGGGGTAATCAGCTTGCTACCAGTGAGCGGTGGGGCCGTTCGGGACCTTGATGTCCGAAGTCGGTCGCGGATCGCGCCGCGTTCCGTGCCGTTCCCGGATTTCGTCCGTTATCTCGTCGAACTCCTTGCAACTGGTGAACCGTCGCAGCCTGTCCTCCAGCTCTTCAGGAACTCCCAGCCGGGCCCCGTACCACGCGGCGAATTTGCGGAAGTCGATGCAGCTCCACTCTTCCGTGCGGTGTTCCGTCATGAGGTAGAAGTGCCGTCGCAGGAACTGAATTTGTTCTTGCGGGGTCGGTTCCCAGTCGAGCGACTTGCCCGCGTGAGCCCGCTGCAATCTCTGAAAGATCCACGGATCGAGCATTGCCCCCCGGCCGATCGCGACCGCACGGCAGCCGGTGAGTTCCCGCATCCGGATCGCATCCGCGACCGTCCGCACGTCCCCGTTCCCGATGACGGGAATCGACTTCACCGCTTCGACGACCCGTTGAATCCCTTCCAGGTTGACTTTGCCGCTGAAGCCCTGCCAGCGAGTCCGTCCGTGAATCGTGATCGCCGCCACGCCGATTTCTTCGAAGGCACGGGCCAGTTCCGGGGCGGTAATGTTGTTGTCATCCCAGCCCAGGCGCATCTTGACGGTCACTGGAATCTTGACGGATGTCACAACCCGTTCGACCAGGTCGGTCGCGTTGGTGACGTTGCACATCAGCCGTGCTCCGCCACCGGTGCCGACAACCTTGGCCATCGGGCAGCCCATGTTGATGTCGACGGAAGCGTATCCCTTCTGCTCCAGAAACTGCGCCGCCTTGACCAGTTCCTCCGTCTTGCCGCCATAGATCTGTACCGCCAGCGGATGATCTTCCGGACAGGTCTGGATCAACTGCACGGACTTGCGATGCCCATGCACCAGGTGGACCGCCTGCACCAGGTCCGTCGTTGCCAGCCCCAGTCCTCCGTTTTCACGAATGACCAGCCGGAATGCGAGTTGGGTATATCCCGCCAGCGGCGCGAGGAAATAACGGGTCTCCAGGTCGCGGTTTCCGACCCGGATGCCGGACTCCTCTTCGCGCAGCGACGCCGGCATCACGAACCCGGTCGTGTCGACCGTCGTAAGCGGGTTCTCGGCTGGGGTTTCAATGGTCGGAGAGGACATCAATCTTCAACTCCCGCAAGGCAGCAATCAATTCCCGCAAGGGGAGTCCGATCACGTTGCTGATGCTTCCGTGCACTTCATTGATAAAGACACTCCCCAATCCCTGCAAGGCGTATCCGCCCGCTTTTCCCCACGGTTCTCCCGTTTTCAGGTACCAGTCCACCCACTGATCGACATCCGGGTGGAACTGCACTTTCGATTTCACCGTCCGCTCAACCGTCTTCCCCTCCCAGTCGGCGAGGACAAACCCGGTGACGACGGTGTGCGTCTTCCCGGCGTAAAACTCCCGGAACCAGCGTCGGACCACTTCCTCTCCGGCAGGAGCGCGCGGGGGTTGTCCCAGCACCAGCAGTCCATACGTGGAATCCTCCACCACAATGACCGTGTCGGCCGAGAGCACCGCAACCGGATGCCCATTGAGAGCGAACGTCTGATACTCCGTCTTGCTCTTCTCCAGGACGTGCCGCTGCTTGTCGCGGACGATCTCGAACAGCCGCTCTTCGATGCGTCCCCAGTCGTGCAGGCCATCGAACCCCGCCTCCTCGGAGGAGTGCGGGGGGATTACCACGATCTGATCGACCGGTACGATCTTCGTCAGCAGGTCCAGTCTGCGGGGAGACCGCGACGCCAGGATAATTTTCCGCACCGGCTCAACCATGAGTACATCGTCCCTGACTCATGCCTTCGAGACGGGCTGTTCTCCCGCCTCGGCCCATTCTTGCAGCGACATCACGCCCGGGAACGGATTCTTCGCCAGCGCCTCCATGGCGCGAACGACCGCGATGCACCCCGACACCGTCGTGATGCACGGGATCCCGTTCGCCACGGCCGCCGCGCGGATCCGGCCTTCGTCCGTGCGAGCACCTTTACCGCTCGGTGTATTGAAGATCAGGTGCACGTCCTGGTTGGTCATATAATCGAGCAGGTTGGGACGTCCTTCCTGCAGCTTGCGAACGACTTCGACGTTCACCCCATGTTCTTGCAGGACGCGGGCCGTACCGGACGTCGCCAGCAGTTTGAAGCCCAGCTTCTCCAGGCGCATCGCCGGGTCGATCAATGACCCCTTGTGTTTTCCCGCCATGCTCAAGAAGACGCGACCACTGGAGGGGAGCTTCGTCCCCGCCGCGACCTGGCTTTTGGCAAACGCGATCGGGAAATCGTCGTCGATCCCCATCACTTCTCCGGTGGAACGCATTTCCGGACCGAGGATGATGTCCACGCCGGGGAACCGGTTGAACGGGAACACGCTCTCCTTCACCGAGAAGTGTGACGGCACGACCTCTTCGGTCACTCCCTGATCCCGCAAGGAGACTCCCGCCATCACCTTCGCAGCGATCCTGGCGAGCGAGACGTTTGTCGCCTTAGAGACGAAAGGCGACGTCCGGCTGGCACGCGGGTTCACTTCCAGCACGTAGACCGTGTGCTTTCCATCCACCATCTTGACCGCGAACTGGATGTTCATCAGCCCGCGGACCTGCAGGCTGCGGGCAAGTTTATACGTCGCTTCCTTGATCTCCTCGATCACTTCCGTCGGGAGAGAGAACGGTGGCAATACGCACGCCGAGTCGCCGGAGTGCACCCCTGCCTCTTCGATATGCTCCATCACCCCGCCGACCAGCGTGATCTCTCCATCGGAGATGGCATCCACGTCCACTTCCGTCGCATCTTCCAGGAACTTGTCGATCAGCACCGGGCGATCCGGGCTGGCATCGACCGCCTGCGTCATGTAGCGGATCACGGAGGCTTCGTCGTAGCAGATTTCCATCGCCCGGCCACCGAGGACATAGCTGGGACGGACCAGCACCGGGTAGCCGATCTGTTCCGCGGCGTGACGCGCCTGTTGCACGTTCGTCGCAATCCCGTTCGGAGGTTGGCGCAGCCCCAGTTTTTCGAGCAGCGCCTGGAACCGGTTCCGGTCCTCCGCTACGTCGATCATGTCCGGGCTGGTCCCCACAATCTTTACCCCCGCCGCTTCCAGGCCGCGCGCCAGGTTCAACGGCGTCTGACCGCCGAACTGCACGATGACCCCGTCCGGCTGCAGACGGTCGCAGATGTTCAACACGTCCTCCGTCGTCAGCGGTTCGAAGAACAGCAGGTCGGACGTGTCGTAGTCGGTCGAAACCGTTTCCGGGTTCGAGTTCACCATCACGCTCTCAATTCCCAGTTCCCGCAACGCGAACGACGCCTGGCAACAGCAGTAGTCGAACTCGATCCCCTGGCCGATCCGGTTCGGACCACCACCCAGGATCACGATTCGCTTCATGTCGCTGCGCGGAGCGGGGGCCTCATCTTCGCTTTCGTAGGTGGAGTAGTAGTACGGCGTGTACGCTTCAAACTCCGCCGCACACGTATCCACCTGTTTGAACGTCGCCGTGATCCCCAGGCTCTTCCGGTGATGGCGGACTTCCATCTCCGTGGAATCCCACCAGAAGGAGAGTTGTTTGTCGGAGAAGCCGTTGCGCTTCGCCTTGCGGATCAGTTCCGGCGAGGCCTTGTCCAGCCGTTCCGCGCTCTTGATCTCCGTTTCGATATTGGTCAGTTGTTCGATCTGCTCCAGGAACCACGGATCGATGTGCGTCAACTCGTGGATCTGCTGCAACGTCATGCCGGACTTAAAGGCATAGCGGATATAGAACACCCGTTCCGCGTTCGGCGTCGCCAGCTTCTGTTCGATTTCGTCCCGCGTCGGCTGTCGGTCGGTCCCCCAGAAGTCTTTTGCACCCCCACCCAGGCCGAAGTGCCCCGTCTCCAGGCCGCGTAGCGCCTTCTGGAACGATTCCTTGAACGTCCGTCCGATCGCCATCGTTTCGCCGACCGACTTCATCTGTACGGTCAGCAAGGGATCCGCATCCGGAAACTTTTCGAACGTCCACCGCGGAATCTTTGTGACGACGTAGTCGATCGTCGGCTCGAAGCAGGCCAGCGTTTCGCGTGTGATGTCGTTACGGATTTCATCCAGCCGATAGCCCACCGCCAGCTTCGCGGCGATCTTCGCGATCGGGAACCCGGTCGCCTTGGAAGCCAGTGCACTGGAGCGACTGACGCGCGGGTTCATTTCGATGACCACCATGCGCCCGTTCTTCGGGTTGATCGCGAACTGGACATTCGAACCACCTGTCTCCACGCCGATCTCACGCATAACGGCGATCGTCGCGTCCCGCATTCGCTGATATTCCTTGTCGGTCAGCGTCTGTGTCGGTGCAACGGTGATGGAGTCCCCTGTGTGCACACCCATCGGATCGAAGTTCTCAATGGAGCAGACGATGACGACGTTGTCGGCACAGTCTCGCATCACTTCCATCTCGTACTCTTTCCAGCCGATGATCGATTCTTCCAGCAGCACTTCGTTCACCGGAGAGAGAGCCAAGCCCTTCTTGACCATCTGCTCGAACTCGTCCCGGTTGTAGGCAATCCCACCCCCGGTCCCGCCGAGTGTGTAACTGGCGCGAATGACCACCGGCAGACCGAGATCCTTAATGGCGGCCCGTCCCTCTTCCAGCGTGTGAATCGTTTTGCTCCGGGGGACATCCAGGCCGATCTTGATCATCGCCTGCTTGAACGATTCCCGCCCTTCCGCCTTCGCGATGACGTCTTCTTTCGCCCCGATCAATTCGCAGTTGAGTTGCTTGAGGATTCCCCGCCGCGCGAGGTCCATCGCCGTGTTCAACCCCGTCTGTCCGCCGAGTGTCGGGAGCAGCGCGTCCGGCCGCTCCCGCTCGATGATCCGCTGCACGTATTCCCAGGTGATCGGCTCGATGTACGTCCGGTCGGCCGTCCCCGGATCGGTCATGATCGTGGCCGGGTTCGAATTGACCAGCACCACCTCGTATCCCTCTTCCCGCAGCGCCTTGCACGCCTGGGTCCCGGAGTAGTCGAACTCACAGGCTTGGCCGATGACAATGGGACCGGAACCGATGATGAGGATTTTGTGAATATCGTCGCGACGGGGCACGTGTGCGCTCTCTCGTAGGGGGGTGTCCTGTTGGATCGCCGGCGGGTCTTCCGAAATCCCTCGCGGCGCAGCAGTTGCGCCGGGGATTTCACGGCAAAAAAAGACCCAGACCTGCCCTTTGCGCGAGGATCGCCAATCCACGAGTCCCTTGTGAGCGCGCAAAGTCTATCTACGTTACCAATTCAGGGGTGAGAATCAAGGTTGCGGGGCAAATCCACCCCTCCCGGTCCCTCCAACTCCCCCGCGACATAACATCTTGCGTGTCAAAGGATTCTCGGCGACGATGGAGGCTCAGCCACCATCTCTCCGTTCGCTTTTCCCGATCCTCGGAAACGGCCAAGGATCTATCGTTGTGCCACCACTCTCTCAAGAGTATGGACAAACAAAATGTCCAAGACCACCGAGCCACTTTCTTACATCTGCGCGTTCCACACCGCTGAAGAAGATTACATCGAGTTTCTCGAAATGATCAAAAGCCGGTTGGATCTAAAGTTTCAAAGCGTTAATGAGGTCGATCTCTGGCGGGATTTCGGCGGGTTCTGTGACATTCGCTTTGATGAGCAGACCCGCGTTGAGATCGTTGTGTCACCCCTCTTTCAGATAGAATTTGCGAACTGTGTGCTGATGATTTCACGAATCAGAACCTGGAAGCAATTCTTTCAAGAGCGATTTGGAAAATCGTCTCAGCCTGCTTCAGCCTGGAAGCTCTCTGACCTCAGGGAGCCGATCAACTCCGCCCTGCGCCGCTGCGGAGTGGAACGCGTGCTCTGGTGCATCGACCGGAATGGGGATGTGACCAACCCCGACTGCTGGAAAGAACTGCCGCATGAAACCAAGGTATGACGCGTTTTAGGGTTTTTTGTTAGCTGGCTTGTTCGGTGCAGGTTTTGCGGAATCCAGGGTGTTACCCGTGATTTCCTGTACGAGCCGTTTGAAAGGCCAGACTTGCCTCCGACGAAAGTCACCCCCTCCGCGATGATTTCCATTCGTTCTTCAGTCGTGTTAATTGCAAGGGTGATTCGGCGCTCCCCGTAATCAATTTCGAATTCGCAATAGGGATCGTTTTCCCCTCCCCACATGAGGGCCTCGGCTTTTTCCAGGGGACGCAGGGCCTGCAATATGCGGACGACGTTCTCAGGCTCGACGGTGAAATGTTTTCGCTCTTGGGGAGTCACTATGTAGAGCTGCCCGAAGGGGACATTTCCCTTAGCCAGCAACTCCAGTTTCTGATCGTCCAGCGGCCCCGTGCGATTGAGAAAAGAAAGCCGCAACGGGTAGCGCACTCCGACGAAGATGAGCAATCCGAGGATGACGAGAAGGACAATAGTTCGAGGTTTCATGCGGGCTTTCGAATTGAATAACTGCCAGGTCACACGTCACATTGCACCCTGAAAGCTCAGAACCATATCAGCCCCAGGAACCCCGCCAGGAAAATCATCCAGAAGAGCACACCCTCGTCGAACTTCGACAGCAGTTTGAAGTACAGCAGCACCAGCAGGAAAGTCTTCATCATCCACGTCTGCCACCAGTCCGGCGGCATTCCGGGACGCATGTTCAACAGCAGCACCCAGCTCGCTCCTCCCAGCAAGGCGTTGTACAGTATCGCGAAAAAGATCCAGTGCTTCTGCAGCGGCTCGAACGTCACGAACGACCGCACCAGCCCCAACAGCAGGATCCCCTTCAGCAACAGGAAGTACGTGAGCATGGCCGTTTCTTGGCAGTGGGGTTGGGCTGTGGGCTTGGGCAGTGGGTTTGAGACAGGTTTCAGGCACATTCCTTACGATGGAACCGGCGTGATTCTAGATCGCATCAATTTGATGTGTAGCGTCTGTCGCGGCGATAATCTCGGTAAAAATGTTGATTTTGACGCGACACCAAAGCGTTACACGCTCTAACGGGAGGAGCTTGGACTTGCAGACCTTCCGTCCCTGGGGAGAGAATCGCATCTTCTTGAAGCATAGGACTTTCCGGCCAATTTTGTGGCAATTCTCCGCTTTCCTTAAACATTCTGACGTATTATTACGAAAACGTAAGAATTCAAGCCTGCGGATGAGAGGCATACTCTCTAGATCGCATCGCCATGATCTGTAGCGTCTGTCGCGGTAAAAAACACGGAAAAATCGTCGATTTGGACGCGACACGAAAGCGCAACGCGCTCTTGCAGAGAACCTTGTGAGATCGGTTTTGTCAGGGAAGTGTGCCACAAATGCATTGGAAAACCCGAGCGCTGATCCAGAACGTTGTCTCGCTCTTGCCGGATTCCCTCTCCTATCCGAGCTATTACTTCATCCAGCGGAACTTCGGCCGGCTGCGACGACTCAGCCCCGTGGAGCGCTACGAAGCCGGGGTCAAAATCTGGAAACGGCTCCTCGACGTCAACTACAACCCCGTGGGCAAGGTCTTCTTCGAAGTCGGCACCGGCCGCGTCCCCACCGTCCCCCTCTCCTTCTGGCTGATGGGAGCCGAGCGGACCGTCACGGTAGATCTCAACCCGTACCTCCGTCCCGAACTCATCCGCGAGCAGATCGCTTATACTGCCGAGCACCAGGACGAAATCCGCGGCATCTTCGGTAGCTATCTCATCGAAGACCGCCTGCAAACGCTCGTCGGCCTGAGCGCTGATAAAAATCTCCCCCTCGAAAAGTTTCTGAAGACCTGCGGCATTGAATACCTCGCCCCCGCGGACGCCGCGAAGACCTCGCTTCCCGCCGGCAGCATCGATGTCCACATGTCCTTCACTGTCTTCGAACATATCCCCCGTGAAATCCTGGAGGCAATCCTCAAGGAAGGGAGCCGCATCGTCCGCCCGGATGGAGTGTTCATTCACTACATCGATTACTCCGACCACTTCTCCCACACGGACAAGAGCATCTCGCCGATCAATTTCCTGCAGTTTCCCGATGACCAGTGGGCGCGCCTGTCCGGGAATCGCTACATGTACGTCAACCGGCTCCGGCACGATGACTTCCTGAAGCTGTACGATGACGTCGGCCACAAGGTTCTCGCCTGCGAGCCCATTGTTAATCCGGAAGTCTCGAAATTGTTGCAGTCTGGAAAGGTGCTGCTCAACGCCCGCTTCGCGCGGAAGACTCCCGAAGTCCTCGCCACGACGAAGTCCTGGGTTCTCTCGCAGTCTGTCGGGTGTTGATGCGCCCCGGTTTCACTTGCGGATGCAATACAGCCCATCCACTCCCCGGAAGTAGATCGCGCCGTTTCCGATGGCGGGGGTGGCCCAGAACACATCGTCCAGCTTGCCGCCTCCGACCGTTTCAAATTTCGGGCCGACTTTCACCAGTGTCCCTGTTCCCGCCTCATCGAGAATGAGCAGAGTTTCTCCAACCACGATGGGGCACGCGGCCACCAGCGCGCTTGAGGATAATCGGTTCTGGTACACACGCTTTCCCGTCGCCGCCTCGTAGCATTTCAGAATGTTGTTATCGACGACATATACAAACGCTCCGGAAGAGACCGGTGACGACATCCCGGGCCCCCCTTTGGCTTCCTCCCACGCGCGGGACTGGAATTCTCCGTTCTTTTTCTTCGGCGAGATATTACCCTCAGCACCCGCTTTCATCGCGAACAAAGGTCCCGTCGAAAACGGGTCCGATGCTCCGAAATAGATTTGCTTCCGGTCCGCGGCAATCGAGCAGGCGGTCGGAGCCTTGATGTTTCCCAATCTCCACAGTTCTTTCCCCGTCTCCGGATCGTAGCTGCAGATCAGATCGTTCCCCGAGGAGAGCAGTTCCACCCGCTTGTCGTTCTGCCAGATCACGGGTGAACTCCAGGAGCTTTCCTTGCGGGCACGCTCCGCCCGCCAGATCTCCTTTCCGGATTTCGTGTCGTAACAAACGAGCAAGGCACTTCCGTTCGTGAAGTGCTGCACGAAGACTTTCCCGTTATGAATTGCCAGGGAACTCCCCGTCCCAAATCCACTGCTGGTCGCGAAGGCACCCAGTTCATGCCGCCATAGCTCGCTCCCCTGGTGGTCCAGCCCCGCGATCGTCCCCGTGGCTCCG
This sequence comes from Planctomycetales bacterium, assembly GCA_046349635.1. Taxonomy (GTDB): domain Bacteria; phylum Planctomycetota; class Planctomycetia; order Planctomycetales; family Planctomycetaceae; genus JAXMBX01. The sequence goes on from JAXMBX010000005.1 coordinate 136,962, forward strand.
AAGAAAACGTAGACGCCATTTTCATCCGCCACCGGTGACTCGGTCGCGTAAGTATTCGAGGGGTGAATCGGATGCTTCGGTTTCCCTTCCTTGATCGTCTTGGACCAGAGCTTTCCGCCGGTCGCGGCATCAAGGCAGAACACTTCCCAGCGAATGACCGTATCCGGCGCCGGGGTCAGTCCTCCCAGTCCCATGCTCTGCGGGAGTTTCACCCCCTCGGAAAAATCCTTGGGCTTCAGGTTCTTGTCAGAAACGGCCGTCGTCAGAAACAGACGATTTCCGATCAGTACGGGTTGCGACCAGCCGGCCCCCGGAATCTGGACTTTCCAAGCCAGGTTTTCCGTCGCCGACCAGGACGTCGGCAGCGGCGTCATCTCCGCCACCCCAACCCCATTGGGACCGCGGAACTGGGGGAAATGATTCCCGTAAACGAGGGCACACGACAGCAGGATGGAGGCCATTAACGAAGACTTCAGCATCACAACACTCCTTGGAACGAAGAAGACCCCGAACATGATCTCAACTCGATCTCGAGGATTATACCCCAGCCGGAACAATCCTTGTCCGATTGTAGTCGGTGAGGCAAGAGGAGTCGTCATGCACTGGGAGAGCCTGATCCTGCTCCAGACGGCGCTTACTCCGCCTCCTGGAGCTCGGTGGATTTCAGCGGAAGTCCCAGCAGGCTCATCCCTTTCGGAGGACTCACCGGCTCTACGGCGGAATGGGCCGAGTGCTGCTCGATGTCTTCATTCGGCTCATCGTGGGCTTCGGGGGTCGTGCGATCCAAAGTCGCTGGGAGCGCGCGGAAACCGGTTTTGTGTTCCGTCCCCCGGTCTTCCATCAGTTTCGAGGATGATCCGGAGGAATCGAGATCGAAGCGATCCAGCAGCGCAATCTGTTCCTTCCCCATTTCCACGCTCGTAATAACGAAACTATTCCGCGGAACTTTATTTGCGACCACCGGTTTCGACTGTGGCGTACTGAACCACCGGAACATCTCCTTCGATTCCTTTTCCTGTTGCTCATTCTGGGCCACCTCCCGTTCCCGGTTAGCCAGATCCTCGGCATACGCAACCATCTCAGGCGTCCAGTTCATCCGCCGCATGTGCAGCCGGATGGGCGGCCCGTCCGGATAGTGCAGATCCAGTTGGACGTTTCCATTCTCCAGTCGTGCGACCCGTCCCTCCGGCGGCGCGAACTGCAGCACGGTGAAGTTTCCCTTCTGCGGATCGATCGACTTCGCCTGGGAGTAATCCACTCCGCGGGCAACAAGGTTTGCCGTCGCGCTCTGCACTTCCCAGTTCTGCTGGGCCACAAACGACAGTTGTTTTCCGCTGTGCTGTTCCAGGCCATAGAACGTACAGACGATCTGGTTCATCGCCGGTGCAGGGAGCTTGTCCGTTCCCAGCGCCGCGGCACACTTCAACAGCAGCGTCGTGGGCAACACGGCCACGGTCTCGGTCTCTCCCAGTCGGGCTGCCAGTTTCCGTTTGTCGCCGGCGTCGCAATACAGTGCCACCAGGCACGTCAGGCTCTGGTTCTTCTCCAGGTTGACGTCCAGGTTCCGGAGGATTGCTTCCTCAGCCGAGGCAACCTCCTTGTTCTGTTGCAGGATCCGGGCGCACACCAGGTTCGCCTGCCAGCAGGTATTTGAGTATTCCAGTGCCTGCCGCGCCGTGGCGGGAGCATCCGGCTGGCGAAGTGAAGCCTGAATCGCTGCCCGGTTGGCGAGCGCTGCCGCGAGCATGTCATCCTTGCGGAAATGACCATGTCCCAGCTCGCGCAATCGTTCATACGTATTCGACGCCGCGAACAGTTGACCCAGTGCCTGCTGCGTCCGCGCGACGTGATACCAGTACGGCGGATAGTACGTCAGGAATTTTTCCATCCGCTGCAGGATCCGCAGACGGACTTCCGCATTCGGTTCCGCGACCGCCCGGTCCAATCGGTCCAGGTCATCGCCGCGCACCAGCCATTCGTCGGGGATGTTCTTCTTCTGCGCCATCTTCCAGAAGGTGTCCATGAACTTGGAAGACTTGTCCGCCACCTGCAGCAGGCGGGTCTTGTCCACCTTCCAGGCATCGACGTCCCGGTTGGCGGTCAGGTTCCGGTAATCCCACCAGCTATTGGCCCCGGTCCGCACGGCCGAGGCGTACTGGGCCGTCCCCACTTCCGCACCCATTACGAACGCCCGGGCCAGTGCCTGCTGCCGCACTGTCCGCTGGTAGCCGTTTTCGATGACGTGATGTTCCTTCTCCGCGATTGTCTCCTGACCCACTTCGTCCAGGACGGCGGTATATAGAGAAATCACTTCCTCGTCGCCGATCCCGGTCAGGTTCAGGTTGTTGAGAATCTTCGACTGCTCCTCCAGCATCACCCGCTTGCTGGGGTTCTGGCGAATGCGGTGGAACGACGCGCGGCAGTAATTCATCGTCACCGCCGTCATCTCGCGGCTGACTTCCCGTTTCGGGGGAGCATCCGGACTCTTGCCGTTCTCTGCCGGCTTGGACGCGACGGCCGGGACCTGCAATTGCGACAGGGTAGGGGGGTGTGACCCCTGGAACAAAGGCTCCTGCGGCAGCGGGGTTGGTTTCGCGAGTTTCAACAAATCATTGGCACTGCAGCAGGCGGCCAAAGCCGACATTGCCATCACACTGCAGATCCACTTGATACTCATAACTAGCCTCAACAAGGTTGCTTCGTGGCGAAAATCCGATTCGATTCCCGCCACACTCAGGTGCGATTTTCTGGACACTCCATTCCTGTGTCCGCAAGTCAGCTTCCTCCTTGAAGTCCTGAGCTTTCCGATGCGTTTCGAACGCGTCACGGTAAATCAGTATGTCGTGAACCCACGCGAGGTTGAGAGGAGTTGCCCCTCTCGGAGCCGTTTTCGCCAGATTCCCGCCGGAAAGACCACTGAGGCAAAAGATGCAGCCCGCGTGCCAAACATCACCGGCAGATTTTGCCATGCCCCCCAAACCACTCCAGACGGCAGATTCCCCCAACCAAGATCAATGCTGCTTGGGGTGGGAATGCGTCGCGTGATGCGGGTGATGTCCGGAGGGAGAAGCAATCATTGCCCCGGCGAGGTGGAAATCCAGAACCAGCGGCAGATGGTCGGACGCCTTTTTCGCCATCGGGGTTCGGACCACGTGCGCCTGCTTCAGATGAATCTCCCCGCGCAGAAAGGCCTTATCAAGCGACCCCATCGGCCAATACGCCGGGAAAGAACGAAACCGTCGCGGCGGTGTCGTGACCTGCGAAAAGCCATGCTCTTGGAACACTTTTCGCGCGAGCGTATTCCGCCAGTCGTTGAAGTCCCCGATGATCAGCGTCGGATGCTTGTCCGACTCCCGGAACAAAGGGTGATGCAACAGGTGCCGCACCTGCCACTGACGCATCCGTTCCGCCAGACCCAGGTGCCAGTTAATCAGGTGCAACGGCCCTTCCGGCGTATCAATCAGGGCGATCTGTGCCCCACGCGCCTTTCGCCCCTGATACGTCAACGACACCTGGTGGTGGGCTTTCAAAGGCCAGCGCGATAGCAGCAGGTTCCCATAGCCCCCCTCTTTCAGATGCACGTTCAACTGATACATCTGCCCCACGGAGTGAAAGTACTCCGCCAGCAGCCGGGGCTGGTCGTGATACTTCGATCGGCGGACATGCCGGTCCACTTCCTGCAGGCAGATGAAATCGGGGTTCTCGTGTTCGATCACCTCGATGATCCGCTCGAGTTTGTAACGGCGGTCCCGTCCACCGATCCCCTTGTGGATGTTGTAACTCAGTAACCGCATCTGGCCCCTCGCCCCCTGTTGAGCGTCCGTCGTCTCTTCCACTCTGCCGCCGGAAAGTCCTTGACGGCGCTTCCGGTCGACCGTGGAATTCTGGCATCGAACCGGGATCAGATCCAGTTTCCGGATCGAATTTGTCACTCCCGGCTGGGAGAGCGTAAGATTTACAACCGGGACTTGTAGAAACGTCCGAAAGTAGCGATAGAATCGAGTCTTACGGCGATTTCGCAGCGTCGGGAAGGTAAACAAGCCGCCGTGACTTGTGGGACGTGGTGAGATGCGGTAATTTGTCCGATTCCCACCCCGTTTTGCGGTTGGTGGACAGGCCCAAGTGGCGGAATGGCAGACGCGCTAGGTTCAGGTCCTAGTGAGGTAACACTCGTGGAGGTTCGACTCCTCTCTTGGGCACTCCAGCAAAGGGACTTACGGTCTTCGATCGTAGGTCCCTTTGTCTTTTTTGCCCTGTCACTGCTGGGGCTGTCAGGAGTTACCTCGACCAGAGCAAGCGCGCACGAACGCCTGCGCGTGATCGTCGAGACAGATGCCGGCGGCGACCCGGATGATGAACAGTCCCTCGTCCGGTTTCTGCTCTATGTCAATGAGTGGGACGTCGAGGGGATCATCGGCACCCGCGAACGGGCCCGCGACGGCGAGAACCTCAACACCGAGCGGACCGGGATGGGGATCATCCGCAGGCAACTGAAAGCCTATGGCGAATGCTATTCGCACCTCATCCAGCATGACCCGCGCTATCCGACCGAAGGGCAACTGCAGAAGCGGACCGTCGCGGGATTCGGCGGTGATGCTGGAGTGAAGTTGATTCTCAACGCCGTCGATGCGGCTGATCCTCGTCCCATCTGGTTCCTCAACTGGGGGACCGATCATGGCTCGGACGGAAGCAGCCTCAAGCGGGCCCTCGACCAGGTCCTGAAAGAACGGGGCCAGGCAGGCTACGCGAAGTTCAAGCAGAAACTCCGATTAAGCTCCGCCGACAAGTTCGAAGAACACACGACGAAACTGCAGCCCCCGTTTCCGATCTGGGTCGATACTTTCCGCCCCGAACTCGAACGACGTCGCTGGTACCACCGTTTCTCCGGCATCACCGCAACTGCGGGAGGCTTCGACGTGCAGCGGGATCTTCTCACCGGCCACGGCCCGCTTGGTGCTCTTTATCCGCTCAACACCACCCATCCGCAGAAAGAAGGGGACACGATGACGTTTCTGTATCTCGTCCCCACCGGGATGAACGATCCCAACGAACCGACATGGGGCAGTTGGGCAGGGCGATACGGACGCCAGGAGGCCTTTCCGAACGCCAATTACTACTGGGCCAACCAGGCAGACACTTGGGACGGCAAGACGCATCGCGACCAGACCCTACGCCGGTTCGCGGCGGATCTGCAGAACGATTTCCGCGCCCGTCTCGACTGGTGCGTAAAATCACGGGCAGAGGCTAACCATCCGCCCACGGTCAAAATCACCGGCCCGCGCCACCGCACCCCGAAGCCGGGTGAGTTCTTGCGTTTGGATGCCAGCGGCACGAGCGACCCCGACAACGACCGGCTGACGTACGAGTGGTGGCATTATCCCGAGCCAGGGACCTATCGCGGCCCTCTGAAGATCGACCAGCCTAATTCTTCGATGTTGAATGTCATCACGCCGGAAGTGAAGGAACCCTGCACCCTCCACATCATCCTGACCGTCCGCGACCACGGCTCCCCACCTCTGACCCGTTATGGCCGCGTGGTGGTAACGATTGAGCCGTGAGAGGGGTGAAAATGCTCTTGGAAAAGGAGGTTTTTCAACATGTGACGGTCGTGGCGCGAACAGTGAGCGAGTTCGCTGTGTCTGAGTCCTGCAGTGAAGTTTTCTTGCCTGAACTGATTCGCTTGGTACTGAAAGATTGCGAAAAGGTGCAGAGATGTTGTCCTCAGACGAAGCCATCGCCATGGGGTGTAAGAAATACCGTGAGCTTTATCCTGTAGGGACAATCCCGCGAGACCTTGAAGAGCAGGGAGTCCTTGGGGCTACTCCCGAAGGGCTGCGTGTGTTTGTCTACATCACGTATTGGTTTGCCGGTGAACGACAACCATTTTATTTGTTCAAGGTTTCCGTGGACCGTTTATCGGGGGAGACTCGCATCGAACATGCGGAAGATTGGCGTGAGCTCGTCGGAAGGGAATTCGATAATTCTCGAAGCCTGTGATCAAAATATGTTCAGGCTTGTGCAGTGAGTTGAGAGCAGTTCACGAGTAGCACAGGTTAACCGTACTCAGTTTACCTGTGTGCGGCAGCACAAGAGGAGAGTTCAATTCAGCGCACTTCCTCTGAACATTTACCGGTACGAATCCTGACCGGCCATCGATATCCCGAATAACCCCTACTTCCCCGGCACCCCCAGCGACTTCCCACCATCAATCGCCAGACTGGTGCCGGAGACCATGATCGCAGCGTCACTCGCCAGATACAGCGCCGCCTGGGCCACTTCCTCCGGCGTGATCAACCGCCCATGCGCTCGAACAAGCGGACTCGCTTCGAGCAGTTGACGTCGCGCCGCTGCCGGATCGGCGTGCTGCAGCAGGTCGGTCTCCAGCATCCGGGTCCGTTCCACCGGGCCGGGGCAGATCGCATTCACACGGATCTTGTCCTTCGCGTGACATAACCCCAGACTCTTCGTGAGGGCCACCACCGCTCCCTTGCTGATGGAGTAGACCGGATCATGCGCGCGGGGAAGCAGCCCGGCGTTGCTGGCGACATTGATGATCGACCCGCCCCCCGATTTGATCATCCAGGGGATTGCCGCTTTGCAGGCAAAGAACGGACCTTTGAGATTCGTGTCGAGACACTTGTCCCAGTCCTCTTCGCTGACCGCGTCAATCTGCTTCACCATCCCCACCCCGGCGTTATTGACGAGGATGTCCAGCCGGCCAAACGCTGACGCCGCGCCGTCCATCAACCGCCGCAACGCCTCCGGCTCCCGGACATCGCACGTCTCTGAGCGAATCCCCAGGTTCTGAAAAGCCTCTTCATTCTCCGGCATCTGGTCGATATCTCCGACCGTGACGTGCGCGCCATGTTGAGCGAACAGAATCGCCGTCGCCCGGCCGATGCCGTTCGAGCCTCCGGTGATCACCGTCACCCGCCCCGCCAGAAGTTGTGGAGTCATGCTGCATTCCCTGATGTGATTGGAGAGTCTGCAGGCATGGTACCAAAAACAACAGGCGGGAGTCTTGCAGTGGATGGAGCCACAGCAAAACCCCCGCCTGAAAAAGGGGGAGTCAGGTCTCTGTTCCGATCAGGCACTACCTTTCGGAGGAGTCGCAGGGGTGTCAGTAGCGGCCTTCTTGGGAGCCGCGGCGTCCTTCAGCTTCTGCAGTTCGGCCCGGACTTCCTCCAGTTGCTTCCGGAGTGTCTGGACGTCCCCTTTCAGTTCCGCGACCGTCTTCTGGACTTCCTGCATCCCGGGGCCTCCGGGGGGATGTTCCTTGCGGAACTGTTCCTCAGCCGCATCCGCTTCCTTATTGAGAGCAGCCGCTTGATCCTTCCGGCCTACCTTTTCCAGTTCACGGGCGGCCCGACGGAGATGCTCATACGTCGGCATCGGACGGTCGGGATGCATCATCATCAGGAAGTCCATCTCCGGACCGCCGGGACCACGACGTCCCATCATCCGGCCACCCATCGGACCTCCCATGTGGCGGGGGCCGTCATCGTCATCCCGTTCATGCGGGGGTGGCGGCGGGCGATGGCCGCGCGGACCATGGTCACGGGGGCCGTCATCATCTTCGTCACGTTCGTGCGGGGGAGGTGGAGGACGGTGTCCACGGGGACCGCGCGGGCCACGTTCTTCCCGGTCGTCGTCATCATCGCCTCGCGGGCGACGTGGCGGCGGCGGACGATCGTCATCGTCACGATCTTCGTCGCGGTCTGCGCCACGCGGCGGCGGACCCTTGGGTTGGGCGGACAAATGGCTGACCGTGGTGAGCGTCGCGATCAGCGCGATCGACGCCACAATCCCGGTCAGGATCGTCATTCTCGGTGACAGAAATTTCTTCATGCTCTGCTCCTGATGTCTGAAACACGGTTCATTTTGTGGGAGAATTTAGGGCATCCGACGATCATCCACGGGCGCATCGTTATGCTCCCGCGGAGGCTGGGGGAGTGGTATTTCTTTCAGTAGCTCCGCGACGGAACGGGGCAAACGCTCTCCCTTCTGGACGAACTGATTGCCGATGGCTTTCATTTTCGCAAAACGGGCCAGCAACTCGGCAAACCGTTGCTGTTGTTCCGCAGTTTGTTCGATGTTGTTAGGGGGAATGCTGAAGGCCGTTTGATTGACCGCTTCAAGTTCTTGCTTCAGTAGTGCAATCTCTTTCTGCAGCTCCGCGAATTCATCGACAGTAATTCGCTTGTTGTCGACGGCAGCAGATGACTGTTCGGCTTTGGGTTCGTCCGCCGCGAATGTCCGCGGCAAGGGAAGAATGCCCGTCACCTGCGGCCCCAGGAGTGTCACGCCCAGCAGAAGCACTCCAGACAGCGGCCACAGCAATCGTCGCCAGCGACCGCTCCGCCAGGGATCAGTAACGGGGTCTTCCAGCAGGCTTTCCACTCTCCGCGAAAGTTCCGCCCCCTGGCTCAACGTGGCGACAACCAGCGAGGGATTGGGGGGGAGCTTCCAGCTCAAGACCCGGGTGAGACATTCCGCCAGAGCGATCGGATCGGCCGTCCATTCAACCGCCAGCGCATCGCATTCCACCTCGGCGACCTGTTGCCAGCGACGCCGCGCAGGCCAGAGCAGAGGCTGAAACGGAAACGCCAGTTGCACCAGAAACGTTCCCGCGAGCCACAGGGGATCGCGACGTACGAGATGGGCCAGTTCGTGGGCGAGCAGGCTTTTCAGTTCCGCCCGACTCAATTCGTCGAGGGCGCGTTGGGGAAGAGTAATCGTCGGCTGCAACCATCCCGCAGCACCCGGTTCTTCCTCTCCTGCCGTTACCATCAGGCGGATGGTGCGGCGATAACGCGCGTCATGCTGGAGTTCCGCCAGCACCTCCACCGCGGTCCCTGCCGTAAGCAGTTGTTGTGTCCGTGTCTCCGCAAACAGAGCGGAGAGATGTTTTCCCCAGCGGATCAGGCCAAAGGTGAGGAAGGCCATTGAAACGCATCCCGCCAGCCGCGAGAGCCAGGCCCAGGTGAGCCATGCAGGCACAGTAAACCAGGAAGTCACAGTGGACCACGAGGTTGCATTCGGGAAGAGCAGGGGGGATGTCGCGACACTCCCGGATTTCGCCGAAGTCGCTTCCGCAGGGATCTCTTGTCTCGCGATCTTCAGCGGCAGGCGGACACGTTCGACTTCTGGCAATCCGGCATCCCGGGCCTGGAGGGAATTGTGGAAAACGAGAGCGGGCAGCAGTTCTACCCGGGGGTCGGAAGGTGTTTCTTTCGCCGCCGGGATCGATCGTGCCGTGGCCAGCGAAATTGCGAAGGGGGACCGCCACCAGCCTGCCGTTTGCACGGTCGCAGTCAGAAACGCCCCCACGAGGGCCGTTTTCCACAGCCGTTCCTGTAACGCCGGACTCATCTGTGGGCGGAATTTGAAGAGCACCCAGACCCCGCCGATGAGGAGCGTGGAGTGCATCCACCAGGTCAGAATCCACGTTCCTGTACCCTGCAAGAATGCATGTAAGAAGTCCGGCAAGAAATCAGGCATGAGGGGTTTCCCCGTTTTGTTTGCGGCGGATCAGGTCCTGAAGCCGGGCCAGTTCCTCGGCGGAAACTTCACTGTTGTCCAGGAGATGGCAGACCATCTCCGTCACGTTTCCCGCGAACAGCTTTTCCGCGAGGTCATTCATCATGGAACGGCTGACCTGCTCCTGTTTCAACAGGGAGCGGTAGGCGTGCCCCCGGCCGACGGCCCGGCGGTCCACCTGTTTTTTACGTTCCAGCTTGGTGAGCATGGTGGCGACTGTCGTGTGGGCCAGCGGTCGCCCCGCTTGTTCCAGCGCTTCCCGGACTTCGGCGACGGTCGCTTCCCCCCGGTCCCACAGAACCTGCATGATCGCGAGTTGCAATGCGGCGAGTTGATGTTTCGTAGACATGCCTGACGTCATTTTCCGTCCCTGCTCTGGGCTGCTCCCGTGATCACCCTCTCCTCGGCGGCTTCTTCTACCGAAGTAGAAGTCATATTACTACCGTGGTAGAAGTTGGTCAACGGGAAAATCTATGAAATGGAAAAAATCCACGCCGTCGGTTTGAACCCCGCTCGCGGGCAAAAGCATCGCCCGGATCTTCCCTCTCCCGAAATTTCTCAAATTTTGTTATCGTTCCGGGACAAGATCCCCCCCTGATTTTCTCGGGGCGATCCTCACGGAAGAACAGCGTCCAGGGAGGGAAACATGCTGGCAGCCACACAACGAATTGGATTTGGGATCAGTCTGCTCGCCGTCGGTCTGGTCTGTTTTGCCTGGGGGGCGGAGACCCCTAAGCCGGAACAGGCCAAAAAAGATCCTCCCGCACCCACGACTGCCCAACTGCTGGAAAAAATCGCCGCTCTCGAGCAGCGGATTTCCAGACTGGAACAGGGACGGGAAAAAACGGTCCACTTTGTTCCCGCCACTCAACCCGCCCCCCTTCCCGAGGGAGCGCATGACGACGACGATTGGAAGTCCCGCGCCACGGGGAGCCGGGTTGTGAACGGCATGCGGGTTTATTTTCTCCCTCTGTCACAGCGCAAGGACTAAATCGTCGGCTTTTCCTTGCGATATAAAGCACCTTCTGAAGTTCACCCCTGGCATCGCGAGGTTGAAATGTCCCAGACTTCCTGGACCCGGCGGCAGTTCGTGCAGCACTCTCTCTTGTCGGCTGGGGCGCTGAGTCTCGCCCCGCAAGTGGGGATGGGAGCTGATCCGGCATCCACGCTGAAAGTCATTTCCCCTCGGACGCGGCAGGTATTTCAACGGACCGGCTACGATCCCGTTCATGCCTCGGTCCATGAACCCGAGGGACCACGTCTCGGTCAGGCGGAATTTCCCCTCCACGTGGAATTCACCGGACCTCAGCCGGCAGGAATGGAAGTTCGCGTTCGGGGCGGTGCGGCGGGGTCGGCGGATGTCCCCGCCTGGAAGCCCGTCATGGGGACGTTCAAAGAGAATCGCTGGGAGACGAAAATCACTCTTCCCGCGGGAGGCTGGTATTCGATCGAAGTGCGGTCTGTGGCCGCGCCCGCAGGGATGCAGCCGAGCGCAAAAGTCGATTTGGTCGGCGTAGGTGAGGTCTTCATGATCTCCGGCCAGTCGTATGCCGGTGGCGCGAATGACGAACTCCTCAAAGTTGAAGACCCGGCGGGCCGCATCACGATGCTCGATTACGTTGCCAACACCTGGCAGATCGCGAACGATCCGATGCCGCACGTGGGTGAGTTTGGAACGATCTGGCCCGCGTTTGCGAACTATTTGCTGCCAGTGATCGACGTCCCCATCGGCCTGATCAACGTCGCTGTCGGAGGAACCTCTTCGAAGCAATGGCTCCCCGGTGGCAACCTGCTGCCCCGCATGATCACTGCTGGAAAGCTGGTCCCCGCATTTCGCTTCGTCCTCTGGCAGCAGGGGGAGAGTGACGTCATTGAAGGAGTCGACACCGAAAAATATCTCGCCAACATGAAAGTCATTCGCGACACACTCGCGAAGGAATGGGGCTATGATCCCCCCTGGCTCCCCGCGAAGTCGACCCTGCATCCTACTGTCTATAACTACCCCCAGCCCGAAGCCAAAATCCGCGCCGCCATCGACCAGCTATGGCACTCCCCCGGCTATTATCCCGGTCCGGATACCGATCTGCTTACGGGCGAAAATCGGGGGAAGATCGGGACCAAGAGGCACTTCTCACCGATCGGCCAGCGCCGTGCGGGAATGATGTGGTTCGCCGCCGTCTGGCACGCCCTGCAACAGCAGGCCGCAGCGAAGAAATAGCCGCTTGCCTTACTCAAATGTTTGGGTCGAGCAGAGCCGGATCAAAATTGTAATCGTGGATTTGAAAGACGAGATCGCAGGCAGAATCCGGAGCGAACTCATCCCGCAGGGAGAATCGATCTCCGGGTGAAGCGGCCAGCAAACGCTCTTCAAAAATTTTTGAGAGGCGCGCAAGATCAGGAAGCGGTCCCGCGATCCAGTGATCGTTAATCTCGGGTTTCGGCGCGGTGCCGATCGTCAAAGAGAGGTATGGCCCGAGATGCGTGTGCTCTCCAATTTGCTGATGGCGTGGATTGAGAGTGTAAGCCCGGACCAGATAAACGAAGTTGAGCAGCCCGGCTTGACTTCCCTCAAGAATCCAGGCGTTCTTGCTACGGTAGAAAAAATAGTAAAACCGCAGTTCTCGCCATTCCCTGCAGAGATAGTCTTTTTGATCCTCTGACAACTGCCGGGCATTCACAGAATCGGGGGACATGTCGCCTGCATTCATGTCTTCACCACCTGTTCCAGTGAAACCACAGCGTCACGCATAAGACGTCGGATCGTGGATTCCGGCTTCCTGAAAACCCTTCAACCGCAGCAGGCAGGCGTCACAATGTCCACACGCCCGGCCGCTCGCGTCCGGATCGTAGCAACTGTGGGTCAGGCTGTAGTCGACCCCCAGTTCCAACCCCGTGCGGATGATCTCCGCTTTGGTCAGATCAATGAGTGGCGTGTGGATCTTCCAACTCCCCGGATGTTCGACGCCGCTTTTTGTCGCGAGGTTCGCGAGCGTTTGATACGCCGCGATGAATTCCGGGCGGCAATCGGGGTACCCGCTGTAATCGACGGCATTCACGCCGATAAACAGATCGAACGCCCCCAGCACTTCCCCCCAGCCGAGCGCAAACGACAGAAACACGGTGTTCCGCGCGGGGACGTAGGTGATCGGAATGCCCGATTGCATTGCCCCTTCGTCCCGATCCTTGGGAACCGCCAGATCCGACGTCAGCGCCGATCCGCCGAAGGCCCGCAAGTCGATGTTCAGGGTGACGTGCTGCTGGACTCCTTGCGAACGGCACACGTTCCTTGCAGCTTCCAGTTCGAATTTGTGCCGCTGACCGTAATCAAAGCTGAGGGCATACGGGGTAAAACCCTGCTGCCGCGCAATCGCCAGAACCGTGGCGGAATCCAATCCTCCACTCACCAGCACGACCGCTTTACGTCCCGAATCCGACATGAATTACTTCCGCAGAAATCCTCGGGATCGCATTGCGGCACGAGCGCACTCGCAATGAGACCCCTGCGGAACTCAAAGAACGCATTGAGTTCATCTGTAGCGACTTTCGCGGCGAAAAGCTCAGAGAAACCATCGATTTCGACGCGACACTCAAACGCAATGCGTTCTAACAGGTTGAGGTGATTGGTTCAACCTGCCGGAAGAAATCGACTTCAAATCGTCGTCCGATTATCGTGTGGAGTAGACGTTGTACGGAATCCCCATGATCCCGCCGTAGTTGTAGACGTCGTTGCGCATGTACGGAAAACGGGCATACGGATACTGATAGAAGTCCGGGTAGCGTTCCAGTCGCGGCGTATACTGTTTCACGACCGTCGTCGGGCGGAGGGTCTGGAACATCAGTTCCAAAGCCGTCTCATGCCGATAGCCGGGGTTGGCATCGTATTCATTCCGACGGAACGGGACGGCGTTGTACGCTTCCGCATAGGTCATGGTGGGGACCACCACCGCCGTGAACGGGTGTTCTCCCGCTTCAGACGGAGCCTCCTGCAGCTTTTTCGGTTCGTCGGAATCCTTGGGGGCATCGGCGGGAACCTTCAGCGGGGCGTTCGCCTGCGCCTGAAGAGTCGGACCGGCGGAAGCCGGAGCAGGGGGTTCGGGACGAGGAGCAGCAGCCTGCACGACCGTGCGCGCCTGCGACGACGAGAGAATCTGAATCTTCCAGTTCGGGTCGCGAATCACGCCCGAGGCCTCCGGCGACTGCGGACTGGCCGCAAAGACCGTCGATCCCAGCACGCACACCATTCCCCCCAACCACTTGCTTCGAGACGTCGCCATAACTCCCCCACAGATTCGGAATCTTCGATACAACCGTCACCAATCTTCACGCTAAGAGCCGGTTCAGAGCGTTGTCAATCACCGATTTGGAGAATGCCGCAACCGGGAGGAAATCCCTCACCACAACGTGGTTGACCATCCCCCTCTCAACCGTCTACAGTAGGACTGAAAGCCCGATCTCTGACGTATCTGATTCACCGGAGAACATTTGTGTCCGCCAAAGCCTGGGGGGGACGGTTCGCCCAAGCGACCGACCCGCGCGTCGAAAAGTTTACAGAGTCGATCAGTTTTGATGCGCGACTGGCTCAGGTGGATATCCGAGGCTCGCAGGCCCATGCCCGCATGCTGGCGGAAGTCGGCCTCCTCACCCCCGAAGAACGGGATCTCATCGTCGCCACGCTCGATGACGTCTTCAAGGAAATCCAGAAGGGGGAACTCCGCTTCCGGACTGAACTCGAAGACATCCACATGCACATCGAAAGCCGGCTGATCGAAAAGCTCGGCGACGTCGGCCGCAAGCTCCACACCGGACGAAGCCGCAATGACCAGGTCGCAACCGATCTGAAACTCTTCGTCCGGGGTGCCATCGACCAGATCAACTCCTTGCTTCTCGAACTGCAGTCCGCGTTTGTCGCCCGATCGGAAGATGACCTCGACGTCATCGTCCCTGGTTACACCCACCTGCAGCGGGCCCAACCCGTGCAGGTCGTCCACTTCTGGCTCGCCTACTGTGAGAAATTCGAACGGGACCGGGAACGATTGGCGGATTGCCGTAAACGGGTCAACGTCTCACCCCTCGGCGCAGCCGCTCTCGCCGGTTCCACGCTTCCCATTGACCGCCATCTGACCGCCGCACTGCTCGACTTCCAGGATGTCGCCCGGAACAGCCTCGATGTCTCCAGCGACCGGGACTTCCTGATCGAATTTGTCTTCTGCCTGTCTCTGATCGCGGCTCACCTGAGCACCTGGGCGGAAGAATGGATTCTGTGGTGCACGACGGAATTCGGGTTCCTGAAACTTCCGGATGCCTACACCACCGGTTCGTCGATCATGCCCCAGAAGCGGAATCCCGACGTACTGGAACTGATTCGGGGGAAGAGTGCCCGCGTCATGGCGGCTGTTCCCCAGTTGCTCATTCTGGTCAAGGGGCTTCCTCTCGCCTACAACCGCGATCTGCAGGAGGACAAACTGGCGTTGTTCTCCGCCTATGACACCATTGCCGCTTGCCTGGAATTGGCGCCCGCTATTGTGTTGGGTGCCCGTCTGCAGCGGGAGCAGATCGACGCCCGGTTGGAAGAAGGTTTCCTCGATGCCACGGCGCTGATGGAATACCTGATCCAGAAGGGGACTCCCATGCGGACCGCTCACGAGACGGTGGGCAAACTGGTCGGACTCTGTGACCACCGACAATGCCACCTGGCGGATCTCAGTCTGGACGATCTGCAGCAGGCCGATTCCCACATCGACGATGACATCTTCCATATCCTGGGGGCCTGGAATGCCGTGGCGGCCTTGCGGAGCTTCGGATCCGGTGGAAAACAGTCGGTCAAGGAGCAGTTGGACTACTGGCAGCACAAACTCCTCGCCCAGAAACCGGTTTGAGCGAGAATTGGTCTGAGTTCGACCCGCTTCCGCAGATCCGTTATCCTGTGTACGGATTCCCAGAGCGTTTCTCTCATGGCGGCGAGGATCGTTGGTTCACGGATGACGACCCTCCCCATCAGCCTGGAAAGCTCGCGGTCCTACTGCCATCAACTGGCACGCAAGACCGCACGCAATTTCTACTATTCCTTCCTGGGACTTTCCGGTCCCCGGTTTCAGGGGATGTGCGCGCTGTATGCCTTCATGCGGCTGACAGATGATCTGGGTGACGAGCCGGGACTGACTCTGGAAGAACGACGTCGCAGCCTCGATCAATGGGAGCGTGACCTCCGCTCTCCTCCCGATCAACGCACCCGCATCCCGTCTGGCCCGCACTGGATGACACGCTCGAGCGCTCGGATTCCGTCGATTTGCTCTGCGATGTCATCGCGGGTGTCGAATGGATCTGCAGCCGGTGCAAATGGAGACCGCGGATCTTCAACAGTACTGCTATCACGTCGCGGGAGCGGTCGGCCTCTGCTGTCTGCGGATCTGGGAAGTCGATGCCTCCCAGGCACAACCACTGGCCATTGACTGCGGCCTTGCGTTCCAGCTCACAAATATCCTAAGGGACTTGAAGGAGGATAGCATCGCGGGGCGGATCTATCTCCCCCGCGAGGATCTGGAACGCTTCCACTATGAGTCCGAGGATCTCCTGGCCGCTCGTCGTAATGTGCACTTCACGGAACTTATGCGCTTCGAGGTCTCGCGGGCGCGGGAGTATTACCGGTCCGCCTCCCGTCTCTCGCCGTATCTCTCTGCGGAGACCCGTCCGGTTTTGGGGACGATGCTCCGGATCTACTCCGGCTTGCTCGACAAGATCGAGCATCGCCGGTTCGACGTCTTCTCGGAGCGGGTCAGACTGAGTACGTGGTATAAGTTCCGCACGGTCGCCACGGAAATCGTCCGCGCCCGGTTTTCGCTGTGAGGCGTTACTTCCCCGGAACTGACACCCGGATGACCGTCCGCGTGCGAATCGTTTCCGTCTTGTTGTCCGAGAACTTTGCCGCCCTGATCTTCTTGCCCGGCATCGTCGGTTCATCCGATTCTTCGCTGGCAGGGGGAGGAGGAACGGGGTTTCCGGAGCCGTTCGATTTCGGAGTGGAGCTGGGGCCGTTCAGGATCGAGGCGGGAGATTGATTCCGGGCCGGAGCCTTATTCTCCTTGGCCTCTTCTTCGCTCTCCTCCATTTCCTCTTCGTCATCGGAGACTTCAGCGGGCTGCTCGGTCACTTTCAACGCGGGCTTCCCTTTCTCCTGCGACATCGGAATCGTCGTCTCCGTGCCGACATACAACGTCGGATTGGCAGCGAACAATTCCAGGTTCCGCCGGCTGGCAAACAGGTACAACCGTCCCCGGTACCACGCCGCCGCATCCAGCGAACCGTCCACGTTCTCCGCTTCCTTCAGCAGCACGACGTCCTGCCCTTCTGCCGCCGGGAGATATTTTTCCGGATGCGCCTGGGCAGTCGCCAAAGCCTTCGCGGAAGAGAAGACGTAGACATGCTTGTGGTACGTGAGCTGGTAATTCTTCCGGCCCCGGACGAGATCTCGTTCATCCCGCAGCACCGTGGGGCAGAACCCCTTGAACCCGGACTTCTCGGGGAACGCGGCCAGCATGCGGTACTTCTCCCGCTGCTCATCATCCTCTCCATCCAGGAACAGGACCGCTTGCGGACGGGTCTGCAGATCCTGCATGGAGGTTTTGCCCGGCGGAGTGCTGACAGGCTTGCCGGTCGGAGCGGTGCTTTCCGGGCCGGCCTGCTTCTCTGGAGCAGCATCCGTCTTGGGTGTTTCAGCCTTGGGTATTTCAGTCTTCGGAGCGTCCGTTTGAGGGACTTCCATCTTCGGAGTGGCCGTCTCCGGACCCGCGGCAGCCGGAGGAGCTTCGCTCGCCGCCGGTTCCTTGGCCGGAGTCTCTGCCGCCGGAGCGGCCGATTTCGGTTCGTCAGGAGTGTAGATCTCCAGATTCTCAAAGGGATTCTTCTTCTCTGGGGCCGCAGGTTTTTTGGGAGCTTCGGCCGTTTTCTTTTCTTGTTCCTGAATCGGCTCATCACTCAACCGCGGAATATCATCTTCCCGGGGGGCAGCTTGTTGTTGCGCAGCGTCTTGAGTCTCTTCTTCCTCGGGATTCTGACGTGCGGGCTGCGCAGGAGTCTGCACCGGGACCACCACCTGCGATTGGGCGGTGGGTGTTGCGGGGGTCCGCGGCCGAGGAGTTCCTTGCGGTTGTCCCGGACCACGTTGCGGATTGCCGCTCTCCAGCGTTGCACGCCCCGGGCGAGCGGGAGGTTGTTGCGCCACAGGCTGAGCCGGGGGCTGGACCGTCTGCTGAGTCGGCTGCTGAACCTGCAGTTGCGGTTGTTGTTGAGCGGGTTGAGCGGCAGGTTGCGCCGGCTGCTGGGCCTGGGGATTAAACATCTGTGCGTTGGGAGGTTCGGACGGAGTCATCGGGCGGTTCTGCACCTGTTGCCCCTGGGGAGCGCGGGGCATACCCTGACCCTGTTGCGAAAACTGCTGCGGACGTTGGGCCTGCGGTTGCTCCGGCTTCCTGCGCGGACCAAACCACCGCTTCAACAGGTTGGGCTCCTTGTATGCCGGTTCCTGGGGGTTCTGACCTCCTTGTCCAGGTTGTGTTCCACGAATCGCGGTACTTGGCATCTGCCGCATCGGCATGCCGGTCCGCTGTTGTGCTCCGTTGGGCTGTTGGGGGGCGGCTTCCTCGTCCTCTCCCTCTTCCTCGGAATCGTCTCCCTGCGCCGGCGATTGCGCCTGGGCTGCTTGCACTTGAGGGAGGGACTGGTAATTCATCGCAGGCGCCTTCAGCCCCTGCTGACGATACATTTCATCGAGTTGTCGCTGGATCTCCGACCGCTGACCGGTGGTGGGCTGACCTGAATTCTGTTGAACCGTCGGTTGCGGACCGGCCATCTGCTGCACGGGTGCGCTATCTTCCGGCGTGGAAGGAATCGGCGCGGCTTGTGGTGACTGCGTCTCGCGTACCCTCACAGGCACGCTACGTACCTTCGGAAGATTCGGATTGACCGCCGGAACGATCGTCGAGTTCAAGCGTCGCGGTTCGGCGGGTCGCTTGTTCGCGGGCTGCAATCGGACCGGGCGATTTCCCTGACCTTCTCCCTGTTGGGCATGCAACGGCGCCTGGGCAGCCGTCTGCACCATCACCAGTGTGGAAAGAAGCCCCAGCGGGAGTTGTTTGCGAAGAAACGTGTGCATATCTGCACCTCTTGAAAGAACCGACGAACTCGAATCTGCAGTGCAGGACTCAACTCCGCCCCGGGATTTCCCAAGTGTCGGAGCCTCTTTCACTCACCCGTCCTGCTTCCCAGGACGCAGGGAGAGAAAAGGAGTTTCACTCCAAGCCCGCGATACGAATAACCGGACGCTTGCCCGGCTAGCGCATCCTCTGGTAAATATCTATCGTCGGTCCGTCTGTACCGGTTGTAGCGTGAGTAACGATCTTGGGGATAAAATGGGTCGTACCGGCAGCAGAATCGTTTCAATAGGTAGACTTGCCGCAGTTGCCCCAGATTAGCGGGCTGTTCCCGTCCCAGCTTTGGTCTGCCGGGTTCCTTACGGCGGTCGTCCTTTTCTTTCTCGAACGGAGTCCTCTCCCATGTCTGAAACATCAACCGGCGCCACCAATTCCGGATCGCAGCCCCCCGTTCCCCAGGTGATTGTGCATACCAATAAGGAAACCTTCTTCGGGAAGATGGGGAAAAGGTTTCTGTACATGGTCCTCGGGATTTCGCTGATGACCAACTTCGCGTTGCTTTCCGCTTCACAGGATTACTTCGCAGGCGAAGGAGCTCCCCGCGAGAAATACCACTCCGGCAAGAAGACCAGCACGGACAAGATCGCCTTGATCGAAGTCAAAACGACGATCATGGCTCCCTATACCGAGCGGATCATCAAGGCGATTAAGCAGGCCGAGACGGACGATCAAGTCAAAGGAGCCGTCCTGGTGATCGATAGTCCCGGCGGACTGGTGACCGACAGCCATCAGATCTATCACCGCCTGGAAAAACTTCGGGCTAAAAAGCCGATCATCGTCTGCATGCAGGACATCGCCGCTTCCGGTGGCTATTACATCGCGATGGGGGCGGGCAAAACCGGGAAAATCTATGCCGAACCCACCACCTGGACCGGCTCCATCGGCGTGATTCTCCCGCGCTATGAAATCGGCGGCCTCGCCGACAAGCTCGGGATCAAGTCTGATCCCCTCAAGACCGGCAAGTTCAAGGATGCGCTAAATCCGCTCCGTCCCATGACCCCGGAAGAGAGTCAGCTCTGGACGAATATCATCGATCAGGCGTTTCAGAGGTTCCTCGGGATCATCGTGGACAATCGGCCCGATATGCCGCTGGAAAAACTGAAGCCCCTCGCCCAGGGACAGATCTTCACCGCCGACGACGCCAAAAAGAATGGCCTCGTCGATGAAATCGGTTTCGAAGAAGATGCCATCGAGGATCTCAAGAAGCAGTTGAAGCTGACCGAGGCTCGCGTCATCAAGTACGAAACCGAAAGCGGCCTCAGTGAACTGCTCCTCGGTTCCCGGATGCAACAGTGGGATCCTGCGGAACAGATCCGCAAAATCCTGGAAGCCTCAGTCCCCAGGGCTCTCTACTTCTGCTCGTCCAATCTCCCCTCGGCCCTGCAATAAGCACTACGAGAGTTCGACGATTTGTTCCTTGCGCGCCGACTCGGCCAGCGCATCGCAGACTTTCTGTACCTTGAGAGAGAGTGCCAGCCACGAATTCTCCTGGATCTCTCCGCGCACCAGTTTCCGGAAGTCAACGATCATCTCCCGTTCCTGAATCTCTCTTCCGAAGGCCCATTCGGTTGCTTTACCCTGGGAATCGTGCAGCCAGAACCGGGATTTCTCCTCGGACCACGGGGCGACGAAATCATCGCACACCAGCGACCCGCTCGTCCCCGCCAGTTCGAACCACTTCCGCCAGGTCGTTTCGAAGCCGCAGTCGAAGATACCGTGAAAATTGTTCTCAAACCACAACTGCGCATTCAGGCTGCAATCCACCTCTTGAAACCAGCGGGCGTGTGCCTCGACCCGCGTGGGCATCTTTTGACTCGCCCACAGGATACACCCGACACAGTACCAGCCCAGGTCGAGGAGTGCCCCGCCCCCCAGTTCTGACTGCAGCCGAATGTTCTCCACCGGCAACGGATCCCAGCAGAAACTGAACCCCGACATCAACCGCCGCAGATTTCCAAGTGCGCCCCTCTCGATCTCCTTAATCATCTGCTTCGTACGCGGGTGATGCTGCCACATCACCCCATCCATCAACTGGACTCCATGCTCACGGCAGGCAGCCGCCATCTCTGAAGCCTGGGTATGGTTCACCGCCAGCGGCTTCTCACACAGCACGTGCTTTCCCGCCTCGGCTGTCCGGATCGTCCACTCATGGTGTATCGACGGAGGAAGGGGAATATACACCGCCTCGATCTCGGGATCATCCAGCAGCGCCTCGTAGCCTCCATAACTGCGCGGCACATTCTGGACCTTCCCCCACTCGGCCGCTTTTTCTGGCGAACGGCTGGCGATCCCCACGCATGCCGATCCCTCATCGAGCCCAATGGCACGACGGACCTTCTGTGCAATTTTGGCAGTCCCCAGAATCCCCCACCGCAGCGGTTGCTTCAGTTCCGACATCGTAAAATCATTCCTTCAACGTTGATTCACGCCAGCGTCTGAATCTCAATGCTCAACTGCGGCAGTTCCACCACTGCGAACGTGTACGGCCGCGCACGATGCAATGCCCCCGGGTTCAGCACAATCGTCTCTTCGACGGTTTCCGTCAGGACCTGATGCGTGTGCCCGTAGCAGACCAGACTGTATTCCCCGGAGAAGATTGTGTTCTGGAACAGCTTGTGGTCATCGCTGTGCAGGAATGCGATCTTCACACCCTCCAGCTCCAGACTCCCGAAGCGCCGATGGCAATGCTGCCCCGCCGCTTCAATGGCACGCGTCAATGCAACCTCGTCCGGATCGCAGTTCCCAAACACGAAATGGGTCGGCCAGCGGTCGAAGAACGGGATGACGGCCGTATCCCCGATGTCTCCGCAGTGGATGACGCAGTCCGGCTGCAGACGCTCGATCATCTCCGTTGCCTGCCGCGTTGACGTCAGGTTCCCATGTGTATCGCTCACCACCACCAGCCGAGACATTCGCAAACCTCCCTGTTCAGGCCCGCTCTTTTCCCCACTCTTCAGCCAGCTTCACCAGCACATCCACCGCCGTCTGCATTTCTTCCAGGCAGGTCCATTCCAGCGGCGAATGAGGATTGTGTTCCCCTGTGGAAAGATTCGGTGTCGGGACACCCAACGCCGTCAGCCGCGAACCGTCTGTTCCTCCCCGCACGATTGTTTGCTTGGGAGTCAGCCCGACCGCGCGCATCGCCGCGAGCGCCTTGGGAACCACACGCGGCTCTTTGTCCAGGCCGTCCCGCATGTTCCGATACTGCTCCACGAACTTCAGGTCGATTTTCCCCTGGGGATGTTTCTCCCGGAGTTTCGCCGCTATCCCTTCCAGCAGCTTGCGATACTCCAGCAATTTCTCCGTCTCGAAATCCCGCAGCAGCATACCGGCGCTCGCCTCCGCCACGCTCCCCTCAATATGGTACGGATGCAGAAACCCGTCTCGTTCGTCTGTTCTTTCGGGGGATAACTCCGGTGGCAGGGCCGCCAGGAACTCCGCCAGGATGCGGATCGCGTTCACCATCTTCCCCTTGCCGATCGAGGGATGGATATTCACCCCCGTCACGGTGATCGTCACCTTGTCGGCAGAGAAGGTCTCCATATCCACTTCGCCGGTCCCACCTCCATCCAGCGTGTAGGCACAGCAGACGTTCAGCTTCTTCAGGTCGAGATGATCCACGCCCCGGCCGATTTCCTCATCGCAGGTGAAACAGACCCGGATCGGGCCGTGCGCAATCTCCTTGTGCTGCATCAGGTATTCCGCGGCGGCCATGATCACCGCCACCCCCGACTTGTCATCCGAACCCAGGAGCGTCGTCCCATCGGTCGTGATGATCGTCTTCCCGATCAGCGTCTTAAGCTCCGGATTTTCCTCGACCCGGATGACCTTCGACCGGTCGCCGGGGAGGGGGATGTCACCTCCCGGATAGTTGGCCAGAACCTGAGGTTTGACGTTTTTGCCGGACGTCTCCGGGGAGGTATCCACGTGGGCCACCCAGCCGATTGCCGGCCCATTCCCGGAAACCGTGGCCGGGATCGTCCCCATCACGATCCCATATTCGTCCAGCGTGACCTCCTGCAGTCCCAGGGCACGGCATTCGTCCGCCAGCAGCCGGCACAGGTCCAGTTGCTTCATCGTGCTGGGAACCGAGGAACTGGACTCATCCGATTGGGTATCGATACGCACATAGCGCAAAAAACGGTCGAGCAACGTGGTCATGGAACTCTCAAATATCAGGGAAAACTGATTGGTTCGACTTATTTGGTCCGACTCCGTACGGTCCTTCGAGCCGTCGGGCTTCCCATTCTTCTGTTATCCCGGTCCCCTCCGCAAGCACGCTTCTGAGAACCGGTCTCAAACCTCTGGTCGCAAGCCGACCAAAATGACCGTTGCCTTGAGGCAAACTCCTCTT